>NZ_JBKDZH010000014.1:0-150940 GCF_047971185.1 Kluyvera sp.
TGTCGGCGGCGAAATCCTGGCCAGAGGCTACACGCTGGATTCGATTGTCCCCTTTAAAAACATCATTGAGCATCTGCAGCATCCCGATATTATGCTCAACGTCGGCAACCACGTGATCAACCTGTTCTGCGCGTTTTATCAGCAGCGGAAAATGGGCGATCTGCGTTTTAACCTTAACGTCTCACATCTGCAAATTCAGCACCAAAAATTCCCCGCCATCATTGAGAAGACGCTTAAAAACTATCATATCGAGCCCAAAACGCTGATGCTCGAAATTTCCTGCGATGAACCAGCGCTGGATGAGGTCGCGATACAAAATCTGCATCAGCTTGAAGCGCTAGGAGTAGGCATTGCCTGGGATAATATCTCCAGTGAGGAGCAGCTGCGTGCGCTGCATGGCCTTTTTAAAGTCCGCACTCTGAAGCTAAAGCCGGGGAAAATTGATGAGAAGCAGACCCAGGAGATTAACCTGATCATTGATTTCGCGGACCAGCATGATATCGAAGTGATCGCAGAACAGATTGAGACCATGAAGCAGGCCTCCATCTTCTTAAAAAGGAACGTCACCAAGGGCCAGGGCTACATCTATTCCCGGGCGATTAACACGACGGAATTTAAGAAGCGCTATATTAATACGCAGTAAAGGGCGAACCGGTGCCAGACGCTAACGCGAGAACGATTTATGACTGCTACCAGAGAGAGTTCCTGAGTTTCAATACCAACCCGGGCTCAGGCGTCATGCTAAAATGAGGTCTGGGATCATGATTTAAAAGGGAATAATAAACCCGGAAATCAAATTTACACTTTCCACACAAAATAAATACCGAATAGCCGACGTATTTAACGATATTCACACTCATTTTCATGCTAATGATTAATAAATAAATGTTCCTCCTTATGACTATTATCATTTCCAGGCAATGCCTTCCCCCATTTTTAATTGACCTTAATCAAACAATAGACACTCTCCATCGATTAATACAGACACATCAGCTTACCTTTCTTTACGAAACTGTTGCAGAAACCTCCCATCCTTTTGTACTAGCATACTGATTAATAAAGTATACTTTAAGTGAGTATTTGCATAATCAATCAAATTTGATGACTAAACCACGCTGAATAACGATCGTGCATTTTCGCGAAACCGAATGCCGTAATTGGCTGGCAGCGCTGAAATTTATGTCAATACGCAACACGCTCGGGTCTGCGGATCAGACTGTCCCTCGCCGCTTTCGTCCCATTATTTACGGTCTACTATTTCTAAATATCGTGTGTGCTTCGAACTTACGATGTCTACTTTCATTCGAATAATTAAATAATAATCATCAATCGCCTTAACGTTTTTAATACAAAATGTGAGGTAACCTACAAATATTGACATGTCTTTTTTCCCGATTCATATTTTACGAAGAAAAATAATGAAGCGGATTGCAATATGAATCTTATAAACAACACAAGAACCTATCCCGCGAAACGCAGACGTCGCGGTGAAGCACAAAATGACAGTTTAACCATGCTCAGCGCGCGTATCGCCAACGATCTATGTGAATACGTCCGTGAGGTCGCGTTTCAGACGCGCAAAAGTAAACAACAAATTATCACCGAAGCGCTGAGGCTACATCAGGCCCACAGCGCAGAGACAGCGGAATAGACGGAATAAACAACAATAATAACCCGTTTTTTATTTATTTTTTTGGATGCCGTATGCAAAAGAGTGAATAACAACAATTTACCACTTTTCATATTTAGAGAGATGCCCCATTGGGTATCGGCTTTTGAAGTAGCAGAAGAAATGACTTAACAAAGCTGTAATAACGACAACAGCGTTGTGGCAGATCTGACTGACCCTTTCTCACCGCGAGAGTTAACCACCGCTGGCGAGACATTCGGACATGAGACCGCCGACAACCCCACTGACCTGCCTGATATATCCATTTTTAGTATGTCTTATACTGACCCCCTGGTGATGAGGGGGTATTTTTGACTGCATAAAATCGGATGCCGCGGGCGGTTATGCTGAATATTCCTGACTAGATAGGCTATAACACAATGAAAAAAATCATGATGTCTGTTCTGACGCTAGCGACTATCGCCGCCGCTCCCGCGCAGGCCATTAATGCGAAGTACCGTGAGCAGCTTATTCGCTCCGGCTGTACTGAAATGAACGCCGGCATCTCCTGCGACATCCACAAAACGAAGGCGCAGAATGCCAGGCCGTCTTCGAAAACGGCAACAAAACCAACGCAGACAACCAGCCAACACTATGAGCAGATCGTCCGCGAGGTCGAAACCATTATGGGCATGAAACATATTGAGGCGGAGGCGTATTTGGTCGAAAAAGGCTGGCGTCAGCGGCCCAACGGCGACTGGAAAAAAGCGGGCCACGAGATGCGTACCGTCGAAGAGAAAGGCGTCGTGGCTAACGCGCAGATGCTTAAATAATAATAAGGCTCCTCAGGAGCCTTATTATTACCTTAAATGATGAGGTCGCAGACCTGTCCGTGCGGTCATTCTGGGCAAAACCGAGGATCTTCTTACCCGATGACGCAAATCAGTCGCCAGCGCTAATTCGCCCCTCGGCGCCATAAATTACATGATATTATGCGCGCATTCCTTGATTGTCGCGGCATACAGACCGTCGATAAAAACGATTTCTAACCCATAAACCATTGCCACAATGCCTACGTATAATAAAAAAGTTCGTGCCTACCATTTCCCCGCGTTTCGTTACCTCTTTTCCGCTCGCTTGTTGACCGTCCTTGGTAACGGTATGGCGCCGATTGCGCTGGCCTTCGCGGTTCTTGATATCGGCGGTACCGTGTCGGATTTGGGGATCGTCGTAGCCTCACGTTCGATTCTTAACGTCGCGTTTCTGCTGCTGGGTGGCGTGCTGGCGGATCGCTACTCGCGCAGCCGGGTGCTGGTTTGCTCCTCCACTATTGCCGCTCTTTCACAGGCCATCGTGGCGTGGTCGGTGCTGGATGGCTCCGCCACGGTATTAAGCCTGGCGCTGCTGGGTGCGCTCAACGGGGCTTCCGCCGGTATTGCGTTACCCGCCTCTCAGGCGCTGGTGCCGCAGACGGTGCCAACCCAAAATCTGCGTGAAGCCAACGCGCTGGTTCAGCTCGGCATCTACAGCGGTACGGTGATTGGCGCTTCGCTGGGCGGCATCCTCGCCAGCTCGGTCGGGCCGGGATGGGGGCTGGCGATTGACGCCATGGGCTTTGCCGCCTCCGCCCCGCTCTATTATATGATTCGTGTGACGGCAGCCAGAGTCAGCGCCGCGCCGAGCAACATCCTGCAGGATTTAAAAGAGGGCTGGAAAGAGTTCGCCAGCCGCTCCTGGGTGTGGTCGATCGTGGTGCAGTTTACCATCATCAACGCGGCGTTCAGCGGCGTGATGATGGTGCTCGGCCCGGCGATTGCCGACGCCACCTTCGGGCGGGCGAACTGGGGCATGATGATTGCGGCGCAGAGCGTGGGGCTGATTGTCGGCACCTTCATTGCCCTGCGCTGGCGTCCACGCCGCGATCTGTTCATCGGGGTGATGCTGGTGGGGCTGTGCGCGGCGCCGATTCTCCTGCTGAGCCAGGCCGCCTCCGCCGCGTGGCTCATCACCGCCTTCTTTATGACCGGCGTGGCCATGGGCCGATTCGGGGTGTCGTGGGCCCATTCCCTGCAAACGCATATCCCGCCGGAAAAACTGGCCCGCGTCTATGCCTATGATGCCGTCGGCTCCTTCGTGGCGATTCCTTTTGGCGAGCTGGTCGCCGGGCCGCTGGCGATGCAGTACGGCAACAGCCATGTGCTGCTGATTTCAGGCATCGCCGTGGTCATCGCCACCGTCTGCGCCAGCCTGGTACCGGGCATCCGGCGGCTGGAGAACGCCGCGCAGATCAGGTCTCTGTAAGCTGATAAACCGGCACGCGGCGGGTGGTGCCGGTCAGGGTATCAAACACGTCTGTTTCCGAGGTGGCGATACGCATACCCGATTTACGCAGCCGCTGCACATCGGCGGCGATGCGCTGAAGGCCAAACCAGAACAGCCCATCCAGCGCCGTGACCGCCAGCCGCTTTTCCAGCGCCAGCCGTAGGCGCTCGCGCGGATGTTTCACCTGCTGGGCAATTTCACGGTACGGTGTTTCGCCGTGGCCCGCTCCGTCGGTGCGCCGGATACGCGTGGAGAGGTGGTACTGGAAAGCGTCCGGTATGCCGCTGAGATCGCCTTTCAGGCTATAGACGCAGCCAAAGCGCTTACCGTTAAAGGTGGCGCTTTTCTGACTCAGGACCAGTTCGTCGCGCACGCTGGCAATCAGCTGCGGCGCGCGCGTCAGCAGCAGCCGGAATGGCAGCTCGAAGCTGGTCACGTAATCGACGTTCAGCAGGGCTATGCGCAGACGCTCTTCGGCCCCCGCCCCGCAGGTCTGACATTCCGCAATCACGTCAGCCCACTGTTTGCTGAGGCGCTCGCTTTCCAGCGCCTCCGTAAAGCGGTATTTCTCAATCTGGTAGTCAATGCGCCCGCTCACCGTTGATACCCTTCTGGTTATCGTATTATGCGTTGATCACTTTACCAGCGACGCACTGGTCATGAAAGTCAGGTTGTCAGGGTGATTAGTGGAAATCCAACGTGTCACACAAATACAGTTCGGAGATTTGGTGGCGACAAGGACAGCAACTCGCCTATCAAAGATAACGTAACTAATACTCCATTACGTTTCAACATAGATAGCTATGCTTTCAAAAAGCCACTTGAACAGTATAAAATACAGCCATATCAATGCTGTTTTTGTACTGGAAGTGGAATCTTGTGTTTTTCGTTAGTTACCGCTAAAGCAGTTCCAAGTTTCGGAAAATCAGCTACTATCATTTTTGGCACTTCACAATATTTTTTGAGGCAGTTAAATTCAATGCACATGAAATTTATCATCGCCTGCAAAACATGCAGATATAATCCAGGTTCGCTTCATAATTTCATTTAGTTAAACACCTCACTTAAGTTCAAATCCACAAACAAAGGGAAAAATATGATAGCAGGAGTACACATATCAGTTCTGGTCGTTATCATTGGCGCTGGTCTTGCGTTAGCGCCAATGATGTTATTCTCCACATCATGCCTCTACTTTATTTTTATGCATTTTAAAGGCACAAAAATATATTTATTAAAGACCATAGCCATAGGGTTGTTGTCAGTCCCTGTCGCTCTATTAATTTCAATTCTTGGGTTTTATTACTTAATATCTATGGCATGGCTTTGGGCGCACAGACTCTTTCAAAAAACCTACAGAAGATACTTTACTAAGGACTTAAGTGACAGTCACCAGGATAAAGTTGATGATCGACCTGTTGATGCCAATACAGTTATTGTCCATCTGGTACATGGCACTTTCGAAACAGAGGCTCCCTGGACAAAACCTGGCTCTGCCATGAGAAAAGCGATTGAGGATATTAACCCCGAAGCACATTTGGTGCGTTTTAACTGGAGTGGCGGAAATACCCCTGGAGCAAGAACGCTAGCAGCGAAGGAGCTTGCCGATAAAATTTTATGTTCAACCAGTGAACAACATTATATAGTCGCTCACAGTCATGGTGGAAACATTGTTCGAGAAATGTCTCATTTCTATCCAGATACTGCGAATAAAGTCCGCGGCGTTTGCTTACTTTCGCCACCATTCCTCTACAGAAAAGTGTTATCTCGTTCAGCAAACAGATTTCTTGCTACCAATGTTTTTGGGTTTACTTTTGCACTGCTTATTCCAATCACAGCCCTCTATCTCGCCTTTGGTTTGACAGAGCCAGCTATTATTGCACTATGCGTACCGTTAGCCGCACTGCTTGAAATATGGCTTACTAAGCGATGCAGAAACTCCTTTGAAAATGAACCACAGGCACCTGATGACTCTGTTGATTATAGTTCTGTCGAAATAATCCATGCAGCCGGAGATGAAGCTGATTCTGCATTGAGGTTTTCCAGTTTTGTTCACGAAGCTTGTTTTGGTGTACTTACCCAGTTAAATTCAGCATCAGAAATTGCCCACAAGAAACGTCATACTCCCTTTATCCTGAGTTATTTTATTCTTTTTTTATTCGGCATCTATACACTTGTGATATCACAGACAGCAGAGTTTTTTACTTTATTCGTCGGGTTAATCATGCTCGTAGTTTTACACCTGGCAATGATTAGACGAAAAAAAAGTGAACCTGCTAACGTATTAATTGCTGCAGCACTCCCTATCACTATTTTCTCATTCTGGCTGGCTACGGCTAAAGCGTTAGCCTATGGCGATTGGCGGCTGATTTTTTGTCCAGAAATGTTTGTCTCCTCTTCAGAGACGCCAACCGGTTCACACCAGATACTAAAACTTGGGCCTGTGGGTGATAGTGATATGGTGCATTCCACGCACTCTCACCCCGACGCAGTGCAAAACATTGCTAATTGGATATTTGCTAGCATCACAGGGTCACAATGCCGACATACCAGCAAATGTGAAAAGTGCGGGAATTCATTAATTCATCAAGACTAATTTAGATATGCTGTTTCAAGCCATATAGCGTCAAGACATTGACAGGTAAAGTGGTAGTTTCTTCCTGTCAATGTCTTAATCAGCAAAATGAAACTATTTTGTTAAGGCATTGCGACCTATTTTATTTAGTGTACCAATTATCAATTCACATATATAACTGTTCTAATCCTATGTGCCCGTGCGTCTTTTTTCAACAAATGCTATGATATGCCAACGATTTTTAGCTGCCCTCTAGCCATCTTCAACATGATGAATGACAAGGAATCCCGGCATGAAACCGAAGTCTGTCACCCTTTATGACGTTGCCGAGCACGCCAACGTTTCTTACCAGACCGTCTCCCGGGTCATCAATCAGGCCGCCCACGTTTCTGAGAAAACCCGCCTCAAGGTTGAAGCGGCGATGGACGCGCTGAACTATATTCCCAACCGCATGGCCCAGCAGCTGGCGGGGAAACTGAGCCATACGCTGGGCTTTGCCACCAGCAATCTGGCGCTGCATGCGCCGTCGCAAATTGTCGCTGCCGCCAAGTCGCGGGCCGGTGAGCTGCAGTTTAACGTGGTGATATCCATGACCGAGCAGTCGGGGCTGGAAGCCAGCAAAGCCGCCGTGAGCCAGCTGCTGTCGCAGCGCGTGGACGGTATTCTGGTCAATATTCCGATGGAAGATGAACAAACCCAGGAAATCGTGCGGCTGTGCGGCGCGATTCCGGTGCTATTTCTTGATGCATCGCCGTCGACCGAGATGCACCACATTGTGTTCGACCCGCACATGGGTGCGAAGCTCGGCGTCGAGCATCTGGTCCAGCTGGGGCATCAGCAGATAGCGCTGCTGGCGGGCCCGCTCAGCTCCATCTCCGCGCGTCTGCGCTTTGAGGGCTGGCAGGACTGCCTGGCAGAGCATCAGTTGACGCCGGTAGCGGTGATGCACGGCGACTGGAGCTCGCTATCGGGCTATCAGCACGTCACGCGGCTGCTCAACGAAGGCGTTACGCCCACGGCTATCCTGGTGGCGAACGATCAGATGGCGCTGGGCGCACTGCGCGCGCTGTCGGAGTTCGGCCTTCCGGTGCCGGGCGCGGTCTCGGTGGTCGGCTACGATGACACGGAAGATAGCGCCTGCTTCACCCCGCCGCTGACCACCATCAAACAGGATTTCAAAGCGCTGGGGAAAGTCAGCGTTGAGCGCCTGTTGGGGCTGATCGAAGGCGAAGAGACGGTGTCCGAACTGCTGCCGGTGAGCCTGGTCGAACGCAAAACGACGGCCAAACCCCAGTCTGATACGCTCTCAGCCCAGCATCTTTCCGAAGAGCTGGCCCGCCTGGCGCGCCAGGTTGCCCGCCTGCAGTAATATCACCGTCCTCCGAGCCCCGTCGCTGGGGCCATTATTTGTGAGTCCCATCACCCTCTATCGCGATGGGGCTTTACAAGCAGCAGGTATCCTCGCATAGTGATTAAAATTGTGAGCGCATCACAAAATATATCAAGGAACCTGGATAATGAGCCTACAACCTCTCTCTTTAGCCGCTGTACTCGCCCGTCGCGACTGGGAAAACCCAGCCGTCACCCAGCTCAACGCGCTGGCCGCCCATCCGCCGTTCTCCAGCTGGCGATCCGCCGATGACGCCCGCCGTGACGCCGCGTCGCCTTCACGGCAAATCCTCAATGGCCGCTGGCAGTTCAGCTACTTTACGCAACCGGAATCGGTACCGGAAAGCTGGTTACAGCAGGACCTGGCGGACGCGCACAGCATTGAGGTTCCTTCGAACTGGCAGATGCTCGGCTACGACGTGCCGATTTACACCAACGTCACCTATCCGATCCCGGTTAATCCGCCGTTTGTTCCGCAGGATAACCCTACCGGGTGTTACTCGCTCACATTCAATGCCAATCCACAATGGCTGAGCAGCGGCCAGACGCGCATTGTCCTCGACGGCGTTAACTCCGCCTTCCACCTGTGGTGTAACGGCCAATGGGTCGGCTACGCGCAGGACAGCCGCCTGCCGTCGGAATTTGACCTCAGCGGCCTGCTGGTCGACGGTGAAAACCGGCTGGCGGTAATGGTGCTGCGCTGGAGCGACGGCACCTACCTGGAAGATCAGGATATGTGGCGCATGAGCGGTATTTTCCGCGACGTGACCCTGCTGCATAAGCCGGACACCCGCCTGAGCGACGTGCAGCTGGTCACCCAGCTCAACGACGAATTCAGCCGCGCCACGCTGGAAGCAACGGTAATGGTTGAAGGCGATATCGCCGAGGATACCCGCGTCGCCGTCCAGCTCTGGCAGGACGATCGGCTGATCGGTGAAGTGGAACAGCCGCTCGAAAGCGACATCATCGATGAGCGTGGTCGCTATAACGATCGCACGACTCTGCGCCTGCCGGTAGCGCAGCCCGCGCTGTGGAGCGCGGAAATCCCGACGCTCTACCGTACCGTGGTGCTGCTCAAACAGGGCGAAAATGTGGTGGAAGCAGAAGCCTATGATACCGGCTTCCGCAAGGTTGAAATCAGCGGCGGCCTGCTGAAGGTTAACGGCCAACCGCTGCTGATCCGCGGCGTCAATCGCCACGAGCATCACCCGGAGAACGGCCAGGTGATGGATATCGACACCATGCGTCAGGATATTCTGCTGATGAAGCAGAATAACTTTAACGCCGTACGCTGCTCCCACTACCCTAACCATCCGCAGTGGTATCGCCTGTGCGATTACTACGGGCTGTACGTCGTCGATGAAGCGAATATCGAAACCCACGGCATGGTGCCGATGCGCCGTCTCAGCGACGATCCGCGCTGGCTGCCCGCGATGAGCGAACGCGTCACCCGCATGGTGCAGCGCGACCGCAACCACCCCTCCATTATTATCTGGTCGCTGGGCAACGAGTCCGGGCACGGTGATAATCACGACGCGCTCTACCGTTGGATCAAGTCCAACGATCCGACCCGCCCGGTGCACTATGAAGGCGGCGGCGCGAACAGTTCAGCCACCGATATCATCTGCCCGATGTATTCCCGCGTCGACCAGGACCAGCCGTTCCCGGAAGTGCCAAAGTGGTCAATCAAAAAATGGGTCAGCATGCCGGGAGAAAACCGCCCGCTGATCCTTTGCGAATACGCCCACGCCATGGGCAACAGCCTTGGCGGCTTCCATAAATACTGGCAGGCCTTCCGTCAGTATCCGCGCCTGCAGGGCGGCTTTGTCTGGGACTGGGTTGACCAGTCGCTGAACAAACGCGACGAAAACGGCCAGACCTTCTCCGCCTACGGCGGCGACTTTGGCGATACGCCGAACGACCGTCAGTTCTGCATGAATGGCCTGGTCTTCTCCGACCGCACGCCCCACCCGTCGCTGCATGAAGCGCGCTACGCGCAGCAGTTCTTCCAGTTCCGCCTGCTGGACGACAATCAGCTTGAAGTGACCAGCGAATACCTGTTCCGCGCCACCGACAACGAACAGCTTTTCTGGACGCTGAAACTCGACGGTGAAGCGCTCGCCAGCGGCAGCGTCGCGCTAGCGATTCCCCCGCAGGGTAAACAGACGATCGCGCTGGATCTGCCGGCGATCGCCCGCAGCGGTGAAGTGTGGCTGAACGTCGAGGTGCGCCAGAACGCAGCCACCCGCTGGAGCGACGCCGGTCACGTCTGTGCGCACGGGCAGTGGCCGCTGCCGGGCCTGCTGTCCGCCGCGCCTGCCGCCGCTAACGGTCACGCCCCGACGCTGACGCAAAGCGACGCACATTTCCTGATTGAGCATAGCGATCAGCAGTGGCAGTTCGATCGCGCCAGCGGTTTGCTCACCCAGTGGGTAAGTCAGGGGCAAAATGTGCTGCTGACGCCGTTACAGGATCAGTTCACCCGCGCACCGCTGGACAACGATATCGGCGTCAGCGAAGTCACGCGTATCGATCCCAACGCCTGGGTCGAGCGCTGGAAAGCCGCCGGTCATTACGCGATGGAGTGCCGCACCGTCAGCCTGAACGCCGATGTGCTGGCGCAGGCGGTGCAGCTGCGTTCGGAGCATCACTGGCTGGCGCACGGTAAGCTGCTGTTTATCAGCCGTAAAACCTATCTGATTGATGACCAGGGCGAGCTGCATATCAGCGTCGACGTTGACGTGGCGCGCGGCACGCCGTCACCGGCGCGTATCGGCCTGACCTGCCAGCTGGCCGAAGTGGCGCCGCAGGTTAGCTGGCTGGGCCTGGGCCCGCACGAAAACTACCCCGACCGCTGCGCGTCGGCACAGTACGACCGCTGGCAGCTTCCGCTGGCTGATATGTACACGCCGTACGTATTCCCGAGTGAAAACGGCCTACGCTGCGGCACCCGTCGTCTGGAATACGGTGCCAACCTGTGGCGCGGTGATTTCCAGTTTAACCTCAGCCGCTACAGCCAGGATCAGCTGCGTGAAACTTCGCATCGCCACCTGCTGGTTGAGGAAACCGGAAGCTGGCTGAACATTGACGGCTTCCATATGGGGATTGGCGGCGATGACTCCTGGAGCCCGAGCGTTTCGGAGGAGTATCTGCTGCAACAGCCGCACTACCACTACAGTCTGCGCTGGGCGCGTCGTTAACCCTGCAATGCATCCCTTTCGCGGCGGCCATCAGAGCCGCCGCTTTTTTTGGCCTGCTAAACCCACATCACATTTTGAATAAATTGTTAATCGCTCACATAATTAAATAACCCAATTAAAATCAATGAATTATGGGTTTAATCGTTAATAATAGTGAGTATTAATCGGCCTAAAAGTCGAGAAAAATGAGCATCTAACAACATCTGAGTGAGCGGTCACAATTACAATTTGTAATGGATGTTAATATCCCATCATCAACAGGAATATGTATAACAGGATGACGTGATGGAACCGACGCGCTTTCTCTCTGGTAATACCTCCACTTTATGTATCGATACCGCTAACGGCGGTGAAATCCTCTACTGGGGCCGGAAAATGGCCGCCAATGCGGCGGTAAAAACCGCCCTCGCACGCGCCGTACCTTATGGCCGACTGGATAAGGACACGCCGGTTTCGCTGATGGCGGAAAACGGTCGCGGCCTGTTCGGCAGCCCGGGCATTGAAGGCCACCGTAATGGGCAGCACTGGTCACCGGTGTTTACCATTGATGAGGTGCAAGAAACCGCCGACGGGCTGCTGATCCGCAGCGAAGATCGTGCGGCGGGCCTGCGCGTGGTTTCACATCTGTTGTTCGATCGCGACAGCGACGTCATTCGTCTCAGCCACACGCTTACTAATATCGGTGAAGGCGCCTACGACGTCTCGCGTCTGGCCGTCACCCTGCCTCTGCCGGAACGCGCCAACGAATGCCTCTCGTTCTATGGGCGCTGGGTCTATGAATTCCAGCAGCACCGCCACGCGCTGCTGCACGGCGGCTATCAGCAGGAGAACCGTCGCGGTCGCACCTCGCACCAGCACTACCCGGCGCTGATTAGTGGTACCACGGGCTTTGGTGAAAACCACGGTGAAGTCTGGGGCGCGCACTTTGCCTGGAGCGGCAACCACCGCATGCGCATCGACGTGAAAGCCGACGGCCGTCGCGTTTTACAGGCCGAAGCGCTGTATGTTCCGGGCGAAATTGTGCTCCAGCCTGAGGAATCCGTTTCAACGCCGTGGCTGTATGCTACCTGGAGCGACCGCGGGCTGAACGGCATGAGCCAGCAGTTCCACCGCCACGTTCGCCGCCAGCTGCTCTCCTTCACGCCAGCGCAGCCGAGACAGGTTCACCTCAACACCTGGGAAGGGATCTACTTCGATCATAACCCGGAGTACATCATGCAGATGGCGACCGAGGCCGCGCAGATGGGCGTCGAGCGTTTTATCATTGATGATGGCTGGTTTATTGGCCGCAACGACGACACCGCGGCGCTGGGCGACTGGTTTGTCGACGAGAGCAAGTATCCGCAGGGGCTGGAGCCGGTGATTGCGCACGTGCTGCAACAGGGCATGACCTTCGGTCTGTGGGTTGAGCCGGAGATGATCAGCAAAAATTCCGACCTCTATCGTCAGCATCCGGACTGGCTGCTTCAGCTCAGTGATTATCAGCAGCCTACCGGTCGCAACCAGTACGTGCTGGATCTGAGCAATGACGCGGTCTTCAGCTACCTGTACGAACGCCTGGACACCCTGCTCAGCCGCTACGCTATTTCATACCTGAAGTGGGATATGAACCGCGAAGTGGTCCAGCCGGGCCATCAGTTGCGCCCGGCGCAAACCCGTCAGGTAGAGCGCCTGTACCAATTAATGGCCAAACTGCGCGCGAAGCATCCGAACGTCGACATTGAATCCTGCGCCGCCGGCGGCGGGCGTATCGACTATGAAATTCTGCGCCACGTTCAGCGTTTCTGGCCGTCGGATAACAACGATGCGCTCGAACGCCACGCCATTCAGCGCGGCTTCAGCTACTTCTTCCCGCCGGAAGTCATGGGCGCGCACATTGGCGCCAAAAAGAGCCACTCCACCCGCCGGGTGTCCGACATTCATTTCCGCGGCATCACCGCCCTCTTTGGCCATCTGGGTATTGAACTCGACCCGCTACAGGCCTCTGACGAGGATAAAGCAGGCTTCAGCCGCTATATCGAGATCTACAAACAGCACCGCCCGCTGATCCACGAAGGCACGCTGTACCGCCTCGACAGCGACGATCCGCAGGCACAAAGCATCACCGCTATCGTTTCCGCCGACCGCCGTCAGGCGCTGGTCGCCGTTGCCCAGCTCGCCATGCCGACATGGGCGCTGAGCGGCACGCTGCGCCTGCAAGGGCTGGACCCGCAAATCAGTTATCGAGTGCGCGTTGTCGATGCCGCCGACAACTTCCGCAATGGGATTGTTAGTACCCAACCGGCATGGGTGGAAGAAGGCGTCATCTTAACGGGCGACTGGCTGCAACATGCCGGGCTGGCGATGCCGGTACTGGATCCGGAATCTGCCGTGCTGCTGTTGCTTGAAGCACAGCCTTAATATTTCATCTTTGTTGCCGTAATTAAAAAAAGGGACGCATATGAGTATTAGTAATACCAGCAAGCTCTCCTATGGCATTGGAGCGCTCGGCAAGGATCTTGCCTGCTCCATTATCTATCTGTACCTGATGTTCTATTATACTGACGTGGTCGGCCTATCTGCCGCCTTTGTCGGTTCATTATTTTTATTCGCCCGAATCTGGGATGCCATAACCGACCCGGTGATGGGATTAATTGTTGATAATACGCAAAGCCGCTGGGGTAAATTCCGCCCGTGGATTTTAATTGGCACCATTGTCAATTCCGTGGCGATGATTGGCGTCTTTATTTGCCATGAATTTGAAGGCGTCTGGCTTTATGTTTATGCCTCGGTTTCCTACGTGTTATGGGGAATGACCTATACCATGATGGATATTCCTTACTGGTCCATGATTCCGTCATTAACCAAAGAGAAAAAAGAGCGCGAAAAGATCGTCGTTATTCCGCGTCTGTTCGCCAGCATCGCCTGGCTGCTGATGGGCGCTTTCGGCCTGAAGGCGATCGAGCTGCTCGGTGACGGCGACAGCGCCACCGGCTTCGTTCGCGTCAGTATTGCTATTGCCGTCTTCTTTATTATCAGCGCGATTATTACTGTGGTGAACGTCAAAGATGTCGTGGACGTGAAGATCAGCAAACCGAAAATCAGCTTTAAGGATATGGTCAATATCATCACCAAAAACGACCAGCTGAAGGCGCTGATTGGCATCGTGCTCACCTTTAACATGGCGATGCAGCTGGCGGGCGGCTTTGCGATTTACTACTTCGCTTACGCCATCGGCAATAAAGACCTGTTCCCGGTCTTTATGATGCTGTCCGGTGCGGCGGAAATTGCCGGGCTGGTGCTGTTCCCGAAAGTGGTGGCCAGCGTCTCCCGCCCAACGGTCTGGCGTCTCGCCTGCCTGTTCCCGCTGCTGAGCTGCGCGATATTACTGTTCTCCGGGGTCTTTATGCCGGAAAGCCACATCCTGGTCGGCCTCTCCGGCGCGCTGCTTAAGCTGGGTTCCGGCTTCTCGCTGGCAATGGCCACGGTGATGCTGGCCGACGTGGTGGACTACGGCGAGTACAAAACCGGAATGCGCAGCGAAAGCGTCATCTTCTCGGTGCAGACCATGCTGGTGAAAGCGGCCTCGGCGTTCGCGGGCTTCCTGATCGGTATTGGCCTGACCATCATCGGCTACGTGCCCAATGAAGTGCAGGACGCCGATACCGTCTTCGGTATGCGCATCCTGATGATCGCCATTCCCTTTATTCTGGTCTCCGCGAGTTTCTTTATTTACCGCCGTTATTACAAACTCAACGGCCAATATCACGACGACGTGATGGCGGCGCTGGTTGAAAGACGTGCCTGATTGCTAGTACCCTGCCAGCGGCCATCCCGCCGCTGGCAACATTCATTCATAAATAAAAAACAGTATGGAATTTTATATGATGATACGCCGTGGTCTTTTACCTCTGCTCGCTTTAGCATTGCCTTTTTCTGCCTCCGCCGCATTAGAAAACTTTACCCCCATGGGTTACGTAAAATGGGGAAATATCTATACCAATAATAAAGACAAGAATGACGGCAAAGGAAAATTGAATGACGTTATTCGCGCTTCGGAAGGTTTTGGTAATTATCGTTTAGGTAATGAAATGAACTGGTGGGAAGGCGGATTTAAAACCGATATTACCACCAGCACCGATGCCATCTTTGATTTTACCTGGTATATCGGCAGCGGCGAGTCGTGGGGCGATGTGGGTACGCTCCAGACCTGGGCTTCCGTTTATAATATTTTACCCGGCCAGCCTGATGCCAAAATCTGGGTCGGTAAGCGTTTTTACCAGCGCCACGAAGTGCATATGATCGATATTAAATACTGGGACGTCTCCGACAACGGTATCGGCCTGGAAAACGTCGACCTCGGCTTCGCCAAAGGCCACGTCGCCTGGCTGGCCCCGGAATCCAGCGCCGATGAACGCGCGCTGCACAACATCGACCTGCGTCTGAGCGAGCTGAAAATCAACGACGATGCTGATTTAACCGCCGGTCTTAACTACGTTTTCGCCCAGAATTCAAGCTACGCTGAAAAAGACATCACCACCGACGGTTCCATGCTGTCGTTAATCTATCGTCAGGCCTGGTCGATGGGCAGCAACTCGCTGGCCTTCCAGTACGGACGCGACGCGCTGGCGGGCGGGCTGATGAGCGCGGAAGGCGCCAGCGCCACGAAATACAACACCGGCGTTAACCACGATGGCTATAGCTGGCGCATCTTTAACTACGGCGAAATTAACTTCACCGACAACATCCAGAGCATGTACTCCATCGCCTGGCAGGATCTCAACCTCGATAACAACAGCGGGATGACCTGGTTCAGTGCCGGTTTACGTCCGCAGTACAGCTGGAACGACTATCTGGCCACGGCGCTGGAATTCGGCTACGAGCGCGTCGACGCGCAGAACCACGCGGGCGTCAACAGCATGTACAAAGTGACGCTGGCGCAGATGATTCAGGCCGGTAAAGGCGTGTGGGCGCGCCCGGCGCTGCGCCTGTTTGTGACCTGGTCCGACTCAGACACCCAGTGGGAGCGTCTCAACAGCTACGGCAATCACAGCAAATATGCCGCGCCGGTGAAAAGCGATCGCGGAAGCACGGAAGAAGTGACCTTCGGGTTTAACTTCGAGCTGTGGTGGTAACGGACAACATGATTCAGGAGCGAACAATGATGAAAAAGATGATCCCACTGGCTTTTGGCCTGCTGTGGCTGAGCGGCTGCGCGCAGCCTGTTTCGACGGTCACGGAAACCCGCAGCCTCTCCCCCGCCGCCTGTTGCACGACGCTTGAACAGCTGCCAGCGCAGAGTTTTAACGGCAAGTCCTCGCGAACGCTAATCTTCGACGCGCAAACGCCGCGCATTGCGCTGGCCAACGGCAGCGCTCGCGCCCAGCTGCTGGCGCTGCCGGCCTATAACGGCGCGTACACCATTGAGCTGACCACGCCGCTGAATGAGAAACACTTCCTTGCCACCGAGGCGGTGATTTATGACGCCCAGTGGCAACCGCTGCAAAAACTGGCCTACGCCGACTTCGAATACCGTAAACCGGCGCTGCTGGAAAGCCATCGCCTCTTCGCCCGCATGCAGGTACAGCCCGGCATCAACGCGCCGCGCTGGCTGGTGATTTCCACCGTCGCGCATCCGCAGCCGGACAGATTAAAGCGGGTTGCCGAGTCGGAGATTTATGCCGAGAAAACGCAGGTTGAAGCGCCGCTTGAGCAGGCGAAATATACGACGGCCAGCGAGGACGGTACGATCCACGTGCGGATTGGCCGTTTTAGCCAGCTGGCGAATGAGTTGATTGATGTGGTGACCGGGCGGTAATTCTCCTGAGCAGAGGGCGGCGGCGTGAGTCGCCCTCTCTCAACCCGCATCACGCGACCCCGTGTTTTTCTGCGTGCGCGACGCCTCGCCATATGATAATCGTATTCCTACACAGGCTTATGATTATCGCGCTTTATATCACGGGAAAAATGGATGTTGATGAAAACAACGGTCTCAGCGAATCACGAGACCAGAGCACAGTTTCGCGCCGGCGTCGTCGCCTGTTTCCCGACGATCCCCGGCTACTGGAGTATTGGCTTTGCCGCCGGAGCCATCGGCACGCTTTCCGGCTTCACCACCCTGCAAACGGCGCTGCTGGCCAGCCTGCTGTACGCCGGGTCGGCGCAGTTTTTATTCTACTCGCTGTGGGCCGCGGGCGCGGAGGTGGCGTCGGTGGTGGTCAGCGTGCTGCTGGTTAACCTCCGCTATCTGCTGATGAGTTCGGCGATGAGCGTCTTCTTTCGTGAACATACCACCCTACAAAAAATTATCAGCGGCCTGCTGCTCACCGACGAAACGTTTGGCGTAGCGGTTCAGCACGGCGGCGCGCACGGTAAAGTGCCGTTTGCCTGGATGCTGGGCATTAACGTCGCCGCGTGGCTGAACTGGATCCTCGCCTGTATCGTCGGCGCGGGGCTGGCCTCGGCGCTACCGCCTGCGCTGATGGAAGGGTTGAGCTTTAGCCTGGTGTCGATGTTTATCGGCCTGGTGCTGATGCTGTGGTTCGCCAGCCGCCGTCGGCTGCTGGAAACCGTCGCCATCGCCGTTTCGGTGCTGATTACGCTGATCATGGCGGGTCATACCGATACCAGCGTGGTGGTGATCGTCGCCGCGTCGGTTTCCGCGACCCTGGCGACGCTGGGGCTGCGCCTGTTCGTGAAGGGAGAACGCTAGGATGGAACGCAATATTCTGCTCGCCATTATTGCTTCGGCGGTGGTCACCGCGCTGATGCGCACCGTGCCGGTGCTGCTGTTGTCACGTTTTCGTATGCCGCCTGCGCTGCAGCAGTGGCTGAGCTTTATTCCGGCCGCCATTATGTCGGCCATTATCGCCGCCGAGCTGATCGGTAAACCGGCGCTAACCGCCAGCGGTATTAGCGTTTCGCTGCTCGCCGCCGCGGTGGCCACGCTGGTCGGCATCGTGAGCCGCAGCCTGTTTGCCACCGTGATCGCCGGGATGGTGGCATTTACCGGGCTAAGCTACCTGCTTGCCTGATTCCCCCGGGCGCCCTGCGCATCGGCAGGACGCCCGGAGGGCCGCGCGTTACTCCAGCGTTGCCGCTTTGACCCGCACGCCCGCCAGTACCACCATCATGGACACCACCAGCAGCACGCCGCTGGCGGTAAAGACGCCGCTGGCCCCGTTCAGGTCAAAGACCAGCCCGCCGCCTGCCGCACCGGCGCTAATCGCCAGCTGAATGGCGGCGACTAACAGGCCGCCCGCGCTTTCCGCTTCATCCGGTACCGTGGTGGCAAGCCAGGTTGACCAGCCCACCGGTACCAGACCGAAGGCGAATCCCCACAGCGTCACCAGCAGGCCGTCCAGCAGCGCCAGGTGACCAAAAGCAACCATCAGCAGCGCCAGAATCCCCATCGCGAACGGCACCAGCGCCAGCGTCAGGCGCAGATTGCGCGTCAGCAGATATCCGGCAATCGAGGTGCCGATAAAATTCGCGACGCCAAAGCCGAGCAGGATCAGCGAAATGGTTTCCACGCTGGCCTGGCCAACCGTTTCAAGGAACGGGCGCAGGTAGGTGAAAAAGGCAAAATGGCCGCTAAAAATAAAAATAGTCGCCAGCAGTCCGCCAACCATGCCAGGACGGCGCAGCACATTAAACAGCGTGCCCAGGCTGCCGCCGTGATCCGGACGCATCGACGGCAGCACCCACAGCTGCCACAGCAGCGCCAGCACGCCGGGCACCACGCAGAGGATAAAGACGTTACGCCAGCCGACCAGACTACCGAGGAAGCTGCCGAGCGGTGCCGCCACCACGGTGGCTATCGAGACGCCGGCAAAGATAATTGACAGCGCTTTCGGCACATCGCTCGCCGGCACCAGCCGCATGGCGGTGGCGGTCGACATCGCCCAGAAGCCGCCGATAGCGATGCCCAACAGCAGCCGCCCCATTAACAGCACGTGCAGCGATGGCGCAAAGGCCACCAGCAGGCTGGAGACAATCTGCAGCAGCGTGAAGAACATCAGCACCCAGCGGCGATCGATGCTTTTGGTTGCGGAGACGATCAGTAGCCCGGTCACCAGCGCCACCAGCGCGGTCGCCGTCACCGTTTGCCCGGCAACGCCCTCGCTAACGCCGAGGCTTGCCGCCATCGGGGTTAACAGGCTGGCCGGTAGAAACTCGGCGGTGATCAAACCGAAAACGCCCAGCCCAAGCGACCATACGGCACGCCAGGCGGGTTTTGCCGGGGCTAAGGACCCGCTTTCAGCGACGCATGAATTCATCTGTTACTCTCCCGTTATGAAAATGTGATGTCTGTCGCAAAGCATAGAAAGTTCCGCCTGGACGATCTATGACATATAATCTCCAATTATTGATAATTCGTCCGGAGTTGCGACTATGACCCACCCTGCCCCCGATTTAATCAGCGAGCTGCTGCGCGGAATGCGCCTTTCCGGCGTGAGATATCGCCGCATTGAAGCCAGCGCGCCCTTTGGCGTGGCCTTCGGGCAGGCGGCCGGTAAAGCGCAATTTCATTTCGTCAGCCAGGGCCCCGCGCTGTTAAAGACGCAGAGCGGCGCGCGTTTCGAGCTGCAAAGCGGCGACGCGCTGTTTATTCCCAACGGCGATGCCCACGCCCTGCTCTCCGATGACGCCGCCGACATCACCCCGCTGGCTGACTTCCCCAGCGAGCCGATTTGCAGCTCGGTGTGCGACATCCACTGCCAGCCCTGCGCCGACGGCGGTAACGTGGTTATATTCAGCGGATGTATGGATTTCGATCTCGGCGGTATGCAGCCGCTGGTCAAAGCGATGCCGGAAGTTATGATGGTCAGCCGCCTGATGTCGACCTGGCCGGAGATCCATCCGCTGCTATCAGCGATGGAACGTGAATCGCTGGGACGTCAGGTCGGTTTTGCCGGGATCCTCGCCCGGCTGGCGGATGTGGTTGCGGCGCTGATCGTCCGCGGCTGGGTAGAGGCGGGCTGCGGGAAGGCCACCGGGTGGATTCAGGTGCTGCGCGATCCGCGTCTGAGCCGCGCCATCTACGCTATGCACCAGCAGCCCGGTATTAACTGGAGCGTGGCCGATTTAGCCAAAGAGGCCGGAACCTCCCGCTCGGTCTTCGCAGAACGCTTTCTCTCTGCCACCGGCACCACGCCCGCGAAGTATCTGGGCGAACTGCGCATGCGGCTGGCGGTGCAATATATCGGCCAGGAACAGCAGGCAATTGAAACCGTGGCGCTGAAGCTGGGCTACAGCTCGGTGGCGGCGTTTAGCCGGGCTTTTAAGCGGGTGGTCGGCCACTCACCGGGGACCATGCGCGCAGCCGGCGAAGTATCACCAGAAGCGCCATAGTCGCGAGGCAGGAAATAAAACCAAGGGCCTTTCCGTCATGGAAAAGGCCGCGGCGGGAGACAAGGCTCAGAGATAATGGATAGTCACTTCCTGGAGATGAGGAGTCCCCGGCAACGTCCGACGATCGATTTTGCTGATAATCGGCATGATGGGGGCATTATCGGTGGTTGACATCGTCACCTGCTGGACCCGATGTTCGCCATCACGATAGCAGGCAATCTGTAGCGTCTGACGGTGTGACGAGACGTCGCAAGCGCCTTCAACCACCTGACCAATAAAGTGAATGGTGCCGGAAGATACCCGACTCTGAGCCTGTGCAACGCTGGATAACATCAACCCTACCAGCGCCAGACTGATTCCATGTACAATTTTCATCCATCCTCCACTTCCTGTGAGAATTACCCCGTATCAGCAGATTTCGCCAATAGCGCTTGCTTTACGTCCTTGCATCCTCATTTTTAATGAGAATTATGCGTCTCATCTTATCGCGCGCGCTACGCGGGGGAAATCACTCATTCGTCGTATTCATTCGCCACGAGATAACCCTAGCGCGATTATTTTTAGGAATATCCTTAGCCCGAAATAAAGCTATGAAAGAATAATTGCGGATATTTAGGATTGCGCGCGCGAGGTATTATGCTAGGGTAAAGTTATTGTCATCAGGCTCAGGAGAATTTATTCGTTATCTCTTTCCTTATTTCCACCTTTTATCCAAGCGGGATAATTTGCCACCTCTGGCTTAACACGCGAAAATAATAAGGTTATTATTATGCAAACAACCACGCTACGCACTATTACGCTGGCAGTGCTATTCGCCTCCCCTACGCTTTTTGCCGCAGACCTTCCTGGCAAAGGCATTACCGTTCACCCGGTACAAAGTACCCTACCGGAAGAGACTTTCCAGACCGAAATCATCAACCGCGCGCTGAAGCAGCTCGGCTATGACGTCACCCCGACGGAAGAGGTGGAATATAACGTCGCCTATACCGCGATTGCTGCCGGTGACGCCACCTATATGGCCGTTAACTGGCTGCCGATGCAGCAGGATATGTATGACGCCAGCGGCGGCGATCGGAAATTCTACCGCCAGGGTACTTATATTAGTAATGCCGCTCAGGGGTACATGATCGATAAAAAAAACGCTGAGCAATATAACATTACGGATATTTCTCAGCTCAAAGACCCTAAGCTGGCGAAATTATTTGACGCCAACGGTGACGGTAAAGCGGATTTGGCTGGCTGTAACCCCGGATGGGTTTGCGGCTCGGTGATCGATACTCAGATTAAAGCCTATGGCCTCAGCAATACGGTCACGCAGAATCAGGGAAATTATTCGGCGATTATTGCCGACACCCTCTCCCGCTATAAAGCCGGTAAGCCGGTCATTTATTATACCTGGACACCTTATTGGGTCAGCGATGAGCTGAAGCCCGGTAAAGACGTGGTCTGGCTGACCGTTCCGTTCTCCGCCAACCCGGGCTCGCTGAAAGACCAGAATACCGAACTGCCTAACGGTAAGAACTACGGTTTTGCGGTCAACAACGAGTTTATCGTGGCCAACAAAGAATGGGCGGCCAAAAACCCCGCCGCGGCGAAGCTGTTTGCCATCGCCAAACTGCCGCTGGCTGACGTCAATGCTCAGAACCAGCTGATGCATAAGGGTGAATCGAGCGCCGCCGATATTCAGCGTCATGTGGACGGCTGGATCCACGCCCACCAGCAGACGTTTGACGGCTGGATCAAAGAGGCGCTGGCCGCAGCGCAGTAAAGCAAACTCCCGGCGTCGCTAACCTTGCGGATTAAAGCGACGCCGGGACATCCCCATCAGAAGGTATAGCTCGCCCCCACCTGCACCGTACGATCGCGGCCAATCCAGCAGTTGGTGCTGTCATAGCAGGTCAGCGTCTCTTTGTTGGTCAGGTTCTGCGCGCTGGCTTTCAGCATCAGCCCGCTCAGGCTGCTGTCCAGCGCCGACATATCGTAAGACAGCGACATATCGTACTGCGTCGTGCCCCCCAGTTTACCGGCCGTGTTATCCGGGGAGATTTCCATCGGCCCGGTATAGCGCGCGCCCGCGCCGATCGTCAGCCCACGCACCAGGCTCTGGTCGAAGGTATAGTCGCCCCACAGATTGAACGCGTTTTCCGGCACCTGCGTCGGACGTTTTCCCTGGTAGCTCTCGTCCTCGGTGTTGATGGCGTGAGTATAGGCGTAGTTGGCGATCAGGTTGATGTTGTCGGTTGGCCGGCTGATGACCGACAGCTCCGCCCCTTTAGACTCAATCTCCCCGGTCTGACGGTACACCCAGCTCGGATCCGCGCTGAGAACGTTTTTCTGGCGAATGTTAAATACCGATGCGGTAAAGGTCGTCGCATAGTCTGCCAGCAGGTACTTCAGGCCGCCCTCCACCTGTTTACTGGTGGTCGGTTTCACCTGGTCGGCGGTCAGGCCGTTCGCCGGAGACACCGGTTTAAACCCTTCCGAGTAGCTGATAAACGGCGACAGCCCGTTATCAAACGCGTACAGCATGCCCAGACGCTTGGTGACGCGATCCTGAGAGATCCACTCTTTCTCACCGTTATTGAGATAGTCGGTGGTCGCCGACTGGTATTCGTCGTAGCGCAGGCTGGCAAGAATGTTCAGGCCGCCCCAGGCCATCTGATCCTGCAGATAGTAGCCTTTCTGGTTGTATGAGAGGCGGTTTTTCTGGGCGGTGTAGAGCCCCAGCGCCTGTTCATTGACCTGACCAAAGTCCGGGTTGCGCATGTCGATGCCCGGAGTAACAGAAGCATAGCGATAGTGGTAATGCGAATTCAGCTTCTGATAGTCGAACCCGGCCAGCAGGTGGTGCTGCCAGTCGCCGAACGCCAGCGTCCGCGTAATCTGGTTGTCGATATTGAAGCTGTGCAGATCCTCATCGGTGGTATAGGCAAAACGGTTTAATTCATATACCGGGTTACCCGTATTACCGGTGGAATAGACGCTTTGCTGATGGCTGTCGATATCAAAGTAGCGCGCTTTCTGGGCAATGCCCCAGCCGCTATCGAACTGGTGTTCGAAGCTGTAGCCCACCATCCACTGGCGCTGTTTGAAGCCGTTCCAGTCATCGCCAGCGTAATCGCGTTTATTGGCGTAGCTTGAGCGTAAATAGGAAAGCGGCAGCGGGTTCGACGGCGTCAGGCTCGGCGTATTCTGCGCCAGCGCATCCAGCGTCAGACGGGTTTGCTCGCTCGGCTGCCAGGTCACGCTGGGGGCCACCAGATAATCTTCATAGCGGGTAGTGTGCGCCTGATCGTCACCCTCAGTCGCTTTGCCCAGCAGGCGATAGCTCCAGTCGCTGTTGGCGATGCGCCCGGTTGAGTCCAGGTAGCCTTCTTTAAGGTTGCGGGTGCCGGTGTTAAAACCGATTTCCGTGCGCGGGGTGGTTTGCGGTTTTTTCCCCTGAATGTTGACCAGACCACCCGGCGAGCCGCTGCCGTACAGCACGGAGGACGGGCCTTTGAGGATGTCCACGCTGTCAATCAGCAGCGGGTCGATGCGCGCCTTGGTATTGCCGGTCACGTTATAGGGTAACTGGATGCCGTTATAGAATTCGTTATCCACGTTAAAGCCGCGAATCTTATATTCGCTCATATAGGTCGTGCTGCCGCGCGACTCGGTGGCCACACCGGGGGCATAGCGCAGAATTTCATTCACCGAGGTGGCGTGACGCTGGCTGATTTCATGCTGGCTGATGGTGTTGATCACCTGCGGCGTTTTGCTTTCCGCCACCGCCGATTTGGTGGCGCTATTGGTCCAGCCTGGCAGCTCGCTGCCCTCACCGGAAGCGGTGACCACCATGGTGGTTTCATTTTTTTCGGCATAGGCCTGCGGCGCAAGCGCGAGTGCAATCATCCCAGAGAGTGCGCAACGGCGAAAAACGGTGTTATTCATTATCGTTAAGCTCAGATACAAACAAAAAACGATAATTATTATCATCCGCATTTACTATTCAACCCCAAAATAAACAGGGATTAAAAAATGTGATCGAGGTCTTATTTTACGTCTAATGAGAAGCGGCCCCTTGCGGGGCCGTCGGGAGATGTTATTCGCGGCGAATCAGGCGGAATACGATCAGCACAACGATGGCGCCAACCACGGCTACCAGGAAGCTGTGCAGGTTAAAGCCGGTGACGCTGCCACCTACGCCGAACGTGGTGGCGAGCCAGCCACCCACAACCGCCCCGACAATCCCCAGGATACAGGTGAGGATAAAGCCACCCCCATCGCGCCCCGGCATAATCAGTTTGGCACTAACACCGGCAATCAGACCAAAAATAATCCAGGTAATAATACCCATTTTTCCCACCTCTCCTGTTCCATTAACAACAATAAAAGCGCCGACATTCTGCGCCGCTAATGTTTCAAGTATAGGTAATTGTTCTTAAAAAACCTGGCACGGCGATGATATTTTATTCGTACGGACACGAAAATTGACGTACACGCTGCCTTAAGTCAGTTCAGCTGCACAAATCTACCGCAATGTTAAATAATTTATTGGCGACGCTTAAGTTATCTCTTCCGAAGCCGATAGTTTACTGAGAGCCTGCCCTTCAGGAGCCATTTCAGGTGAGTGAGCACAACGAACAGTTTCTTAAGCAAAACCCGTTAGCCATCGTCAATATTCTTCGCGATCTGCAGCGCGCCGGGACCGTTTTGCGCGTCAGCTGGTCATCGCACCAGTTTATTAGCCGTATTCTCGACGCCAGTCAGGAGCGGCTGGTGATCGACTTTGGCAGCCAGGGCGGAGACAACGAAGCCGCCCGCGCCGCCAAAAATCTCACCATGGTGGCCGAGACTAACGGCGCAAAAATTGAATTTAGCGTTGAGCAAATGCAGGTCGCCGATTTTCAGGGGCTACCGGCTTTTGTGATGCCGACGCCGCCGTCGCTGTGGTTTATTCAGCGCCGCGAATTTTTCCGTATTCCCGCGCCGCTGCACCCCGCCTATTACGGCGTGGCGACGCTGCCGGATAAAACCGCGCTGCGCTTCCGTCTGGTTGACCTTTCTCTGGGGGGCATGGGCGCGCTGCTGGATGCACCGCCGCCGGAATGCCTGCAGTGCGGCATGGAGCTGAAAGAGATCGAACTGGATATGGGGGAATGGGGGCGTTTTCGCTTTGATGTCCAGCTGCTGGCGATCAGCGAACGCAAGATGGTGGATCGTAAAAATGAAACCGTTGTCGTACCGCGCCTCAGCTTCCGTTTCCTGCATATTACCCCGGCGCTGGAACGATCGCTCCAGCGCATTATTTTCTCGCTGGAGCGTGAGGCCCGCGAACGGGCCAATAAAGTCCGCTAACTACATGGCGTCCATCGCTTTCTGTACTTTCCAGATATAGCGCGGCGCCTGCGGTGCCGGATGGTTCTTCACCACATGCTCGAAGAACTCATCCTTATCCAGTTCATTAATTTCCGCAATCGCCTTTTTACGGTCCGACGAGAAGGTGCGCAGCAGCGCACCGGCGCCGTTAGCGTACGAGACCACCAGCGCATACTGCATCACTTCCGGGTCGTTAATCCCCGCCAGCGATCCGTGCTCCAGGATGCTCAGATAGGCCGCGCCCATCGAAATATTCCGCTCGGGGTTTTTCAGCTCGCTGGTCGACGGCTGGCCGCTCCAGCCCATATGACGGTATACGTCCAGCCCGGAGGTAGAGGCCTTAAGCTGCATCAGACCGACCGCGTTTGATTTGCTGACCAGCGTCGGGTTCCCGCCGGACTCCACGGCAATAATCGCGGTGATCAGGCGCGGGCTTACGCCCCATGCCTCACCGGCTTTTTCGCTAATGGGCATCCACTGCATCGCTCGCTTCACCGGCACTTCAGGGTTCCAGGGGGGATTGCGGTAATCCGATTTAGAGCTACACCCGGCGAGTAATACAATTAAAAAAGCAAACCATCTTAATTTCACGCATCTATCCTTTTAGCTGAACTTTGTTGCCGTTAATGACAACCACGGGCTCAGGCGGCATGATACTCGTTTCATACTCAGCAAGGAAATGCCATGTCTCAGTTTCATCTTATCGCCCCTTCCGGCTACTGCATTAACCAATCCGCGGCGCTGCGCGGGGTGTCGCGATTAGAAGAGGCCGGGCATCAGGTCGCCAATCAGCAGGTTATTGCCCGCCGCGACCGCCGTTTCGCCGGGGTTGAAAGCGAGCGTCTGGGCGATATTAACGGGCTGGTGACGCTGGCGGGGAAAAATCAGATTGTGATGCCGGTGCGCGGCGGCTACGGCGCGAGTCGTTTACTCGACCGAATCGATTGGCAGGGGCTGGTTGCCCGTCAGCAGCGCGATCCGCTGCTGATCTGCGGCCACAGCGATTTTACTGTGATCCAGATGGGTCTGCTGGCCCACGGCAACGCCATCACCTTTAGCGGGCCGATGCTGGCGGGCAACTTTGGTGCGGAAGCACTCAACGATTTTACCGAGCACCACTTCTGGCTGGCGTTGAAAAACCCAACCTATAGCGTGGAATGGGCGGGTGACGGCCCGAACTGCACGACTCATGGCACGCTGTGGGGCGGCAATCTGGCGATGATCGTGTCGCTGATAGGGACGCCGTGGCTGCCGGAGATCCGCGACGGCATTCTGGTGCTGGAGGACATTAACGAGCACCCGTTCCGCGTCGAACGCATGCTGCTACAGCTGCTGCACGCGGGTATTTTGTCGCGTCAGCGGGCCATCGTGCTGGGCAGTTTCACCGGCGCTGCGCCGAACGACTACGACGCCGGTTACGATCTCAACGCCATGTACGATTATCTGCGTTCCCGGCTGGCCATTCCGGTCATTACCGGCCTCGATTTCGGCCATGAACAGCGCACGGTGACGCTGGCGCTCGGCGCGCAGGCGCAGTTAACCCATTCATCCGGTCACTCAACGCTCACCCTGAGCGGCCATCCGGTAGTAAATGAGTAAAAAAAACAATATTCACCGCTTATTAGTCCAATGTTCGCGCCCTAAATATGGTAACGTTTTGTTACTAGTCAGCACGTTTAGGGGAGTACGTGAACATTGGACGCCACGGCAGTCATTAGTCTCTTTATTTTAGGTTCGGTCTTAGTAACCTGCAGTATTCTCTTAAGCTCATTTTCTTCCCGCCTCGGCATCCCGATTCTGGTTATCTTTTTAGCCATCGGTATGCTGGCAGGCGTTGACGGCATTGGCGGCATTCCGTTCGACAACTACCCTTTCGCGTATATGGTCAGTAACCTGGCGCTGGCGGTGATCCTGCTGGACGGCGGGATGCGTACGCAGGCCAGCTCCTTTCGCGTGGCCCTCGGCCCGGCGCTGTCGCTGGCGACAGTCGGCGTACTGCTCACCTCCGGCCTGACCGGGATGATGGCGGCCTGGCTGTTTAAGCTGGACATGATGGAAGGCCTGCTGATTGGCGCGATTGTCGGGTCGACCGACGCCGCGGCGGTGTTCTCGCTGCTCGGAGGCAAAGGGTTGAACGAGCGCGTGGGCTCGACCCTGGAGATCGAATCCGGCAGTAACGATCCGATGGCGGTGTTTCTGACCATCACCCTGATCGAGATGATTCAGCAGCATGAAACCGGCCTGAGCTGGATGTTCCTGGTGCATATTATTCAGCAGTTCGGTCTGGGGATTGTGATTGGTCTTGGCGGCGGCTATCTGCTGCTGCAAATGATCAACCGCATCGCCCTGCCCGCCGGGCTGTATCCGCTGCTGGCGCTGAGCGGCGGGATCATGATTTTCGCCGTCACCACTACCCTCAACGGTAGCGGGATTCTGGCGGTGTATCTGTGCGGCTTCCTGCTGGGCAACCGCCCCATCCGCAACCGCTTCGGTATTCTGCAAAACTTCGATGGTCTGGCCTGGCTGGCGCAGATTGCGATGTTCCTGGTGCTGGGGCTGCTGGTTACGCCGTCGGATCTGCTGCCCATCGCCATTCCTGCGCTGCTGCTCTCCATCTGGATGATCTTTATTGCCCGCCCGCTGTCGGTGTTCGCCGGGCTGCTGCCGTTCCGCGGCTTTAACCTGCGCGAGCGCACCTTTATCAGCTGGGTCGGCCTGCGCGGCGCGGTGCCGATTATTCTCGCGGTGTTCCCGATGATGGCCGGGCTGGAGAACGCGCGGCTGTTCTTTAACGTCGCCTTCTTCGTGGTACTGATTTCCCTGCTGCTGCAGGGGACATCTCTGTCATGGGCGGCGAAAAAAGCCCGGGTGGTGGTGCCGCCGGTGGGCTGGCCTATCTCCCGCGTGGGGCTGGATATTCATCCGGAGAATCCGTGGGAGCAATTTGTCTACCAGCTTAGCGCCGACAAATGGTGCGTAGGCGCGGCGCTTCGCGACCTGCATATGCCGCCGGAAACGCGCATTGCGGCCCTGTTTCGCGACAACGCGCTGCTGCACCCAACCGGCAGCACCCGCCTGCGGGAGAATGACATTCTGTGCGTGATTGGCCGTGAACGCGATCTGCCGCTGCTGGGCAAGCTGTTCAGCCAGTCGCCGCCGTTATCGCTGGATCAGCGCTTCTTTGGTGACTTTATTCTGGAAGCGAACGCCAAATTTGCCGACGTGGCGCTGATTTACGGCCTCGACGGCGGTGAGGAGTTCCGCGATAACCAGCAGTCGCTGGGGGATATTGTCGAGCACCTGCTGGGCGCCGCGCCGGTGGTCGGTGACCAGGTCGAGTTTGCCGGGATGGTATGGACGGTGGCCGAGAAAGCGGAAAATCAGGTGCTGAAGGTCGGCGTGCGCGTGGCCGAGGAAGAAAGTGAGTAGTTCTCATCTTGTCGCCCGGCCGAACGAAGTGACGCCGGGGTTCCCCGGAGTCGGTGCTTGCGCACCTCGTCCGGGCGACACGTAAAGTTACACCGTCACAACGGGTACGCGCGGTGCCAGCGCGCACATGAGCTCATAGCCTACGGTGCCAGCGCTGGCGGCCACGTCGTCAATTTTAATCTCTTTGCCCCACAGCTCAACCGGCGTACCGATTCCCGCCTGTGGGCAAGGGGTTAAATCCACCGCCAGCATATCCATCGAAATTGCCCCTACCGTGCCGGTACGGATGCCATCCACCAGCACCGGGGTGCCGCTGGCGGCAATCCGCGGATAGCCATCCGCATAGCCGCAGGCCACAATACCAATGCGCTGCTCCTCTTTCGCCCGATAGCGGCTACCGTAACCTACCGCATCGCCCGGCTTAAGATTCTGCACGCCGATAATCTGGCTGCTGAGGGTCATCACCGGCTTCAGACCGGTGTTGGCGATATCCTGCCACTGGCCGGTAGGCGACGCGCCGTACAGCACAATGCCCGGCCGCACCCAGTCGAAATGGGTCTCCGGATGCCACAGGGTAGCCGCCGAGTTGGCGAGCGAACGCGGGCACTCCAGCCCTTCCGCAGCCTGCTCGATAAGCCGCATGGGCTCGGTGACGCCGTCGGTGTTTTCCGCCTGCGCAAAGTGCGACATCAGCGTCATTCCGCCGACGTTGCCCATGCCGCGCAGCTGCTGCCAGACGCTCTGCACCCGCTCCGGCGCAAAGCCGAGTCGGTTCATGCCGCTGTTGACCTTCAGATAGACATCAAGCGGCGCATGCAGGCGCGCGTTTTGCAGCGCTTTAACCTGCCAGTTGCTGTGCACGCTGGTGGTCAGCCGATATTTATCGAACAGCTCCAGCTCGTCGGCGTGGAAAAAGCCCTCCAGCAGCAGAATCGGCCCCTTCCAGCCGCGCTCGCGCAGCAGAATGGCCTCTTCCAGATTCAGCAGCGCAAAGCCATCGGTTTCGCGCAGGGCGCTCCACACCCGGTCCAGACCATGACCGTAGGCGTTGGCTTTCACCACCGACCAGACGCGAGCGCCGCTGGCGGCCCGGCGGGCAATGGCGAGATTCTCTTTCAGCGCCTGCAGATCGATGCTGGCGAGCACAGGACGTGACATGCTTTCTCCTTAGTGGTGCGCACCATGCAAGTGCTGCAAACGAGTGGGGGTAAAGCCCGGCGAGTAACGCGCAACGCTGAGATCATCATAGGGGATTGCCGGCATTCTGCCAGACATCAAGTCGCTCAGCAGTTGCCCGGAACCGCAGGACATGGTCCAGCCCAGCGTACCGTGGCCGGTATTGAGCCACAGGTTTTTAAACGCCGTTTTACCCACCACCGGCGTACCGTCCGGCGTCATCGGGCGCAGCCCGGTCCAGAAGGTGGCCTCTTCCACGCGACCGCCGCGCGGGAACAGATCGCGCACCACCATCTCCAATGTCTCACGCCGCGGCTGGAGCAGCTTGGTATTAAAGCCCACGATTTCCGCCATGCCGCCCACGCGGATCCGGTTATCAAAGCGGGTAATGGCAATTTTGTAGGTTTCATCGAGGATCGTCGACACCGGTGCCCCGCTCTCTTCCACAATCGGGATGGTCAGCGAGTAGCCTTTAAGCGGGTAAACCGGGATATCCACCAGCCCTTTGAGCATCGCGGTCGAGTAGGAACCGAAGGCCATCACGTAGGCGTCGGCTTTGATGATTTCATCACCGCATTTCACCCCGACGATGCGTTCACCGTCTTTGATCAGGCTCTCGACCGGCGTGTTAAAACGGAACTGGACGCCCGCCTGCTCGGCCATTTTGGCCAACCGTTGGGTGAACAGCTGGCAGTCGCCGGTTTCATCGTTAGGCAGACGCAGCCCGCCGGTGAGCTTGTGGGCAACTTCGGCCAGCGCGGGTTCCACTTCCGCCAGCCGCGAGGCCTCCAGCAGCTGATACGGCACGCCCGCGTCTTCGAGCACCGCGATATCGCGGGTCGCGTTCTCATACTGTTGTTCGGTGCGGAACAGCTGCAACGTGCCGCCCTGGCGGCCTTCATAGGAAATACCGGTGGTTTCACGCAGGGTTTTCAGGCAGTCGCGGCTGTATTCCGCCAGCCGCACCATCCGCCCTTTGTTTTCCATATAGTGGCGGGTGTCGCAGTTGCGCAGCATTTGCCACATCCACTTCAGCTGGAAGCCGGTGCCGTCAAGGCGAATCGCCAGCGGCGCATGGCGCTGGAACATCCATTTGATCGCCTTCAGCGGTACGCCCGGCGCGGCCCACGGCGCGGCGTAGCCCGGTGAGATCTGCCCGGCGTTAGCGGCGCTGGTCTCCAGCGCCGGGCCGGCCTCGCGGTCGATCACCGTGACCTGATGCCCCGCCTGACTTAAATACCAGGCGCTGGTCACGCCCACCACGCCACTTCCCAGTATGACAATGTGCATAGCCACTCCAGTCCAGAATGAGTAAAAGAACAATCATCTAATTACAAATTGATAACCCAGATGAAAATATTATTCAACATATGCTTTTTTTATGGTGACTTACCTCACAGAGCGCCCATGCAGCGGGCTAGTGCGGATATTGATATCTCCTGCTACGCGCTATTTTTTGTCAGCATAAAACTCTGCAAAACAGCCAAAATAGCGCCGGCAAAATGAATAAATCATGAAGTTTAGAAAACGTGGTTGTTACAGAATTTCTGCGGTGTTCTATCCTTGAAGAGAGGCTCTCCAGACAGAGAGAGTCGCCAACAATGAGGGCGCGCTAATGGCTACGATTGACTCGATGAATAAGGACACAACTCGTCTGAGCGATGGACCCGACTGGACGTTTTCGCTGCTGGAAACCTACCTGGCGGAAATTGACCGGGTGGCGAAGCTATACCGACTGGATACCTACCCGCATCAGATCGAAGTCATTACCTCCGAACAGATGATGGATGCCTACTCCAGCGTCGGGATGCCGATTAACTACCCCCACTGGTCGTTTGGTAAAAAGTTTATTGAGACCGAGCGTCAGTATAAGCACGGGCAGCAGGGGCTGGCCTATGAGATCGTGATTAACTCCAACCCGTGCATCGCCTATCTGATGGAAGAGAACACCATCACCATGCAGGCGCTGGTGATGGCGCACGCCTGCTACGGACATAACTCGTTCTTTAAAAACAACTATCTGTTCCGCAGCTGGACCGATGCCAGCTCGATCGTCGACTATCTGCTGTTCGCCCGTAAGTACATTACCGAATGCGAAGAGCGCTACGGCGTGGATGAGGTTGAGCGGCTGCTCGACTCGTGCCATGCGCTGATGAACTACGGCGTTGACCGCTACAAACGGCCGTCGAAAATTTCGCTCCAGGAAGAGAAAGCGCGGCAGAAGAGCCGTGAAGAATATCTGCAAAGCCAGGTGAATACCCTGTGGCGCACCCTGCCGAAACGCGATGAAGAAAAGGCCGTCGAGTCGGCGCGCCGCTACCCGTCCGAGCCGCAGGAGAACCTGCTGTACTTTATGGAGAAAAACGCGCCGCTGCTGGAGCCGTGGCAGCGTGAGATCCTGCGCATCGTGCGTAAGGTCAGCCAGTATTTCTATCCGCAGAAGCAGACGCAGGTGATGAACGAAGGCTGGGCGACCTTCTGGCACTACACCATTCTTAATCACCTGTACGATGAAGGCAAAGTGACCGAACGCTTTATGCTGGAGTTCCTGCACAGCCACACCAACGTGGTGTTCCAGCCGCCCTATAACAGCCCGTGGTACAGCGGTATTAACCCGTATGCGCTGGGCTTTGCGATGTTCCAGGACATTAAGCGTATCTGCCAGAACCCGACTGAAGAAGATAAATACTGGTTCCCGGACATGGCTGGTTCCGATTGGCTGACCACCCTGCATTTCGCCATGCGTGACTTTAAGGACGAAAGCTTTATCAGCCAGTTCCTGTCGCCGAAAATCATGCGCGACTTCCGGCTGTTTACCGTGCTGGACGACGACCGCAATAACTATCTGGAAATTTCGGCGATCCACAACGAAGAAGGCTATCGGGAAATCCGCTCCCAGCTCTCTTCTCAGTACAACCTCAGCAACCTGGAGCCCAATATTCAGGTGTGGAACGTCGACCTGCGCGGCGACCGTTCGCTGACCCTACGCTACGTGCCGCATAACCGCGCGCCGCTCGATAAGGGACGTAAAGAAGTGCTCAAGCACGTGCACCGGCTGTGGGGCTTTGATGTGCATCTGGAACAGCAGAACGCCGACGGCAGCGTTGAGCTGCTGGAGCGCTGCCCGCCGCGGCCGAATGCGCTGTAAGGGGTAATAGAAGCAGCCTGAGATAAAACAAAAATCCCCGCATCGGCGGGGATTTTTGTTAGCGTCCGTGGAGGGCTAAATCACCCGGCAGCGACTTCTGCATGCGATGCCAGATCTCGCCGCTCTCATGACCGTAGCGACGAACCGTTTCGTACACCTTGTCATACTCGCCTTTCTCGCACAGCTCGATCAGCTGATGATAAAAACCCAACCCCAACGCGCGGGCTTCCGGGCTGGAAAAATAGTGACGCCCCAGACGGGTATACAGCCCTTTCATGCCGTTAAGGATCAGCCCATAGATTGGGTTGCCGGAGGCAAACGCCAGGCCACGGAACACGCTGTAGTCCAGTTCGGCAAACGCGTCAGCGTGGTCGGCAACTTCACGAGTTGTCGCCAGCACTTCCAGCGCTTTCTCAGGGTGCTGACGGAACGCGGTACGGATATAGATAGTGGCAATGTTGGTACGAACGGACAGCAGATTATCAATCAGCTGCGGCACGCTGTCGTGATCGAGACGCGCCAGCGTTTCCAGAATATTGAGCCCGGACGTTTCCCAGAAATTGTTGACCTTTGTCGGCTTACCGTGCTGAATCGTCAGCCAGCCGTCTCGCGCCAGGCGCTGCAACACTTCACGTAAGGTAGTGCGGGTAACCCCAATTAATTCAGAGAGTTCGCGTTCTGCCGGAAGAATTGACCCTGGAGGAAAACGGTTGTTCCAGATGCTTTCGACAATATACTCTTCCGCGAAACCCGCCGGGCTTTGCGCCTTAATAACCATAGTAAAAATTCCATTACACAGCGTTGCAATTGGACTCATCATACCAGAGCCAACATAGCGCAGATAGCAGGGCGACCGAATTAAAAAGGGATCGCCGTTTCATTTTTCACATTTCGTTGAAAGGACGGAAACGGCCATTGCAGGGGGAATTCTGGCGGCATATCTGTTTTAATGGTAAAAAAATGTCAACTTTTCAGGAGGAAGACGATTGCCATGGAAATCTCTTACGGTCGCGCCCTGTGGCGCAACTTTCTGGGTCAGTCACCGGACTGGTACAAACTACTACTGATTATTTTCTTAGTTATCAACCCGCTGGTCTTTTTGATCAATCCATTCGTCTCCGGATGGCTGCTGGTGGTGGAGTTTATCTTCACGCTGGCGATGGCGTTGAAATGCTACCCGTTGATTCCCGGCGGCCTGCTGGCGATCGAATCGGTCTTTATCGGCATGACCTCCGCCGAGCACGTTCGTAACGAGGTGGCCGCCAATCTGGAAGTGCTGCTGCTGCTGATCTTTATGGTTGCCGGTATCTACTTTATGAAACAGCTGCTGCTGTTCATTTTTACCCGGCTGCTGCTCTCTATTCGCAGTAAACGCCTGCTGTCGCTGGCTTTCTGCCTCGCTGCCGCCTTCCTCTCCGCGTTCCTTGACGCGTTAACGGTGGTAGCGGTTATCATCAGCGTGGCGGTGGGGTTCTACAGCATCTATCACCAGGTCGCTTCGTCGCGACCGGATGATGGCGACCTGCTCGACGATAGCCATATTGATGCTCACGCGAAAGAGATCCTTGAGCAGTTCCGTGCCTTCCTGCGTAGCCTGATGATGCACGCGGGGGTCGGTACCGCCCTGGGCGGCGTGATGACGATGGTGGGCGAACCACAAAACCTGATCATTGCCAAAGTCGCGGGCTGGCACTTTGGCGAGTTTTTCCTGCGGATGTCGCCGGTGACACTGCCGGTATTTATCTGCGGCCTGACGACCTGTCTGCTACTCGAAAAATTTAAAGTCTTTGGCTACGGGGCGGAGTTGCCTGATTCAGTGCGCAAAATTCTTCATGATTATGATGTGCGCAGCAGCAAGCAGCGTTCTCGTCAGGAAAGCATGCGTCTGATTGTCCAGGGCATTATCGGCGTCTGGCTAGTGCTGGCGCTGGCGCTGCATCTGGCGGAAGTGGGCCTGATTGGTCTATCGGTGATCATTTTCGCCACCGGTTTTACCGGCATTACCGATGAACATGCCATCGGCAAAGCCTTCACCGAGGCGCTGCCGTTTACCGCCCTGCTGACGGTCTTTTTCTCGGTGGTAGCGGTGATCATCGACCAGCACCTTTTCGCCCCGATAATCGACTTTGTGTTGCAGGCCTCGCCGCACGCCCAGCGTTCGCTGTTCTATCTGTTCAACGGCCTGCTGTCATCGATTTCCGATAACGTCTTTGTCGGCACGGTCTATATCAACGAGGTGAAAGCCGCACTCGACAGCGGTGCCATCAGCCAGAACCAGTTCGAACTGCTGGCGGTGGCGATTAACACCGGCACCAACCTGCCGTCGGTCGCTACGCCAAATGGGCAGGCGGCATTCCTGTTTCTGCTCACATCGGCGCTAGCGCCGCTCATTCGTCTCTCGTATGGCCGGATGGTGATCATGGCGCTGCCTTATACCCTGGTCCTGACGCTCGTCGGTCTGCTGTGCGTGGAGTTCACGCTGCAGCCCGCTATCGACTGGATGACGCTTCACGGGTTCCTCAGTTTGCCGAATGTTGTGCATTAATCCACCAGCCTGCGGTTTTACCGCAGGCTTTATAGATCCATTTACGAATTATTGCGTATAGCCAGATGGCAGGGCTACCGTTTTCGTTTACACTGCGTTTTCAAAGCACGTTCCAGGGAAATGATTATGTTGCGATATTTAAACCAGAGCTCACGTGGCCGCAGTGCCTGGTTATTACTGGCGTTAACCGCTTTTGCGCTCGAGTTAGTGGCATTATGGTTTCAGCACGTGATGTTGTTAAAACCGTGCGTCCTGTGTATTTACGAACGCTGCGCGCTGTTTGGCGTGATGGGCGCCGGGATTGTCGGCGCTATCGCCCCGAAAAGTCCATTGCGCTATGTGGCGCTGCTGATCTGGCTGTACAGCGCGTTCCGCGGGCTGCAGCTGGCCTGGGAGCACACCATGATTCAGCTGCACCCATCGCCGTTTATGACCTGTGATTTTATGGCCCGTTTCCCAAGCTGGCTGCCGCTCGATAAGTGGCTGCCGCAGGTGTTCGTCGCCTCGGGCGACTGCTCGGTGCGTCAGTGGGAATTCTTATCGCTGGAAATGCCGCAGTGGCTGGTGGGGATTTTCGCCGCCTACCTGATCGTGGCGCTGCTGGTGCTGATTGCTCAGCCGTTTAAACCTAAACGTCGCGACCTGTTCGGCCGTTAATCGTCTCCTCCGCCAGCTGCGATCGCCTCGCGGCTGGCCCCTCTCCTACCAGATCCCCGCCAGCGCCCCAACGCCGTAACCGGCGACAAACAACAGCCCCCAGCCCCCGAGATTAATCATCACCGCCAGCGCTAACAGCTTTATTGAATTACGCATAGAAATCCTCACACCCATGCCGATTATTTATCTATCGGCACGGCGCAAGAATTAAGGAGTGGTTTTTATTAGCAGAATAATAAAAAAGAGCATTAAACCAAAAATCGGGCTTTAGTCCGCCCACTCAGGTTTGTTTAAGATGTGATCCTGCCAGTCGCGCACTTCCGACTCTTTTACCGCAATATGGCGCACCGAAATACGTTCACCGTGCATGGCCGCTTTTGAGCCGCTAATCAGCGGGTGCCACTGCGGCAGCGGCTGCCCTTCCGCCAGCAGGCGATAGGCGCAGGTATGCGGCAGCCACTCGAAGGTGGGCAGATTATCGCGGGTCAGCTTGATGCAGTCCGGCTCGTATTCAAAGCGGCGCTCGTAGTTACGGCACTGACAGGTTTTGATATTCAGCTGTTTGCAGGCAACGTTGGTGAAGTAAATCTCGTCGGTGTCTTCATCCATCAGCTTGTGCATGCAGCACTGCCCGCAGCCGTCGCACAGCGACTCCCATTCGGCATCGGTCATGTCGTCAAGGGTTTTACTCTGCCAGAAAGGTAATTCGCTCATCAGGATGTCCACATCAAAAATCAGGGTGCTTCTTATAACCAGTCTGGCACAGGGATGCAAGTTTTGCCGCCCGATTAAGGCGGCAAGCTGGGATTACAGCACGCGGGTCGTCAGCGAATGGCCGTTGAACATCACCTCCAGCTCATCGCCGGCGCTGAGCGGGCCAACGCCTTCCGGCGTGCCGGTGAGCACCACATCGCCCGGCTTAAGGGTGAAAAAGCGGCTCATGTAGGCAATCAGCGGCACGATTTTATGGATCATGTCGGCGGTGGAGCCCTGCTGGCGCACCTCGCCGTTCACCTTGAGGCCCAGCGGGGTATTTTGCGGGTCGCCCTCGAAGGCGGCTGTCGGAATAAAGCCGGAGATCGGGCAGGAATTATCAAAGCCTTTGGCTTTTTCCCACGGCTGCCCGGCTTTCTTCATTTTGCCCTGCACATCGCGCAGCGTCAGGTCCAGCGCAACGCCGTAGCCAGCGATCGCCTGCAGAACATGATCTTCCGTGGCCTGACGCAGCGTCGCGCCAATCAACACCGCCAGCTCCACTTCGTGATGCACCGACCCCAGCCCCTGCGGCAGAATCAGCGGCTGGCGCAGATCGCACAGCGCCGTTTCCGGCTTAATAAACAGCACGGGCTCTTCCGGCGTCGCGCTGCCCATCTCCTGGATATGCTTTGCATAATTACTGCCAACACAGACAACTTTGCTTACCGGGTAATCCAGCAGGGCGCCCTGCCAGTTATGATGTTGATACATACTTTTCCCTTATTTGTTGTGTAACCAGGAGCAGACATCCGCCGGAAGCGAAAATTATTCGCCCTTATTTTTGGCGTCGGCCAGATGCTGCTTCAACAGATTTTCAGGCGGCGGCGGGATCTGTAAATAATAACCCTGCTCTTTTAACGCCTGTTTTACCTTTTCCAGATCGGCATTGATTAACTTCTTACGACCATCCAGCGGCAGCAGCATTGCCAGCTGCGGCTGGCCAAAGCCCTGCATCAGCTCTTCAGGCACGCGAGAGAAATCGTCTTTTTTTTCGACATACAAATAGGTTTGATCACGTTTAGAACTACGATAAATCACACAAAACATACTTTATACTCGGAATTAGGACTGTGGTTACTTGCTTGAATATATTAGTGACTATAACATGACTGATAGTCTTCGGAATATCGCTGCGCGCGAAGCGGCGATAAATAGCAAATTGAGTAAGGCCAGGATGTCAAACACGCCAATCGAACTTAAAGGCAGCAGCTTCACCTTATCTGTGGTCCATTTGCATGATGCAAGACCCGAGGTTATTCGTCAGGCGTTAGAAGACAAGGTCGCCCAGGCTCCGGCTTTTTTCCGTCACGCCCCGGTTGTGGTCAACGTCAGCAACCTTGAAGAGTTTACCCAATGGCGCGCGATTCAGCAGGCGATTATGGCTGCCGGTCTGCGCATCGTGGGCGTCAGCGGCTGCAAGAACCCGCAGTTTAAGGCTGCTATCGATCAATCGGGCCTTCCTTTACTGACTGAAGGTAAAGAAAAAGTGGTTCGTGCGGCCCCGATAGAGCAGCCCAAACCCGTTGAACCCGAGCCAATTGTTAGTCCGATCACAAAAACGCGAATGATTGATACGCCGGTACGTTCCGGTCAGCGCATTTATGCACCAAACTGTGATCTGATTGTGACAAATCACGTTAGCGCAGGCGCGGAGCTTATTGCCGACGGTAATATCCACGTGTACGGCATGATGCGTGGGCGCGTTCTGGCTGGCGCCGGCGGAGACCGGGAAGCACAAGTATTTTGTACCCACCTGGCCGCGGAGCTGGTCTCCATCGCCGGGGAATATTGGCTGAGCGACAAGATCCCAGCCGAATTTTATGGCAAAGCGGCGCGTCTGCGTTTAGACGACAGCGCTTTGACTATTCAACCGTTAAATTAATCCCTTTTTAACAAGGAATTTCTATGGCACGCATTATTGTTGTGACTTCAGGTAAAGGGGGCGTGGGTAAGACCACCTCCAGCGCGGCCATCGCGACTGGTTTGGCGCAGAAGGGAAAGAAAACGGTCGTTATCGATTTTGATATCGGTCTGCGTAACCTTGACCTGATCATGGGCTGCGAACGTCGCGTCGTGTATGATTTCGTTAACGTTATTCAGGGCGACGCTACGCTGAACCAAGCATTAATCAAAGATAAACGTACCGAAAATCTCTATATCCTGCCCGCTTCGCAGACGCGTGATAAAGATGCGCTGACCCGCGAAGGCGTCGAGAAAGTCCTCGACGAGCTGAAAAAGATGGAATTCGACTTCGTGGTCTGCGACTCCCCTGCGGGTATCGAAACCGGCGCGCTGATGGCGCTGTACTTCGCCGACGAAGCCATTATCACCACTAACCCGGAAGTCTCCTCGGTACGTGACTCCGACCGCATCCTGGGCATTCTGGCGTCCAAATCTCGTCGTGCGGAAAATGGTGAAGAACCGATTAAAGAGCACCTGCTGCTGACGCGCTATAACCCAGGCCGCGTGAGCAAAGGCGACATGCTAAGCATGGAAGATGTGCTGGAAATCCTGCGCATCAAACTGGTTGGCGTCATCCCGGAAGATCAGTCCGTCCTGCGAGCGTCAAACCAGGGCGAGCCGGTCATCCTGGATACCGTGTCTGACGCAGGCAAAGCCTACGCCGACACCGTGGAACGTCTATTGGGAGAAGAACGTCCTTTCCGCTTCATTGAAGAAGAGAAGAAAGGTTTCCTCAAACGCCTGTTCGGAGGATAACTCATGGCATTACTCGACTTTTTTCTCTCACGGAAAAAGAATACCGCCAACATTGCTAAAGAACGCCTGCAGATCATTGTCGCGGAACGCCGCCGCAGCGACGCAGAACCGCACTATCTGCCGCAGTTAAGGAAGGATATTCTGGAAGTGATTTGCAAGTACGTGCAGATTGACCCAGAAATGGTCACGGTGCAGTTAGAGCAAAAAGACGGGGATATTTCGATTCTGGAACTCAACGTCACGCTACCGGAAGCAGAAGAGTCAAAATCCTGACTTTCGGCGGTGTAAAAGAGAGGCGCTAGCGATAGCGCCTTTTTTTTTTGTGAGGTTTGGTGCCCCCGGCGGCGCTTCGCCTGGCCGGGCTACTGTCGCTCGTAGCCCGGCCGAACACAGTGCCGCCGGGAAGCTCCCCGCTTAACGCGGATATTCCGCCAGCAGCTTGTCCAGCGCGCCGGACAGCAGCTCGCCGCGCCAGCCGGAGACCATTTCCGGTGCGGTGTTGCGTGGTTTCAGCTGCCAGTGCCAGTTCAGCAGTTGGTTAATCTGGCGGCGCGAGGCGAGCATTTCGGCGCTAACGTCGTTCGCCTGCCCCACTTCCTGCACCAGCGCCTTAATCTCTTTAAACGCTTTACGATAGCCCGGCATATCCATCAGGTTCAGCAGCGGCTCCGGCAGCGCCTCATCGGGCAACGCCTGTGCTTTCTCAACCAGGCTAATCAGGGTTTTACCGTGGAAGCGAATTTCGCTGCCCGACAGCCCCAGGCTATCCAGCTCGCCGAGGCTGCCCGGCATATAGCGCGCTACGCTCCACAGGTGCTCTTCACGCACCACGAAGTTCACCGCCAGGTCGCGCTCACGCGCTTTGCGCAGACGCCAGTCGGCCAGCAGCTGGAGGCAGGCGAGCTGACGGGTGCGCAGCTGCCAGGCGTTGGTGATATCGCGCCACGCTTCGCGCGGGTCGGTCACTTCCTGACGGCGCTGCTGCATCAGCTGGCACTCATTCAGCGCCCACGCCAGCCGCCCCGCCTGCTCGGTTTCCGCCATCAGCTTATGGGCGATGGGCAGCAGATACCAGACATCCGCCGCCGCATAGTCGCACTGACGCGCGGTCAGCGGGCGCGCCAGCCAGTCGGTACGCGACTCGCTCTTGTCCAGCTCAACGCCGGAATATTCGGCCACCATCGCGGCAAAGCCCCAGGACATCGGGCGACCGCAGAACGCGGCCAGCACCTGGGTGTCGATCAGCGGCTGCGGCATAGCGCCGAAAACGTTCATAAACACTTCTAAATCTTCACTGCCCGCGTGCAGGAACTTGGTGATGTTGCGGTCCTGCATAATCGCCTGCAGCGGCGACCAGTCGGTAATCTCCAGAGGATCGATCAGCGCCGTGCGCTCCCCATCAAAAAGCTGAATCAGGCCCAGCTGCGGATAGTAGGTGCGGGTGCGGACAAACTCGGTGTCCAGCGCAACGGCGGTGGTCTGACGAACGGCATCGCACAGGGTGCGCAGCGCATCGTTGGTAGTGATCATCTGATAGTTCAAATCATACTCTCTTATTTTGTGCCAAAAAAAACGCCAGCTGAGCTGGCGTTAGGCATCATGACTCGTGACTTATCCCTTATTGTCCACTTTGGCGCGGGCTTCGTCACGTAATTCTCGTCTTAAAATTTTACCGACGTTAGACTTCGGCAATTCCTCACGGAATTCAACCAGTTTCGGTACTTTGTAGCCGGTAAGATGGCGACGACAGAAGGTGATCAGCGCCTCTTCGGTCAGGCTTGAGTCTTTTTTGACGACGAAAATCTTCACCGCTTCCCCGCTGTTGCCGGACGGCACGCCGACGGCAGCCACTTCCATTACCCCAGCGTGCTGCATCACCACATCTTCAATTTCATTCGGGTAGACGTTGAAACCGGACACCAGAATCATATCTTTTTTGCGGTCGACGATACGCAGGAAACCCTCTTCGTCCATGACCGCGATATCACCGGTGTGCAACCAGCCATCTTTGATAATTTCAGCGGTGGCATCCGGACGCTGCCAGTAGCCTTCCATTACCTGCGGCCCCCTCACGCACAGCTCGCCAGGTTGACCGGCGGGTACTTCATTATCGTCGTCATCGACCAGCTTGACGTCGGTAGACGGCACCGGCAGGCCAATGCTGCCGCTGTGGTAGTCGATATCGTGCGGATTCACGCTCACCAGCGGCGCACATTCGGTGAGGCCGTAACCCTCAAGCAGATACTGCCCGGTTAGCTTCACCCAGCGCTCGGCCACCGAATGGTTAACCGGCATCCCGCCACCCGCCGAAAGGTGCAGCGTTGAGAAGTCGAGCTGCTGGAACTCTTTATTGTTCAGCAGCGCGTTGAACAACGTGTTTACGCCGGTCATGGCGGTGAACGGGTATTTCGCCAGCTCTTTCACCAGCCCCGGAATATCGCGCGGGTTGGTGATCAGGATGTTCTGGCCGCCCAGCTCGATAAACAGCAGGCAGTTCATGGTCAGCGCGAAGATGTGATACAGCGGCAGCGCGGTGATCACCACCTCTTTACCTTCGTGCAGCAGCGGGCCGTAGGTCCCTTTCACCTGCTCGAGGTTGGCGAGCATATTGCGATGGCTCAGCATCGCCCCTTTCGCCACGCCGGTGGTGCCGCCGGTATATTGCAGGAAGGCGATATCGTCGGCCTTCACCACCGGTTTCACGTACTGTAAGCGGTAGCCGCTATGCAGCGCGCGGCGGAAAGAAATAGCGTCCGGCAGATGGTACTTCGGCACCAGGCGCTTAATGTATTTGACGACAAAGTTGACCAGCGTCCCTTTGGCGGTCGAGAGCTGATCGCCCATGCGGGTCAGGATCACGTGCTTGACCTGGGTTTTGTCGACCACTTTTTCCAGCGTGTGGGCAAAGTTGGAGACAATCACGATCGCCTGCGCACCGCTGTCGTTCAGCTGATGCTCCAGTTCGCGTGGGGTATACAGCGGGTTGACGTTAACCACAATCATCCCGGCGCGCAGGATACCGAACAGGGCGACCGGGTATTGCAGCAGGTTAGGCATCATCAGCGCGACGCGGTCGCCCTGCTTCAGCCCCAGCCCCTGCTGGAGGTAGGCGGCGAAGGCGCGACTGCGTTCTTCGAGCTTACGGAAAGTCATCACTTCGCCCATATTGACGAAGCCGGGCTGATCGGCAAAGCGGGTTGCCGCGTGTTCAAACAGTTCCACCAGGGATTGATAACGGTCAGGATTGATCTCTGCCGGGACATCGGCAGGATAACGGTTGAGCCAAACCTTTTTCAAAGCATCACCTCTAAAATACGTATTCGTCGTCATCGCAGCCCCAAATGATAAACTTTCGTTAACATAATATTAACTCAGCGTACCAGTTTAAGAATCAATCAGAATTAAGGTTGCGAAGCGCGTCACTCTTTATTTTTTTTATATCCATTACAACGACGAAACAGCGGGCTAGCCGCTGTTTCGTTTTTGTCTGCTTTATCTCAGATCTTATTCCGTTACGACGTTGCGAACTTCCGCAGGACCGGGGTTATACCATCCCCAGCCGCCGTAACCGTAGTTCCAGGGGTGTGGGCCGAAGACCCACGGATCGATAGGCTGTGGCGGCATCACCACCTGTTGGGTGACGCGCCAGCGTTTGTAACCCGTCACCTTGACGTGCAGGAAACGATATTGCGTGGTCCCGATTTTACCTTCGATGGTGTCGATAATCGGGCCGACGACCGTCACCAGCTGGCCGCGGAAATCAACCGGGTCGAGGAAGCCGTTGATGTCTGCATAGATGCGCCCGCGCGACGCTTCGCCAAGAATCGGCCGCGCGCCGCTGTCCAGCGGTACGGTGGCAATTTCCAGACGGGTAAAGCCCTGCTGGTTCTCTATACCAACCACTTTACCGCCAAAGCGTGACTCCTGGCCAACGTACAGCTGCGGTGCCGCCATCACGCGCACCAGATCCTGCTGCGGCGTAGGGCTGCTGCCCTGAATGGCCTCCGGCACGCTGACGCAGCCGCTTAACGCCAATGCAAGAAGCCCGACGACCGCGCCGCGAACAAGGTATTTTTTTGCTGCCATCATCTGGCTCCTGGTCACAATATTTATCAACTTAGAGTCATTCGCGGCCAGGAAGTTTCTTCCACGCAACTTCGTTACGCAAATAAACCGGTTCCGCTTTATCCACGGCGACGGTGTTGCCCGCCGCCAGCAGCTGGCAGGCGATAGGCAGCATATCTTCTGCCTCCGGCAGGTTAACGCCGCCGTCGTTCAGCGTCGCGTTGGCGCCCTGGACCATCTCCGGCCATGCCGCCCAGCCGGTGCCGACGGTGGCCCATTCGCCACTTAATTCAGCCAGACGCTGCTGTACCGCTTCCGGCTTCAGTACCGCTTCGGTCTCTTCACCGTGCCACACGCCCTGTTCATCACGCTGGTACTCGGCCCAATAGACCTCCCCCATACGCGCGTCGATGGCCGCCAGCACGCGGGTTGCGCCCTGCTTACGCCATGCGCCCTGCGCCATGGTCGCCAGCGTTGATACGCCGATCATCGGCAGTTCTGCGCCCAGCGCCAGCCCCTGTGCGATACCAATACCGATACGCACGCCGGTAAAGCTGCCCGGCCCGCGGCCGAACGCCAGCGCGTCGAGATCGGTCAGGCTTACGCCGCCTTGAGTGAGAATATCCTGCACGATCGGCAGGATACGTTGGGTGTGTTCCCGAGGACAAAGCTCGAAGTGAGCACAGGTGTTACCATCATTCCACAAGGCAGCCGAGCAGGCTTCCGTGGCGGTATCGATAGCCAGAATTCGCATGGTTAGTCGCGCTCTCGCAGTTACGGATCAACAAAATGGCGCGCATCTTATCACACTTTGCCGCGTATTACCGCGTCGATGACAGGGCGAGGAACCGCACCGCCCGTCGAATGTCGCGGGTGCGCGGCGCGGGCGGCAGGCTGGCGAGGAACGTTGCGCCGTAGGGGCGCATCACCAGACGGTTGTCGCAAATCACCAGCACGCCGCGATCGTCCACGTCGCGAATCAGGCGGCCTACGCCCTGTTTGAGGGTGATCACCGCATCCGGAAGCTGCACCTCTTCAAACGGATCGCCGCCGCGCAGACGGCAGTCCTCCATCCGCGCCTTCAGCAGCGGGTCGTCAGGCGAGGTGAACGGCAGCTTGTCGATGATCACCAGCGACAGCGCGTCGCCGCGCACGTCCACCCCTTCCCAGAAGCTGCTGGTCGCCACCAGCAGGGCATTACCGGCGCTGACAAACTGCTGGAGCAGCTGGCCCTTACTGGTTTCCCCCTGTAACAGCACCGGCAGCGTCATGGTGGCGCGGAACTGCTCGGCGAGATCGCGCATCATGGCGTGCGAGGTACAGAGCATAAAGCAGCGGCCATCGTTGGCTTCAATCAACGGCTTGAGCATGGCCGCCAGATGCCGCGCCGCCCCCGGCTGGTTGGGCAGTGGCAGGTTTCGCGGCACGCACAGCAGCGCCTGGCTGGCGTAGTCGAACGGGCTTGGCAGCAGCAGCGAATGCGCCGCTTCAATGCCCAGGCGTTCGGTGAAATGGTGCAGATCGTCATTGACCGACAGCGTCGCGGAGGTGAAAACCCAGCTGCCCGGTTTGGCCGCCATCACCTCTTTAAATTTGTCCGCCACGGTGAGCGGCGTCAGCGCCAGCGTAAAGTGGCGCGAGTTGCATTCGTACCAGTAGCTGTAGCCGGGTTTGTTAATCTCTTTTAAGCGTTTCAGACGCGCGCGGTACAGCGTGGCGCGCTCGAAGGCGGCGTCGAGCAGCGCGGAGCGGCCGAGCGACAGCTTCGCCACGTCGTAGCACAGCTCCAGCGCATCATCGAGCAGCAGCAGCGCGCGCTGCACGGCGCTATCCGCCAGCAGATCGCGCAGGTTACCGCGGTATCCCGGGTCCCCCACCTGCAGGCGAAAATCCTGGGTGGCCTGCGCCAGACGGTCGGCGCACTTTTGTAACTGCTGGGTATCTTTCAGTTCGGTACGGTAGGCAATGACCACGTCTTTCGCCAGATCCAGCAGCTGACGGCTGGAGAGCGACTGGCCAAAATACTGGCTGGCAATATCCGGTAGCTGATGGGCTTCATCGAAGATCATCACGTCGGCCTCGGGAATAAGCTCGCCGAAGCCGCTCTCTTTGACCACCATGTCGGCGAGGAACAGGTGATGGTTGACCACCACGACGTCGGCGTCCATCGCCTTTTTACGCGCCTTCACCACAAAGCAGTCCTGGTACTGCGGGCAGTCGCTGCCAAGACAGTTATCGTTGGTGCTGGTGACCAGCGGCCAGGCCTGGGAATCTTCGGCCACGCTCACGCAGGTGCTGATGTCGCCATCGACGGTCTGGTTGGCCCAGCTGCGCAGCAGGATCACATCGCTTAAGGTATTGACCGGCAGATCGCCGCCCGCCAGCGCCTGCTGCTCCAGACGCTCCAGGCACAGGTAGTTTGAGCGCCCCTTCAGCAGCGCCAGCTTGCCGGTGTAGTCCAGGGCTTTCGACACGGTGGGCAGGTCGCGGCTATAGAGCTGATCCTGCAGCGCCTTCGACCCGGTGGAGATAATCACCTTTTTGCCCGAACGCAGCGCGGGCGCGAGATAGGCGTAAGTTTTACCGGTACCCGTACCGGCCTCAACCACCAGCGGCTGACCTTCGTCAATCGCCTGAGCGACGGCGTGCGCCATCTGGCGCTGCGGTTCACGCGGTTTAAAGCCGGTTATCGCCTGCGCAAGCTGGCCATCTGCTGCAAAATCGTCCGTCACATTACCCCCTGGAAAAATTCCCAGTGATTATGTCAGGCCAGTCCAGGTTATGCCAGCCTAAGCCGTGACGTCGCGGCGACAATGTGGCAGTCTTAGCGCATCGACGTGATGTTAAAAAGGAAAGGAAAATGACGATTGTCCGTATTGATGCCGAAGCGCGCTGGTCTGACGTGGTGATTCATAACCAGACGCTGTACTACACCGGCGTGCCGGCCAACCTGGATGCCGACGCGTTTGAGCAGACGGCTAACACGCTGGCGCAGATTGACGCGGTGCTGGAAAAACAGGGCAGCGACAAGTCGCGCATCCTCGACGCCACCATTTTTCTCCCCAACGGGGATGATTTCGCGGCGATGAACAAAGCGTGGGATGCTTGGGTCGTTGCGGGTCATGCGCCAGTGCGCTGTACGGTGCAGGCTAAGCTGATGAACCCGAAATACAAGGTTGAGATTAAGATTATCGCCGCGGTGTAAGCGACAATCCCGTAGGCCGGATAAGGCGGCACGCCGCCATCCGGCAACGTGCGCCTGCAATGCCTGATGGCGCTGCGCTTATCAGGCCTACAACCCCGGGCACCACATCAGCTGCTCTTTTAACTGCAGCGTCTCCTGCGGCAAGCACTTCAGCACGTCGCGATAGCTCGCCGCCTGCTTCGGATATCCGCGCACCGACTGCAACAGCACCCGCAGCGCGCTATCCCAGACGATCCCCTGCAAATCGCTGTAGGGCCACAGATCCGGTTCACGGATAAACGGCACCAGATAATCAATCCCCTGCTTCACCCCGCGCCCGTCGCGAATGGTGTTCCAGCGGTCAAACTCCACGTGCTCGGCGTAGCGGTTGAGCAGCAGATGCGCCTCAAGGTTAAACAGCGAATAGTGGAACGGAATGGTGCGCTCCAGCTCCATCGTCTGCTTGCCGTCCTGGTCGATCTGCGCCGCCATGCGCTGGGTGATCCCCTGCTCAATAATGCGCGCCGCCAGCCCTTTATCGCCATAGAACAGCGCGTTCACCGTGCGCTGCGCGTCGTACCAGGTGCCGTGGTTGTTATGCCAGACGTATTCCGAGTGGCCAATTTCGCTGTAGTACATCCAGTGGTTGAAGTCGCGGAACCACTGGTGCAGGCCAATAATATCGTCAGTATCCAGCACGCTGGCGCCGTTAATCAGACCGATGGTGTCGACCACCATCCACAGCAGCCGGGTATCAATCAACCCGGTGCCGCGCCCGGAGACGATCCCCGGGATCGCCTGGCCGTAGTTAAGGTGTGGGTTCATCCGCGTTTCGGCGTCGAGGAACCAGCAGCGGATCTGCTGCGCGGCGGCCTGCGCGTACTGGCGCTGGCCGGTGAAGTACCACGCCAGCCCCAGCGTCAGGCAGCGCTCGCACATACGGATAATGCGCGAGGTGTCGGTGTCGTTGTTTTCGCACTGCGGGTTGATATGCCCGTCGCGGCGAATATAGGGCAGCCCGTTGGGCCGCCGTGGGTTCGGCCACCAGTAGGTGCCGAGGCTGTAGTAGTCGTGGGCGTCGCCGCTCGCCGGGCGCAGTTTCTTATGCACCACGCTTTCCGGCGGCTCGCGCCGCAGCTGGTCGGCTTCCGCCACCAGCTTGCTGAGCGCCAGCTGCAGCGGCGAGAACGGCTGTTTCAGCCCGGCGCGGGCGTTTTCCAGACAATGTTCATCCAGGGTGTACAGCTTCATTGCCACCTTATTGGCCCTCCAGGCACGCTATGCGCTGGCCGCTTTGCGCATCGAACAGATGCACGCCGGAGAGCTTCGGCTGCAGCCAGATGTTGTCGCCCTCTTTCACCGCCAGTCGCTGCTTAAACACCGAGGTAAAGGCCCCGCCGCCGGTATCGCAGAACAGCTGCATATCCGAGCCGGTATTCTCCACCGCCGTCACTTTCGCCGCCAGCGCATCGTCCCGCGCTTCGCTGACCACGTTCACCTGCTCGGGGCGAATAGCGTACACCACCTGCTGGCCGTTTTTCACCTGTAATCCGGCGGGCAACGCCAGCAGCGAACCATCCTTCAGGCGCAGGCTGGTGCTATCACCGTTCAGCACCACTTCGCCCGGCAGCTGGTTAATTTCCGGTGAGCCGATAAAGCCGGCAACGAACAGATTGGCCGGCTGGTCGTACAGCTCCAGCGGCGTCCCCGCCTGCTCGATACGCCCGTCGCGCAGTACCACAATCATCTGCCCCATGGTCATCGCTTCAATCTGATCGTGAGTAACGTACACCGACGTGGTCTTCAGGCGACGATGCAGTTCGCGGATCTCGCCGCGCACCTGGGTACGCAGCTTGGCATCAAGGTTCGAGAGCGGTTCATCAAACAGGAACACCTGCGGCTTACGTACAATCGCGCGCCCCATCGCCACGCGCTGGCGCTGGCCGCCGGAGAGATCCTTCGGCAGGCGCTCCAGCAGCGGTTCCAGACCCAGCAGCGCCGCCGCTTCGTCCACTTTCTGTTTAATTTCGGTCTTCGGCAGACGCGCCATTTTCAGCGCAAAGCCCATGTTTTCGCGCACCGTCATCTGCGGATAGAGCGCATAGCTCTGGAACACCATCGCGATATCGCGCAGCTTCGGTTCCACCTCGGTGACGTTGCGCTCATTAATATGCACTTCGCCGCCGGAAATCTCTTCCAGCCCGGCAATCATCCGCAGCAGCGTGGATTTGCCGCAGCCGCTTGGCCCCACCAGCACGCAGAACTCACCGTCAGGGATAGTCAGCGACACATCTTTAATCACGTGCGCATCGCCATAAGATTTACGCACGCTGTTCAGTACAACGGATCCCATTGGTAACTCCTTATCCTTTGACCGCGCCGGACATAATCCCGCGGTTGAAATGTTTTTGCAGACCCAGATACACGATGATGCTCGGCAGCATCGCCAGCAGCGTAATCGCGATGAAAATGTTCGGCGTGATGCTCTCGTCGGTACGCAGCGTACCGAGGATCACCGGGATGGTGTTCAGGCTGTCCTGGTTAACCACGATCAGCGGCAGCAAATACTGGTCCCAAATCATAATGAAGCCGAACGTGACGACCGTCCCCAGCGCCGGTTTGACCAGCGGCAGAATGACGTGGAAGAAAATCTGCCATTCGTTGGCGCCGTCGATGCGCGCCGCCTCTTCCAGCTCTTTCGGGATCGCCGACATAAACTCGGTCAATACGAAGATAGAGAACGCCCAGCCGACCACCGGCAGAATCATCCCGAGGTAGCTGTTGTACAGCGAGGCGTCGATAAACGGCAGCCGCCAGTTGATGATCATGTACAGCGGAATGGCGATCACCTCTTCCGGCAGCATCATGGTGGACAGAATCACCAGGCTCACCAGCGCCACGCCGCGAAACTTCTTGCGGGCCAGCGCGTAGGCCGCCAGCGCGCTCACCGACACCTGCAAAATGGTGCCAAAGAACACCACCAGGATGGAGTTGAGCAGGTACTGCCAGACACCGATGTCCTGCCAGGCGAAGATAAAGTTCTCCAGCGAGAACTGGTTAGGCCATGCCAGCAGCTCGCCCGGCTTTACCGGCGCGCCGCTGAAGGCGGTGGCCACGATGCCCCAGAACGGCCCGACGAAAACAATCAGCAGCAGCGCGTAGATGCACCAGCGTCCTGCGGTATCCCAACGTTTACTTAACATCACGGCTCCTTAGTAACGTGCGATACGTTTTTTCAGCGTCAGATGGCAGATGGTTAACACCACCGTGAAGGCGAACAGCAGGAACGACACCGCCGAGGCGTAACCGTAGTCGAACTGCTCGAAGCCCAGCTTATAGATGTGGGTCATGATCATCTCCGTGGCGTTAGACGGCCCGCCGCCGGTGGTGGCATACACCTCGGCAAACACGCGGAAACCACGAATAAAGGAGAGCATCAGCACCACCGACAGCGCCGGAATCATCCCCGGCAGCGTGACGTAGCGCAGACGGTTCCACCAGTTAGCGCCATCAACGTTAGAGGCGTCGTACAGGTCGCGGCTGATACCGGCCAGGCCGGCGATGAAAATCACCATGTTGTACGGCACCGCCTTCCAGATATGCAGCAGCATGATGACCCCCAGCGCCTGATCCGAGCTGGCGAGGAACCCCTGATCCGCCACGCCAAACCAGCTGAGAATATGGTTCACCACCCCGTTCGGCGTTGGGTTGAACAGAATGCGCCACATTTCGGCGACGATCGCCGCGCTGGTGACCGCCGGCAGGAAAATGGCGGTACGAATAAAACGCAGGTGGCGCGCCGGGCCTTCCAGCAGCATGGCGAGGAAAAAGGCCAGAATCGCCGCGGCAAACATGGTCACCAGCACGTACAGCAGCGTGTTGACCACCGCCGCGTGCAGCTCTACATCAGCAAACGCGCGGGTAAAGTTGTCGAAGCCTACCCATTCGTTCGGCTGGTTAAAGTTGACCTTGTAAAAGCTCATCACCAGGCCCTGAATCATCGGGATGAACTTAAACCAGCTGAAGATCACCAGCGCCGGGGCCAGAAACAGCCACGGAATCAGCGCCCGTTTGCGTTTTGCCGTTAGCCATCCGGTCGCGTCAGGCGAAGCGGCTGGCTTTAGCGGCGCGGACTTCGTCTCATGCAGCGTCATCACTTACTCCTTTACTTAGCCAGCACGTTTTGTTTCGCCAGCTCGGCGTTCACCTTGCCGTCAATGGTCTTCAGCTCGGCGCTGATATCGCTATTGCAATCGGCAAAGATACGGTTGAAACCGTCGGCGGCCACCTGGCGGACCGGCGTCCAGTTCGGGATCTGCGGCACATAGCGGCCCTGCTCGTTATACAGTTTGGCGAAGGTTTCCCAACGCGCGTCCTGATAGACGGCTTTGACATCAACATTCTTGTTCACTGGCAGGCGCACCACAGGAATATTCTTGCTGCCCTTACCCATGCCGATCTCCTGGCCTTCAGCAGAGATCATAAATTCAATAAATTTCCGCGCCGCCTCTTTCTGCTGGCTGCTCTTCATCATAAAGACGGTGGTCCCCTCGGCGAGCGTCGCTTCTCCTTTTGGCCCGACGACCGGCACCACTTCAAAATTGTCTTTGCCTGGGTCTCTATCAAACAGCGCAATGTGGTACGGGCCGCTGAAGAACATGCCGCTCTGGCCGGAGCGGAAGGACGGGATCACGTCGGCGGTGGTGGCGTTAATCGCCCCCGGCTGGGTGACTTTCTCGCACATCATAGTGCGCATAAAGGTCAACGCCTGGGTGACTTCCGGCGTATTTAGCGAGGCGCTGAAGGTACCGTTGTGCTCTTTGACAAAATCGCCGCCCGCCTGCCAGATAAAGCTGCTCATAAACCAGCTGGCGTAGCCGCGGGTGGTGGAAGCCGGCACGATAAAGCCGTAGGTATCGTTTTTACCGTTGCCGTCCGGATCCTGAGTGGTAAAGGCTTTCGCCAGCGTTTGAATATCTTCCCAGCTTTTCGGCTGCGGCAGGCCGAGCTTTTCGCGCCAGTCTTTACGGACAAACAGGGCGAAGGTTTGCGCAGAGGTGGGCACGCCGTAGTATTTGCCGTCGATATAGCGCGTACTGTTCCAGGCGGTGGGATACAGCTGATCGCCGCCGTTGATGGTTTTTGGATCGATCTCATCGGCAATACCGAGCTGGATAAACTGCCCCAGCGATGCCGCATCGTTAAAGATCAGATCCGGCAACGCGTTGCCCGCCGCCGCGCGCGCCAGGCGCTGCTCAAAGTCGGTGGTGGCGTTGAAATACTCAATTTTGATACCGGTTTTCTGTTCGAACGTTTCTGCTTCTTGCTTGTAGATGTTCTTTGAGTCGTTACTTGCGCGGATCCAGACGTTAAGGGTGGTGGCGGCGTAGGTCTGACCCGCGCCAAGCCCCAAAGCGGTGAGAAGTAATAATGAACGTAATTTATTCGCAGACATGATCGCATATCCTTTATTGTAGGGCACAACGGTAAATAAATTCGCACCGTCAACTTAACCTTTGGGATAAGTTGACGGTATTAATACAACAGGCGTAAAAATTATTTTCGAATATTAAATAGAATTAAATTTTTTCAATACAACCACACAAAAAAGAAATCCTATTTCAGAAACACAAAACTTGAAGCAGATCACACACAGAAGTGACACAATAAGTGACAAAAATAATTAATAATTACATTTCAATAACTTAAGTTATTACCAATTTTGTTGACGTTATAAACAAAAATAGAAAATGGCCAAAATTTGTGACCCACCCTGCATAAAAAACGTCATTTTTTATTCAACTCGATAAGCATGATGAACATCACAAAAAAAATCACTTTGTCTTTTACACTGCACGCCATCCTATTCGTTCATTTATTTTTCGTTAATTAACAACCCGCCTTTGCGTTTCAATAAATATGCAACGGCGTCATTCTCTTGTTATCTTTTCTCATATTTGCAGAAGGGTTATCACTATGCGCTCAATATCACGCCGAGGATTATTAAGCCTTGCTTTACTGACTTCCGGTCTCAGCGCGTCGCTGTACGCCGCCGAGCCGTATACGCTGGATGCGAAAGATCTCGCCTTCAGCCGCCAGCAAATTGCGGCGAAAGATCCGCTATTTTTGCAGGCCGAAAGCGCGCTGCTGAAAAAAGCCGACCTGGCGCTGAAGCACCCGCTGTTTTCGGTGATGGATAAGACGCTGGTGGCCGCCAGCGGCAACAAGCACGATTACTACAGCTTCCCACCGTACTGGTGGCCGAATCCGGACACCAAAGACGGCCTGCCGTACATTCGCAAAGATGGGCAAACCAACCCCGCCGCGAACAGCGACGCCACCGATAAAAATCGACTGGTGAAGATGAGCAACGATGTCTCTACGCTGGCGCTGGCCTGGTATTTCTCACAGGACGCACGCTACGCGCAAAAAGCGGCGCAACAGCTGAAAACCTGGTTCCTCGCTCCCGAAACCCGCATGACGCCGAATCTCCAGCACGCCCAGGCAATCCCCGGCATCAATACCGGCCGCGGCATCGGCATTATTGACAGCCGCGCGCTGGTTGACGTGGTTGACGCTATCGCCATTCTGCAATCTTCCGGCGCGCTCGATGACCAGCAGGTGAACGGGTTAAAGCAGTGGTTTGGCGATTTTTATCACTGGATGACCACCAGCCAGAACGGCTTTGAAGAGGAGAACTGGCACAACAACCACGGCACCTACTTTGACATGCAGGCCGCGACCTTTGCGCTGTTCAGCGGTAAAAGCGAAGAGGCGAAAAAGCGGCTGTACGTCACCCAGCTGCGGCGTATCGCCGGGCAGTTTGACGTGGAAGGCCGCCAGATGGCCGAGCTGGAACGCACCCGCCCGTGGCACTACAGCAACTTTAATCTCGACGCCTATAGTCGCCTGGGCCGCCTTGGCGAGAAGGCGGGCGTCGATATCTGGAACTTTACCCTCGACGATCACAGCCTGCGTAAGGGTTATCACTACATTGCCGGGTTTATCAACAGCGATACCCCGTGGCCGTGGAAAGACCTCGACAAAATGGACGACAAAAAAGCGCTGCGCAATATCGCCACCGCCGCCCACGCCTGGCCGGAGGATGCCCTGTTCCGCGAGAAAGCGCAGTGGCTACGCGCGAAATATCCCGATGACATCACCACGCTGATCGCCCCACTTAACGTGCCAGCAGAGGTCAGGGATAATCAACAATGAAACAATTTTCTGGGCTATGGCCCGACATTGCCAGACGTGCAGCCGGCAATAGTGGCCTGATTGGACGGCTCATCAAGGATGCACAACCGACGCTCGACGCTGAAGTGCGCATTCCGCAAAGCGGGATTGCCACCTGGAATCTGTACTATTTTTGCCCGCACCACGGGGTGCGGCTGATCTGGCGGCCAGACTCACCGCACCGCCACTGCTGCCCGGTAGACGGCGAAGCCTTCAGCGGCGAACCGTGGGACGGCGCGTGGTGGCGCGAGATGAACGGCCGCAACGCCAGCGCCTGCCAGCAGCTTGGGCTGCTGTGGCAGCTGACCGGCGAGGCGGTTTATCGCGATAAGGTGCGCACGCTGCTGATGGGCTACGCCGACGTTTATGTGATGAAGTAATCTATTCTGGACTCTGAGGGAATTATTTAAATCTGCTGGAAGCCTTGTGAATCCTAGTGCTGTGAGTTTTTCTATATTTTGGACTCTTCCGTATGTTTTTCACGGAATGCCCTAATTCAGCACTCAATTCTGGACTCTACTGAGGTGTCATGAAATGGGTTTAAAAGCGCTTTAAAACGGTCGAATTAGCACTGCTAATCAAGAATAACAAAACTCCCCTACCAATGATAGCAGAGGCCTCGTGGTGAATCAGCCAGCTTGTCTGTGCGTGGGGTCAGTCAGGTCGTTTTCTTGATCAGCTTCAGAAGCCCCCTCTCTAATCTGTTGAGCCAAACGAACAACTCTCTCAAGTTCTGAGGGGGACAGAGAGGCCAATTCCTCTATCAGTTCAAGCATTGTATCAACACCTTTCCTCACCATCGCTTGATAGAGTGATTGCCTCTCTTTGTCAGTTAAGATGCTCAGTAAGGCATACAACCCGTCTGGTTCCACATTTACACCAATGGGTGTTTTTATTGGTGGGCTGGTGTTTTTATCTGGAATCGAATGTGGAGCTTCTCCTTCACCGTTCATCAGCCATTCAAGAGACACGCCTTCATGCTCTGCGATCTTTTTCAATAATGCAGGTCTGGGAGTGGGCTGGTCTTCCTGTCTGCGATAGTAATTCTTGATGGTATTAACATTAACCCCCCAAGCCCGCGCTGCAGCATTCCGCGAAGGGTATCGTTCAACAAGTGTAAAAATCCTATCAATTACAGGTTCTTTTCCTGCCCCAAGAAAAACACCTTCGGGTTCTTTTCCCATTATTGGTTTTATTCCTCGTAATGTGTTGATTTAAATGAACAAATAAATTAAACACCAAAAAACCCAAAAACACCTTGAAAAGGTTCTTTGTGGTGTTCTATATTTACCCATACAGATAACCGCGCAGATGTCCGCGCGGATAACTTTTAAGGGTAATCCAATGACGGATAAAAATGAAGATCAACGCAGAGACTGGCTCCCGGCCAAGGTTCGGTTTGAACTTGAAATGCGTGGTCTGTCGTTACGTGCTTTGTCACTGGAGGCAGGCTACAGCCGGGATTCGCTCAAGGCGGTACTGCGTACCCCATGTGAAACCTATGAACAGGTAATTGCCGATGCCCTCGGGATGAAACCAGAAGACATCTGGCCTTCCCGTTGGGAAATCCGTAGCCGTAAACGTAAGGCGGCATGATTATGTTCTTTACAGTGAAAGAGTTGGTCGGTCAGCCCGGTCTCCCTGCGACTGAGAAAGGGATTCGCGGGGCGTTGAAAAAATTGACCTGTGGATCATCGGAGTTTGTCCGTAAGCGTCCAGGCTCAAAAGCGTTCGAATATCACGTTGATTGCCTGCCACGTGAGGCCCGCGAATACGTTCGCCTGAAGCACTGCCGCACGACGATTGAACAGCCTGAGCTTGAACTGGCCGACGCGCCAGCCGGGAAAGTGGTTAAAGCCACGGCAACGCTTGCCACACTGGATGTGATCCGCCAGCACCCGGTTATTGCCGAGCGCCGCGTGGAAGGGCTGACAACTCAGCAAAAACAGATCGCCGATGCGCGAATGGTTCTGGTCAATGAGGTCCTGCGCCTGATGGGTAATGGCCTGAACCGTAAGGAAGCGGTTCAATTTATCGCATCTGAATCAAGACTGGGTTCACTCCCTGCACACATCCAGTCAGCGGCTGCGCTGGCTAATGCCCGCAAAGGAACAACCCGCTCAGGCGTTGGTAAAAGCAGCCTGCAGAAGTGGCTGACGGATTATATGGCAACCCGCAATGTTACTGAGCGTCTTGCCCTCATGGCCCCGGCGGTGATTAAACCCCGCAAGCCGGAAGATATTGCCTGGTTCACGCTTTTCTTATCGTACTGGCGTGACCCACGCGGCTTCAGCATCAGGGCTTGTTATCGCAAGTTTACTGATGACTGGGCGAAAAATTTCGCCGGTCAGGACGCGATGCTCGCCGTGATGCCGTCATATGACGCGGTTCGTCGCGCAATGGATAAGCTCCAGCCTAATGAGAAGCTACGTGGCCGTGTTACGGGTGGAGCCTGGACAGCGCTGCAGCCGTTCGTCCGCCGCGACTGGTCAGTACTGACAACCAATGACGTGTGGATTGGTGACGGTCACGGTATGAAGATGACCATTCGTCATCCAGACCACGGCCAGCGCTTTAAACCGGAGCTGACACTGATTATCGACGGCGTGACCCGCTATGTTGTGGGCTGGAGTATTTCATATTCTGAGAACGTCATCGCGATAGCGGACGCTATGCGTCATGCGGTCCAGAAGAATGGTGTCCCCTTGTTTTATTATTCAGATAACGGTGGCGGTCAGAGCAACAAAACACTGGACGCTGATATTACCGGTATGCTGCCTCGCCTCGGTATTGGTCACGAAACGGGTATACCCGGCAACGCTCAGGGGCGCGGCATCATTGAACGTGCGCACCAGACCATCCTGATTCAGGTGGCGCGTGAGTTTGCCACGTTCAATGGCAGCAGCGCAGATCGTGACTGGGTACGAACCACCAGCATTGCGATTGATTCTGCCGTCAATGCAGAAAGCAAAGGCCGTGAGCTGACGACGAAGCAACAGCGAGACCTGCGTAAGCTGCCAACATGGCACGAGCTTATTCTGGCGGTTGAAGCCGGTGTCGAGTGGTACAACAACAGCCACGAGCACTCAGAGCTTCCAAAGCGGGCCAACGGTAAGCATTACACCCCTGCACAGTACCGCGCAGAGAAAATCGACGCTGCAGCGCTGGAGCTGCATTATCTGAGTGATGTTGAGCTGCGCGAAATGTTTCGCCCTGCCTTCAAAATTCCGGTGCGCCGGGCTGAAATTCGTTTCCTTAATAATATTTACTTTTCAGATGCACTGGCTGCATATCACGGCGAAGAAGTCATGGTCTCTGTGGATATTCACGACGCTAATAGCGTTATTGTCCGTACGCTGGAAGGGGCTTATATCTGCGAAGCAATATGGGACGGGAATAAACGTGCCGCCTTCCCGGTTGCGATGGTGGATGATGCCCGAGAGAAACGCGCCCGCCGCCGTGAAACACTCGTTAACCGCAAGCTCGAACAGATTGAGGCTGAACGCAACCCTCACCGCACCATCGAACACGCGCCTGATTTTAGCCTTCTGGCCGGTGGTGAGGTTCTGAGACAGGAAGAAGAACCCGTATTTTTATTCCCGTCAGAGCGGGAAAAATGGCTGAAGCAGCAAAAGCAAAAAGCCGGATAACTATTTTAAACAGTATTTAAAGAGGTCCTAAATATGACGACTTATGCAGAGCAATTAACCGCCATGATGGCTAAACGCAACTGGAGTCAGGGTGATGTGGCACAAAAAATTGGAATGAGCCACGCGACTATTAGCGCATTTATCAGCGGGAATTATGCCGGAAATGTGGAAAAGCTGACGGGCAAAATTATTAACCTGATTAACCGGGAAAATAAGAAAGACGGTATGACCTGTGTTTCGACCGGCTTTGTGATGACCGAGACGGCAAAACAGATGCTGTTTGTCTCTGATATTGCCCGTGATGATGGCGACATATCCGTTATCTGTGGCGGTGCTGGCCTCGGAAAAACCAGCTTCCTGATGCACTATGCCCGTGAAAATCCGGGTTCGATCCTGATTGAAACCGACCCCAGCTTCACCGCCCGCGCCATGTTGGAGGGGCTGTGCCGCAAACTTAGCCTTGATGTAAAGGGCAACATGCATGTGCTTACTGAAGCGGTCATTAAGAAGCTGCAGAACTCCGGTCGCGTGCTGCTGGTTGATGAAGCCGAACTGCTACCTTACCGGGCGCTTGAAGTTATTCGACGCATCCATGACAAGACCCGTATTGGCGTTGTTCTGGTCGGGCTTGAGCGACTGGTTACCAACCTCAAGGGGCGTCGGGGTGAATTCCTGCAGCTATACAGCCGTGTCGGCTGCTGCCTGAAGATTGGTAACGAACTGCCAGCCGATGATATTCGGGCTATCGCGGGCCAGCTGATTGATGGTGATGACGATGATCTGATGGCGACCCTTTATGAAAAATCCGGAGGCAATGCCCGCCGGTTATCTAAATTGCTGCGCGGTGCCATCCGCATGGTTGAGACCAACAACAAACCCGTAAGCACTACCATCGTGCGTGAGTTCGCAAAGTATCTGATTGATTAAAATCCAGGAGAACAAGTCATGTGTAAATCAATGCCTATTAACAACCCAGCACTGATGGCCCCGATTAATTCGCTTCATCGTCGTGGCGTTGAAGTTATCAACTCCAGCATTGGTAACAGCGGAAGGCCAATTATTGAAATCAGCCACCCGCTGAAGGAGTGGGAAAAGCAAGCGGTAAAAATAACGGAACGTAAAGCCGGTGCATGTCGGCGTGAAGTTAACATGCATATCTGGAAAGAATGTTATCTCATTTGGGCATAATTAATTAACTCAATTCATTTAATGTAAATAAGGTATTTATATGACTATTCACGACTCTGTCGCGGCCACCCCGCACCTGATTGATGGTAAATACATGAAAGACCGCAAAGGTCGTCTGGTGCCGGTTGACCAGGTTCCTGCACACGATATGGAAATGGATGCCTTCGTCCGCTCTAATATTGCGGCAGCAATTGAGCTTCAGCAGCATATGCGCGAATTCAAGCAGCGTATATTTGGCGACTGCAACGCCTTCATTGCCCTTCTGGATGAAAAGTACGGCGTCAAGCGTGGCGGCGCGAAAGGTAACGTTACGTTCTCCACCTATGATGGAGAGCAGCAAATCATCATCAGCATGAATAACATCGTCGGTTTTGGTCCGGAAATTCAGTCGGCAAAATCGCTGATTGATGAATGCATTGAAGACTGGAGCGAGGGTGCCAATGAAAAGCTGCTGGCTATCATCAACGATGCTTTCGTGGTTGACCAGCAGGGCAAGCTGAATATGTCGCGCATCGTTAGCCTGCTGCGCATTGATATTGATGACGAGCGCTGGACCGAGGCCAAGAACGCCATTAGCGATGCCCTTATCGTCAACGAGACCAAAGCCTATCTGAACTTCAGACAGCGCAACGACGACGGGAAGATGGTTGAAATCCCACTGGCAATGGCGGCGCTGTAATGAAGGCGGCTGAATTCAATAAGTGCTATCCGGTTGGTACTTCCTTTATTTACCAGCCACACCCGGCTTTGCGTGGTGGCCGTGTTGTTAAAACGGTTGATAGTGCAAATGACTTTAAAAGTGGTGCCGTGGTTGAGATTGATCGCGAACCCTACTTCGCCCGCGTTGCAGCCCTTAAATGTGCAGAACAACCTAAATAAGGTTTAGTCGCTAATATCTGGCGCGGTAATCACCGCGTCAGTAACAGGAAAATACAGGTGAATAAATATTGCCATCTTTGCGGGTGGGTGCCGCCCCGCATCCGAAAACTGGCGATGCGCAGACTTTCAGATTATCGGGAGGGCTTTATTAAACCGCGCATTACCCGAGTAAAAAGGCACTTTGTTATTAACGTCACTCCACACTACCGGCTTTTATCCCGTGATAAAGGTCAGCACTGGAACCTTATGTCTCACAAAATATATGACACAGAGGTCGATATATAATGAACGCAAAAGAATTTAATGAAGCCTTTCCGGTCCGTACTCAGGTTATTTATACCAATCCACTCGGCGGTAAGCGGGTTACTACGATAACGTCTCCTGCCCGCGTCATGTTTGGCGGCGCGATGGTCTGCCACGTGGGCGGCGTTGCGGGTGAAGTCGATATTAACCGCCTTGAGAAAGTCACGCCGGAAGTGAAATTAAAGCAGCTTAAAACGGTGAATACGGATGAAGAATTTAACCTCCTTTATCCAATTGGCTCCTCGTTCCGTTATTACCCGGTAAAGGGGGATGACAATTATCGCGAAGTTAAAACACGTTCAACCGCCTGGAAGCTCGGCTGCAATGAAGTGGTGGTGTGTGTCGATGGTATTGCCGGTGGCGTCAGTATTCGCCATCTGGAAGCGACGGAGGCGGGGTTATGACGCTCTATCCTGCAACTGATCGTCAGCGCCGCCTGAATGCCGCCAACGCGCTTATTCAGGTTATTGCATCCTGTGGCAAGCAATTTTTCCGTAATAAGTCCACCGGTCAGGTGGCAGAGCTGACATTCGACTGGGGCGGTCGCGTATGGCTCACCGACGAAGTCACAGGTCAACGCCTGCCCGCCTATGACACGACCGCTCACAACTGGCGTCATTTCAGTCACGGCCAGCAGCTGCGTTTCTTCATTCGCTATCTGTGCGAGTACATCCTGGATGGCCGCAAGCTGGAGCAGTCTATTTTCGTTCATAACGACGGTCAGGAACGCTGGGGATACGGAGACGACATCTGGCAGGTTATCGCCGCAGCTGCGACAGCTGATATTTTGGCTAAAAGCAAGGGTTAATATATGGAATATCCACAAGTATTAGATCGCTTTATTAATGATATTCGTGACCATCAATTATCAGTTCTGCGCGATGATGGTTTATATCGCCACCTGACTTTTGGTCGTCCGGGCACTAACTCTTATCGCTTCGATCTGGTTACGTGGCCTGGTTATCTGTGTGTCTCCGGCGATATGGGCACATGGACATTCAGCCGTATACCGGACATGTTCGAATTTTTCAGCGAAAACATCGTCAAAGGGATTAACCCTGGCTACTGGGGGCAGAAACTTGAAGCTGGTGCTGGCGGTGGTCTTCATGATTTTTGCTATGAATTTGATGAGACAGCATTTATTTCAATGCTTGATGAGTGGCTCTCTGATTATTTATGCAATGATGAGCGTGACAAATATTTAGATATTGATGTTATAGATAAAGTCAGTGAATTAAAAAACTTATCATTTTGCACTGCAAATGAAGCATTAATTGAAATAAGCGATTACGACTTACCAGGGTTTGATGTTTATGATGCGCCAAGCCTTAATAAGTTCTCTTTTCATTACCTCTGGATTTGCTACGCCATTGTATGGAGCATTGGTCGTTATAGTACCAACAAAATTGTAGATAAGGCGATGTCCATTTTTCTTGGCATTCGCGGGGCGACTGAGTGTTTCGACTATCAGGAGGCCGACAATGCCTAAGATTTATATTGCTGGCCCAATGACCGGACATTTCGATTACAACCGCCCGTCATTCTTCCGTGCTGAGGCTTTACTGAGAGTTGAGGGACATATCGTACTCAATCCGGCAGCGTTACCGGGTGGTCTGAGTCAGCGTGAGTACATGCTTATCTGTACCGCAATGGTCCATTGTGCGGATGTTCTGCACATGCTTGATGGCTGGATGCATTCAGAAGGCGCACGCGCTGAATTTGCGCTTGCCCGTAAACTGGGGTTACGCATCGAGTATCAAACTGCACTCAATCCCGAAGCTGAAGGAGTCCAGTATGCAGCTGAATAACCGCAATGCGTATTACGGCCTGATCCACAAAGGTTTCGCCAGCCGTGCAGCTTCCGAAGCGGGACGCCCTCTGACGAAAGACGAGCTGGACACGCTCTATCGCTCATGGCTTGAACAGCGTACCGGCCAGCGCAGCTGCAAGACGCTTACCTATGTGCAACTCCAGCACCTTCTCGGCGAGCTGAAAGCCGGTAACTGGATTAAAGACCGTACTGAATATCGCCCCGGAGGGGGCGGTGATGATCGCCCTACGGATGCTCAATGGCGCAAGCTGGCAGCGCTGACAAAGGTCATGGGGTGGCAAGGTGGACTGAACGCGCATGAGCTGCAGTCGTTCGTTCAAAGAACAACACAGCTACAAGGGACGCGTTTTCTGACGAGGCCGCAGGTTAGCCGGGTTATCACTGGCCTTCAGCGGTGGATTAATGGAGGCAATCATGGGAAAAATTAATATCTGGACTGACGCGGAGGTAGCTTTCCTCAAGCAAAATTATGGCAATATCCCGCGCGGGCAGATTGCCGCCGCGCTTGGCCGAACTGAAAGCGCCATTATCTCGAAAGCTACCAGCATGGGCTTTCGCACTCCGGGAAAAAAAGTCGCTCCCGTTGACACCGTTAAGCAGCTCAAAGCTGACGGCTACACAATAGCGGCGATTGCTGAGCATCTGAATATCACGCTGCATCAGGTAAACCATTGTCTTTATCATATGAAGCACAGCAGTGTAGCGTTCACCCCGCGCCCACGAATTACCTGGAGTAAAGAGAAGATCGCGATTCTGGTTCAGCGGGCGAAGACTTCAGTCCCGGTCGAGCAAATTGCCCGAGAGCTGGGGGCCACTCCTGCAGCGGTTCGTGTTAAGGCCAGTACGCTGGGTCTGGTGTTGCCGAAAGGCCGCAAGAGCTACTCGCAGCTGGACATTGACCTTGCGCATCAAATGAAGAATGCAGGCTTTCGTATGCGTCAGATAGCCGCCAAGCTGGACGACCCACCCATTTCAATTGGCACCGTTCGTCGTATCCTCTCGAATGAGTCTCCATCATGGGAAATGGTATGAGCCGTATCAACCCGGATCACGTTGTGACAATCATCAGCCCGGATTCGCTGGACGAGCTGATAGAGCTTCTGGAACTGCGCTGGCCTGACCGGCGCATTCCCGCCGCTGAGTTTCATCAGTTGGTTGAGGGGATGCCGGAAATCAACTGGCGGGTCTGGCTCTCGCAGACCGGGCTTGGCCGCAGCTGGTACAATACAAGGGAAGTGGCAGAGATATTCTGGAGGGCTTATGAAAGTACGGATAACGCCGATGACTGACTTTGACCGCACTCTCTTAACGCCCGACAGCTTCCGTCTGGTTGAGTGCTGCAAGATTATTGGTGAGAGTCAGCGCAATATGTACCGCCGTATAAAGCGGCGGGAGTTCTTCGCTACGCGACTTCATTCATGGCTGGTGTTCGTTATCGTCGATGAAGAAAAGGCCCGCCAAGCGAACCCTCAAATGGATTTATTCTGAAATAGAGACCTGCGCAAATGCGCAGGTTTTTTTATCGAAAGTAAGGAGCATGGAAAGGTAGGATTTTTTGCTTGTCCGCATCCATTACGTATAGAAAAATCCTGTCTTCACCATTGCCGTTAATACGCTCTCTAAACAATGCATTTCTGTTGTAAAGATACGCATACTGTTCAGATAACAGCTGTTTGTTATTAGCCTCATGAGCTTCATAAGCATTGCTGACTTCGGTGGGTCCGCCAAACTTATTCATTATCCATTCAAAAGCAGCGCCACCACCATCAGGTAATATGTCAGCGAAAATTGTTATCAATCTATTGTTGTCTATTTCAAGTAACAAACGGTGTGCTTGCATTTTATTTTCTTTAGGGTTAATGCAGCTATATATGACATTGTCGTTACCGTACATTCGCTTTGTCAAAGCTGCTGCTTTTTCATCTTCTTTATAAATAGTGAATATTTGGCAATTTTCATCAGCCTTGTTTTTAACCGTCGCAACATCATCACCAATTATAAAACCGCCCATACTTAACTCTGGCTCAGCTGCGAGGCATGATGAAGCGACAAAAAGTAAAGTGTACAACATGTGTTTTTTATTCATTTTATCCTCGTTTTATTTTTTGTTGTCCGGACTGATAACTGCTGCAAAGCGTCGCACACCGGCGGCGATTCGCTCAAGCACCAGTCGCGGGTTCTGCGCGAAATTCTCCAGAACGGTATTGAATCCTCGCAGCAAATACTTGGCCGCGAATGCGGCAATCCCCGAAACCCATAACCGTTGGTCGTTCGTCTTCAGCCCGAACCCGAACGCACCGATGCCGACCCACGTCATCAGGATGACGAAAAGGCTTGCCACGATCCCCCGAAGAAACGTCTTCCATGTCCAGTCTGCATCTGTAGTCGCCTGAGCCAGTGCTGCCACCAGCCCGACCATTGCCAGCAAAATGAGAACGTCACTACCAGTCACACGCGTCAGAAGCGCATCCATCGTCCGGGTGTTCATCATGCCTCTACTTCATCAACGATGCTGGTCACAATGTCCGTAATAGTGACGAGCGGGAACTGGTTTGTATCCAGCTGCTGGTACTCAATATCGGTCGTAGCGCGATAAACACCGCCGATGTTCTGGACGATGGATGTCAGCGCCTCCGGCACAATATCGCGCCCGAGCTGGCCGCACCATTGACCCGTCAGGGCTGCGACACGATTACTGGCAGTCTGCTTGATGCTGGCTTCCAGCGCCTCAGAGGCTTTATAAATCTGAACGTTGATAACACCTGATGCAGTAACGCCCACGGAGTCAATAGCGCTAACACGGTCGCCAAGCGGACGAGTTCTCTTGTCTGAGCAGATGTCGAGCATCGCCTGCTTGATGGCCGCATCCGGCACAACGCCATTATCCAGAACGGCACTGATGTAGATGTCGTTCGGTTCAGGACTCCATACCGCCACATCTGAAATCGCCGGGCTGGCGCTTCGGGCGAAATACTTATAGGCATCATAAGGCCCGGCCACACTGAACCGGCTTGGCGCGAGGTAAATACGACGGGCGTATTTGTCGTCGTTTTCGACCTCCGCACCGCCCTGAGAGGTGGTGGTATTGGTCGCTGTGCTGACGTAATTGTTCTGTGTCACCGGCGTGGCAATCTCTCCGGGCAAAAAACCATTGGCCGCGATGCCCACCTCGGTCGCCGTCAGAATGGTATCAACGCTGTTCATCGCGGTGGTGATCGGGATGTCTGCCGTCGTGGCAAACAATGTGATCCCGTCTTTCGCCATCACCTGATAACCCGTTGCCAGCACGAAGTCAGGGTGGCCGCTGACCAGCGTCAGCGTAGCCGATGCAGTCGCTGCTGATGCATCAAGCCGCAGGGTTTCAACCAGTGCGCCGAGGTTGTCAAGATTGCCGTCTGTCGCATAGCCAAGCAGGTTCTGTTTGGCGGTTTCATTGATGTCATCGACCAGTTCTTCACGTTCGTAAGCCACCTGTTCAAGCAGGAAGGTTTCAGGATCGTTCGTGTCGGGATAATGCCCGGTGAGTCCCTGATACTCCGATTTAACCCGCTTCAGTGTGCCTTCATAATCCGGGCTGATAATCACGGGAGCGGGGATTTGCGGGAAGCGTTCACTCATTTTTTACCCTTCTTTTTCATTTTGATCGCAGCCTGCCAGTTACTGCCGCTGACCGTGGTTGTCTGCTCGGCGATCTCCCAACTGGCCGGGAGCTTTCCGCAATTGGTGAGTGTCACCGGCTGACCTACAGCAACAGGGGTATTAATCAGCGTGATACGGGACTCTGCTTCATGCTTATCGCCACCGCCACTGGCCTTCGATTCAGCCCAGCGCTTAGCCTCTGCCGCGTCCTTTACATCCACGTTGTAGAAATTCTGCGTGTGCTTTTCGTCGGTCGCTTTGCCAGTGGAATAAACCCCTGCTTCTTTGGTTTCCGCGTTGTAGTAATGGACACTCACGGCGGCGGTGGTGTTGCGCTTGCTGGCCGCGATGATGTCGGCACTTTTCACCGCAGAACGGTTCATCAGATCGACCACCAGCACACCCAGCGACGGCTTGCCAACGTACAGACTGGCGTCCTTCAGGGAGACCGGGAGATCGTACTGTTCTGACAGGCGCTGCAGCAGCTCACGAGGGGACTCGTTACGTTGCTGCACCAGCGCAAGAATGGTGTCCTCCCCCGTAAAGCTGCATTCCATGCCCGCTTCACCGGCAAGCGTGGTGCACAGCTCTTTAAGGCTGATGTTTTGCCATGTCCGGTTGTTGACCTGTTCGAACTTATCCGAGGCGGGGCCGGAGGCCAGCGCCCCGATAATCACCTGGTCAGGGCCGAACCTGAACTGAATGTCGTCAATGGTGAACTTGCCCCAGCGCCAGACACCACGCTTCGCGGTAATTAGGTCCAGCCAGCTGACACCCGGCTGCAGAATGTCCCCCTCAGAGGGATACCAGGCATTGCTGAAGATACCGTTCTGGTTATTCAGCGTGAGCTGGATACGGTCACGGCCAGCGCTCTTTTTACGTTTGCTTTCCGTATAGGTGATCGAGATGACAAACTGGCTTAAATCCGCAGTCACAGCCCGACCGGCCCAGTTCAGAAGCACCGTTATCTTGTTGGGGTTCAGCGTTGCCACGGTGCCACCTCCACCACGTCAACGGTCAGCATCTCGATGGCAATCTCAGGGACGTTCAGCAGCGCACCGGCGGGAAGTAAAAACGGGGCATTTCCGCTTGTCACCGCCCGGTTAGCGTGGCGCAGCTGCATCACGGCGTCTTCCGTCACCATCCCGTAAACGCGATAACAAAGCTGGTCCCAGCGTTCACCCTGAATGCTATACGTTGTTCTCACCGCGCACCTCAAGCAGCTGTAGGCTGTAACGAACGGCGACCACGACCCCTTCCGGGGTGGTGTCCGTCAGCGTTTCCCTGATACTTTTCAGGGCAAACTTGCCTTTGGCATCGCTGCCAATGACCAGCGCACGGGGAACCTGATTAGATGCCATCGAGATGAGCGTCTGATAGGTCTGCGCAATATTGGTAAAGCGGTTATGCAGCGTGATTTCCAGCTGCATGGTGCGCTCACCTTCGCCCCCGGCCTGATGGGCGGGATAGCCGTTGATAAGTTTCTGCGCCTGCCATGTCCACTGACGGCTGTCGGTCACCTGTCCGGGGGCTGAGTGGGTTTCGAACACGACATCTCCCAGCGCCCCCCATTGGGTATGGCGGGGTTTTGTGGTGTTGCTATTGAATGTGTTTGTCTGTGCCATCGACGATCAGCTCCTCACCTGAATAATCATTTTTGTAAATCACCTTCTGGAGGCGCGGGTTCGGGAAGTAACGGTGCAGTGTCATCACCAGAACGCCGGTCCATACCTCGGTATAAACCGGCATAGCGGCAGACTGAGCGTCGTTCTGCGCGTTGTTGTCGAGGTGGTAAGCCACTCGCCTGACATCTGTCAGTTCGGCATCACCGACAATCCGCGTCCCCGTATACTTACCTACAGCATCATTTGCCAGCAGGGGTAATTCCTGCCCGATGTCTTTCAGGATCATCAGGTCATCCAGAAGAAAACAGTTCATCCCGATGCCCGTCTCAACAATCTGGCTGGTCAGGAAATCCCCGGCATTTCCCCCGGATAGCTTGAGTGTCATTTGTACGGTCAGCAGCAGCTCGAAGGGGGTGTAATCTCCCGGTTTGTCTGATGGCAGTGCCGACATTTTCATTCCCGCCGGTGCGATGCGCACAGACCGACGCGCCAGTGCGTTGTTCGGCTCCATGATGGCGGTCATGTTGAGCTGCACTTCAAGCCATTTCCGCAGCCGTTCGATGACCACCAGCCCCTGTGTCTCACTCATGGTTTCCCCTTAAACAGGTACTGTTTGCCAACTTCCTGCAGTACCTTCATTTGCTCAGGCTTGATGACCATAAATTCACGTCGTGGAACGGTGATGCTTTTCTTACGATAGAAGATCAGGTAGTAGCTGAAGCGCTTGCTGGTCTTTCTGCTTTTCCTCCGCGTCTTCCCCTGACTTGCGGCAATCTGCACCCCAAACCCTTTACGCCCTTCAGGACACTGCCCGATAAGCGCACCCGGTCGCCAGAACAGCTTCCAGCCGCTGGACTCAAGCCAGCTGATTGTCTGTTTGACTCCCCAGCTATCGACGCGAAGCTTTACGTCCTTGCTGGCCGGAAGAATAAGTTTCTGCGCATTCTTCGCGGTCACGGTCCCGCCGAAGTTAATCAGCGGGGCGTGCTTTTTGTTGGTGCCGACGACAAACCCATTCCCCACCAGCTTGAAGGTGATGCTGGCGCGAGTTTCGCCGGTGGCAATCAGTGGACTGGCTCCTCCGTTCTTCAGCGCCTGCGTCAGTGCCGCGTTCGCTGTCCACGGGCCTTCAGTCATATTCGCCTGAACCATGCCAACAGCTACCGGAGCCATAACCGAATTAACGCTACTCACCCGTTTGGTTATTGCCGAAAGTTGCATTCGAAAACCATCAACAGTACCGGCCATAAATAACCCCTTCTTAAAAGATTAATTGTAATTTTAACGCTGAATGTTTTTACAAATGGCAGAACTGCCACGCACGCGTAATAAATGCCGTACTATTTAATTAATGTTTTCAGGGAAATTAAATTATGGGCCGACGTTCTAAGGTAGATATGTTCGGGCTGGTTGAGCGAGTGTTAGGTCTTTATCAGCGCGACAAAAAAACAATCAAAGAAATTGCCGCCGTACTGAAGGAGGACGGCTTCGACGTGTCTTTCAGCGCGATTCAGCGCACGCTGAAATCCAATCAGGAAATTGCGCTGCAGATGCGTAAAGCCGCAGAGGAAACCAAAATCCTTCTGGCAGAAGTTAAGGACAATCCGGGGACCGACCTTGTCGAAGTCTCCCAGCAGATCATGGCGAATAAATTACTTGAGGTAATTAAAAGCGTTGATGATCTGCAGTTCGAAAAAGCCAGCGACCTTGTGGAAGCGCTTGCCAGTCTTAGCCGTGCTCAAGTTAACACTGGCCGGTTACGTCTGGAATTTACTGCAGGCGTGACAGCGGCTAAGTCAGCCATTGAGGATAAGCTTACCGAACTGCTGCAGGGCAACTACCCCGAACTGTTACGCCAGTTGCTGGATGCACTCGACCAGATTGAAATCACTAAACAGGACATCACCCGTGCGAAAAAATCTGTTCAGTGATCCCGTTGCGCGGGAAAACCTGCGCCTGAGTCTGGAAGCCCGCGAGCGGGAGAACGCCGCCCGTGTTGAAGTGGATGCCGAAGACGCCCGCCGAGACGCTGAGCGGGCCGAACGTATGAGCCGTGCGAAAACGGAGCTTGCCTATTTCTGCCGCGAATATATGCCCGCCGCTTTCCCGACGCCGTTTGCTGAGTATCAGCTTGCGCTTGCCCGCACGGTATCAGCCCGGACGCTGACCCGCGCAGATGAACGGTTATTCAAATCACTGATACCGGAAAAGGACCACGCCTATATCGCAGGGGAGCAGTCCTGTTATGAGGGGATACTGGACATTGAGCCACGTGATCACGGTAAGACCACGCGTAACACTCAAGCGATGCCGCTCTGGCTTGCGCTCAATTACCCCGGCTCCTTTATCGTCATTTGTGCGGCCAGCCAGGATTCCGCCTACGACATGATGGATGCGGTTAAGAAGAACCTGGAAGAAGATGAACGCATTATTGAGGACTACGGCCAGCAGCGTGTCCGGGGGAACACCTGGGCAAAGCGAAAAATCCAGTTGGCTAATGGTTCCGCTATTGCTGCTGTAGGTGCGGGCCAGTCGCTGCGCGGTATCAAAAACAAATACCAGCGCCCGACGCATATCATCTGTGATGACCTGCTGAAGGATGAAGACGTCGAGTCGCCAACCATGCGTAAGAAGCTCTACAAATGGTTTAAGCGGGTCATTCTTAACCTGGGTAAAGGCGCATTGACGATTGTCGCCAATACCATTATGCACCCTGAAGACCTCCCCAGCCTGCTGCTGAAGGAGATAGCTGAAGGGAAGCTGGAGGACTGGATCGGGTTACGCTTCGGAGCCATCACACCAAACGGCCAGTCACTCTGGCCGGAGCGCTGGCCGTTACCTGAGCTTGAGAAAAAGCGCCGTCAGCTGGGTTTCCTGTGGTTCACCGAATGGATGAACGAACCCGTCGCGGAGGACGAGAAAGCATTTCGTGAGGAGGATATTTCCTACTGGCAACCGCGCGATTTCAGTCTGGCTGACTGTGAGATAGTCATGGGCGTGGACCCAGCAACCGGCACCAAAAAAGGCGACTATTCCGCTATTGCGGTTACTGCGAAGCATCGGGCCACTGGCATTGTCCGCTCCCTGTTCTGTAAAGGCTGGCGAGAATCAGATCTCAAATTTGCCGGGCGCATATGTGATGTCTTCCGGATGTTTCGCCCGACAAAAGTTCTCTTTGAAAGCGTGTCATTCCAGGCGATTTACCGACGTGAGGTCATGCGCGAAGCCAGTCGTCAGGGATTGCGTATTCCGATGGAGCCATTTAAAGGTGGCAATAAAGAGATCCGTATTCGTTCACTTTCTCCATTAGTGGAAAACGGCGTCGTGCAGCTGGCTGAGAGCGGTCAGGAGCTGCTTATTGAGCAGCTGCTTAATTTCCCCCGTGGTCACGATGATTGCCCGGATTCGCTGGAAATGTGCGTCAGTGCGCATGAGTCGCGCTTTATTGGCGGTGCCCCGGTGAAAACGCCGCCGGTGTCTAATGCCGTCCGCCAGCTGTCGCGCTTTGTTAAACGCTTTGGCCGGATGAGGTAACACCATGCTGCAGAACGTCAACGATCTGGAATGGGATAAGAAAGACCAGGATGCCCGTCTTAATCGCATGGTGCAGTTCGGCGAGGTCATCGAAGTGGACCCCGTTAAGCGCCGGGCTAACGTCAAGTTCCCGGCATTGGGCGGCGTCTCCCTTTGGCTGAAGATTGGCGTGCGGCGTGCGTTGGGTGTCAGTGCCGTGCATACCTACAGCGTCGGTGAGCAGGTTGTCTGCCTGATGACGCCGGTCGGGGATGTCACCACCGGGGCTATTCTCTGCGCCACTCATAACGATCAGGATGAACCCTGGACAGACAGCGCCGACATTGAGGGCGTGAAGTACGCCGACGGCACAGAGTTCAGTTACGACATGGCGAGCAAGGAATTTAACGTCAGCCTGCTGGACGGCAGCGTCAGCATCCGGATGACTGAGGCCGGGATCGTATTCAAGGGAAAGACCACGTTTGAAGACCCGGCCAACTTCAGACAGGCTGTGACCTGCGATGAAACACTCGATGCCAAGGGGAATATCTCCACGGATGCCGAACTGTCAGACAAGACCGGTACGATGTCTTCAGTACGTGAAACCTATGATGATCATGACCACAATTATGACGATGGGACTACGGACAAACCCAACCAGAAAATGTGACCGCCTCAGACGCTCTGTAAGCGTTTATCTCTTGCGGGTGGCGTGATGGTATGGGGTAAGTGCTTTAAATTCGAATTTAAAGCGATTTAAAGGGGTTTTAAAGGGGGTAGCGATGAGCTTTGGTATCAGCCTTGCGCATGACGGGCGAAACGCTGACTTGCTTGATGACATTGATCAGGCCATCAGCATCATTGTTTTTACCGTTCCGGGGGAGCGCATCTACGACCCGGCGTATGGGTGCAAGTTGCGTAACATCCTGGATGCGCCACACTACTTTTTACAGCAGGCGATAGTCTCGGTCGTGGAAGCGGTCGAGAAGTACGAACGCCGCGTTGATGTTCTGAGTGTCAGTATTGGTGTTAATAGCGACGTCATCAGCGGCGCACAGCTGGCGAAGGGAATTATTCAGGTTAAATTGACCTATAAATTATCCGCAAGCGGGCTTATCATTTCCCGGCTTTATCAGAATGACGGAGTGATAACAAAACTCGCCGCATAATTTCAGCGCTATTTCCATAATGGCAGTACTGCCACCTCATAAAATTAACTGAGCCATAATAACCCTGGAATTTAATTACGGGGTTTAATTATGCCAGCTATCAGCAGCTCCCCCGGCAAACCGTTAAAAACGCGATTAAATAAAACAACGCGTTATTTGCGGCTGGCCGGTTCAACAAATAGTTTTCTTCACGGCGTTGAAACTACCGAAGTGACAACCGGCACATCCTCTGTCATTGAGGTAGCCAGCTGCATTATCGGCATCACCGGCACAGCGGAAATTGCGCCAGCGGGCGAACTGCTGGTGGTCCGCAATATGGATGACGTGAAGACGAAGGTCGGCACCGGCTCCATTTATGAAGCGCTGCGCCGTATTTATACCAACTACCTGTCCAGCCAGACGGCGATTGTCCTGCCTTTGGGGAAGGCCAGCGCGTTTACCGATACCAGCCCTAAACCGTCTGGTGTCAGCGCGAGTTCTGCCGATGTCACCCTTTACAATGACAGCGGCATCACTTCCCCTGCATGGGACATCACGAACCCTCATAATCTGCCGGTGGCGTATTCGTCCGATGATGAAACCGTTCTGACCATTGATGAAGACGGGGTGCTAACCCCTGTCGGCGAAGGAACCGCAACAGTCACGCTCACCGTTACCGGCGGCACCACGTATACCTCGGATGTGGTGACCGTGAATTTCACTGTCGCTGCTGATGATGACATCCCGGCGGGGCTGGTTCCGTCAGAAGCCGCGTTTAATGGCAGCGCCACTAACATGTTTGTGGCTCAGCCAGGTTCGCCGGTTGTACTGACCAATCCGGATAATCAGACGGTTATCTGGTCCGGCAGTGATGACGCGGTGGCGACCGTGGATGCAGCCACCGGCGCAGTCACTCCAGAAGCACCGGGGACCATGACGCTGACAGCGAGCCTTGCCGCGACCGCCAGCATCATGGCTGTTGAGGTGACCTGCATCGTCACCGTTCTGGCCGCACCAGCTAACCCGTTGCTGGCGGCATTCATTGACAAGCTTCCGCTCTTTCGCAAAGCGCGTCAGCTGTTTGGCTACAGCCCTAAGATTATGCTGGCCCCGGACATCCTCGATCAGGAAGGCGCACAGGGACCAGCACAAAGCATCGGCACGCAAATTCGCGCGTTCTGGTTCGGTGATCTGCCGACCGGTATTGAGTCGCCGGAGGAAGCCTATCAGTGGAAAGAAACCAACTGCGTGTATTCCCGCGTCTTTATGGACTGGCCGCGCGTGTCGGTGATTGGTGAAGATGGCGCTACCCAGTGGGGCTGGGTCGGAACATCAATGGTGGGATTATGCTGCCAGATTGACAAGAACCTGACCGGCTCAGAGTTTGAAACCGGCTACTGGTGCAGCCCGTCCAATTACGTGCTGCCGGATGTGGTCGGCGTTGAGAAAGTGCTGGAGTACATCCCGAACGACCCGGACTGTGAAGTTAACTATCTCAACAGCCAGGGCATTTCTACCGTCATCAACCAGCTGGGCGGCTGGCGTGCGTTTGGCAACCGCTCAACCGCGTTCCCGACCACCAGCGATGCGACGACGTTCGTCAGCTGGCGGCGCGTCTGCGACATCATTGAAGACTCTATCGAGTACTTCACCCTGCAGTATCTGGATAAACCGATGTTCACCCGCCCGACCGATATTTCGTCGAGCCTCATTGGGATCGTACTCGATGCCGTCAACGGCTTTCTGCGTGGCAAGGTGGGAACGGCGCTGGTGTATGGCCGCTGCTATATCGACCCCAGCGAGAACACCGCCGAAACCCTGCAGCAGGGCATCATCAAGTATCACTATCAGCTGACGCCACCCGTGCCGATGGAGCATGTGGAATACACCAGCGAGGTGTATATCGCCGGGCTTGAGCTGGCATTTCGTAAGTTAATCGGGGGCTGATAATGGCTGAGAAAAACGTTATCTGGCGCAATCAGGCGGTGATGCTGAACGATACGCAGTATATCGGTCGCATCAGTAAGGGAAGCCAGACCCTTGAGCGCAAAACCTCCACGCTGTCTTCACTCGGCGGGATTGGTGATATTGCAGTGCCAAACGGCAAATTTAACGCCAGCACGGCCACGCTGGAATTTAACAACCTCTCGACGGCTGATGCCCGCCAGCTCAGCGGGAACGATGGCTGGGTACGCCTGCGCCTGTCCGGTGAGTGCCGCGTGACCGACAGCAGCACGGGAACCCGAACGGTGAACCGCGCCACGACCCTGATTAATGGTTGGGTGACGAACCCGCCGGTAAACCTGTTCAACAACGACGAACCCTACACCGCCAACATCAGCGTGCTTTATCTGCAGGTGTCGGATGAAAGCGGTGTCGTTCTGGAAGTTGACTGGGATAACGGCACGGTTTACCCGGATGACGCGCCGTCTGAAGGTTTCACCATCACCATTTAAGGAGCACGTATGGCACGCCGTCGCGTACTGAGCCTGATTACTGCAGGCGTACAGAAAAACGGAAAGCCGGTAGACACCGGCATTCTTGAACAGGTGGTGAAGAACCACAACGAGCAGGCCCGCGCCCCGATAACCCTCGGCCATCCAGGGAAAGAAGCCGACAAAATCGCCGCACTGGGGCGCATCAGCTACCCCCGCGTGGAAGGTAACGAGCTGATCGTCGAGCTGGTGTATACGCCGGAGCTGGAGCAACTGGAGGACTCCGGCAAGTTCGAAGGATTCAGTGCCGGTATTTATCCGCGCCCGGATAACGGCGAGTACTACATGCACCACGTCGCCGCGCTGGGCCAGTTACCACCGGCTGCAGATATCACAACACGGGATGTGGTGGAGTTGTCCGCCACCGACCCGGAAAACATGATCACCTTATCAACATCAATTAAGGGTTTCACGATGACTGAAGATGAAAAAAAAGCGCTGGTGGCAGAAATCACCGGTCAGGTTAAAACCGAAGTGACGACAATTGTCAGTGCTGCCGTCAAGGATGTCATGGTCAAGAAACCTGACGATAAAACCGGCACGGGTACTGGCACCGGCGACGACAAAACCGTTACCGATCCAAAAGTCGGCCTGCTCGAACAGCAGCTCGGCACCATGCAGGAGAACACCAAAACAGATCGCATCGAGCAAATTACCGAACTGGCCGACAAGAAGGGACTGAGTGACAAGGAAAAAACACCGCTTATCGCCATGCTGAAGGCCCGTTCAGCGGTTGAACTTTGCGATAACAGCGAAGGCGGCATCTTTGCCACCACCAAAGCGATGCTGGGTGCGCGTGCTGATAAGCAGGAATCCACCACCACCGGCGATATTTTCCAGCCGCTGGAATTTGCCGACCACAAGGGCCAGACCGTGAAGGTCGAAGACATCTCCAGTCTGGCACTGAAAACCGGCTTCTAAAGCGGGCTGTCTCTCACTCAAACAGGATATTGCACCATGACTAAATATTCACAATCTCTCGACGTCAGCGCCAGCGGCATTGTCAGCTCAGGCCACCCGCCGGTTATCCATAACTGGGTTATTCCGGACGATCTTGTTGTTCTTGCCGGTCAGGTACTGGTTAAGCCGCTTGGCGGCGCTGTGAAGTTGTGGGACGGGGCGTCCTCCGGTGCCAGTGGACTGACAGCGACCAGCACCGCAACCAGCACGGCCACCAGCACAGTGACACAGGATGATACGACCAAAGATGTCAGCGCCGTAGATACCGACGTCGAAACTGAAGTCGAAACGGTGCTGAGTGGTTCTGCCGGTGCCGCACCGCTGATGGCGATTGCCGTTAACGATACGATCACCGGTGATACGTCTGTCAGCGTGCTGGTTCACGGTTGCTATCTCTACAGCCGCGTTCGTGTGGGTACTTCCACGCCGACGTCCACGCAGACCGACACGCTGACAGCTGCGGGCCTGTTCGCTGAAAACGTCTGGTAAGCCGTGCGCTACCGTTTAAACCCTTTTTAAAGAGAAGTTAAAACATGGAAATTATCGACCTTTTACGCAAATGCTTTGGGCTTCAGGCGGTGGCGGTACTGCTGGGCAATCGTAAAAATCTGCCGTCCCCGGTCCGCTCTCAGTTCTTTATGGACGGCGGGCAGTACCCGCTGGCCTCTATCCCTATTGCGGAGCTACGCTCTGTTATCAGCAACATTCCGGTCGTTCGTCGCGGGACAACAGCCTACGCACTCGACCGTGGCAAGGACTCGCTCATTAGCATTGAGCCGCAGGGTATCGACATGTCCGACTTCATCACAGCGGCCATGCTGAATAACCTGAAAGTGCTGTCCAGTGGTGGCGTGCAGGAATATGCCAACGGGATCATGAACTACATGATGAACACCGCTCAGCGCACCACGGAAGCGCTCTGTGCGCAGGCGTTAACCGGCTTCATCTCCTATCCGATGAAAGCCGACGGTGGTCAGCTCGATACTTATGAGATTGATTACGGCACCCCGGCCAGCGTTCCCGATGTGGATTTGAGTTCGGCCACCACGGTGATGGACTTCTATAACGTGCTGGACAGCATGTACCAGACGCTGCAGGACGCAGGTTACGGCGACACCATGACGGTGGCGGCAGGTAAGAGCGCTTTCTCCACTGCACTGGCGCTGGCGGACAACTCCCGCTCTAACATTCTGCAGGTGAAGATTGTTAACCAGGGTGAAGTCAATATCGGCGGCTATACCATCAAACTGCAGTCCGGGAAGTACCGCGACATTAACGGCCAGATGGTGTCCAAAATCCCCGATAACGCGCTGTGCGCCGCTGACCCGTCAGCCGGTGCTAACGTGAAATACCTGGCGCTGGATGACATTGCCAACGGCCTGCAGCCGTCGCCGTTCGCCACTAACACCGATATTAAAAACAATCCGTCAGGGCTGGAAATTGTCGGGCGCAGTAAGCCACTGCCGATTGTGGCCACCAGCGCTATTTGCTGGGCGAAGGTGCTTCCGGACACAGTCACGACGTTGCAGAGCGGCCGCCGTAAAACGGTCAAGGCTGAGCAGCAAACCTCGATGTCAGACAAGCTGAACCAGTACCGCGTCAGCTTCTCCCAGCCAGCGACTGACAACGGCACTGACACGGATATGACGGAGTAACTGATGACCCTCAACGACCTGCGCCAGCTAATAACGGAAGGTGAAGTAAAGGCCGCACTGGATCAGCAGATTTATGATTCGCTGACGTTCAACCGGGAAGGGAACACCCGTGTGAATGTGCCTTATGCCATCGCGGCAGCGGCTCGTTGGGGGTACGCCCGCCTGCTGGGGGCAAAGGCACAACACAAGGGATTCGACGAGGATGAACTGGAAGTTATCCGTGAAGCCCTGATTAAACGCGCTGTTTACGAGCTGGGCCGCACTTCCGAGTACAAAGAAAACTTTGATATGGACAGGGACGACGCCGACACGCTTTTTGATGCAGTGCTCGGTCGCGGCGATGGCAGCAGTGACAGCGGAGATAACGGAACGTCAGCCGACGCAATGGTCGGCGCATCAGGTGTCCAGTATGAGCAAGTCCATAAACCCTGCAACTCAACTATATTCCCAGCTGCCCGTTACCGGGGCCGCTAACGCCTTCTCTGATTACTATCCCGTACCGGTCAGCCTCGGCATGGCCGGTAACCAGTTCTCTGATTATTACTGGATGTGCATTGATGCCATGCTGCAGGACGAGGAAATCACTGCAGACCTTGAACTTCGCCACTCCACCAGCTTTATGACCCCGTACCGCGTTGAGGCCACCAGCGAAGACCTGAGCTTCGCCAATGCCGTTCTGGCCCGCCTCGACCTGGATAATCTGATCGAGCGCTGTCTATACCATGCTGATTATGGCTTCAATCCGGTTGAAATTGACTGGGTTAAAGATAACGGGATGGTGCTGCCGGTGGCATCTGAGCGGCGTCATCCGCGATCATTCCGCTGGGGGAAGAACGCCCAGTTGCTTTACTCCAGCACTGGCGGCACCGGCTTTGATTATCAGACCGTCCCGGTGGGGAAAGTGATCCCGATTGTGCGCAATGGCTCCCGTGAGAAACCCTACGGCGAGTCAGTGCTGGAATCGGCCTGGGCCACCTGGCAAAGCAAGTGGTCCCATGTGGAGCAACTGGAGCGCCTGTCCTCAAAATACAGCGTCCCGACGTCCATTGCGCTGATAGACAGCGGTAACGCTACTCCTGACGGTCTGAACGATGTTGCGGCCCAGATGGCTGCAATCGACAGCGGCGGCAGTGTGGCGCTGTCAGGTGTGAGGGAGGTAGTCCAGCTCACCGCAGCGGGTAAAGCGTCTGAGCTGATGGGCGTTATTAAGGACTTTGACAACAAGCTGGCGAAGCTTATCACCGGGCAGACTCTGGTGAACGGGACGCAAAAATACGGGTCGAGGGCGCTGGGTGAGATTCAGGAACGCGCCGTTCTGCGCATCATGACCAACGATGCCCGCACGGTATACGACGCCCTGAACAAAACCCTGCTGCGCTGGATCTTCCAGTTCAACAACCGTCCAGGCAGCGTGCGCATGGTCTTTGATAAGAAAGCATTCCAGCAAAGCATGATTTCAATGCAGGGCAACGGCGGGAGTATCACCCTGTCCAACACCGGAGACGCGTCGCTGAAACGCGCTAAGGGGCTGTGCCTGTGAGCGAGCTAAGCAGCACTGACGACCGCGAATACGATTACCTGCAGCAGCTGGCCGCAGCGGAAGACCTCGGACTGCAGGTGACCGCGCAGGCGTTGTCCGACGAAATCACCGCCCGGTTCGATGATGAAACCGTCGTGCCATCGGATGAAGTGGATCAATACGCTACGCTCTACACTGATTCGATGTTGTTGTCCTGGTTGCTCGGGCAGTATCACGTCATGCAGCTGGTGGCCCAGCCAGTCGAGCTGGCCGACGGCGACGAAGCCAGCATTGATGATGCTGAAATGGTCTTTTCTGAAGCCATCGATTTTTTGCGTTCTCAGGTGCCGACGGACTCCACAACGTACCGGGATATGGAAGCGAATATTAAGCTGCGCGGTTTTACCGTTGCCGCCGTATCGTCACAGCACGCGGTCGATGACGTGAAGCGGCTTTATGAGGCAGCGCTGAAAACCGGCCAGACCTCATCTGAAGCAAAGCAGAATATGAACGCTTATCTGATGGCTGCAGGCGTTTCACCGGCTAACCCGTACTATCTGGAGCTGCACTACCGCAACAATATGATGACCAGCTACAACGTCGGGCGCTGGACGCAGGTTGTGGACAATGACGCGGTGCTGTATCTGGTTTATGTGTCCGTGCTCGATGACGGTACAACAGACTTATGCCGTCATCTGGATCATACGATAAAAGAGAAAACGAATGAGTTCTGGCAGAAGTACTACCCGCCAAACCACCATAAGTGCCGTGCAACCGTTAGCCCCTACAGCCAGACACAATACGACGCGTTGCCAGACAGTGTGAAGAATGCCTCTGCAGCGGTGTCCGATCATGCCATCAAAGGCAACAGCACGATGGCCGCAGAACATCAGTTCAAAGGTTCGCCGGTGAATACTATGTCCACATTGCCCGCGTCCCTCATGGCACAGGCGCAGTCTTACGGGCTGGTCAGCAACATACTGAACTACACACGCAGCGTCAGCGGTGACGTGCTGAGCGCAAGGAACGCCACGCTTAAAGCGTCTGCAGTCAGCCCGGACATCATCAGTAAGGCGGTGAAGATGGACCCGGCGCTGGACCCATTTGCCGAAATGGCCGCTGGCATCACGCAGAACGCCGACGAGATGCGGCTGGGGTTTTTGAATCTCTATGACAGCGAAGACCCGACGCTTGCCATCCAGTATCTGCAGCAGGCTGATGAAGATACCTGGCTGGTGGGTTCTGCACCGGCTTACACGGAAGATGGCGTTCTGCAGGTGCAGGCACTGACCGATAAGCAACGGCAGCAACTGGAGGGCAACAGCATCAGCTATACCGACGAGGGAACGACTATCCATTAACACAACGCCCGCAGATGCGGGCGCTGTTTCTTCTGCTATCTTCTGCCATTACTGCTCTGTTTTCCCCACCTCCAGCTCCAGACGGCGACAAGCATCGTCGAATGTCTTCTGATGCAACTCAATCCCGGTAAAGCGGCCACCACGACGCAGCACGGGGATGGCCGTTGATGCAGACCCCATAAACGGGTCCAGAACATGTGGCTCTTTTAACGGCTTGATCAGCGCATCCATCAACGGCACCGGCTTTCCGGTCATATGCCATTTCTCTGAGGGGATTACGCGCTGGGTGACTAATCCCGGCCAGGGGCCACCGTGCGAACACTTCGGCAACGGGCCAACGCTTCCCCACGCGACATATTCGCACTGGTGGCGGAAATAGCCTGTATGCGGCGCACGGCTTGACAGGGTTTTATCCCACGGGATGATCCCCCGCCAGATAACGCCGCCTGCCTGCAAAATATCCGTGGTGGCCGGAAGCTGTCGCCAGTCGGTAAACAGCATCACATAGCCGCCGGGTTCGACCAGACGAACGGCTTGCCCCAGCCATAGCACCGACCAGAACGCCCAGGAATGCGCGTCACGGTTGTCGCCGGAAAACGTCGTATAAAGCGCGGGGTTGTGGCAGTACTTACTGCCCGGTGGAGCCTGACGTTGAGAAGTATAAAGCCCTCCGCTGCTGTATGGCGGGTCAGTTATCAGCCCGTTAAATCCGGGCGTTAACTCTCTCATTACGTCCAGTGCATCACCACAATATAACGTCGCATTGCCGATAGTTTCTTTTTGCATGATGGCTCCATTTAAAGCGATGTAAAAAGGCTTTAAAGCGGCTAATTACTTGGCCGCTGGTGGTCGTTCGTGCTCATTAACTGTGACAGGGCGTATTCCAGTGACTGGATAAGCTCAGGGTTAGACTGCCGGAGTGCTTCCTGCAGGGCTTTGCTGATGTCATCAGGGTTGGCGGTCATCGCCTGAATGTTAATAGGCTGGCTGAGGTTGATGTTCAGCCCGTCGAATGAAGCGGTGGTGCTGTCGGCGCTGGCAGCGTCAGGTGACGGCAGGCCTGCTGCAGTATCAGTCATGCGTTTCTGGGACTTATCGTCATCGTCGGTAAACCAGTCGTACAGCTTTGACCCCAGCTTATCGCCGCCCCAGTAGCCCAACGCGCCACCAATCAGGCCACCGATGGCCGTACCCACGACCGGCACGACAGAGCCAACAGCAGCCCCAGCAGCGGCACCCGCGCCAAGCCCGCCCAGCGTACCGCCAACATCACCAGCAACACCGCGCATGTTTCCCTGCTGATAATCGGAATAAGCGCTAAGGCCACCGGCTGCAATCTGCCCGGCGGGGCCAAGCCAGCGACCGCCAATTCGGCCAACGCGCCCGAAAACGCCAGCCGTCCGGGAGAGGATGCCGCCAGCCTCGACAGCTTCACCGGCTGCAGCTGCAGCGCCACCCATACCGAACAGAGAACGCGCACCGCCCAGCAGCTTGAACAAACCACGGAACTTACCACCAGCCAGCCCCAGCCCGAGTAAGCCCATGCCCCCGGCAGTCAGTAACGGGTGGCTGTTCATCTCACCTGAAATCCCGGAGCTTAGGGAGCCGAGCGCATCAGCAAACACGTTCAGTTGTTTGGTGGCATCAGCTGCGCCGTTCTCAAGTCCGTCCATAGCTTGCTTTTGGGCTGCTTCAACATGTTCCTGCGTGGTCAATAGTTCTTTGGGATCAATACTGGTTGAGTCTAAATAATTGCCCAGTACTGAACCTGAGTTAAGAATGGCATTGCCGATAGGCGCTGCGGCTTTTTTCCCTGAGTCTTCCGCAAGAATGGTCCCCCCGATTTGCTCGGATATGTCACGCAACGCCAGAGGGTTTTTCTTGCCAATTTCACCCAGTATCGAGTAAAGGCTACCAACATCACCGGCGGTGCTTTGCCCCGATGCAAGATGCTGCTGGTAGTTTTCCAACGCGTTTCTGAATTTATATTTGAGGGAGGAATCGGTTATTTCTTCTATCACACCCTTTGTCTTTCCATGACCTAATAACGTTTGCATCATGCCCTGGTCACTCAGGCGGGCGTTAAACGTCTCTTTTAATGAGTCGCCAATTTTATCGTAATTAAATACTCCGGCTCGCTGCCCGGCTTGAAGCGCAGCGAAGAACTGTTCTACGCTTAGCCCGCTGCTGTGCAGGTTGGCATAATATTCCTGGACAGTATCAAGAAGGTCGTGCTTCTGGTCGCCAGTTTTTTTGAATGTGTCATAAATCAGCGCAGTGGCTTTTTCCGGTGATACACCGCTCCTGATTAGCGGGCTAATAGCGCTAACGACTTCCTCTTGGTCATAGTTGGTTAATTTGCTGAGTTTTAAAGCAGCATCTGAGGCTTGCTGATTTTGGGTTCCTTTCAATCCGGTTTGCTGGTTAATTAGTGTCTGCACCCCCATAATTTCGCCAGCTTCGATGTTATAACGCCCCTTTGTATTTTTAATAAAATTACGCTGACTTGTACTTGTGATTTCGTCCATCGAATAATTAGAAAGCTTACGCATTTCTATTTGTGCTTTTTGCACTTTGTCAGCCATCGACATGAAGTTTTTCAACAAACCAGAACTGGCGACGGCAGTCACACCACCGACGATCATGTCCTTCATGCCAGACCGTTTCTGTAGCTCAGAGTTGGTTTCCTTCATCTGGCGGGACAGACGGGCTTCTTCCTGTGTGACGTTGTTAATATCGACCCCGGCCTTTTTCAGGCTTTTGGCAAGGTCTGTAATTGTTTTCTCCTGGTTCTTAATGTCCTCCGCGCTGGCATCACCAGCACGCATCAAATCCTCCAGCGCTTTGGTGGCCTTCTGGTAGGAACTGACATCATCAAAAGTCTTCTGAAGCTGCGTGGTGTCTTTCTCCAGTTTGTTCACCTCAGCGTCTATTTGCTTCGCTTTTTGGGTAAACATATCCTGAATGCCAACCATCAGCTCCAGTGCAAAATCGCTACCTTCAGCCATTACTAATCTCCATTGCAAAAAGTAATTCCTGCCACGTCATCCCCATCACTTCAGCGAAGCTCGAGCGCTTCACTTTGGGATGGGTCAGGTAATCAACTGCCTTTTTTAACGTTTCGCCTCTGACGCGGATGAGGCCGGACTCTTTACCAGTAGCTGGTTCAGCAGCATCAGGTCCGGATAAAGGAAGTTATCGACAATAAACGCCAGCGTGACATCCACCTGATTGGTTAGTCGTGGCTGGCCGTTCTCCATCGTCAGGGTGCCGAAGGTCATCGTTCTGGCCGCAGTACCGGCAATGACGATGTCCGTGAAGTGATGGCCCCAGCGCTCAAGCGAATAACCGCGAGATTCAACGTGATCGCGAACAACAGGACGGCGGGTGCGAATAGCTGCGTTAAATTCAGTGCCGTGAATGGTGTAGGGAATATGCAGCGGAATAATGTCGTTATTAACGATAAGACCTTTGATTTCCTCTGGCGTCATTGGATGCCTGGCACCTTTCCCCATAAGGGCATTAATCCGGAGTAAATCGGTATAATCGAAATTATCAATAATCCAGTCCGGGGTAACAGTGAGTTCATTCGACAGCTGCAGCTCGTCACCGTTTTTCACTGCTTTACCAAACTTCATCACAGATGCGGCCACAAAGGCGATAATCACGTCGAGGATTTCCCCGTCGAAGTTTTCAACGCTGAAGCGGCAACCGCTGACCCGGTCTGCTACAGTTGGAATACGTAGCCGCTTAGCCGCGTTAACCAGCTGCTTATGGTCAAATTTATAATCAAGAATAAGATTGACCATATCAAATTTTTCGATAGTCTCTTTTAGCTCGTTAGGTTTACTCACGTCAGCACTCCTCAGTTAATTTCCTGTAGTGTAATTCACCCTCTATTCCATAATGGCAGTACTGCCACCTCCAAAAATTTACGGTGCTAATATCAGCTCGTAAGTCAGGCGAGGTAATTATGATTCCGTCAATTCTGTTGAAGAAGAAGTCATTAAAAGCGGTTAAAGAGATAAGCCAGAAAGAAATGGCAAGTCTTACACCGGTCATCAGGCAACTGGTGATAATGGACATTGATAATGTGCTTCCTCAGTTCCTGCCGTTTCTGGCGGCATGGTTCAGAGTTGAATACTGGGATTCGTCCTGGACAATTCCGCAACAGCGGCAAAAGGTAAAGCAGGCTCTCGTGGTATTTAAAAAGCTGGGTACACCGGATGCCGTCGAACAGACAATTGACTTTTTGTCTGAGGCTTACGGTTATCCCCTGAAACTTACTGAATGGTTCGACATGCAACCCGAAGGAACGCGGGGGACGTTTATTATCGACCTGCTTTCAGGCGACGAGGGGTTTCAGTTAAATGATGAATTCTACAACAAGCTTTTCTCAGGGGTCGAAAGAAACAAACGCGGCTCGCAGCACTGGGGTTTACGTATTAAAGGAAACGTGTCTGGTACTGCTTATGTGGGTAGTTATTTATATTCTTCTGAATTTGGCTCGGTAATCAGCAATGAGTGATTTTAAAGCGATATTAACGGATTTAGGTCAGCAGTTAATCACCACCGCTTATCAAGCCGGTGAAGTAGTCACTGTCACACAGATGGCTTTTGGTGATGCTAACCAACAACCTGTCACCGTTGACCCTGCGATGACGGCCTTAATTCATCAGACGGCTATTCTTCCGCTTACTCGTGGCCCACAGACGGAAGACATTATCGGAGGCGGCATTGATATTTTGTCCTCTGATTATCCTGATTCGTGGATTTATGAATGTGGGCTGTTTGATGACGATGGCAATCTTATTATCTATGCCAGCTATCCACCGGCCCTCGTTCCTCCTGATGTCGATAATGTCAAAAAAGGTGTGTCCATTGATATTGGGCTGGTTATGTCCAGCACCGACGGCATTACTGTATATGTTGATCCAGAAATTGAGGCACTAACGAAGGCTGTTGCCGACACGCTGTATTTTAAACTTGACCAGAACTTTGCAGAGCTGGAAGACGAGGACCACGGCGACGAAGCTAAAGCTGAGGCTCGGGAACATTTGGGCTGCGGAACGGCTGCCGTACATGATGTGACTGAATCATCCGAAGATACGACAACTGATCGCGTATTGAAGGTCGGTGATTATAATCTCGGGCTGAAAGACATTACATCTCAGTCATTCGATTTTAATGTTTACGAGTTTATTTCCGGGCAGCGAATGCTTGTAGATTTAGCTAATTGCACCAATGTCCCTGCTGATTTGCTGGCATCCTATGCCGCGAATAGTTTCCCGAGCTTTGTTATTGCCTGTACGGATAATAATGCAGGATATGAAACGCAGGTCGTGGAAATTATAGTTGTTCCGACATGGTTCGATACGCCGATGTTAGTAATGAATCGGGATAACTCAGGTAACTGGTCCTCACAGCGTTTCTATTCAACTACCCACAAACCGACCGCTGGCGATGTCGCCGCGCTGCCAATTGCTGGCGGAACAATGACAGGGAGAATTACGCTAAGTGGAAATAGTGCATTAGACTTCCCTGAAACAACTTATGTCAATCAAGCTATCGGACGTACGGGTACATATGCAACATCGACGCTCGATTATCGGTGGGAGCTGTTTGCCATAAGTGTGGCAGACCAAACCATTCGCTCTAATATCATTACGGTCGACATTACTGATATATCAAAGGGGGCATCAACTAGCGGTGGTGGTACAAACTCAACAACACAAATTACTTTAGCAGCAGGCCTCCATGTTTCATATCAAGTTGTCCCCGGTGATTATGGGAATTTTGATTCTCGCTACATTGCTGATATTCAGCTGGGTGCTGTAGGGCAAACAACAACATGGAATCAGTCTGGTCACTGGCCGAATAAAGCCGGTTATGTACTTACCTCTGTATCCAAAGACACGGAAGACTACAACATAGATGTTGTTTATTACGCCCCATTACAGAAAAAAACAAAAACAGGTTCGTGGGTAACAGTGGCCGGTGGAGTGTAAAATGCAAAATATCAAAAATTTCAAAATAATTAAGCCCTCAAAAAAGCTATTAAAAACTTACGCCATTGACGGTGGTGAAACACCTCTGTTCCTGCAAGCAGATGACGGCCAGGACTGGTATACATGCCAAGCGTTATTTTCTGATGATACTGTGAAAATACAGTATGACAGCGATGGTGTGATTAGGTTTGTTGTCGATAAGCCAGTACCGCAGCGTGGCAACGTATATGCCGTATCCATGCTCTGGCCTGATGGTATGAGTGTTGCCGAAATTGCTCAGGCTGATTACCCGGCTGGTTGTTGTACCGACGGCACATGGAAATTTGATGGTGTAAGTATTTACCAGGATTCTGAAGTTCTTGCATCTCAAATATCAAGTGGTAATCAGCGCCTGCGCAAGATGCATGCATTAACAGCATCATTAGCCATCGCGACCATTCAGGCGGGCATGTCCCAGAATCGACAACAGGAAAATGACGATTCCCTGTTACTTCAATGGCAGGATTATTTATGCAACTTACGGGCTATGACCGAAGAAGAACTGCAACAATCACCAGCACCATTCCCTCTTTCACCGCAGTTAATTTTTTAAACTATTAAACTCAGGAAATTAATATGAAAATTATCGATATTGCCAAGTCACAATTAGGCGTTTCTGAACAGCCATTGGGTAGCAATGATGGCCCTCAAGTAAAGGAATATTTAAAATCTGCTGGCATTGATTTTCCGGCGGCATGGTGCGCGGCGTTTGTTGTGTGGTGCCATCTGCAGGCTTCTATCAACAGCATACCTAAAACTGGGGGAGTTCTGGATTTATGGAATAAGTCTCCTGATAACCGTGTTATAGACCCTCAACCTGGTGACGTTATGATCCTGGATTATGGCAATGGACAAGGGCATACGGGGATTGTCATTGAAGTTAATGGAAATACTCTGACAACGATCGAAGGGAATACAAACGACGACGGCAGTCGTGAAGGTTACGAGGTGGCTCAACGTTCCCGCTCGGCCGGCAAATGCAAAGGTTTCCTGCGCTTTGTGTAAGTAGCGAAGTATGTAACACAGACAAATAACCTCTCGAGTGAATTATATATTTCAAAGGTAAATTATGAAAGCTAAATTATGTAACGCCGCCATTATTGTTGGTGCATTTATTTTGTCCGCCTGTTCTGTGACTCAAGACCAATTGAAGCAAGAACATGATCTGGTGTCGGCGTTACGTGAAGTCAATAAAGCTGATCGCGAAGTCTCGCGACAGGAACAAGCTGTGAAGTTGTCTGGTGCGTCTCTGGCAGCCGCTAACGTAGCGTTGGTCAAAGCAAAGCAGGACCAACAGAAAGCCCGTGATAACTTCAATAATATGTATTCTGCGTCTCAGGTCACTCCAGAACCATCACCGCAGCCAGCTCAATAATAAAAAGACATAATCTGTCTAAGCAGCGGTTGATAGCCGCTGCTTTTATTATTGAGAATAATTATCATCATTCTTTATGATTCGCCTAGGTTCGCTATTATTCGAAATTAAGCGGGATATTTTGGACTCTTCTCGGCTTTGTCGTGAGTCCAGAATACACCGCTATTCAGTCCAAAATTTCGCGCCGCGTGTCATTTACCCGGACTATGAAGTTCACGGCGGCATTCCCCACAACGGCCCGGGCAAGATGAACGCCCAAACGCTATGCGAAGCCAACTGTATTCTCGATATGGCGCTGGGCTACGATTTTATTCAGCAAAGCCTGGCCGACGCCGAGCGGCAGCATATCAGCCAGCGCCTGCTGCGCTGCGCAGCGACGTTTTTGCAGGCCCATCGCAGCCCGCAGATTCATAACCACGAGGTAAAAATCAGCGCCGCGCTGGGCGTGCTGGGCTTTGTGCTGGAGGATGACGGCCTGCTGGAGTTTGCCGTCAACGCCCCCTACGGGCTGCGCTGGCAGCTTGAGCATGGCCTGCTGGCGGAAGGGCTGTGGTTTGAAGGTTCGGTGCACTATCACTACTACGCGCTACAAGGCTTTTTCGCCTTTGAAAAGCTGGCGCGCGGCACCCGCTGGAGCCTGCTTGACGGCCCGTGGTACCCGCAGATGCTTCGCTTCCCGCTGTCGCTGCTGCTGCCGGACGGCACCTTCCCACGGCTCAACGACTGTATCGCCGGGCAGGAGCAACTGCACCACCGGGACCTGTATGAGTTTGCCTGGTTTATCTGGCACGATCCGCAGTACGCGGCGGTGCTGCAATTTACCGAGAGCCAGCCGGAGGAGAGGGAAACGCTGCTGTGGCGCGACCAACCGTTACCGGAGACCACGCCAGACCTGATTCCGCAGCAGTCGCTGTTTGCGCCAGGGGCCGGGCTAACGCTCTGGCGTCGGCCGCAGCATCAGCAGGCGGTGCTGATCAAACACAGCCCGTGGGGCGGCGAGCATGACCATTACGACCGGCTTAGCCTGCTGCTGTGGCAGCGCGACGGCTGGCTGCTGCCGGATCTCGGCACCACCGGCTACGGGGCGAAAATGCACTATGACTATTACAAAAACAGCGCGACCCACAACACGCTGACGGTGAATCAGACCAATCAGCCGCCGGCCAACGCAACGGTGCTGGGCTGGCATATGGGCGATGACTACCTGTGGCTGGATACGGCGGTTGACTGGTCGCAGGCGCCGCCGCAGCTCAACAGCCATACCCGGGTCGAGTGGGACGTTGACGCCTGGCGCGAGGTGCGCTTTCGCCGCCGCCTGCTGTGGCTCGACGATGTGCTGATCGATCTGTCAACGGTCGATAACCCGCACCGCCAGCAGCTTGACTGGACGCTGCACCTGGCCGCGCAGGCGCTCGATCAAAGCGGCACCCCGCTGCCCTTCGCGCTTAGCGGACCGCTGCGTCAGATGTCCGATTCAACCATGACGCCGCTGCACGGCTGCCAGCCGCGCCACTTCGCCCGCGAAGGCGATACCGTAGCGCTGTGGCTGGCCGGTGACGGCGAGCTGTGGCAAGGGCTGGCGCCGGATAACCCGGCGGTAGGCAACCTCAGCTATCTGGTCATGCGCAACCATCTGCCGCAGGCGCGATTTGTCTGTCTGTGGGATCTGGCAACGAAATCGCCGCTGACCGAGGTCAACGTGCATCACACGGCCATCGGCACCCAGCTCTCGTTCTGGCGCGGTGATCGCGTGGCGCATGTGACGCTGCACGATGACCCGGCGTTGCCGCCGGATATCCTGCTCTGACCCGCCGCCTTCCGGCGACGGAAGGCGCATTTACCGTTTCTCGACGGTGATCATGCTGACGAAAGGATGGTACTGCCAGGGAATCGAGCCGCCCTGCTGGTACATTTTTGAAATGGTGCCGTCGAGGTAAAGCATCTGCCGCACGTTGAGGCGCGATTGCGCGTAACAGGCAAAGTCGTAGAAGTTGCTCTCCCGATCGCTCAGCATGAACACCACTTTCCCCGTCGCGGTGATGCCGACGCCGTTGCGCAGCTTACGCGAACTGGCCGACGGCTTTAGCCGCCAGTTAATCACGCCGTTTTCAATCAGCATCGGGCCAGACTGCACCGCGTAGTCCATCCCCTTTGTCGATTTCAGCTTATCGAGGCTGACGATCCCCGCCCGCTGGCCGCGTAGATAAAATACGCCGCCGGGCTTAATAAAAAAGTTACCGCCGCCGGAGGCGCGGTTCACCGCCACCTGCTGCTGGCCGTTTTCGATATACAGCCCCAGCGGCGCATAGGCTTTATCGTAGATGCCGCCGTTCATCGCCATCCGCACCCGGCCATCGCCGTTGATCGCGTTTAATAGCCCGCGCAGCGAGTCGTAGGCCTTGCCGTTGGGTTGACGCCAGTACATGGCGATGCGCTCGTGTTGAGCATCGACGGTATAGCTTTGCAGCGTGAGAGTGGGATCTGTCAGCTGGCACGCATCCTGCGCAGCCGCCGCCAGCGGCGCTAGCGCCAGCAGCAGCGGTGTAAACCGAAAGGTCATCGTTTACTCGTCTTCATCCTCGAAACGGGCGACGATACGTTCACCGGTATGGGTTGCGCGCAGTTCATCAGCCACCAGCGCAATCGCCTGGCCGCTCGCCATGCCCTGCGCCATCAGTTCCTGAATACGCTCGACGGCTTTCTGCTGTTGCTCATGGCTCAGCGAAGGTAATCCTGCAAACATCATTTACTCCTGCTACATTGTGTGCGCTTATTATTTCATGCTGCCCGATTATTCGCCATAGGCAGCGCAGACCTGGCTGGACAGAATAACGATGTTACACCCTTCAACCATGACGCTTCCCTGGCGACAGGACGCCGCAGAATACTACTTTGCCCCGCTCAGCACCTCACCGTGGGCGATGATGCTGCACTCCGGCTACGCCGAGCACCCGCACAGCCGTTACGACATCGTGGTGGCTGAACCGCGTAAAACGCTGGTGACTCACGGCGAAATCACCACTATCAGCGGCGAGAACGAAACCATCACATCGGCCGGCGATCCGCTGCATCTGCTCCAGCAGGCGCTGGATGGCTGCGGTTTCACCCGCCAGCCGCTGACCGATTTACCCTTTACCGGCGGTGCCGTAGGGCTGTTCGGCTACGATCTGGGGCGTCGCTTTGAAACACTGCCCACGCGCGCGCAGCAGGATATCGCGCTGCCGGACATGGCGGTGGGGATCTATGACTGGGCACTGGTTGTCGACCACCAGTGCCAGGTCGTGACCTTGCTGAGCTACGGCGATGTCAACGCACGTCTCTCCTGGCTACAGCAGCAGACGGCACCGCCGGCGGTGCCTTTCGCTCTCACTTCGGCGTGGCGGTCCAATATGAGCCGCCAGCAGTACGGCGAGAAATTCCGCCAGGTGCAGGCGTACCTGCACAGCGGCGACTGCTATCAGGTCAATCTGGCGCAGCGCTTTCAGGCCCGCTATCGGGGCGATGAATGGGCGGCGTTTGTCCGCCTGAACCGCGCCAACCGTGCGCCCTTCAGCGCGTTTCTGCGCTTTGCCGACAGCGCAATCCTCAGCCTGTCGCCGGAGCGCTTTATTCAGCTCGAGCAAGGCAAAATCCAGACCCGCCCGATTAAAGGCACATTGCCGCGCCTGAACTGCCCGCAGGCCGATGCGGAACAGGCGCAAAAGCTGGCCAGCTCCCCCAAGGATCGGGCCGAAAATTTGATGATTGTCGATCTGATGCGCAACGATATCGGCCGCGTCGCGACGCCCGGCAGCGTCAAGGTGCCGGAACTGTTTGTGGTGGAGCCGTTCCCGGCGGTGCATCATCTGGTGAGCACCATTACCGCCGATCTCCCGGCGACGCTGCACGCCAGCGATCTGCTGCGCGCCGCCTTCCCCGGCGGCTCGATCACCGGCGCGCCGAAAGTGCGGGCGATGGAAATTATCGACGAGCTTGAGCCGCATCGGCGTAACGCATGGTGCGGCAGCATCGGCTACCTTAGCGCCTGCGGCAATATGGATACCAGCATCACCATCCGCACCGTAACCGCGACCGACGGCACGCTGTACTGCTCGGCGGGCGGCGGGCTGGTGGCCGATAGTGATGAAGATGCGGAATATCAGGAAACATTTGATAAAGTTAATCGTATCTTACAGCAACTGGAGTCCTGAGCATGGTTGACCCTTCGCTGAACCTGGACGATTTTCTCTCCCGGTTTCAGCTACTTCGCCCGCAGCCGACCCGCGCCGCGCTCAATGCCCGCCAGGCGGCGGTGCTGATCCCGATCGTCCGCCGTCCCGAGCCTGGGCTGCTGCTGACGCAGCGCTCCGCACGTTTGCGCAAACACCCGGGCCAGGTAGCGTTTCCCGGTGGCGCGGTAGACAGCAGCGACGCTTCACTGATTGCCGCCGCCCTGCGGGAAGCGCAGGAAGAGGTGGCGATTCCGCCGGAGTGCGTGGATATTATCGGCGTACTGCCGCCGGTCGATAGCGTCACCGGTTTTCAGGTGACGCCGGTCCTCGGGGTTATTCCGCCAGACCTGCACTATCACGCCAGCGAAGATGAAGTGGCTTCGGTCTTCGAAATGCCGCTGGCCGAAGCGCTGCGGCTGGGGCGCTATCACCCGCTCGATATCCACAGACGCGGTAATTCGCATCGCGTCTGGCTCTCGTGGTATCAGCACTATTTTGTCTGGGGCATGACCGCTGGCATCATTCGTGAGCTGGCGCTACAAGTGGGCCTGAAGCCCTGACTATACTTATCACTACCGCCGGTTTTCAGTATTAGTAAAATCACAGCCATTCATTAGTTAAATTCATGTGAATAGTTAAGCTGAATACCGGGTTCCCTCATACACTATGCGCAGTTATTACATCGTTGCCGCAACAGCGCGGCAACCCTGTTCAGGAGTGTTAAAGTGATTAGTATATTCGACATGTTTAAGGTGGGGATTGGTCCCTCATCTTCCCATACTGTAGGGCCGATGAAGGCTGGCAAACAGTTCGTCGATGACCTGGTCGAAAAGGGACTGATTGATGACGTGACGCGCGTTGCGGTTGACGTCTACGGTTCACTGTCCCTCACCGGTAAGGGCCACCATACCGATATCGCCATTATCATGGGGCTGGCGGGCAACCAGCCGGATACCGTCGATATCGACGCGATCCCGGCGTTTATCCGCGATGTAGAAACCCGCGGGCGTCTGCTGCTGGCCAACGGCCGCGTAGAGGTCGATTTCCCGGCGGACGACGGTATGCGTTTTCGCAGCGAAAACCTGTCGCTGCACGAAAACGCCATGCAGATCCACGCCTGGGCGGGCGAAACGCTGGTGTACAGCAAAACCTATTACTCCATCGGCGGCGGTTTTATCGTTGATGAAGAACACTTCGGCAAAGAAGCCAGCGACGCGGTAAACGTGCCCTATCCGTTTGCCTCGGCGACAGAGATGCTCGGCTACTGTAAAGAGACCGGTCTGTCCCTGTCCGGCATGGTGATGCAAAACGAGCTGGCCCTGCACAGCAAAAAAGAGATTGAAGACTATTTTGCCAACGTCTGGCAGACCATGCGCGCCTGTATCGATCGCGGCATGAATACCGAAGGCATTCTGCCCGGGCCGCTGCGCGTCCCGCGTCGTGCCTCCGCGCTGCGGCGGATGCTGGTCTCCAGCGACAAACTCTCTCACGACCCGATGAACGTGGTCGACTGGGTGAATATGTTTGCGCTGGCGGTTAACGAAGAGAACGCCGCCGGTGGCCGCGTGGTGACCGCGCCAACCAACGGTGCCTGCGGTATCGTCCCGGCGGTGCTGGCCTATTACGATCACTTTATCGAATCGGTTAGCCCGGATATCTACATTCGCTACTTCCTCGCCTCCGGCGCGATTGGCGCGCTGTATAAAATGAACGCCTCCATTTCCGGCGCGGAAGTGGGCTGCCAGGGCGAAGTGGGCGTCGCCTGTTCCATGGCGGCGGCCGGTCTGGCCGAGCTGCTGGGTGCGAGTCCGGAGCAGGTGTGCGTGGCGGCGGAAATTGGTATGGAGCACAACCTGGGGCTGACCTGCGATCCGGTCGCCGGCCAGGTGCAGGTGCCGTGTATCGAACGTAACGCCATCGCCTCGGTTAAGGCGATCAACGCCGCGCGCATGGCCATGCGCCGCACCAGCGAACCGCGCGTGTCGCTTGATAAGGTTATCGAGACGATGTACGAAACCGGTAAAGATATGAACGCCAAATACCGTGAAACCTCCCGCGGCGGTCTGGCTATCAAAGTGCAGTGTGACTAATCTCCGCTCACCCACCCCTAATACGGGTGGGTGATTTATTTCCCTCTTTTCCCTCACAATGTTTGCTGGCCGCTACACTTGCTTTGCCGACACTGGTATTTTCAGTATCAATACATCCGCACTGAGCATCGGACATGCAGACAGCACAATGGATTATCAGGAAGTATCTGCGTAAGCGAATCGCGGTCTGTGTGATTATCGCGGTGGGTGCCTTTGCCCTCACCCTGGGTACGCGATTTATTTCGCAGCGTGGCGTAAATCAGCAGCAGATAGACGCGCTGACGGCCCATTCTGTCGAAAGCTTGAATAAAATATTGCGCCCCGTGGAATTTCAGCGTCAGGAGATGCTGGCGCTGGTGGGGCAGCCCTGTATGGCCATTCACCTGCCGTTGCGCAAACTGGCGGTCATGCTACAAACGGTACGCTCAGTGGCGCTGGTAAAATCGGGGCAGCTGTACTGTTCCAGCACGCTGGGCGCCCGCAATGTTGCCGTGCACACGCTTCAGCCCTGGCTGCCCAACGGCCAGCCGCGCCTTGAGCTGGCCACCGACCATTCGGTGCTGAAAGGCACGCCGATACTGATTCAATGGTACCCGGCGTCCGCCGACGGCCAGGACGGCGTACTGGTGTCGATCAACATCGACCTGCTCAGCAATATTATCCTCGAGCCGGCACCGCCGCTGATTAACCACATCAGCCTCAACGTGGGGAACCAGCATTACCAGCCCGACGTCGGAATTACCGATGCGCTGTCCAGCAACGGCGACAGTATCTACACCCGTAGCTCCGCGGCGTTCCCGTTTAGCGTCAGCGCCCTCAGCCCCGGCGCTGAACGGCTGGCGCTGCGTAACCTGCTCTCGCAACTGCCGCTGGCGATTATCATGAGCGTGCTGTTTACCTGGATTGCATGGTTGGCCACCGCCGGGCGGCTCAGCTTCTCGCGGGAAATTAATATGGGTATCGCGGGGAAAGAGTTCAGCCTCTACTGCCAGCCGCAGATGGACGCCCGCATGCAGCGCTGCATCGGCGTGGAGATCCTGCTACGGTGGCACAACCCGCGAGTGGGCTGGGTAGAACCGGACGTGTTTATCCCCATTGCGGAAACGCAACACCTGATTATTCCCCTCACCCGCTATGTGATCGGCGAAACAGCAAAAAAACTGTCTCTTTTCCCGCAGGACCCGGCGTTCCAGATAGGCATCAACGTTGCCGCCCCGCACTTCAAGAATGGCCGTCTGATGCAGGATTTACATCAGCACTGGTTTAGCTATCAGCCCGTTCAGCAGTTGACGGTAGAACTGACCGAGCGCGATGCCCTGCACGATGTTAACTATCAGGTGCGCAGCGAGCTGGGGAATCGCCAGGTCAAACTGGCGATCGATGACTTTGGCACAGGCAACAGCTCTCTGTCCTGGCTTGAGATGCTGCATCCCGACGTGCTGAAGATTGATAAATCCTTCACCAGCGCCATCGGCACCGATGCGGTGAACTCAACGGTCACCGAGATCATTATCGCGCTGGGGCAGCGGCTGAATATTGAACTGATTGCGGAGGGCGTGGAAACGCGCGAGCAGGCGCAGTATTTACAGCGCCACGGCGTTCACCTGTTGCAGGGATATCTGTTTTCGCCGCCGATGCCGCTGGAAGATTTCCCGCAGTGGCTGGCTGAACATGAGGCGAAACAACCGTAGCCCGGCGTCTACGCTGACGCCGGGCTACCGGGGGTTACTCTTCTTCGTCGTGGGCTGAAACCCGCTTCACCACGCGTACCTGATCGACACGATACCCGTTGGCCGCCGTCACGGTAATCTGCGCGGACGGCAGTTCAACCGTCTCGCCGACTGCCGGGATCTGGCCATTGACCGCAATCACCAGCCCCGCCACGGTGGCGTAGTCGTTATCTTCATCCACCAGGTTTTCGAGGCCCAGCGTTTGCTGTAGCGCGTGCAGGTCGGTGGAGCCTTTTACTAACCAGCCTTCACCGTCGGCGACGATTTCCGGCGTTTCATCCGCATCCGGGAATTCACCGGCAATGGCCTCCAGCACGTCCAGCGGCGTAACCAGCCCCTGCACCACGCCAAACTCGTTGGTCACGATAACGAAGCTGCCGCGCGCCCGGCGCAGCACGCCCAGCATGTTGATCGGATCCAGCGTGTCCGGCACGATAATCGCCGGCGTCGCGGCGGCAATCGCCAGCACGTCTTCACCCGCTTCCAGCGCCACCAGCAGCTCTTTAGCGCGGACAATACCGACGATTTCATCCAGTTCACCGCGACACACCGGGAACAGGCTGTGCGGCGATGACAGCAGCTGTTCGCGGATTTCGTCCACGCTCAGGTCGGCGTCCACCCAGCTGATTTCGCCACGCGGCGTCATAATGCTGCGCAGCGAGCGCGAGGCCAGCGTCAGCACGCCGTTAATCATGTAGCGCTCTTCTTCAACAAACGCCCCTTCCGGTACCGGCACGTTGGTCGGATGCCCTTCTTCCTGCGCGGCGCTTACCGGCTTGCGGTTGCCCATCAGGCGCAGAATGGCATCGGCGGTGCGTGCGCGCAGCGGCAGCGTCGACTGATGACGAATAAAGTTACGGCGTGCGATCTGGTTAAACAGCTCAATGATGATTGAGAAGCCAATCGCGGCGTACAGGTAGCCTTTCGGAATATGGAAGCCAAAACCTTCCGCTACCAGGCTCAAGCCGATCATCAGCAGGAAGCTCAGACACAGCACCACCACCGTCGGATGCTGGTTGACAAAGCGCGTCAGCGGTTTCGAAGCCAGCAGCATCACGCCCATGGCGATCACCACCGCGGCCATCATCACCGGCAGATGGTTCACCATCCCGACCGCGGTGATTACCGCATCCAGCGAGAACACCGCGTCAAGCACCACAATCTGCATGACCACGACCCAGAAGCTGGAATAGCCTTTACCGTGGCCCGAGTCGTGCTGACGGTTTTCCAGCCGCTCGTGCAGCTCGGTGGTGGCTTTAAACAGCAGGAACAGGCCGCCCACCAGCATGATCAGGTCGCGTCCGGAGAAGGTCTGCCCCCATACGCTAAACAGCGGCGCGGTCAGAGTCACCATCCACGAGATCACGGAAAGCAGTCCCAGACGCATGATTAGCGCCAGAGAAAGACCGATAAGACGGGCTTTATCTCGTTGTTTCGGCGGCAGTTTATCGGCAAGAATCGCGATAAATACCAGGTTATCAATACCGAGAACGATTTCCAGAACGACAAGCGTCAACAATCCGGCCCAGATTGACGGGTCCATTAACAGTTCCATAAACCACTCCAACGAGAGACGTGACGAGTCATCGCTATGTCATGTTTAAGCGAGACGATACCAGGCGATAGAAAAATGTGGCGCGCAGGGCCAGGACGTGTGCCGCAAAAGCGGCTGGTGGTGAAACGGCGTCGGTGACGATCCATACTACGGGCTGATGCCCTATACTCCTGTGTAGTTAAACGGATATACAACATAGCAAAAACAAATGACATTTTGGCAGAGATTTACGAGTCTTTGCAAAATGTAAGGTAATTTTTTGCAGCATGAAATAATTGTCGCCCTTTAACTAAATTACGGATCTTCATCACATTAATTATTCTTTCACTGTCTAAAATAATTCTCGGTATTTATTGGTTTATCTCTCTAACCCTTGTCTGAATCGATTCGGTCACGACATCGGCTCAAAATGTATCGGGCATACTGATACACACGATAATAAAAGGAGGTAGCAAGTGACGATTGCTATTGTAATAGGCACACATGGTTGGGCAGCAGAACAACTGCTGAAAACGGCAGAAATGCTGTTGGGTGAGCAGGAGAATGTTGGCTGGATCGATTTCGTGCCTGGCGAGAACGCAGAAACGTTAATCGAAAAATACACCGCACAGCTGGCTAAGCTTGATACCAGCAAAGGTGTGTTGTTCCTGGTCGACACCTGGGGCGGTAGCCCATTCAATGCGGCAAGCCGTATCGTTGTCGATAAAGAAAACTATGAAGTGATCGCTGGCGTCAACGTCCCGATGCTGGTCGAAACCTTCATGGCCCGCGACGACAACCCGAGCTTCGACGAACTGGTCGCTCTGGCCGTTGAAACCGGTAGCGAAGGCGTGAAAGCGCTGAAAGCCAAACCGGTGGAAAAAGCCGCGCCGGTTGCTGCACCTGTCGCACCAAAAGCCGCTGCACCAGCGAAACCGATGGGCCCGAACGATTACATGGTCATCGGCCTGGCGCGTATCGATGACCGTCTGATTCACGGTCAGGTTGCGACCCGCTGGACCAAAGAAACCAACGTGACCCGCATTATTGTTGTCAGCGACGAAGTGGCTGCCGACACCGTGCGTAAAACGCTGCTGACTCAGGTTGCTCCTCCAGGCGTAACGGCACACGTTGTCGATGTCGCCAAAATGATCCGCGTCTACAACAACCCGAAATATGCGGGCGAGCGCGTGATGCTGCTGTTCACTAACCCGACTGACGTTGAACGTATTGTGGAAGGCGGCGTGAAAGTGACTTCCGTTAACGTCGGCGGCATGGCGTTCCGCCAGGGCAAAACCCAGGTGAACAACGCCGTTTCCGTTGATGAGAAGGATATTGAAGCCTTCCAGAAACTGAACGCACGCGGGATCGAGCTGGAAGTCCGTAAGGTTTCCACCGATCAGAGACTGAAAATGATGGATCTGATTGCCAAAGTGCCGAAATAAGCGCTCTGGCAACCTTTTTTAGCCTTCACACTTAAGTTTGAATTAGCAATAGGAGAAGTACAATGGAGATTACCACTCTTCAGATTGTGCTGGTGTTCATCGTCGCATGTATCGCGGGTATGGAATCGATACTTGATGAATTTCAGTTCCACCGCCCGCTGGTCGCTTGTACCCTGGTCGGTATCGTTCTCGGGGACATGAAAACCGGTATTATCATCGGTGGTACCCTTGAAATGATCGCGCTGGGCTGGATGAACATCGGTGCAGCCGTTGCGCCGGATGCCGCCCTGGCCTCTATCATTTCAACCATTCTGGTTATCGCAGGCCATCAGGGCATCGGTGCCGGTATCGCGCTGGCGATTCCGCTGGCCGCTGCGGGCCAGGTTCTGACCATTATCGTTCGTACCATCACCGTGGCCTTCCAGCACGCAGCGGATAAAGCGGCGGAGAGCGGAAACCTCACGGCGCTGTCCTGGATCCACGTGTCCTCCCTGTTCCTGCAGGCGATGCGTATTGCTATCCCAGCTGTCATCGTTGCCGTTTCCGTCGGCACCAGTGAAGTTCAGGGCATGCTGAACGCCATTCCGGAAGTGGTGACCAGCGGTCTGAACATCGCCGGTGGCATGATCGTGGTGGTTGGTTATGCGATGGTCATCAACATGATGCGCGCAGGCTACCTGATGCCGTTCTTCTACCTGGGCTTCGTGACCGCCGCATTCACTGACTTCAACCTGGTTGCTCTGGGTGTGATCGGCGCAGTGATGGCTATCCTCTACATCCAGCTGAGCCCGAAATACAACCGCGTAGCCGGTGCACCAGCTCAGGCAGCTGGCAATAACGATCTCGACAACGAACTGGACTAACAGGTGAGCGAAATGGTTGATGTGACTAAAACTACCACCGAGAAAAAACTCACTCCGGGTGATATTCGTGGCGTGTTCCTTCGTTCTAACCTGTTCCAGGGTTCATGGAACTTCGAACGTATGCAGGCGCTGGGCTTCTGCTTCTCCATGGTTCCGGCGATTAAACGCCTGTACCCAGAGAACAACGATGCGCGTAAACAAGCGATTAAGCGTCACCTGGAATTCTTTAACACCCATCCGTACGTTGCGGCGCCGGTACTCGGCGTAACGCTGGCGATGGAAGAACAGCGTGCTAACGGCGCAGAGATTGACGATGGTGCCATCAACGGTATCAAAGTAGGTCTGATGGGCCCGCTGGCAGGCGTGGGCGACCCGATTTTCTGGGGTACCGTACGTCCGGTATTCGCCGCGCTGGGCGCCGGTATCGCGATGAGCGGTAGCCTGCTTGGTCCGCTGCTGTTCTTCATCCTGTTCAACCTGGTACGTCTGGCAACCCGTTACTACGGCGTGGCTTACGGCTACCGTAAAGGTATCGATATCGTTAGCGATATGGGCGGCGGCTTCCTGCAGAAACTGACTGAGGGGGCGTCAATCCTCGGCCTGTTTGTTATGGGGGCCCTGGTGAACAAGTGGACACACGTGAACATCCCGCTGGTGGTTTCAACCATCACCGGTCAGGATGGCCAGACTCGCGTGACCACCGTGCAGACTATCCTTGACCAGCTGATGCCGGGCCTGGTACCGCTGCTGTTGACCTTCGCCTGTATGTGGCTGCTGCGTAAGAAAGTTAACGCCCTGTGGATCATCGTTGGCTTCTTCGTCATCGGTATCGTGGGCTACGCAATCGGCCTGCTGGGTCTGTAATATCTGCTGTACGCCGGGGGCCTCTGCCCCCGGTTTTTTTTATCTGGAGGCTTAATGACAATAACGGATCTGATACTGGTTCTTTTCATCCTCGCGCTGCTGGCATTCGCCATTTACGACCAGTTCATTATGCCCCGCCGCCACGGCGCTACCCTGCTTTCGGTTCCCCTGCTGCGTCCCGGACGCGTAGACAGCGTTATCTTCGTCGTGCTGATCGCCATTCTGATTTACAACAACGTGACCCACCACGGCGAAATTATAACCACATGGTTATTATGTGCGCTGGCGCTGATGGGCTTTTATCTGTTCTGGATCCGTAGCCCAAAGATTATTTTCAAAGCGGAAGGTTTTTTCTTCGCCAATGCGTGGATTAAATATAGCCGGATCCAGAAAATGAATTTATCCGAGGATGGCGTGCTGGTGATGCAATTAGAAAAACGCCGTCTTCTTGTGCGGGTCAAGAATATTGATGACCTCGAAAAGATATACAACCTTCTCATTAATAATCAATAAGTTATAATATAGCCTTCGCTATAACTGTGTTATTTTCAGGCAATGTAGTTATAGCGTTGGCTATGTTTAGCCCAGCATTTCCCTTCATATTTATTAACTTCCTGATTACGCAATAAATCCAAATGAAAATCGTTATCACTAAACGATTAAATAAGCAATAGCAAGAGTTGTTTTATATTCTAAAAATATGTTAAGGTTGCGCCCGTCGTTGGGGAGTAGCTGATTTCCACTAGCTGGAAATGTACGTGTCAACATACTCGTTGCAAAACGTGGTGCGTACGGATTACGTCAGTAGTCAAGCGAGACCATAGACGCATTTACTGCTGATTACTGGGGGCAGGAATGTGTCGTATGGAAACTTCCCGGTCTGGACACGCACATGAATTTAACCGCCACTATCCTCCTTGCCTTAGGTATGTCGATGGATGCATTCGCTGCATCGATTGGTAAAGGCGCCACCCTGCATAAACCCAAATTCTCTGAAGCGCTGCGTACCGGCCTGATCTTTGGCGTGATCGAAATGCTCACCCCGCTTATCGGCTGGGGACTGGGGATGCTTGCCAGCCAGTTCGTGATGGAATGGAGCCACTGGGTGGCCTTTGTACTGCTGGTGTTCCTCGGCGGGCGTATGGTTATCGAGGGGATACGCGGCAATGACGACGACGAAAAAGAAGCGCCGCGTCGCCATGGTTTCTGGCTGCTGGTCACCACCGCGATTGCCACCAGCCTCGATGCGATGGCCGTTGGCGTTGGCCTGGCGTTCCTGCAGGTCAATATTCTGACTACCGCGTTTGCCATCGGCTGCGCCACCTTTGTGATGTCGACGCTTGGTATTATGGTCGGCCGCTTTATCGGCCCGCTGCTCGGCAAACGGGCCGAAATTCTGGGCGGGATCGTGCTTATCGCTATCGGCGCACAGATCCTCTACGCCCACTATATGGGTTAATCGGCTTCCCGGCGCCAGGCGTGAATCGCGAAATCCGTCTGGCAGTCAAACTGCGTCTGCTGCTGTAACCTCTCCCACACTTCTGGCTTTGCCCGCCATGCAAATGGCGTCATCTGCAATAGCGTCACCGCTTCAGCGCCGGTTAACTGCATCGGATAGGCCAGCGCATCGTGGCTCTCGAGCGTAAACCCGTCAATCACCTCTGAGTGCGGCGCATGCAGCTGTACTTCACTGTAAATCAGCCCTTTCAGCTCAACGAGATGGTGCGGGCCCGGGGTGACGGTAATCACCCAACCGCCCGGCTTCACAACCCGTTTAAGCTCCTGCGGATTACAGGGAGCATAAATGCGAATCACCACATCCATACTGTGATCAGCAAAAGGCAGACGCTGGCTAGAAGCAACGCAAAAGTTCACCTGCGGATAACGCTTAGCGCCGAAGCGGACCGCGGTTTTCGACACATCCAGGCCCCACGTTTCCTGCGCCTGGGCGGCAAACGCGTGGGTGTAGTACCCTTCTCCACAGCCGATATCCAGCAGCTGCTGCGGCTGAATCGCGCTCAGTTTATCGCTTACCGCATCGCGCAGCGGCTGATAGTGCCCAGCATCAAGAAAGGCCCGGCGCGCCTGCATCATCTCCGCACTGTCGCCCGGGTCGCGAGAACGTTTATGCTGCACCGGCAGGAGGTTAACGTAGCCCTCTTTCGCCCGATCGAACTGATGACGCTGCGGGCAAAGGTAACTATTGCCGCTGCGCGTGAGCGGCGCGTGGCAGAGCGGACAACTGTAGGACATAACAACTCCGGCTAGATAACAAAGGGCGAAAGTGTACCGCTATTCTGGCGCGGGCGGAAGGCGAAGCGAGGGTTCAGGGCGGATGATGATAAAAATGATAAAGCCCCGCAGTCGCGAGGCTTTATGTCTGATAACGTTGCGCTTGCGCGCCGCAAGATCAGTGGGTATCGAATCAGATAGCGGTTACGTTAACAGCCGCTGGGCCTTTCTGGCCGTCCTGAATTTCGAACTCAACGTTCTGGCCTTCAGCCAGAGTTTTGAAGCCGTTACCCTGGATCGCAGAGAAGTGTACGAATACATCTTTGCTGCCGTCAGCCGGAGTAATGAAGCCAAAACCTTTAGACTCGTTGAACCACTTAACTTGACCTTTAATCTTTGCCATTTGCAAAATTCCTTAGAGTGTTTTCTGCGCCCGCAGGCGTTTTCATAGATAAAACTGAGACATGACTGCATGAGGCACTAATATAAGGTTCGGCAGAGAAGCGGTATTCAACGTCAACGTGTTTACTCAGAACTTCTTTACTGATAATGCCATACATAAACAGAACTGTACCTCGTTTAACCCAAAACGTGTTATCACATACAACGTAAATAATGGCAAGCCATTTTTAAACGTGACTCGATCGGCCGCACAAATCCCAACAAATCATTTGCTCAGGGGCGTCGTTGCGCCTACGAGAGCAACCTGCCGGGCAGGTGGCAGATGCCCTAAACGTGACCTAGCTTACGGTAACGTAAGGCATTTTTAACATAGACCAACTTTTTTACCGCGTCCAGAATCGCTGTGCCGCAACACAAAAATTTATATCGTTAGATTATTTTCACTATAACTTTTTCGCCTGCCATTTTGATGGCCGGTTATAAGTGCATGATCTCCCCACGATGCGCATCGAAGCAGTTCCGGTTAATCATCCGCGTTATTTTGCACCAAAATAATGATCGTTTTGTGACATTGCTTCATAACAACGCAATAAAAACGTTTCGCTATTATCAAGCCGATTCGCCCGATCGTTAAGCACCACTACAACATTATTATGAACGATAATAATAGGCGTATAAAAATAATACTCATCAATGGATGATGGATAACAATAACATACCGTTATGCCATCAGACGGGATGGCGGTTCCACATTTGGGGTGACTCAGTTTGCGCAAAAGCCCAATCGACACGCGCAATGAAAGGATAACAAACAGGGGGAAACGAACTTGCACCGGAACGGTGCATCAGCATTCTGTCCGGCAGCCTGCGATAGGCTGCACGGAGTCATCGCACAACGTTATTACCGCTCGGCAACCAGGCGAATAAAATCGTCTTTGTCGTCTTCTTTTTTCTCTTCTGCCTGCAACGTTTCTTCTTCCTGTTTCTCTGGCTCATTGGCTTCGCATAAACGACGCAGCAGCGCATTCTGACGCTTTTGCTGATCGAGCAGCGATTCAAGGAGTTCGATTTGCTCGTTTGCGCGGGAGCTGGCGCGATTCACAAAGAACCACAGAACCAGACCGACCAACAGCAGCAGGAAGGATAACGCCAGAGATGCCAGATTTAATGCCCCAGAACTTACAAGATCACTCATTTCACCACCTCAAAAGGAACGATCCATTCTACCACTCACATCACGGAAGGAAATGCTGCCGGCAAAAATGTTTTACCAGGGTATAAACCGGTTAATGCTGCAAACGCCGCTAAAAAACTGAACGTCCTGATCGCACATCACGTTGATCATTTGTGTCCAGAGCAGCAGGCAGGCGGCAATCACGAGTATCAATAATACCCACCGAAACTTTTTCACTCCACTCTCCGCATGAATTCTTATTCAGATGTCACCAGGTTAGCATGCTAACCTTAAACCGCGGCTAACTGTAACGGCAACTCGTGCTTTTAGGAATCATAGACTTGTGTCAATCCGTAATCGCGATACGGTAGTATTCATGAAGGAAATAATAGAAGAGGAATTTTTATGCGCCTGTTAATCAGGATCATCGTTTGCCTGGCCATCATCGCCATTGGTGTGCTTTTGAGCGGTTATGGCGTACTGGCGGGAAGCCAGAAGACCGCCGGTGGCCTGGGGCTCCAGTGTAAGTATCTGACGGCTCAGGGGTTCAGTACCGCATTTTACCTGCACGGCGATAACGGCGTGGTTGGCCGACCGAGCTGCCCGCTGCTGCGCAAAACCGCCAGCGTCGTCGACGAGGGTTAAGACAGACGAAAAAAAGCCCGGTGCAGACAACCACCGGGCTTTTTTATTTCGCGATTAGAACGGGTAGTCGTTATAGCCCATCTGTTCGGAAATTTTACGCGCTGCGGTATGCAGCATCTCGACATACTCATGCAGACGTTCCTCAGAGAAACGCAGCGTGGGGAAAGAGATACTCAGACCGGCGATCACTACGCCGAAACGGTCAAACACCGGCACGCCGATACAGCGCAGCCCTTCTTCCTGCTCTTCGTTATCTTCGCCGTAGCCCTGCTTACGCACCTGTTCCAGCACGGTAATCAGCTCATCGGTGTTGGCAATCGTGCGTTCAGTACTGCATTTATACTCAACGCCTTCCAGGATCTGGCGAACTTCAGCGGTATCACGCCACGCCAGCAGAACCTTACCAATAGCCGTACTGTACAGCGGGTTACGACGCCCTACGCGGGAGTACATACGCAGGTTATACATGGAGTCAATTTTATGGATGTAGACAATACTGTCTTCATCCAGCGCGCCAAGGTGAATGGTCTCTTTCGTCAGACGAGAGAGTTCACGCATCTGGATATCCGCGCTGCGGATCAGGTCGACGTTTTGCAACGCCCGCGCGCCCAGCTCAAAGAGCTTCAGGGTCAGCGAATACTTTTCAGATTCCCCTTCCTGGGCAACATAACCCAAAGACTTCATGGTTTGCAAAAAGCGATAAACGGTGCTTTTCGACATCATGACGCGCTGCGAAAGTTCAGTAATGCCAATTTCGCGTTCTTCGCCAAGTGCCTGCAGGATACCAAATACCTTTAGTACCGAAGAGACAGAATCTGGCTGCTTGTCCAAATCTGCTGCTGACATTTATCACCTCATCGCAACTGTTTTATAAATATTAGAACCGGTTTTTATTATAATTTCGCAAAGCCTCCGTAGCAATGAAACTTCTGTGACCTGGTTACAAATCTTAGACATTCAATTGATTAATCAATGCTAGAATCATTCTCTGGTTAATAATTTCCTCCAAAACAAGTTCCAACATGACTAGAAACATGATTGATGGGCTGCCGTTGCCTCAGCGTTACGGGGCCATTCTGACGATTGTCATCGGCATCACCATGGCCGTTCTCGACGGCGCGATCGCCAACGTGGCGTTACCAACCATCGCCAGCGATCTCAACGCATCGCCGGCAGCCTCTATCTGGATCGTTAACGCTTACCAGATTGCGATTGTCATCTCTCTGCTCTCCCTCTCTTTCCTTGGCGATATGATTGGCTACCACCGCATCTATAAAGCGGGCCTGGTGGTCTTTACCCTGACTTCGCTGCTGTGCGCTTTTTCTCATTCACTTGAGATGCTGACCCTCGCGCGTATTGCCCAGGGTTTCGGCGGCGCGGCGCTGATGAGCGTCAACACGGCGCTGATTCGTCTGATCTATCCGCAGCGCCAGCTTGGGCGCGGGATGGGGATTAACTCCTTTGTGGTGGCGGTCTCTTCGGCTGCGGGCCCGACGATTGCCGCCGCGATTCTGTCTCTGGCCTCCTGGCAGTGGCTGTTCCTGATTAACGTGCCGCTCGGCGTTATTGCCTGGCTGCTGGCCGTGCGCTTTCTGCCGTCTAACGGCAGCCGCAGCGAGAAACCGCGCTTCGACCTGCCCAGCGCGGTGATGAACGCCCTGACCTTCGGCCTGTTGATTACCGCGCTCAGCGGTTTTGCCCAGGGGCAATCGACTACGCTGGTGCTAGCCGAAGTGGCGGCACTGCTGGTGATTGGCTTCTTCTTCGTTCGCCGTCAGCTTCGCCTGCCGGTGCCGCTGCTGCCGGTTGATCTGCTGCGCATTCCGCTGTTTTCACTCTCTATTTGTACCTCCATCTGCTCTTTCTGCGCGCAGATGCTGGCGATGGTCTCTCTGCCGTTCTTCCTGCAAACCATGGTTGGACGTAGCGAAGTTGAGACCGGTTTATTGCTGACCCCGTGGCCGCTGGCGACCATGGTGATGGCGCCGCTGGCGGGCTACCTGATTGAGCGGGTTCACGCCGGGCTACTCGGTGCGCTGGGAATGGGGATTATGGCCTGCGGGCTATTTGCGATGGCGCTACTGCCCTCATCGCCGAGCGATCTGGATATTATCTGGCGCATGCTGCTGTGCGGTGCGGGCTTTGGTTTATTCCAGTCGCCTAACAACCACACCATTATTGCTTCCGCCCCGCGCAACCGTAGCGGCGGCGCCAGCGGCATGCTCGGCACCGCGCGCCTCCTTGGTCAGAGTACCGGTGCGGCGCTGGTGGCGCTGATGTTTAACGTCTTTGGTAACGGCGGCACGCATATTTCGCTGCTGCTGGCCGGCACGCTCGCCGTCGTCGCCATGCTGTTTAGCGGCCTGCGCGTGACGCAACCGCGCGCCCAGAGCTAAACGCGCTCCCTGGACGACACCCGCTGGTTAGCGACATGGCGGGTGTCGTCTGGCGTTTCCAGCAGATGGTTTTTGAAGATAAATAAGCAGGCCTCGTTAAAGTTCTCCACGCCAAGTCGCTCCGACAGTTCAGCCCGCTGGCGATAAAGCCCTCTTACCGACGTATTCAACGTCGCAGCCGCCTCCTCCATCGTCATTCCCGCCATTAAAAGACGCAGCATAAGCCGTTCAGCGCCGCTGAGCGCAAGGTTTTCCAGCCAGACCGGCGTCAGGCGGCGGCTTTTCATGTTCAGCAGCAGCGTAAACAACGCAGTGATATCGGTCGGTTCAAGCAGGTTGCGTAAAAACAGCTTCATATTCAGCATCTCCGCTTCGCGATAGCGCATATCCAGCATGATACAGGAGACCGGCTTTTTCGAGCGCGTTGCATCCATTATCAGATAGTCGTAGCAATGGAGCGGCGAGCGGCTATCAATCAATACTGAATACTCATCGGCGCCGCCATCAAATACCTCGCGATCAATAGAATCTAACTGAATAATATCAGGGAACAACAGTTCAATGCCTCTGACGAGGTAGCTGTCTTGCGTTACTAACAGTATAGATGTTGCCACAAATCATCCCTTATACATTAAAGCAAGAACATCCTTTCAGGAGAAAAGACAATTTCCATTGCATGGCTTATTATAATGATGACAAAACGATGTAGATTAGACTCCTTCTCTCCCCGTCATTTCCGCCATTCACAACAGGCAGCACTGTAATGACTAATCGTGATTATAATTAAAAAACAACCACAGAAAAGATACTGCTTATCAGATTAAGAGTTTTTGTCATAAAACATCCTAAATATTAGCTGTTAAAAAGACATTTCACAGCTTCAGCGCTTGTATTTAGCAGTAATGAAATCAATACAAAAACCCAATAAAACAGATCATTATCAATAGGTTAAAAATAGTTATTATGAATCCAAAAATCCTGAAAATGGCGTTATCTACAGATAAATCCTAAAACATAGCGTCCATTTTCCGTATATTTATCGTCAAACATAACCGGTGTATATTAGCGCTTAAACGCCCCCCACGACGAGGAAAATCCTTTATTACCTAAAGGTAAGTTAGGCACCGCAAAAGAACAATCTGGTTATCAGCTTTATTACCTTTCCCTGAATCAGGATTGAAAGGCGGCCACGTTTTGTCATGGACTCTGGATACAGTTATGGTAAATAGATATGGATAGTTCGTCGCAACACAATAAAATACGCCATTATCGCAGTTCAACATTATCGATTTCATTTAGCCTGCTATTACTCATTCCGGGTCTGGTTTATGGTTCTGAAGCCATATATGAACAACAGATTCAGCAGGCCCGTAACGGTAATTACCGCGCATACCTCAACTACGTTCAGCGTTACCAGCAGCATCGCGCGTTAAATACCGAGCAGGTGGCGGATTGGCTACAGGTGGCGCTATGGGCCGGAAACGACCAGGATGTTTTGCAGATCTGGCAACGCTATCAGGTATATATGCCGCTCCCACCGCGCGCGATCGCCGCGGCGGCGCAGTCTGCGCGAAACCTTCAGCAGTGGCAAACGGCCGAGTCGCTTTGGCTTCAGGCGCTTACGCTGGCCCCCGAAAATGATGACTACCATATCGGCTACATAAAAACCCTGGCCGACGCCCGCCAGGATGCACTGGCGTTGCTGGAAGCACGTCGCTTGCTCACCGAGCGGCATACGTCTGTCCATCTGCAAACGCTCGCCTATGTGTACCAACAGCAGGGGAAAAACGCGGACCGACTCTTAACCGATACCCTCGCACTCGCCCGTCAGCCGCACGATCGCGCGATGCTGAACGAGTGGGTTGACGCCCTAAGTCAAAATCGGATTGATACCCCAGCACAGGCGCATTCATCCGCCGCAGCGCTGTCGCCTGCCCAACGGCGACAGCTGGAGCTCAACGCGGCGGCGGAGCGGGTGCGCATAGCCACCCTCCCCACCCGAAGCGAGCAAGAGCGCTACCGTCTGGCGCAGCAGGTGCTTAGCCGCTACGACGCGCTGTTGGCCCGCTGGCGGGTCGACCCAGAGGCGCAACAGGATGTGATGCGCGCCCGCATCGACCGGCTTGGCGCACTCTACGCCAACGCCGACTACCCGCGAGTGCTCAGTGAATACCAGAGCCTGGTCGCCGCACAGCAGGACGTGCCTGACTGGGCCATCGGCTGGGTGATATCGGCTTATCTCGAACAACAAAATATCGCCGCCGCGCAGGCGCTGCTCGCCGAACGCCCCGGCTATCGCCCGGCCCCTGATGACGATCGGAACGACCTTTTTTTCGCCTTACTGGATACCGGTCAGTACGCCGCGGCCCGGCAGTACGAAGAGCGGGTGATACAGAACACGCCCTGGGCCCGCTATGACCTCGGCGACCCCAGCCCACAGCCCAATGACCTGTGGCTGATCGGCCAGTCACTCCACGTCCAGTATCTGGCGGCGAGCAACGCGCTACCGCAGGCCGAAGCCCGCGCCCAACAGCTGGCCGATTCCGCGCCGGGCAATCAAGGTTTGCAAATCGATTACGCCGGTGTGCTACAGGCCCGCGGGCAGCCCAGAGCTGCCGAGCGCCGGCTCAAAATGGCCGAAGCGCTGGAGCCGTCCAGTATCGAACTGGAAAGCCAGCAGGCCTATGTCGCGATGGATCTCCATGAGTGGCGGCAGATGGATTTACTGGCGGACGATATCATCGCCCGGCGGCCAAGAGATCGCAGCGCACAAAGGCTGGCCAGGCTGCGCGATATTCAGCATTTTTCCGAACTGCGCGTGAACGCTGGTAAAGGGCTGTATTCCGATAACCCAATTAGCGGTACGCACGATCTCAACTGGGACGCCACGCTCTACAGCGCCCCCACCACCGACGGCTGGCGAGCGTTTGCCGGTACCCGCTTTACGCAAGGCCATTTTGATGAAGGTAGCGGTTCCGCGCGTCACCTTTTCGGCGGCGTGGAGTGGCGGCCGCGCGATTTCTGGGGGGAAGCCGAACTCTCCAGCAACCATTTTCACGGTGCCAGCAAGCCCGGCGGGCGTATTGCGGTGGCTTATCAGCCCGTCGATAGCTGGCAGTTTAGCGGTGAACTTGAGCGGATTTCACGTACCACGCCGCTGCGGGCGCTGCGCAACGGCATCAGCGCCAACCGGGCCGCCGCCTCGGTGCACTGGTACCAGAATGAGCGTCGCGACTACCGCGTCAGCGCCGCCGCCAGCGACTTTTCCGACGGTAACCGTCGGCAAGAGTACAGCGTGAGCGGCCAGCAGCGCGTATGGCAGAAGCCAGCCATAACGCTGACCTTATCGCCGGAAATTGCTGCCAGTGCCAATAGCCGCGCCGATACGCTGTATTACAACCCTGCGCGGGATCTCTCCACGGCGGCGTCGTTCACCCTCGACCATCAGATGTACCGGCACTACGACACCCTCTGGAGCCAGCAGATCGTCGCCGGCGGCGGCGCCTACTGGCAGAAACAGCACGCTCCGGGGGCTATCACCCTCCTCGGCTACGGGCAGCGCGTTCAGTGGAACAACGTCCTCGACGCCGGGCTGATGCTGAACTGGGATAAGCGCCCTTACGACGGCAAACGCGAAAGCAATCTCGCCGTCACCTTCGATGCAACTTTACGGTTTTAAGGATGATTATGCTGAACCAAAGCCTCCGTATCAGCCTGGTCGCAATCAGCTGGCTATGTCTTAGCGTGGCAAGCTCTGCCGAAGCGTTACCATTTATCGCGCCCAAAGATCGCCCGCAGCTGGCCGCCAGCCAGCCGTGGCCGAAAAATCATTTTCTGGTGCTGGGTTATCACGACGTTGAGGATGATGTCGCCGATCAGCGCTACCTCACGGTGCGCACCAGCGCGCTTAACGAGCAGATCGGCTGGCTGCTGCACAACGGTTACCACGCTATCAGCGTCCAGGATATTGTCGATGCGCATCAGTCGCGCAAAACGCTGCCGCCGAAAGCGTTTCTGTTGAGCTTTGACGATGGCTACAGCAGCTTTTATACCCGCGTCTGGCCGCTGCTGAAGGCGTGGAATGTTCCCGCGCTGTGGGCGCCGGTTGGGAGCTGGGTCGATACGCCCGCCGGGCAGAAGGTTAATTTCGGTGGTTTGATGACGCCGCGTGAACGTTTCGCCACCTGGGAGATGGTGCGCGAAGTCAGCCGCTCGCCGCTGGTGGAAGTGGGCGCGCATACCTGGGCCTCACATTACGGCATTGCCGCTAACCCCCAGGGGAGCCTGGAGCCCGCGATTGCCAATCGGTTTTATGACCGGAAAACCGGCCGCTATGAAACCAACCAACAGTTTACCCAGCGCATTAGCGAAGATGTGCGCAAAGTCACCGGTAAAATTGCCGTGGAGACGGGCAAGCCGCCGCGCGCCTGGGTCTGGCCGTACGGCGAAGCCAACGGCACGTCGCTGGATATCGCCAAAAAGCAGGGCTATCAGCTGGCCTTTACGCTCGCCGATGGTCTGGGCAACGCACGGGATATCGACAATATTCCGCGCCTGCTGATTTCCGGAAACCCATCGCTGAAAGCCTTTGCCAGCATGGTCACCCAGGTCCAGGAGCCGGAAGTCGTGCGGGTGATGCACGTCGACCTCGACTATCTCTATGACCCGGATACTGCCCAGCAAACCCGCAATATCGACAGGCTGGTGCAGCGGGTCTACGACATGAAAATCAGCCACGTTTTTTTACAGGCGTTTTCCGATCCCCAGGGCGACGGCAATATCAAGGCGCTCTATTTTCCTAATCGCTGGCTACCGGTCCGCGCCGATCTGTTTAACTTCGTCTCCTGGCAGCTGCAGACACGCGCCAGAGTGAAGGTTTATGCCTGGATGCCGGTGCTGGCGTTCGACCTTGCGCCGTCCCTGCCCCGCGTACAGCGCTGGGATCCGCAAAACGGACGCACGCTGACGGCCAGCGAACCCTACATCCGCCTGTCGCCGTGGGATGCCCAAGCGCGCCGTCAGATAACGGATCTCTATGAGGACCTCGCCCGCTACGCGCCGTTCAACGGGATTTTGTTTCACGATGACGCGGTGCTGAGCGATTTTGAAGATGCCAGCCCGCAGGCCGTTAGCGCATGGCAGCAGACCGGTTCGCCCTACGCTATCGCCGACATGGCGCGCCACCCTGCCGCGCGGCGGGCGTGGACGCGTTTCAAAAGCCGGACGCTTATCGGCTTCACTCACCAGCTCACGCAGGCCGCCCAGCGCATTCGCGGCCCGCAGCTAAAAACGGCGCGTAATATTTTTGCCCTGCCGATTATGCAACCGGACAGCGAAGCGTGGTTTGCGCAGAATCTCGACGATTTTCTTGCCGCCTATGACTGGACGGTGCCAATGGCCATGCCGCTGATGGAATCGGTGCCGCCCGCGCAAAGCAATGCCTGGCTTGCGCAGCTGGTGCGCAGGGTCGCGGCCCGCCCCGGCGCGCTGGACAAGACCATTTTTGAGCTTCAGGCCAAAGACTGGCGCTCACGGCCACAAACCGCCGTTCCTGACGCGCAGCTGCGGGAGTGGATGCAGCAGCTCCAGCTTAACGGCGTCGAAAACTATGGCTATTACCCCGACGATTTCATCGAAAATCAGCCCGATATTTCTCGTATCCGGCCCGCGTTCTCTTCGTACTGGTACCCAAACAATGACTGACCGCCTTATCGCATTTTGTATTTTAGGACTGGTATTCGGGCTGCCGCTTGGCGTCGCGGCCATCTTTACCGGCGAGTTGATTCTCGATTTCGTGTTCTTCTGGCCGCTGTTTATGTCCGTGCTGTGGGTCACCGGCGGGCTTTACTTTTGGTTTCAGCTCGAACGCCACTGGCCGTGGAGTCGCGAAACGCCGCCGCCCGCTCTTGCCGGTGAGCCGCTTATTTCCATCCTCATTCCCTGTTTTAACGAGGGGAAAAACGCGCGGGAAACGATCGGCGCGGCGCTGGCGCAGCGGTATCCGCATATTGAGGTGATCGCCATCAACGACGGTTCGGCGGATGACACCGCCGAGGTGCTTGAGCAACTGGCGCGCGAACAGCCGCATCTGCGGGTGATCCATCTGGCGGAAAATCAGGGCAAGGCCGTGGCGTTAAAAGCGGGTGCCGCGGCGGCCCGGGGCGACCTGCTGGTGTGTATCGACGGCGATGCCCTGCTCGATCGCGATACGGCGGCCTATCTGGTCGCGCCGCTGATTCAGTATCCGCACGTGGGGGCGGTCACCGGCAACCCGCGCATCCGCACGCGATCGACGCTGATAGGCCGCATTCAGGTCGGCGAGTTCTCGTCGATTATCGGCCTGATCAAGCGCACGCAGCGCATTTATGGCCGGGTCTTTACCGTCTCCGGTGTGATTGCCGCCTTCCGCCGCCAGGCGCTGGCCGACGTCGGCTACTGGAGCCCCGATATGATTACCGAGGATATCGATATCAGCTGGAAGCTACAGCTGCGCCACTGGGATATCTTTTTTGAACCGCGCGCGCTGTGCTGGATCCTGATGCCAGAAACGCTGAAGGGATTATGGAAGCAGCGTCTGCGCTGGGCGCAGGGCGGCGCGGAAGTCTTCCTCGTCAACCTGCGCAGGCTGTTTAGCTGGGAACATCATCGGATGTGGCCGCTGTTTGCCGAGTATGCGCTCTCTACGCTGTGGGCATTCGCCTACGCGGTGACGGTCGCGCTGTTTGTGCTTAGCTATCTCGCCCCGCTCCCGGACAATCTGGCCGTCAAAAGCCTGTTTCCACCGGAGTTTACCGGCCTGCTGCTGGGGATCATGTGTCTTTTGCAGTTCGCCGTCAGCCTGTTTATCGAACGGCGCTATGAAAAGAAGGTCGTCGCTTCGCTGTTCTGGGTTATCTGGTTTCCGATGGTGTACTGGATGATCGGCATGTTCACCACCATCGTCGCGTTCCCGAAAGTCATGCTGAAACGCCAGCGCGCCCGCGCGCGCTGGGTGAGTCCCGATCGTGGTAAAGGAAGAATGTCATGAACGAAAATAGCCTCATTTTCACCGAGCAGCGCCTGCTGCCCCGCTGTTTTGACGCGGCGTTAACGCTGCTCGCCTGGAGCGGATTTCTCTTTTTTCTGTATGCCAATCTGGTGCTGAAGCTGACGGAAAGCGGCGGACAGCGCTGGGATACCGCCGTTGCGGCGTTCAATACCCTGCTGGTGTACCTGCTGATTGCCGCGCTCAACGGCTGGCTATTGATTCTCTGGTATCAATACAACCGTCGCCGGACCCATGCCCGACGCCATACGCGCCAGGCGTCGCTGGCGAATGATGAACTGGCGAGAAGTTTTAATATTGCGCCGCAGATGATTTCAGAGATGAGCCAGTACAACCTGCTAACGGTGTATCACGACCATATCGGCCAGATCGTTGATTTGAAAACCGCCCCGCACGGCCGCGAGATGGAAAGACGCTAAAAAAATGCCAGCCCGCGTTAACGGGCTGGCACTGTTCTGAATCACAACGCTTACTTCATGTATTCGCCGCTACGCAGCGCTTCGATGCGCTTATCCAACGGCGGGTGCGTCATAAACATTTCGCTCAGCGACTTTGATTTACCGTTGATGCAGAAGGCCATCATGCTGCTGGCTTCCTGCGGCTCATAGCTGGTTTTCAGGCGCTGCAGCGCGGCAATCATCTTCTCGCGGCCGACCAGTTTCGCGGAACCGGCATCGGCATGGAATTCACGGTAGCGCGAGAACCACATGGTGATAATGCTCGCCAGAAGCCCAAACACCAGCTCCAGCACCGTTGCCACCGCGAAATAAATCAGCGGGTTGCCGTTGCTGCTCTCTTCTTCACCGTCGCGGTTGCCGCCGAGGAAGCCGGCCGCAATTTGCGCAATGACGCGTGAAATAAAGATAACGAAGGTGTTCACAATGCCCTGAATCAGCGTCATGGTCACCATATCACCGTTGGCAATGTGGCTGATTTCGTGGGCGATAACCGCTTCGGCTTCGTCACGGCTCATGTTCTGCAACAGGCCGGTGCTGACAGCAACCAGTGACGCATCACGGCGCGCGCCGGTCGCAAAGGCGTTAATATCCGGCGCGTGATACAGCGCCACCTGCGGCATTGCAATACCTACCTGCTGTGCCTGACGGGCGACGGTATCCAGCAGCCAGCGTTCCTGTTCGTTACGCGGCTGCTCAATCACCTCGCCGCCTACCGATTTCAACGCCATCCATTTCGACATCATCAATGAAACAATGGAACCGCCGAAACCAAATAGCAGCGCCATAATCAGCAGGCCGGTCATGCTGCTCGACTGAATTCCTGTCAGGCTTAGCACCAGCCCAAACACAACCATAACGGCCAGGTTGGTCATCAGGAAGAGCGCGATTCGCATCATAATTTACTTTTAACCTCTTCTTAACAAAACGCACTATGCGATTACCCCTCTCGTAGGGGCAATCCGCCGATTTTCAACGATTACCTCAGGCTAAGTCACGAGAAAGACACAACTTTACATTTTGTAGCATCATTGTTGACAAGAAGATGAGGGAGATAAAAAAACAGGCACAATCGCTTGTGCCTGTTGGGGGTTACTTGCTTGCCGCCGGTTGTTCAGCGGGAGCTGATTTCTCCAGCCTCGACAGGTCAATGGCGATATTGACCGTCTCGTCCAGATACGGATCGGGCTCTTTATAGTCTTTCGGCAGATCGTCCAGCTTCTTAATCGGCGGTTTGCCTTCACGCTTATAGCGATCGTTCACGCGCGCCAGACGGGTTGCATCGTCCTCTTCGTTCTCTTTCTCACGCTGGGCGTAATTGAGAGAGACAATACTGCGCTTATCTTTCATCGCATTGAAGCGCGCAATATCTTTGGCGATGTACTGGAACTCAGGATCCTTCGCAATGCGATCGGCATGCAGCTTCAGCAGCTGAGGCTCGAACGGTGCCATGTCGCCAGACTTCACGTAGGTCGCCGCGTTGACGCTATCCCACGGCAGCGCGTTATCCTCAAACTTCTCGCCGGTTTCGGTCTCTTCGGTACCGGTCGGCATCATGATGTCCGGGGTCACGCCTTTACGCTGGGTGCTGCCGCCGTTAATGCGGTAGAACTTCTGAATGGTGTACTGGACGGAGCCCAGCGCCGGCCATTCAGGGCGCAGCATCTGATCGTAAATGCGGTTCAGCGAGCGATACTGCTGTACGGTGCCTTTACCGAAGGTCGGTTCGCCCACAATCAGCGCACGGCCATAGTCCTGCATCGCGGCGGCAAAGATTTCCGACGCCGAGGCGCTGAAGCGGTCAACCAGCACCACCAGCGGCCCTTTGTAGTAAACAACGCCGTCGTTGTCGCTGTCTTCACGTACCTTACCGTTGTTATCGCGCACCTGTACCACCGGGCCGGACGGAATGAACAGGCCGGAAAGCGATACCGCTTCGGTCAGCGCACCGCCGCCGTTGCTGCGCAGGTCAATGATAACGCTGCCAACGTTCTGTTTTTCCAGCTTCTGCAGCTGAACCTTGACGTCCTCCGTCAGGCCCACGTAGAAGCCGGGAATATCCAGCACGCCAACCTTGTTGTTACCCGTGCCTTTGACCGACATTTTCACCGCGCGATCTTCCAGACGGATACGCTCGCGGGTCAGGGTGACGATACGGGTTTTCGAACCTTTGCCCGCCGGAAGAATCTCCAGGCGCACCTTGCTGCCCTTCGGCCCTTTGATCAGCGCGACGACGTCATCCAGACGCCAGCCGATCACGTCAACCATCCCTTTGCCCGACTGCCCCACGCCGACGATGCGATCGCCTACGCTGATGGCTTTGCTTTTCGCCGCCGGACCGCCTGCAACCATAGAGTTGATGACGGTATAGTCATCGTCCATTTGCAGCACGGCGCCAATCCCTTCCAGAGACAGACTCATCTCGGTATTGAACTGTTCGGTGTTGCGCGGTGACAGGTAGTTGGTATGCGGGTCGATTTCGCGGGCAAAGGAGGTCATCGCCAGCGAGAACACGTCTTCACTGTTGGTTTGCGCCAGGCGACGGATCGCGAATTTATAGCGACGCGCCAGGGTGTCGTGAATTTCTTTATCGTCTTTACCGGCGAGCTTGAGGCTCAGCTGGTCATATTTGACTTTGCTATCCCACAGGGCGTTCAGCTCGGCCTGATCCTTCGGCCACGGCGCTTTGGTGCGGTCGAGGTTGAAGGTGTCATTGCCGGTGAAGTCCATCGGACGCTCAAGCACCTTCAGCGCATATTCGTAGCGCTCAAAGCGGCGTTTTTGCGCCAGATTGTAGAGATCGTAAAAGACGTCAAGTTTACCGGAACGCAGTTCGTCGCCAATCTGCCCTTTCTTCGCTGCAAACTGCGCAACGTCGCTGGCCAGCAGCACGTTGTGGCTGTAGTCCAGCAGGTTCAGATAGCGGTCAAAGATTTTGGCCGAAAAGGCCTGGTCGAGATCGAACTGGCGGTAGTGAGAACGGGTAAAGCGCGAAGTGACGCGCTCGCTTACCGTGGCGTGCTGAGTCTCTTCCTTAAGGACTGGAAGCTGATCAACACGGGTAATATCTTCCACCGCTAAGGCCTGGCCTGTTATCAATAACAGGCCAGCAAGCGCGGAGAGCCTAAAAAATGTGTTCATGCCTGGCCCGGCCTCCGTTTCAGAACACCAGGTGTTCTGCGCGTACAATCATTGACATACCAGAAGTAAGCTGAACGCGAACCCCATCCTTGGTGATTTCCAGGATAGTGGCATCCATCGCGTTATTGCCCGCTTTAACTTTCAGGGATTGACCGACCGTCAGCGCAGACAGATCGGAAACCGGCGTCAGTTTTTCTTCACGCACTTCGCGAGCCGGTTTAGCAGCCGGTTTCGCGGCAGCAGCGCGCGGCTTGCGCTCAGCCCCTTCTTTACGGCGTACCGGAGGACGTGGTTTACGCTCACGACGTGGCGCATCACCCTGCTCACCCGCCGCAGCGGCGGCTTCGCGCTTTTTCGCCTGCTGTTCAGCGCGCTGCGCCTGAACGCGAGCTTTGGCTTCTTCAAGCTGCTGACGTGCGTGGGCAACGTGCTGCTCGTCCAGCTCACCGCAAGGGTTGCCGTCGAGATCGACGCGAACCGCACCGGCTTTAATACCGTACAGGTAGCGCCAGCTTGAAGTATAAAGACGTAATGCGGAACGCAGTTGGGTTTTGCTGAGGTTCATTTCCCCTTCAACACGCTCGACGAGATCCTGAAAAATACCGACTTTCAGAGGACGAGCTTCACCTTCCGCGCTAAAGCACTGCGGAAAACGTTCGGCTAAAAATGCGATAACTTCTTTACTGCTATTCAACTTAGGTTGATTTTCCATGAAATTTCCTGATTACAACGGACGTAGCCAACAAGCCGCAGGCATGAACAGGCGACATTATAATGACGCCATCGCTAAATGCTACGTTATCCGTTGATTATCCTGCGACGGGTGCAAAGAATTTTTGATAATCGGTGGCTTCAAGCACTTTTTGCAGGTGGCCAACCAGTTCACGCAACCCCTGTTCATCCTCTTCGCTAAAGCGTGAGAACGCGGTGCTATCGATATCCAGCACGCCAATCACCTGGTTGTTCACCGCCAGCGGCAGCACAATTTCGGCGTTACTGGCGGCATCACAGGCAATGTGACCATCAAAAGCATGAACATCTTCTACGCGCTGAACGCGATTTTCCGCCACGGCGGTGCCGCAAACGCCACGTCCTACCGGGATACGCACGCAGGCAATTTTGCCCTGAAACGGTCCGAGAACCAGCGTATCGCCTTCCAGCAGGTAAAAACCGGCCCAGTTGACGTCGGACAGGCGCTCATAAAGCAGCGCGCTGGTGTTGGAGATTACCGCTAAAAAACTTGTTTCACCTGCCATTAATGCCTGAAAATCGCGGTTAAGATCCGCGTAAAATTCTGTTTTGCTCATTATTCAATCACTATTGTTTACGATGTTACTGATTCGTTACCTTGCCTATGCCCTTATAAAATACGCATTAAGTGCGTTCGGGCTCAAGATGAATCCATACTTAGGTTAAGATAGAGTTATACATTCATTTATCAATGTAATAAATGGCACTGAAAACTTCACGTATAACGCCGACGAAAAAAATACGAATCCATGCGATCAGCGAACCTTTACCGTGGGCACATTACCAACGTTGCCCGCAGTGCGATATGCTTTTTCGCTTACCGGTCGTAAAATCATCGCAAAGCGCCTATTGCCCGCGCTGTAACGCTAAGGTGCGAGACGGCCGCGACTGGTCGTTAACTCGTCTGGGCGCGATGGCGATTGCCATGCTGCTGCTGATGCCCTTCGCCTGGAGCGAGCCGCTGCTGCGTTTGCATCTGCTCGGCGTGCGCATCGACGCCAATCTGCTGCATGGCATCTGGCAGATGACCGATAGCGGGCACCCCATCACCGCCGCGATGGTGTTCTTCTGTACCGTCGCCGCGCCCGCAGTGCTGGTGATTTCTATCGCCTATCTTTGGCTCGGTAATATTCTAGGGATGAATCACCGTCCTGTCCTGCTGATGCTCGATAAATTAAAAGAGTGGGTGATGCTCGACATCTACCTGGTGGGTATCGCCGTGGCCTCGATTAAGGTCCAGGATTATGCGTTCCTGCAGCCGGGTCTGGGGCTGCTGGCCTATATCTCACTGGTGGTGCTGAGCATTCTGACGCTGATTCATCTCAACGTTGAGCAGCTATGGGAACGCTTCTATCCCCAGCGACCGGCAACGCGGCCCGACGGCGCGCTTCAGGTGTGCCTGGGTTGCCACTACACCGGCTTTGCCGACGCCCGTGGGCGCTGTCGCCGTTGCCACACCCCGCTGTATCAACGTGGTAAGCACAGTCTGCAAAAAAGCTGGGCGGCGCTGCTGAGCTCGATCGTCTTTCTACTGCCGGCCAACCTGCTGCCTATCTCCATCATTTATGTCAACGGCGGACGTCAGGACGATACGATTCTTTCCGGGATTATGTCGCTGGCCAATAGCAACGTGGCGGTGGCGGCGGTGGTCTTTTTTGCTAGTATCCTGGTGCCGTTTACCAAAATTATCGTGATGCTGACGCTACTTATTAGTATTCACTTTAAGTGCGAGCAAGGGCTGCGCACCCGCATCCTGCTGCTGCGTTTCGTCACCTGGATTGGCCGCTGGTCAATGCTCGACCTGTTTGTCATTGCTTTAACCATGTCGCTCATCAATCGCGATCAGCTTCTCGCCTTTACAATGGGCCCCGCTGCGTTTTATTTCGGTGCTGCGGTAATATTAACTATTCTTGCTGTTGAATGGCTGGACAGCCGCTTACTTTGGGACGCACATGAGTCAGGAAACGCCCGCTTCACAGACTGAAGCGCGAATTAAAACAAAACGTCGCATTTCACCGTTCTGGCTATTACCGGTCATCGCGCTGATGATTGCCGGCTGGCTTATCTGGAATAGCTACGAAGATCGCGGCACCACCATCACCATCGACTTTATGTCGGCGGACGGTATTGTTCCCGGCCGCACGCCGGTACGATTCCAGGGCGTTGAGGTGGGTACGGTGCAGGATATTCGTCTGGCCAGCGATCGCAGCAAAATTGAGGTGCGCGCCAGCATCAAAAGCGATATGGATGACGCCCTGCGCCAGGAGACCCAGTTCTGGCTGGTGACGCCAAAAGCCTCTCTGGCCGGGGTTTCCGGGCTGGATGCGCTGGTTGGTGGCAACTACATCGGTATGATGCCGGGTAAAGGCGAGCCGCGTGAGCACTTCACCGCGCTCGACACCCAGCCGAAATATCGCCTCAACAACGGCGAGCTGATGATCCATCTGCATGCGCCGGACCTCGGTTCGCTCAACAGCGGCTCACTGGTCTATTTCCGTAAAATTCCGGTCGGCCGCGTCTACGACTACACCATTAACCCGAACAATCAGGGCGTGACCATTGACGTGCTGATTGAACGCCGCTTCACCAATCTGGTGAAAAAAGGCAGCCGTTTCTGGAACGTCTCCGGCGTGAAAGCCGACGTGGGCCTCAGCGGCGCGAAGGTGCAGCTTGAAAGCCTGGCCGCGCTGGTTAACGGTGCGATTGCTTTTGATTCGCCGCAGGATTCCCAGGCAGCGGCGCAGAACGACGAGTTTGGCCTGTATGAAGACCTGGCGCACAGCCAGCGCGGCGTACTGATCCAACTCCAGTTGCCCAACGGTGACGGCCTGAAAGCCGGCTCAACGCCGATGCTGTATCAGGGGCTGGAAGTGGGCCAACTGACCAAAATGACGTTAAACCCTGACAGTTCAGTGACCGGGGAGATGACCGTCGACCCAAGCGTGGTGTCGCTGCTGCGGGAAAAAACGCGCATCGAGCTGCATCAGCCGAAGCTGTCGCTGGAGAACACCAACCTCAGTCAGTTGCTCACCGGCAGCACGTTTGAACTGGTGCCCGGCGAAGGCGCGCCAAAAGATCGTTTCACCGTTCTTGCCTCGGATAAGACGCTGTTGCAGCAGCCCGGCGTGATGACCCTGACCCTGACCGCGCCGGAAAGCTACGGCATCGATGCCGGGCAGCCGATCATGCTGCACGGCGTGCGCATCGGCCAGGTGATGGAACGGACGCTGAGCGCGAAAGGCATCAGCTTCGCCATCGCCATTGACCCGCAGTACCGGGACCTGCTGCACGGCGACAGCAAGTTTGTGGTGAACAGCAAAATGGATGTGAAGGTGGGTATCGACGGCGTGGAGTTCCTCGGCGCCAGCGCCAACGAGTGGCTGAGCGGCGGTATCCGCATTCTCCCGGGCGAAAAAGGGCCAATGAAGGCCAGCTATCCGCTGTTTGCCAATCTGGAAAAAGCGCAGGAAAACAACCTCAGCGACTTCCCGACCACTACGCTGATGCTCACCGCAGAAACGCTGCCGGACATTCAGACCGGCTCGGTGGTGCTGTACCGTAAGTTTGAAGTCGGTGAGATCACCTCCGTACAGCCGCGCGCTAACGCTTTTGATATTGCGGTGCACATCAAGCCGGAATACCGCTCGCTGCTGACCCAGAACAGCGTGTTCTGGGCCGAAGGCGGCGCGAAGGTGCAGCTCAACGGCGGCGGGCTGACGGTGCAGGCTTCACCGCTTTCGCGAGCGCTGAAAGGCGCGGTCAGCTTTGACAACATCAGCGAAGCGAATAACGGTACCCGCAAGGGCGATAAGCGCGTCCTGTTCCCGTCAGAAACCGCCGCGCGCGCGGTGGGCGGCCAGATTACGCTGCACGCCTTCGATGCCGACAAGCTCTCTGCCGGTATGCCCATTCGCTATCTCGGTATTGATATCGGCCAGGTGCAAAGCCTGGAGCTCAACGCCTCACGCAACGAAGTGCAGGCCAGCGCCGTGCTCTATCCTGAATACGTCAATACCTTTGCCCGCCGCGGTACGCGTTTCTCGGTGATTACGCCACAAATTTCGGCGGCAGGCGTCGAGCACCTCGATACCCTACTACAGCCGTACGTCAACGTTGAGCCGGGCCACGGCGAGCTGCGCCGTGACTTTGAACTGCAGGAAGCGACCATCTCTGACTCGCGTTATCTGAACGGCCTGAACGTGGTGGTCGAAGCGCCAGAGTCCGGTTCGCTCAGCATCGGCACGCCGGTTCTGTTCCGCGGGATTGAAGTGGGTACCGTCACCGGTCTGCGCCTCGGCAGCCTGTCTGACCGCGTCATGATCGAGATGCGTATCGGCCAGCGCTACCAGCATCTGGTGCGTAATAACTCGGTGTTCTGGCTGGCATCCGGCTATAGCCTCGACTTTGGTCTGATAGGCGGAGTGGTGAAAACCGGTACCTTCAATCAGTTCATTCGCGGCGGTATCGCTTTCGCCACGCCGCCGGGCACGCCGCTGGCGCCAAAAGCGCAGGAAGGTAAACACTTCCTGCTGCTGGAGTCCGAACCGAAAGAGTGGCGCGAATGGGGCACCGCCCTGCCGCGCTAACCTCCCCCCCTCACGTGCCGGTGTCCCGACACCGGCGCGTTTTATGATAGACTGCGCGCTCTTTATCTCCTTGTGGTATTCGCCAGTGGCTCAAAACTCTGTCTATTTTCCTGATGAATTCCTTGCGCAGATGCGTGAGGCCATGCCCGCTCATCTGTCGTTTGATGCATTTCTCGCCGCCTGCCAGCGACCGCTGCGCCGCAGTATTCGCGTGAATACGCTAAAAATCACGGTTGAGGATTTCCTTGCACTGGTTGCCCCCTACGGCTGGCAGCTAACGCCGGTACCGTGGTGCGCGGAAGGTTTCTGGATTGAGCGTGATGACGAGGACGCCTTGCCGCTGGGTAGCACCGCGGAACATCTGAGCGGGCTGTTTTATATTCAGGAAGCCAGCTCGATGCTGCCGGTGGCGGCGCTGTTTGCCGACGGGCTGGAGCCGGTACGGGTGATGGACGTTGCCGCCGCGCCGGGTTCCAAAACCACCCAGATTGCCGCCCGAATGGGCAACCGTGGCATGCTGCTGGCGAACGAGTTCTCCGCCAGTCGGGTGAAGGTGCTGCACGCCAACATTAGCCGCTGCGGTATCAGCAATACGGCGCTGACCCACTTTGATGGCCGGGTGTTCGGTGCCGCCTTACCCGAATGTTTTGATGCCATTCTGCTCGACGCCCCCTGCTCCGGTGAAGGCGTGGTGCGCAAAGATCCCGATGCGCTGAAAAACTGGTCGCTGGCCAGCAACCAGGCGATCGCCGAAACCCAGCGCGAGCTGATCGACAGCGCCTTCCACGCGCTGCGCCCGGGCGGCACGCTGGTCTACTCCACCTGTACGCTAAACCGCGACGAAAACGAGTCGGTCATCGCCTGGCTGCTGGCGCGTTACCCGCAGGAAGTGGAAATTGTGCCGCTAGGCGAGCTATTTTCAAGCGCCGACCAGGTGCTGACGGCAGAAGGCTTCCTGCACGTGTTCCCGCAAATTTATGACTGCGAAGGTTTCTTCGTGGCGCGACTGCGCAAGACCGCCGCCGTTGAACCGCTGCCCGCGCCGGGCTACAAGGTGGGTAAATTTCCGTTCACCCCGATGAAAACGCGCGAATCGGCCGCCGTTGAGAGCGCCGCGCGCAGCGTGGGTATTGAATGGGATGAGGCGCTAACGCTGTGGCAGCGCGACAAAGAGGTGTGGTTATTCCCTGCCGACATCGCGCCGCTGCTGGGTCAGGTTCGTTTTTCCCGTATCGGGTTGAAGCTTGCCGAAACCCATAACAAAGGGTTCCGCTGGCAGCATGAGGCGGTGGTTGCACTGGCTAATACGCAAAAATTGGGACATGAGCTGACGCTGGAAGAAGCGCAGGAGTGGTATCGCGGCCGTGATGTCTATCCACAGCAGCTACCGGTTCAGGATGACGTTATTGTCACCTTCCAGGGCTTCCCGCTTGGGCTGGCGAAGCGCATTGGATCACGGTTAAAAAACAGCTATCCCCGTGAGCTGGTGCGCGATGGAAAGCTCTTTGCCAGCAGGTCCGAGTAGTGCATAAAAAAAGCGCACTTTTTAACTGGCGTAATTCTCCAGGTTGACTACGCTGAAAAGGTACGGCCTAACTGGTCGTACCACAACGGTCAGCAGATTAACGGAGAGCATTATGAGTAAAACCAGCGTACGCATTGGCGCATTCGAAATTGATGACGCCGTGCTGCACGCCGATCAGCACGGCGAGCGAACGTTAAGTATCCCTTGTAAGTCCGACCCTGATTTATGTATGCAGCTCGATGCCTGGGACGCTGACACCAGCATCCCGGCCCTACTTGATGGCGAACGTTCCGTTCTTTATCGCAAGCACTACGATCAACCGTCCGACGCCTGGGTTATGCGGCTTGTCTAACCCAAAAGGAACCCGCCCATAGGCGGGTTATTTATTTGGCGTGCGGCACCACTTTATACAAAGAGGCTTCGCCGCGCGGTCGGGTTTTAAACCGACGGTGCACCCACAGATACTGCTCCGGCGCACGTAAAATCTCACGTTCAATAATTTTATTCATATAGCACGCCGCCGAAACCTCATCGCCACGAGGATAATCTGTCATCGCTTCGCTGATATGCAGGGTATAACCGCGCTTGCAGGGCTTACGCACCATCGTGACGGTCAGCATGGCCGCGCCGGAAAGGCGAGATAACACGTTCGTACCGTTGGTGGTCGCCGCTTCGCTCACCGAGAAGAACGGCGCAAAGACGCTGCCTTTCGGGCCGTAGTCTTGATCGGGCGCGAACCAGACGGCTTCACCCGCCTTCAGCGCCTGCACCAGGCCGCGCAGGTTACGACGGTCAATCATCGCCTTATTCGAACGCAGACGCCCGGTGGTCTGCACCCACTCCATCAGCGGATCGTTGTGCGGACGGTAGGTTGCCATCATCGGACGGCACAGCCCCATCGCACGGCCGCCAAGCTCCAGCGACATAAAGTGAACGCCAACCACCATCACGCCGCGCTGCTCTTTCAGCGCGTTCATCAGGTTGGCATAGCCTTCCACGTCAAACCATTTCTTCACGCGGGCATCGCTCCAGAACCAGGCCATGCCGGTTTCAATCAGCCCCATGCCCAGCGACATAAAGTTTTGCTCAATCAGCTTCTCGCGGGCCGCGGCATCCATATTCGGGAAACAAAGCTCGATATTGCGCGTCGCAATCTGCTCACGACGTTTTAAGAAACGGCGAGATGCTTTCCCCAGGGAGGTGCCAAGCACATATAAAAGCGGATAAGGTAGTTGGACCACCAGCCACAACAAGGCCAGTGCAAGCCACTTCAGCCCGTTACGCGGGTGAAGTAAAGCGGTATCAAAATTTTTGAACATCATTCTTTCCAGCAACGTAATGCAAGGGTAACGCGTAAGGAAAAAACGATTCCGTTCATTCGTCTTTATGCGTAGGTATATGCGTTGGACCGTGCTGCGTTCGACAAATTCACTGCCAGGACGTTAATTTACAAACGGCGGGCAACGGAGGTATGGCGCGGGGGTGGCAGGCTGTGGCTCAACTCGCCGCAAGCATGCGCCTTTTTATGAAAAAAAAATAGGGAATTTAATTCACATTACAAAATAATTTTGTTAACGATAATGTTTTAGATTATTAGCGGATTATGTAATTTTTAACGCATTGATTTTAATTGATTTTTGATTTATCGCTCGCGCTATATCTGTGAGTGTAAAGAAAAAGCTAACGCCGACATCATGCTATCTTTACACCATTGACGGGGCCCGACGGAAAAAAACAGGCCCAATACAATTCTTAGCGCCCGTCGCATTTCAGAGCACGCAGGGTGATAAGAAAATTCCTCTTTATGATTAAATTTTCGCGGCTGATCCTGCCAGAAGCGTTAAGATAACCTTTTAGCCGAGTCCGTTCCCCAGCGGCTCAAGAGAAGCAGGGAGTAATCAGAACATAATGCAGCGTCAGAACGTCTCGTCATCACGAATACAATCCATTGGTTATGATGCAAAACAAAAAATACTGGAAATAGAATTCTTCGGCTCAGGCATTTACCAATACGTCGGCGTATCGCCAAAAACCTACGAAACGTTCCTGAGCGTAAAGTCAAAAGGCCGCTTCTTTGATGGTGTCATTAAAGACAAATTTCTTTGCCGCAAAATCGGGTGAACCTCAAACGGCCTTTTCTTCGATAACCACGGCCGTTCGAAAAAGCCAGCGCGTAGGCTGGCCTGATTGCAAAGACGTAGCGTCATGTCACGCGCGTCAACTCCCTTTGTAAGTGGAGTAGCCATACTGGCTTAGCAACAGCGGAATATGCAGTTTTTCGTTGGTTTTCGTCACGGTGAAGAGCACCGGTACCTCAGGGAAAAATGACGACAGCTTCTCGCTGTTAAAATAATCGCCGGTTTTGAACGTGACTCTGTATACCCCTGGCTGCATGTCCTGGTCCTCAGGGTACAATGACTTTATGCGGCCATCGTTATCCGTTTTCCCTTGTGCCAGCATAGCCCAGCCCGTGGATTGCTGCTTTTCCAGGGTCACGGCAACGTCTTTTGACGGGATACCCGTTTGCTGGTTGAGTATATGGACACTGAGTGTTCCTGCGGGCGCACTAAACGCAACCGGCGTGAAGATAGCGGTCGATAACAGCATCAAACTCACGATTTTTTTCATTTTTTGGTCCTGTGGTTAAAAGCACAGGTCAAGCTTAAACATGTTTTTGCGAAAGAAAATTCAACTTTTCGTGATAATTGATGCCCACAACGTAAACCGAGGCGTGCTGATACTTTTTACATAAGACTACGCTGAAACTGCTGACGGCTTAGGCTTAATAATTGTCGCCTCGTTAAGCACCATATTGGTCTTACAAAAAATACATTTAGCGCCAAATGGATTTCGCTCTGAAACATCAAATACTGATGTACGATATTGGGAACCATGGCAACATGGACACCGGAAGTGAATATTTAAATTCATAATTTATACCTCTTTAAGGTGAATGGACTCGTGGCTCTGCCCGGTGGGGTTAGGTTTACGATCTTCATAGCAGGTCATCCTGTGGATGACTGCCAGACATCAGACACTTTTTATGTTTTACAAAAGTTAGCTGTCTTCCCTCGCCCCTTCATGCAGCAAATCCACATTTCATCACACCGCTCAGCACACTCATACCAAAGCAAAAGATACAGTTCTGATATTCAAAATTAAACTAACGGCAGAGTACGGTACGTTGGGCTCAAAGAGAGGAGATATCAGCGATAGGGCCTGGCGATGAGAATGAATAAGTTGAATATTTTACATTTTGTGGTTATTTCAAACCGACCATTTCATTAATGCATGTTCAGCACTGATTAGCAATTTTTATTTTAGCCGTCCAGCAGTCCCCCATTAAAATATCCCGATAAAATTCGCTTTCTATTTTTTTAAGCGTATAGTTTACCGGTGTTTTTTAGCAAGGATTCTATTTGTCTCGTAAAATGACAGGCATCGTCAAAAGCTTTGATGCCATCAGCGGTAAAGGCTTCATCACCCATCAGACGGCCGAAAGGACGTACTACTTCACGTTTCAGCACTCTATTCCAACGAATCTGAATCCCTCAGACCGGGTCTCCGGGTTGAATTTTGCCGTATCAATGGTCTTAAAGGGCCAGTAGCCGCGAACATTTACCTGTCCTGATCTACCGCTAAGCCTGTTACGGCCACCACCGTAAAAAGAAATTATTCGTGTTCAGACATTAAGTCATCACCCCACTCTACCGATATATGAAATATGGGGTGAATGTATTTACCACGTTGTCAGTTACAGGCGAGGGAAGATGAGTACACGAAAAAAACTAACCACCAGAACGCTCATGCTGGCGTCGATATTTATCACGATTACAGCCGGTTTTCTGCTCACCATTGGACTGCTGCTCTGGCAATCAATGAATCAACAACAAGCCGTTGCAGAAAAGCATCTACAGCAAATTTCACAGACCGAAGCGCTACGCGTAAAAAGCCAGCTGGATGAAGCCCTGACCGCATCGCGTGATCTGGGTATTAGCGCCTGGTCTTTACATCAGGCGGGTTTGACCGATCGTCGCGCGCTCGACCAGCTACTGGCCGATCAGCTTCGCCACTACGACAGCTTCCTGTCAATGTCGCTCACCTTCGAACCCAATGCTTTTGATGGTAAAGATGCTGATTTCGCTGGCCAGCCGGGCCAGGATCCCGCAGGACGTTATGCCCGCTATACCGACCGGGATAACAGCGGCAATCCCGCGCTACATAATCTGGATGATTACGAAACGCCGGGCAGCGGTGATTACTATCTGCTGCCGCGCCAGCGACAGAAAGATGTCATCATTGAACCGTACATCTACCCCTATAACGGCGTTGATGTGATGCTGACGTCCATTGCGGCGCCCATTATCCATAACGGTAAATTCCAGGGTTCCGTGACCTCCGATTTTTCGCTGGCCACGCTGCAGCAGATGATTGGCGCCATCAAACCGTGGCAAGGGGTCGGCTACGCCTTGCTGCTGTCGGCGGATAACAAAGTTATTTTCAGCCCCGACGCCAGCATGACCGGCGCGCCCTGGAGCGGCACAATATCCGGGGAAGAGGTGCTCCGAATCAACGACCCTATTTTGCGAGAACCTGCGTTTGTGACCTGGCAATCCATCGAGATTGGCAACAGCCAGACACCGTGGAAGCTGGCGATTATTGCCCCGGTCAGCGTGGTGATGGCGGAAGCATGGCATAGCCTGCGTAACGCGATAATCCTGATGATTATCAGCATTATCGCTGTCAGCATGGTGGTGGCGCTGGTCTTCACTCGCAAAGTTGCGCGCCCGGTAGGCGGAGAACCCGCAGAGGCCTCCGAGATTGCCCTGTCCGTCTCACAGGGGGATTTAAGCAACCCGATTCCCGTGCAGCCTGGTGACAATAGCAGCATCTTCTATGCGCTCCACACCATGCAATCCGAACTCAAACGCATTGTCGGTAGTATCACCGATGCCAGCAACTCGGTAAGGACGGGCAGTAGCGAAATCGCCGCGGGTAACCTCGATCTGGCGTCTCGCACCGAAGAGCAAGCCGCAGCGATTGTCCAAACGGCTGCCAGCATGGAACAGATCTCGGTCGCGGTGAAAAATAATGCCGATAACGCCTCGAAGGCCACGATGCTCACCCAGGACGCGGAAACCATTGCTGAACAAGGAGAATCGCTGGTCAACGAGGTGGTGGACATCATCGGAAAGATCGATGAAAGCGCGCATAAAATTGGTGATATCAACAGCATTATCGACAGCATTGCGTTCCAGACGAATATTCTGGCGCTCAATGCCGCGGTTGAAGCGGCTCGCGCTGGCGAGCAGGGCCGAGGGTTTGCCGTGGTGGCTGGCGAAGTGCGTAGCCTTGCGCAGCGTAGCGCCAATGCGGCGAAAGAGATTTCCGGACTCATTGCGGAATCCTCAGGCCGCGTCAGCCAGGGGGTAGCGCTGGTCAATGAAACCGGTGCGATTATGCAAAAAATCATCGTCTCGGTTACCAATGTCCATCAGGTGATTGCTGAAATCGTGCAGGCGCTGGACGAGCAGGAAAAAGGCGTCAGCCAGGTGAGCGTCGCGGTCAACCAAATGGACAGCGTCACCCAGCAAAATGCCTCGCTGGTGCAGCAGATTTCCGCCGCCGCCACGTCACTGGAGGAGCAAGCCCGAAACCTGGAACAGACGCTCGCGTTCTTCGGCCAGGCCCACGGTTCAGGCTTCAGCGCAGGCGGAGAAAAAGTTTAGGTGATACGTAAAATTTTCCTGTAAAAAAAATGTTAAATACAATTTGGTTGTGATATAACCAAGAAGACCGAAATTCAGGCATGAGCGATGATTTCGGACTCCCCTTGTAACACGGTGATGGATAAGGGGAATAAAAAGAGACCGAATACGATTCCTGTATTCGGTCCAGGGAAATGGCTCTTGGGAGAGAGCCGTGCGCTAAAAGTTGGCATTAATGCAGGCTCAGTCGCCATGCTTTATAAGAATAGATGACCGTGACAGCTTTTCCAGTCCACAACCCGTGTGAGGGGAAAATTTTCGTCAAATAAACGGCATAACATAAAAAAACCGCAGCCATTCCATGAGAATGATTGCGGTTTTTTATTGTTTATCAAACAGATATTCTGCCGGTTAGCAAAGCTTCTCTGCGCGCTCAATAAACGGTGCGAGGCTCATCTTCACCCCCGGCTGCTGCGGGTCGTCAACCTGAATCACGCTCAGCGGCTGCGCCTGGGTTTTCCCGGCCTTGACCTGCTGCTCGGCGATATCGTTCAGCGGATACTGCACCAGCGTGCTCGGGTTAATCACGTACAGCGCCTTATCCGCACGACAGGTCAGCATGACCTCTTCGCGGTTAAACGCCCACTTATCTTTCCCGACCTCAAAGCGGCTCACGGTAATGACCTGCGCCGCCAGCGCACTGTTGGCTGCGGTGAGTAACAACAAAGAGAGAATAATCTTTTTCATAATTCGCCAGTTCAATTAAAAAGGTTCCCAGGTGGCGAAAAGACTGACGCACGCCAGCACCAGCGCCCCCAAAACAATCTCCACCTGCGTCGTTCGTAAAAAGACGCGCTGCGCCCATCCCTCCGCCGCCGTCAACCGCGGCACGAGAACATAGCGGTTCAGTAGCGCCATCACGATCATCATCGCGACCAGTCCTGCTTTCACCCACAGCGCGATGCCATAGGGCGTCTGAGCGGTAAAGCCGCCCTGAATCATCCAGGCATTCACCAGCCCCGTAGCCACCGCTGCGGCTACGGCCAGATGCCCATAGCGGGAGTAGCGCATCATGGTCATAATCGCCGGCTTGCGCCAACGGCCTTTTGCCAGCCGCAGGCAGTACAAAAAGGGAACCAGCCCCCCTACCCACGCTGCCGCGCAGACTAAATGCACCGCGTGATTGGTGCGCTGTAGCACCCCGGCGGCCCCGTCAAACATCGCGGCATGGCCGACGCCGGCCAGCAGGATAAACTGCGCGGCGCAGAGAAGCAAAAGCCGCCGCATCATCTGACGCGGCTGCACCCAGGCAATGCCCAGCGCGACCCATGCCAGCACGATTTCCCATAGCCAGACGCTGCCAAACTGCGTGTGCAGTACCGCCTGCCAGATCTCCGGGCGCCAGGTGTCCGTCCAGCCGTCGCCCATCAGCCCGCCCTGCACCACCAGCATCAGCATGGCCGAAAGCACGCTCAGCACCAGCGCGCTGCGCAGCAGCTGCGAGAAGCGTTGAATCAGCAGCCGCCGTAGCGCAGACGGTGCCCACCAGCCCGCGTAAAGCGTGCAGCCAAAGGCCACCATCAGCGAGGCAAAATGGACAAACCGCAGGCCTATATAGAGTGCCGTTAACATCATTACTTCACGCTAAACTGGTACTGGCCTTTGGTCTTGTGTCCGTCCACCGACACCACGTGCCACTTAACGGTATACAGACCGGACGTCAGCGGCTGAGTCAGCGGCACAACCAGCTGCGTTTTGTCACTCTCGCTGCGCGCCGCCTTACCGGTGGCAACCGGCTGTTGGTCCGGGCCGGTCAGCGTCACGCCGCTAAAGTTAGCCTCAATGCCCTCAGAGAACGTTAGCGTCAGCGCCTGCGGCGCGGCGCTGACTTCGGCGTTGGCGGCCGGCGTTTGTTGTTGCAGGTGGGCGTGGGCCCAGACGGGCGAGGCGCTGAAGGCCCCAATGAGAAACAGCGTCGTGCAGAGCGTGCGAGGTGCGGTGAATTTCATTTCCATCATTCCCTTTTGTTATCAATTTAAGTCAAAGAATAACGCTGTATAATGTTCACGTCGAGATGAGCGCCCTCTGGACTTGCCATTTTGCGAGACTCTTAGTAACTTTTGCGCCTCATCCCAAGGAGAAAACCATGCAAACCAATCTGGCCACCCTACCCCAGCAGGAAATGGACAAAGTGAACGTCGATCTTGCCGCGGCGGGGGTGGCATTTAAAGAGCGCTACAACATGCCGGTCGTGGCCGAAGTTGTCGAACGCGAGCAGCCGGCGCATCTACGTGACTGGTTTCGCGAGCGGTTGATTGCCCATCGTCTGGCCTCAGTCAACCTCTCTCGTCTGCCGTACGAGCCAAAATCGAAATAATTATTACCGATAGTTACAATTCCTTACATACAGATTGTTATTCTGTTCCAGAATAAAGACTCGCTGACAACGTGTTGAAGGACGCAACAATGCTGACATGGACTATCGCCGCAGCGCAATATGCGCCCCGAAAGGGTGATGTCGCCGAAAACATCATCCACCATCTGCGCTTTATCGACGCCGCCGCCGAGCAGGCGTGTAAAGTGCTGATTTTCCCTGAACTCTCCCTCACCGGCCCCAACAATGAGCAAACGCTGCCCGCGCCGCCGTGTGACAACCAGCTGCAGCCGCTGCACGACGCCGCCCAGCGCCACCAGATGACGATCATCGCCGGGCTGCCGATGGAAAACGACGGCAAGCGGATTAAGGGGATTGTGATTTTCGCCCCCGATGCCACCACGCCGCGTAAACAGCAACAGGGTCACGGCACCTGCCTGGCACCCGAGTCAGACCAGATGAGCGTTTTCGAGCTGAATCACGAAGGCTGCGAACTCTCGCCACAGGCGTCCCTGCTGGCAACCGTAAGCTGCATGGCGGAACCGCAGCAGCAGCGCACCACTCAGCGCCTCCAGCGTTTCGCCCACAAGTACGCCATCGCCGTATTGAAATCGAACTACGCCAGCGGGACCTTTTCCGGCGGCAGCGCGCTGTGGGATGAAAACGGCCAGCTGATCGTTCGCGCCGACGGCGGCGAGCTGCTGTTAACCGGCAGAAAAAGCGCCCAGGGTTGGCAAGGCGAGATCATTCCATTACGCTAGTCGTTTTGGCCGGGAGTTCGCCATGCTGCGCGTTATCGATACCGAAACCTGTGACCTGCAAGGAGGCGTCGTTGAAATTGCCTCCGTCGACGTTATTGACGGTCAAATCGTCAACTCCATGAGTCATCTGGTCCGCCCCGATCGCCCCATCAGCGCGCAGGCGATGGCGATTCACCGTATTACCGAAGAGATGGTCGCCGATAAACCATGGATTGAAGAGGTGGTGCCGTTCTATCAGGGAAGCCCCTGGTACGTCGCGCATAACGCCAGCTTTGACCGCCGGGTGCTGCCGGAGATGGACGGCGAGTGGATTTGCACCATGAAGATGGCGCGTCGCCTGTGGCCGGGCATTAAGTACAGCAACATGGCGCTGTACAAATCCCGTAAGCTCAGCGTAGCGACGCCGCCGGGTTTACACCACCACCGCGCGCTGTACGACTGCTACATCACCGCCGCGCTGCTGATTGATATCATGCAAACCTCAGGCTGGACGCCAGAACAGATGGTTGACGTGACCGGGCGTCCGGCGCTGCTGCGCACCTTCACCTTCGGCAAATATCGCGGGCAGGAAGTGGCTGAAGTGGCGAAAAACGATCCGGGCTACCTGCGCTGGCTGTTTAACAACCTCGATCGCATGAGCCCGGAGCTGCGCTTAACGCTGAAGCACTATCTAGGCCAATAGCTAGCGCTCCGTGCGCCCTGGCAGCGTCCCTTGCGCCAGGGCTATCAGAAAGGCATATTCCAGCGCCACTCCTTCATAGCTCTTATAGCGCCCGGACTTACCGCCGTGGCCCGCATCCATTTCAGTACACAGCAGCAGCAGGTTATCATCCACCTTCAGCTCGCGCAGCTTCGCCACCCATTTCGCCGGTTCCCAGTACTGCACCTGCGAGTCGTGTAAACCGCTGGTGACCAGCAGGTTCGGGTACGCCTGCGGGCGGACGTTGTCATAGGGGCTGTAGGATTTCATGTAACGATAGTAGGTTTCATCCTGCGGATTGCCCCACTCCTCAAACTCGCCGGTGGTGAGCGGAATGGACTCATCGAGCATAGTGGTCACCACGTCCACAAACGGCACCTGCGCCACCACGCCGTGGAACAGCTCAGGGCGCTCGTTGATCGCCGTTCCCATCAGCATCCCGCCCGCGCTACCGCCCATGCCGTAACACAGCTCCGGCGCGCCGTAGCCCTTCGCCAGCAGCGCATCGCAGACATCGAGGTAGTCGTTGAAGGTGTTTTGCTTTTTGAGGAATTTCCCGTCTTCGTACCACTGCTGCCCCAGCTCGCCGCCGCCGCGAATATGGGCGATCGCAAACACAAAGCCGCGATCGAGCAGGCTAAGACGGCTGCTGCTGAAATCGGCGTCCATGCTGGCGCCGTACGAACCGTAGCCGTAGACCAGCAGCGGGTTCTTTCCGCGGCGGAAATGTTCCTGACGATAAACCAACGACACCGGCACTTCCACGCCATCACGGGCGGCGATCCACAGGCGTTCGCTGCGGTAGCGGCTGGCGTCAAAGCCTTTAACTTCCTGCTGCTTGAGCACGCGACGTTCGCCGCTATCCATATCCAGCTCAAACAGGCTATCCGGGGTGGTCATCGACGAGTAGCCGTAGCGCAGGCAGGCGGTTTCTGGCTCCGGGTTGTAGGCAATCCAGGTGACATAGGCCGGATCGTCAAAGGCGATCGCCGTTTCCTGATGCGTTTGACGATGAATCTGCCGCAGGCTGGTTAAGCCCCGCTGACGCTCTTCCACCACCAGCCAGTCGCGAAACAGCGTAAAGTCTTCCAGCATCACCGTCTCGCGCGCGGCGATCAGCGTCTGCCAGTCGCGCTCTTCTCCGCTGACGCCGCGGTAGAGGCCAAAGTTTTTACCTTCGCGGTTAGAGCGAATGTAAAAATGGCCCTGGTAGTGATCGATACCATATTCATGATCCTTACGACGGGCTAAAAACGTCTGCGGTCTGGCATCCGGCCGATCGGCATCCACCAGCAGCATTTCGCTGGTCGTTGCGCTGGACAGCGCGATCACCACGTACTGGCGTGACGATGTTTTATGCAGGCTGACGTAGAACGTGTCATCCTGCTCTTCATAGATAAGCGTATCCTGCTCGCTTGACTCGCCCACCTGATGACGCCACACCTGCCACGGCAGCAGCGTCGTCGGGTGCTGGCGTACGTAATAGAGCGAGCGGGAGTCATTGGCCCACACCACGCCGGGCGACACGTCTTCGATCACCTCCGGCAGCCAGGTTTCATTTTCCAGATGGCGAATGCGTAACCCATACTGGCGGCGAGAGAGGAAATCTTCGGTTACCGCCAGCAGGTTGTTGTCAGGGGCAACGTTCAGCCCGCCGAGGGTATAAAATTCGCTGCGCGCCGCCCGCTTATTTTCATCAATCAGCAGCGACCACGACTCTTCCCCCAGCTTCTGGCGCTGATAGAGGGCATATTCACGCCCCGGCTCGAAGACCTGGCGGTAGCGATAGCCGTTTTTGATGTACGGCGCGGAGACCTCGCGCGGCGGTATCCGGTCGACAATCTCTTTCAGCACACGATCCTGTAGGCTTTGCTGGGATGACATCACCTGTCGGCCGTAGGCATTTTCCTGCTGTAAATAGTCGATAACCGCTGGCTTAGCGCGCGTGTCATCGCGCAGCCAGTAGTAGTTATCAACGCGCGTATCGCCATGCAACGTCATGGCGTGGGGGATCCGTTTTGCTTTTGGCGGCATCTCGTTATTCTTCTGTTTTAGTCACACCCTATAAGGGTGGACAAATTAAACGATGATGCAAGCAAAAGCGGTGATAAAAACCATTAAAGTTGCTGTTTTTGCTGCTGTAAATCTCGTTCTATGCCTTCACGCACTTCCTGCGGCAGCTTCAGGGCATCGCCCAGCGCGTTCAGATAGCTGCGCTCCATAAAGTGATCGATATCGATCGCCGCACAGCTGATAAAATACAGCTCCAGCGCCTCTTCTTCATTGTGGACGTCGCGCGCCAGCCGCTCAGGGTCCAGCGGTTGTTCAATCGCCTGGGCAATCAGCGCCCGCCCCTGCTCTTCGATTCCCGCTTCGCGCAGCTGCTGTTCAATGGCCTGCTGCTCTTTGGCATCGATATGCCCATCGCTCTTCGCCGCGAAGACCAGCGCCAGAATCAGCCGCTCGCTGCGAACATCCAGCGGCGCCGACGGTTCGCCGTATTTCGTCGCCGTTTGCGGGTCGGCGCGCAGTTTGTCTTTATACTTGTTCCACAACACGCTGCCGGCAACCGCCCCACCGCCCGCCAGCAGCGCGCCGGTGCCGTATTTCGCCAGCATCTTACGCGACGACTTACTGGCCACCAGCAACCCGGCCAGCCCGCCTAACGCGCCGGGCACCAGCATTTGGCTAAGATCGCTTTTCCCGGAACCTGATTTTTGCCCCAGCAGGGATTGCAGTTGATTAAGCCAGCCTGACATACGACCTCCAGTAGAAATAGGTGAGAAGATCAGCCTATGCGAGCAGATGTCAGGATATGTCTATGCCAGATAAAGATGCGCAAATATCCAGCGATAGCAACCTCTGACCGCGGTGAGCGAGACAGACGCAAACGTTTTCGTTTATAATGAGCCAAATTTTAGTAAGACGGTGGATAAGGTAAAATGACGTTATTAGGCACAGCTCTGCGTCCGGCGGCGACGCGCGTAATGCTTCTGGGTTCGGGTGAGTTAGGCAAAGAAGTGGCGATTGAATGCCAGCGGTTAGGCATCGAAACCATCGCCGTTGACCGCTACGCCGACGCCCCGGCGATGCACGTCGCGCATCGTTCCCACGTGATTAACATGCTTGACGGCGCGGCGCTGAAAGCGCTGGTTGAATTAGAAAAACCGGACTTTATCGTGCCAGAAATTGAAGCTATCGCCACCGATATGCTGATTGAACTGGAGCAGGCAGGCCAGCACGTGGTGCCCTGCGCACGGGCCACCAAACTGACCATGAACCGCGAAGGCATCCGTCGTCTGGCGGCCGAAACCCTCAACCTGCCGACCTCGGCCTATCGCTTTGCCGACGGCGAAGCGCAGTTTCGTCAGGCGGTGGAGGAGATCGGCCTGCCGTGCATCGTCAAGCCGGTGATGAGCTCGTCCGGTAAAGGGCAGACCTTTATTCGTCATGAAGCGCAGCTCGCCCAGGCGTGGCAATATGCGCAGGAAGGCGGCCGCGCCGGTGCTGGTCGCGTGATCGTGGAAGGGGTGGTCAATTTTGATTTCGAAATTACCCTGCTGACCGTCAACGCCGTGGACGGCGTCCACTTCTGCGCGCCGGTTGGTCACCGCCAGGAAGATGGCGATTACCGCGAGTCCTGGCAGCCGCAGCAGATGAGCGAAGTGGCGCTGGAGCGCGCGCAAACCATCGCCCGCGACGTGGTGCTGGCGCTTGGCGGCTACGGTCTGTTTGGCGTTGAGCTGTTCGTCTGCGGCGATGATGTGGTGTTCAGCGAAGTTTCTCCGCGCCCGCACGATACCGGGATGGTGACGCTGATTTCGCAGGATGTTTCAGAGTTCGCGCTGCACGTCCGCGCTTTCCTCGGACTGCCGGTTGGCGCCATTCGGCAATACGGCCCTTCCGCCTCGGCCGTGCTGCTGCCGTCGCTCTCCAGCCGCAACGTCACCTTTGACGGCGTACAGCATGCGGTCGGTGCGGGCGTCCAGCTGCGCCTGTTCGGCAAGCCGGATATCGACGGTTCCCGCCGCATGGGCGTGGCGCTGGCTACCGGCGATAGCGTTGACGACGCGGTAGAACGAGCAAAAGCCGCTGCCGCGGCGGTTAACGTTCAGGGATAAAAAAAGGCGGGTCGCTTACGCTTACCCGCCCTTCCTTCTGACTTACCCGGTAAAGATGCCGGGTAAGTCATTCACCTTACAGCTTCGCGCCTTCAACCGCTTCGCGAGCCAGCTTGGTGATGCGATCGTAGTCGCCTGCTTCCAGCGCGTCGGCCGGAACCAGCCAGGAACCGCCGATGCACAGCACGCTTTTCAGCGCCAGGTAATCACGGTAGTTAGCCGGAGAGATACCGCCAGTCGGGCAGAAACGGATGTGAGAGAACGGACCGGCGATCGCCTGCAGCGCTTTCACGCCACCGTTCGCTTCAGCCGGGAAGAATTTGAACTCTTTCAGGCCGTGCTGCATACCCAGCATCAGTTCAGAAACAGAGCTAATACCCGGGATCAGCGGGATAGTCCCAGCGGTAGCCGCTTTCAGCAGTTCGTCGGTCAGGCCCGGGCTGATAGCAAACTGCGCGCCAGCGTCGGTCACTTCTTTCAGCTGCTGTGCGTTAGTCACGGTACCCGCGCCAACGATAGCGTCCGGAACTTCTTTCGCAATGGCGCGGATAGCGTCCATCGCGCAGTCGGTACGCAGCGTCACTTCCAGTACGCGAACGCCACCGGCAACCAGCGCTTTTGCCATCGGTACTGCGTGCTCAAGCTTGTTAACCACGATTACCGGCACTACCGGGCCAGTGGTCAGGATTGCTTCAGCCGTTGTTTTCCAGTTTTTCATCAGAAATTTTCTCTCGCCAGATCTACAAAACGTGTCATCTTAAAAGGTAATACAGGTTGCGCCCTGCTCTGCACCGGAGAGTTTTTCCCGTAATGCGCCAAACAGTTCGCGGCCTGTCCCCACGCGCGAAGCGCTCAGATCAGGAATATGCGGTTGGCGTGCGGCCAGTTCAGCGTCATCAACCAGCAGCGTCAGCTCGCCGGTCTGGCCGTTCACGCGGATCATGTCGCCATCGCGTACTTTTGCCAGCAGGCCACCGTCATATGCTTCAGGGGTTACGTGAATCGCTGACGGTACTTTACCGGATGCACCAGACAGTCGTCCATCAGTGACTAACGCAATTTTGAAACAGCGGTCCAATAATACACCAAGTGGCGGCATAAGTTTATGTAATTCTGGCATACCGTTCGCTTTTGGCCCTTGATGGCGTACAACCACTACGCAATCTTTATCCAGCAGCCCCGCTTCGAACGCCGGCAGCACATCGTGCTGACTTTCAAAAACAACGGCAGGCGCTTCAATCACCTGGTTTTCTACCGGCACGGCGGAGGTTTTCATCACCGCACGGCCAAGGTTGCCGCTCAGCACTTTGGTGCCGCCATGTTTCGAGAACGGTTTGTCGAAGGTGGCGATGATGTTGTCATCCAGCGAGGCGGTAGCGCCTTCACGCCAGTCCAGCTTGCCTTCGTTCAGCCACGGTTCCATTGTGTAGTGAGACAGACCGAAACCGGCAACGGTGTTCACGTCTTCGTGCAGCAGGCCGCCTTTCAGCAGTTCGCGTACCAGCACCGGCACGCCGCCCGCGGCCTGGAAGTGGTTGATATCGGCCGGGCCGTTCGGATACAGGCGCGCCATCAGCGGCACAACCTCAGACAGGTCGGAGAAATCATCCCAGTTGATGATGATGCCCGCCGCGCGCGCCATCGCCACCAGGTGCATGGTGTGGTTGGTGGAGCCGCCGGTCGCCAGCAGCGCCACGATACCGTTGACCACCACTTTCTCATCGATCATTTTGCCCAGCGGCATCCATTCATTACCGTTACCGGTCATGCGGGTGACCTGACGCGCCGCGGCGGCGGTCAGCTCGGCGCGCAGCGGTGCGTCCGGGTGAACAAACGAAGAGCCCGGCAGCTGCATGCCCATAAATTCAATCACCATCTGGTTGGTGTTGGCGGTGCCGTAGAAGGTACAGGTGCCCGGTGCGTGGTAGGACGCCGCTTCGGATTCGAGCAGCGCGTTACGGTCAACCTTGCCTTCAGCATAGAGCTGGCGAATACGTACTTTTTCTTTGTTCGGCAGGCCGCTGGCCATTGGGCCTGACGGAATAAAGATTGACGGCAGGTGGCCGAAGGAAAGCGCGGCCATTGCCAGCCCCGGGACGATTTTGTCGCACACGCCGAGGTACAGCGCGCCGTCAAACATGTTGTGTGACAGGCCGACCGCAGCGGACATGGCGATCACTTCGCGGCTCAGCAGCGAAAGCTCCATCCCGTCCTGGCCCTGCGTCACGCCGTCGCACATAGCCGGTACGCCACCGGCAACCTGGCCCACCGCGTTCACGCTGTGCAGCGCTTTGCGGATCACGTCCGGATAGTGTTCGTAAGGCTGATGGGCAGAAAGCATATCGTTATAGGAGGTAATGATCGCGATATTGTTACGCAACATGCTTTTCAGCGACGCTTTATCGTCTGGCTGACAGGCGGCGAAACCGTGCGCCAGATTGCCACAGGCAAGCTCAGAGCGGTGAACCGTTTCAGTTTTTGCCTTTTCAATACGGGCGAGGTAGGCCGCGCGCGTATCGCGAGAGCGTTCAATAATGCGATTTGTTACCCGTAACATTACAGAGTTCATAGAGGCTCCTTAAATTTTTTCTGTCCAGGCTGCGGCTGATGACGGTATTTATATTGATCTGACTTATCGATAAATGCCCGAATAGCGCAGCACAGAGGCAATGGTCTGCCCGCAGTGTAATAAAAAAAGCCCCGGGGGTGAATCCTCCCGGGGCTTAAATGGGTAAAAAAAGCACGACTTGCTGTGTTAGATCATGTTACCGGTAAAATAACCCTTCCGGATTAGCGGCAAGCCTTACTCAAACTCGTTCCAGGAGCGGCCGTCGCGGGTGATCATGGCAACGGATGCCACTGGCCCCCAGGTCCCGGCCTGATACGGTTTCGGCGCATCTTTATCGCTAGCCCAGGCTTCGGTGATAGAGTCGACCCATTTCCACGCTTCTTCGACTTCATCGCGGCGCACAAACAGCGCCTGGATGCCGCGCATGGTTTCCAGCAGCAGACGCTCATAGGCATCGGCCAGGTGCGTCTGATTGAAGGTTTCAGAGTAGCTCAGATCCAGCTTGGTCACCTGCAGATTGTGCTTGTGCTCCAGACCCGGCACCTTGTTGAGGATCTGAATATCCACGCCTTCGTCCGGCTGCAGACGAATGGTCAGCTTGTTCTGCGGCAGTTCCGGCCAGGTCTCTTTGAACAGGTTCAGCTCAGGGTTTTTGAAGTACACCACCACTTCAGAGCATTTGGTCGGCAGACGTTTACCGGTACGCAGGTAGAACGGCACGCCCGCCCAGCGCCAGTTGTCGATATCGACGCGAATAGATACGAAGGTTTCCGTGCTGCTGGATTTGTTCGCGCCCTCTTCTTCGAGGTAGCCCGGCACTTTCTGCCCCTGGGCGAATCCGGCGGTGTACTGGCCGCGGACGGTTTTATCACGCACGTTGCTGCGGTCGATACGGCGCAGCGACTTCAGCACTTTCACCTTCTCATCGCGAATGCTGTCGGCGCTCAGATCGGACGGCGGCGCCATCGCAATCATGCACAGAATTTGCAGCAGGTGGTTCTGGATCATGTCGCGCATTTGACCGGCCTGGTCGAAGTAACCCCAGCGGCCTTCGATCCCGACTTCCTCGGCCACGGTGATTTCCACATGATCGATCGTGCGGTTATCCCAGTTGTTCACAAACAGGGAGTTGGCAAAGCGCAGCGCCAGCAGGTTCAGCACCGTTTCTTTACCCAGATAGTGGTCGATACGGTAAACCTGGCACTCTTCAAAGTATTCGCCGACCTGGTCGTTGATCTCACGTGAGGTTTCCAGTGAGGTCCCCAGCGGTTTTTCCATGACCACGCGCGCCGGTTTGGCGTTCAGCTTCGCTTCGCCCAGGCCGCGACAGATGGCGCCAAAGGTGCTTGGCGGCATCGCAAAATAGTTGATGGTGGTACGATTTTTTTGATCGAGCATCTCGCCAAGACGCGCAAATGCCGGCGCATCATTAACGTCCAGGTTGCAGAAATCAAGACGCGCGCTGAGGGTGTTCCACAAACCTTCATCAATCTTCTCTTTCATGAAGGTTTCGAGCGCTTCACGGACAACTTTGGTGTAGGCCGCTTTATCCCAGTCGGCACGGCCGACGCCGATAATCCGGGTCTCCGGATTGATCTGGCCGGCTTTTTCCAGCTGATACAGGGAAGGCAGCAGTTTCCGGCGGGCCAAGTCACCCTTCGCGCCGAAAATGACCAGATCGCATGCCTGGGCCGTTTGCGTTACCGCCATGTCATTCTCCTCAGTTTATATTCCCGGTTCTATGCCAGGCTATCTGCCCGCCGTCACTCAGCTTTTGCCGAAAACGACGGATATCGTTGTAATTTTCTTACGGTGCACTGTACTGTGTTTACGAAATTGCCGAAACCCTTTAACGCCTTTCACCGCGTCCGATCGCACAATTCGGAACCATCACGGCCACAGCGTTAGGCATTTCGCCAATTTTGTTCGTTCTTTCGCCCGAGCGGCGTCGGTTAAAATACGACACCGATCATGTAATGAAAAAAAACAACATATTTTGCTGTTCCTATTCACTTTTCATCCCGCTTCAAGCGTATATTCTTGCTAAAACGCCTGCAGATTTCACCCATTAATGGAATCGTTTCAATCTATGAGCGCCTTGTCACGATGAACATGCTGGAAAGAATCCAGTCTCAACTGGAAAACCTTAGCAAATCCGAGCGAAAAGTTGCAGAAGTCATTCTGGCGGCTCCCGAACAGGCAATCCACTCAAGCATTGCCGCGCTCGCCCTTGAGGCTGAGGTCAGTGAACCGACGGTTAACCGCTTCTGCCGCAGCCTGGAGACCCGAGGCTTTCCCGATTTTAAACTGCATCTTGCCCAAAGTCTGGCCAACGGTACACCGTATGTTAATCGTAATGTGGACGAAGATGACAGCGTCGAGGCCTACACGGCCAAAATTTTTGAGTCGGCCATGGCAAGCCTGGCGCACGTGCGTCAATCGCTCGATATGTCGGCGGTAAATCGCGCGGTGGATCTGCTGACCCAGGCCAAGAAAATCGCCTTCTTTGGGCTAGGCTCTTCCGCCGCCGTTGCCCACGACGCCATGAACAAATTTTTTCGCTTTAACGTCCCGGTCATCTATTCCGATGACATCGTTCTGCAACGAATGAGCTGTATGAATTGCAGCGACGACGACGTGGTGGTGCTGATTTCCCATACCGGTAGAACCAAAAGCCTGGTCGAAGTCGCGCAGGTGGCGAGGGAAAACGATGCGATGGTCATCGCCATCACCTCCGCCGGCACGCCGCTGGCCCGAGAGGCCACCCTCGCCATCACGCTGGATGTCCCTGAAGATACCGATATCTACATGCCCATGGTGTCGCGGCTGGCGCAGCTGACGGTGATCGATGTCCTGGCCACCGGCTTTACCCTGCGGCGCGGGGCGAAATTCCGGGATAACTTGAAGCGAGTCAAAGAAGCGCTGAAGGAATCGCGCTTTGATAAAGAATTATCAACACACAGCGATAATCATTAAAAGCGATAAAAAAGAGTGTAACCTATTTAAGCATTCGGTAATCCATGATTGGCATAGTGCCGAATTCCTGTTCACGCAACACCTGAGTTGTATTAGTCAACGGAGTATTACATGTCCAGAAGGCTTCGCAGAACCAAGATCGTCACCACGTTAGGCCCAGCAACCGACCGCGATAACAACCTCGAGAAGGTGATTTCCGCCGGTGCTAACGTCGTACGTATGAATTTCTCTCACGGTACGCCAGAAGATCATCAGCTTCGTGCCGACAAAGTACGCGAAATTGCAGCAAAACTGGGGCGCCATGTAGCCATCCTTGGCGATCTGCAAGGACCAAAAATCCGCGTTTCAACCTTCAAAGAAGGCAAAGTTTTCCTTAACATCGGCGACAAATTCCTGCTGGACGCCAACCTGGGTAAAGGTGAAGGCGACAAAGAGAAAGTGGGTATCGACTATAAAGGTCTGCCTGCCGATGTGGTACCGGGCGACATCCTGCTGCTGGATGATGGCCGCGTACAGTTAAAAGTGCTGGAAGTTCAGGGCATGAAGGTGTTCACCGAAGTCACCGTCGGCGGGCCACTGTCCAACAACAAAGGCATCAACAAATTAGGTGGCGGCCTGTCAGCCGAAGCGCTGACTGAAAAAGACAAGGCCGACATTCTGACCGCAGCCAAAATCGGCGTCGACTATCTGGCGGTCTCCTTCCCGCGCTGCGGCGAAGACCTGAACTACGCTCGCCGCCTGGCCCGCGAAGCCGGCTGCGATGCCAAAATCGTCTCCAAAGTTGAGCGTGCTGAAGCGGTATGTAGCCAGGACGCGATGGACGACATCATCCTCGCCTCTGACGTGGTGATGGTTGCCCGTGGCGACCTCGGCGTGGAAATTGGCGATCCGGAACTGGTTGGGATTCAGAAAGCGTTGATTCGTCGCGCACGTCAGCTGAACCGTACGGTCATCACCGCAACCCAGATGATGGAATCGATGATCACCAACCCGATGCCGACCCGTGCGGAAGTGATGGACGTGGCGAACGCCGTGCTGGATGGTACCGATGCGGTGATGCTGTCTGCGGAAACCGCGGCCGGTCAGTACCCGTCAGAAACCGTTGCGGCGATGGCGCGTGTGTGCCTGGGCGCGGAAAAAATCCCGAGCATCAACGTCTCTAAACACCGTCTGGACGTGCAGTTCGACAACGTCGAAGAAGCGATCGCCATGTCGGCGATGTATGCGGCAAACCACCTGAAAGGGGTTACTGCGATCATCACCATGACCGAATCCGGCCGTACCGCGTTGATGACCTCGCGCATCACCTCCGGCCTGCCGATTTTCGCCATGTCTCGTCACGAGCGTACGCTGAACCTGACCGCCCTTTACCGTGGCGTCACGCCGGTGTTCTTCGACAGCGCCAGCGATGGTGTCGCCGCTGCTCACGACGCGGTAAACCTGCTGCGCGACAAAGGCTACCTGATGTCTGGCGACCTGGTGATCGTGACCCAGGGCGACGTGATGAGCACCGTGGGTTCAACCAACACCACCCGTATTCTGACCGTCGAATAATCCCCTCAGAAGACAAAAGCCCGGGCAGTGTCCGGGCTTTTTTATAGTGTAGCCCGGCCGAGCAAAGCGACGCCGGGAAGCACCGAGCTGGCCCCGGCGTCGCTTTGCTCGGCCGGGCTACGCTTATTTTCTGGGGAAGAGCTCTTTGCGCTGGTACGGCTCCACTTCGCCGGGCTTACGCGTTTTCAACAGCTTCAAAATCCAGGTGTACTGCTCGGCGTGCGGGCCGACAAAGATCTCGACCTCTTCGTTCATGCGGCGGGCAATGGTGTTGTCATCCGCTTCCAGCAGATCGTCCATCGGCGGGCGCACCAGAATCGTCAGGCGATGGGTCTCGCCGTTATAAACCGGGAACAGCGGCACCACGCGCGCGCGACACACTTTCATCAGGCGGCCAATCGCCGGCAGCGTCGCCTTGTAGGTGGCAAAGAAATCGACGAACTCGCTGTGCTCCGGGCCGTGGTCCTGATCCGGCAGATAATAGCCCCAGTAGCCCTGACGCACCGACTGGATAAACGGTTTGATACCGTCGTTACGCGCGTGCAGGCGGCCGCCAAAGCGACGACGCACGGTATTCCACACGTAGTCGAACACCTTATTGCCCTGATTGTGGAACATGGCGGCCATCTTCTGCCCCTGCGAGGCCATCACCATCGCCGGGATATCCACGCCCCAACCGTGCGGGACTAAGAAGATAACGTTTTCACCGTTGCGGCGCATTTCATCGATAATCTCCTGCCCCTGCCAATCGAGACGCGGCAGAATTTTTTCCGGCCCTTTCAGCGCCAGCTCGGCCATCATCACCATTGCCTGCGGCGCGGTGGCAAACATCTCATCAATAATCGCTTCGCGCTCGGCTGCGCTTTTTTCCGGGAAGCAGTACAGCAGGTTGATCTGCGCGCGGCGACGGGCGCTTTTACCAAACTTACCGGCCAGACGGCCAAGTTTACCCAGCAGCGGGTCGCGAATTTTTGCCGGCACGTAAGCGATTCCCGCAAACGCCAGCACGCCTAACCAGGCGCCCCAATAACGCGGGTGGCGAAAAGATTCCTCAAACTCGGGAATGTATTCACTGGTATTTTTTTTCGTTTCCATGCCTGTTCCAGGTTCGAATCATCGGGTCGGTGTGGATAATCAGATAGTGTAGCGAGGCGAGGTGCTTCGCACAAAAGAAAAAGCCGACGCCATCTGGGCGTCGGCTCTGAACGTATACTTCTTAAACGAAACTAGTCAAAACGCAGCTGAGGTAAAACCTTTTTGACCTGCGCCAGATAGTCGGTGCGGTCGGAGCCGGTCAGCCCTTCGGTACGCGGCAGTTTCGCCGTCAGCGGGTTCACCGCCTGCTGGTTGATCCACACTTCATAGTGCAGGTGCGGGCCCGTTGAACGACCGGTGTTGCCAGACAGCGCAATACGATCGCCACGTTTAACCTTCTGACCCGGTTTCACCAGCAACTTACGCAGGTGCATGTAACGCGTGGTGTAGGTACGACCATGACGCAGCGCCACGTAATAGCCGGCCGCGCCGCTACGCTTGGCAACGACAACTTCACCGTCACCGACGGCGAGCACCGGCGTCCCCTGCGGCATAGCGAAGTCTACGCCACGGTGAGGGGCAACGCGCCCGGTCACCGGGTTCAGGCGACGCGGGTTGAAGTTAGAGGACACGCGGAACTGGCGCGCGGTCGGGAAGCGCAGGAAGCCCTTCGCCAGACCGGTACCGTCGCGGTCGTAGAATTTACCGTCTTCCGCGCGGAACGCGTAGTAATCTTTGCCGTCGGAACGTAAGCGCACGCCCAGCAGCTGGCTCTGTTCGCGCTTGCCGTTGAGCATTTCACGCGACATCAGCACCGAGAACTCGTCGCCCTTTTTCAGCTTACGGAAGTCCATCTGCCACTGCATCGCTTTAATGACGGCGCTGACTTCCGCACTGGTTAAGCCCGCGCTGGTGGCGCTGGAGACGAAGCTGCCGCCGACGGTGCCTTTAAACAGGCTGTTTACCCAGTCGCCCTGCTGCATCTCGCTGCTCATTTTGAAACCGTTTGCCACGCGATCGTAGGTACGGGTTTCACGACGCGACATTTCCCAGGTTAAACGCTGGAGATCGCCATCATCGTTCAGAGTCCAGGAGAGCTGCTGGCCCACCTTCATGTTTTTCAGTTCTTTATCAGCAGCAGCCAGCTGGCTGATATTCCCCATATCGATACCGTACTGATTCAGAATGCTGCTCAGGGTATCGCCCGTGGATACCACATATTCATGCACGCCGGTTTCGTTATCGATCTTATCGTCAAGCTCATCCTGCGGGATGGCTTCGTCTTCCTGCGCCGCCTGGTCAATCGGCTCACTGGCCTCCGGCAGCAGAGAACGAATCTCTTTTTTCTCTAGTTCAATCGTCCGGGTGACGGGTGATGAAGAGGTTGGATGGTAAACGTAAGGCCGCCATACAGCGACGGCCAACGTGAGAACGGTGAGTGACCCCAGCATAACGCGGTGGGGCCGCGGCAAATTATTAAATGCCAGGGCGACAGAGCGGGCTATCTGCTGCACGTATTCACTTCCTTACTTATCTCCTTTCAGGCAGCTCGCATACTGGGTCGCCAACTGGGCAAGAAACGCCGGGTAGCTCTCTTTGCTCAGCTGTATATTGGTGCCTAGAGGATCCAGCGTTCCCATACGGACGCTCGTTCCCCGCGCAACCGATTCAACGACAGCGGGCCTGAATTGTGGCTCAGCAAAAACGCAGGTTGCTTTTTGCTCAACCAACTGTGTTCTTATTTGATGTAAACGCTGCGCACCGGGTTGAATTTCAGGGTTGACGGTGAAGTGCCCAAGCGGCGTCAAACCGTAGTGTTTTTCGTAGTAGCCATAGGCATCATGAAAAACGAAATACCCCTTTCCTTTCACCGGTGCCAGCTCGCTCGCCACCTGCTTGTCGGTTGCGGCCAGATTGGCTTCAAAATCCTTCAGGTTGGCGTCAAGCCGGGCTCGACTCTGGGGCATAAATTCCACTAATTTGTTATGGATTGCAACCGCCGAAAGCCGCGCTATCTCTGGGGAAAGCCATAGATGCATGTTATAGTCGCCGTGATGGTGATGGGCGTCACCTTTTTCGCCGTGAGCGTGATCGTGTCCCGCTTCTTCAGCGTGGTCATGATCGTCGTCATCGCCCCCCTTCATGAGCAACGGTTTCACGCCGTCGAGCTGGGCAATCGTGACCTTTTTGGCATCGGGAATGCTTTGCGTTGACTTGTCCATGAACGCTTCCATCTCAGGACCTATCCATACGACTAAGTCCGCGTTTTGTAAGCGTTTTACATCAGAAGGACGCAGTGAATAATCGTGTTCTGAAGCGCCATCAGGCAGTAAAACCTGCGTCTCGGTAACCCCGTCGGCAATGGCTGAAGCGATGAATCCTAACGGCTTCAGCGAAGCCGCCACGGCGGCATCCACACGCTGTGCTGCCGTACCCCAAAGCGCGATCGATAATGCTGCGAAAAGAAGCGTATTTTTCTGTAACATAATGCGTCTATTGTTCGAAATGAATGAAAGAAGTGTGATATTATAACATTCACTATCTTGTGCAAGCCCTAATTGCTATGACGAATCTTGTATCGCTGGAAAATGTCTCCGTCACCTTCGGCCAACGCCGGGTGCTCTCCGACATCTCACTGAATCTTAAGCCAGGACGCATTCTGACGCTGCTTGGCCCTAATGGCGCGGGTAAGTCCACGCTGGTGCGCGTGGTCCTCGGCCTGGTGGCCCCAAGTGAAGGGGTCGTGGTCCGCGAGAAACAACTGCGCATAGGCTATGTTCCGCAGAAGGTCCACCTCGACGCCACATTACCGCTGACCGTCAAGCGTTTTTTACGTTTGCACCCGGCAACCCGTAAAGAAGATATTCTGCCGGCGCTGAAACGCGTGCAGGCGGGTCACCTGCAGGATGCGCCGATGCAGAAGCTCTCTGGCGGTGAAACCCAGCGCGTTCTGCTGGCGCGCGCGCTGCTGAATAAACCGCAGCTGCTGGTGCTCGATGAGCCCACCCAGGGCGTTGACGTCAACGGCCAGGTGGCGCTGTACGATCTGATTAACCAGCTGCGTCAGGAGCTTAACTGCGCGGTGCTGATGGTGTCTCACGACCTGCATCTGGTGATGGCTAAAACCGACGATGTGCTGTGTCTGAACCACCATATCTGCTGCTCCGGCACGCCGGACGTCGTCTCGATGCATCCGGAGTTTATCTCGATGTTTGGCCCACGCGGCGCAGAGCAGCTGGGAATTTATCGCCATCAGCATAATCACCGCCACGATTTACAGGGCCGTATTGTTTTACGTCGGGGAAATGGGCAGTCATGATTGAAATTTTACTTCCCGGCTGGCTTGCCGGAATGATGCTGGCGTGTGCTGCCGGCCCGCTGGGCTCGTTCGTGGTCTGGCGTCGTATGTCCTATTTTGGCGACACTCTGGCGCACGCGTCGCTGCTTGGCGTGGCGTTTGGTTTACTGCTGGACGTGAATCCCTTTTATGCGGTGATCGCCGTGACACTGCTGCTGGCCGCCGGTCTGGTGTGGCTAGAGAAGCGCCCTCACCTCGCGGTCGATACATTGCTCGGCATTATGGCCCACAGCGCGCTGTCGCTCGGCCTGGTGGTGGTGAGCCTGATGTCGAACATTCGCGTCGACCTGATGGCCTATCTGTTTGGCGACCTGCTGGCGGTGACCCCACAGGACCTTATCGCAATCGCGCTCGGCGTGATTGTGGTGCTGGCGATTCTGTTCTGGCAGTGGCGCAACCTGCTGTCGATGACCATTAGCCCGGATCTGGCGTTTGTTGACGGCGTGAAGCTCCAGCGCGTTAAGCTGCTGCTGATGCTGGTGACGGCGCTGACCATCGGCGTGGCGATGAAGTTTGTCGGGGCGCTGATAATCACCTCACTGCTGATTATCCCGGCAGCGACGGCGCGTCGCTTCGCTCGTACGCCGGAGCAGATGGCGGGGATGGCGGTAGGCGTTGGGATGATTGCAGTGACCGGTGGGCTGACGTTCTCGGCGTTCTACGACACGCCAGCTGGCCCTTCCGTGGTGCTTTGCGCGGCGCTGCTGTTTATTCTGAGTATGACGAAAAAGGCCGCAGCCTGATATCTCCCGGCGTCGCTTCGCTCGGCCGGGCTACTCGAACTCTGGGAAATCATCACAATGGATAA
>NZ_JBKDZH010000015.1:0-166214 GCF_047971185.1 Kluyvera sp.
GCAATCATGGGTGCGATCTCTGGTGCGCACCACGTAAATCAGATGGCTGAGCACTATGGTGTTCCGGTTATCCTGCACACTGACCACTGCGCGAAGAAACTGCTGCCGTGGATCGACGGTCTGCTGGACGCAGGTGAAAAACACTTCGCGGCGACCGGTAAACCGCTGTTCTCTTCTCACATGATCGACCTGTCTGAAGAGTCTCTGGAAGAGAACATCGAAATCTGCTCCAAATACCTGGCGCGCATGGCCAAAATGGGCATGACCCTGGAAATCGAACTGGGCTGCACCGGTGGCGAAGAAGACGGCGTGGACAACAGCCACATGGACGCTTCTGCCCTGTACACCCAGCCGGAAGACGTTGATTACGCGTACACCGAGCTGAGCAAAATCAGCCCGCGTTTCACCATCGCCGCTTCCTTCGGTAACGTACACGGCGTATACAAGCCGGGTAACGTGGTTCTGACCCCGACCATCCTGCGCGATTCTCAGGAATATGTTTCTAAGAAACACAACCTGCCGCACAACAGCCTGAACTTCGTATTCCACGGCGGTTCCGGTTCTACTGCTCAGGAAATCAAAGACTCCGTAAGCTACGGCGTTATCAAAATGAACATCGATACCGATACCCAGTGGGCAACCTGGGACGGTATTCTGCAGTACTACAAAGCGAACGAAGCTTACCTGCAGGGCCAGCTGGGCAACCCGAAAGGCGAAGACCAGCCGAACAAGAAATACTACGATCCGCGCGTATGGCTGCGTGCCGCTCAGACGTCCATGGTGACCCGTCTGGAGCAGGCTTTCACTGAACTGAACGCGAAAGACGTTCTGTAAGAAAAGCCTGATTTTTGCCGAAAAGCCCGCCGTATGGCGGGCTTTTTTTATTGTTTTTTCAAAACGATGCACGGGCATTAAAACGTGATCAACTTGGCAAATCTCTCATTTTTTGTTTACCCTTTATACCTGCCTGCGTTTTTGCAGGCCGCTTTTAGTTTCCCATCCGGGTATCCATAAGGAATATTGAATGGAAGATTTAAACGTTGTCGATAGCATAAATGACGCTGGTTCATGGCTGGCGCGCAACCAGGAATTACTGCTGAGCTATGCGGTCAATATCGTTGCGGCAATCGCGATAATCATTGTGGGGATGATTGCCGCGCGCGTTATCTCCAATACCGTCAACCGCCTGATGCTGGCGCGTAAAATTGATGCTACCGTCGCAGATTTCCTCTCCGCGCTGGTGCGCTATGCGGTAATTGCCTTTACGCTGATTGCAGCGCTCGGCCGCGTGGGCGTGCAGACCGCTTCCGTCATCGCCGTACTTGGTGCCGCCGGTTTAGCCGTCGGTCTGGCGTTACAGGGCTCGCTCTCTAACCTCGCCGCTGGCGTACTGCTGGTGATGTTCCGTCCGTTCCGCGCGGGTGAGTATGTCGATCTGGGCGGCGTGGCCGGTACCGTGCTGAACGTGCAGATTTTCTCCACCACTATGCGTACCCTCGACGGTAAAATTGTGGTGATCCCAAACGGCAAAATTATCGCCGGCAATATTATTAACTTCTCCCGCGAACCAGCCCGTCGTAATGAATTTATTATCGGCGTCTCTTACGATGCGGATATTGATAAGGTTAAGCAGATTCTGACTTCTATTGTTGAATCAGAGAGCCGCATTCTGAAAGATCGCGATATCACCGTGCGCCTGAATGAGCTGGCGCCGTCATCGGTCAACTTCGTGGTGCGCGCGTGGAGCCTTAGCGGCGACCTGCAAAACGTCTACTGGGACGTGCTTGAGCGCATCAAGCGTGAGTTCGACGCCAACGGTATCAGCTTCCCTTACCCACAGCTTGATGTGAATATGAAGCAGGAAAAACCTTCCGCTGAATAACACCTTGCTGTTAAACAATGCCGGACTGACGTTCGGCATTTTTTATGGCTCATTGCATTAGCTTTGCTTATAACCTATTAATAATATCCATTTCCTCTAATGATTGTATCGCGATATAGTCAGCGCCACTCCTGAACGGCATGAAGAAAAACATCGTGATATCTTATTATTTTCAAGGTCTTGTGCTTGGCGCGGCCATGATACTCCCCCTCGGCCCGCAGAATGCGTTTGTCATGAATCAGGGCATTCGTCGCCAGTACCACCTGATGATTGCGCTGCTGTGCGCGGTGAGCGATCTGCTGCTTATCTGCGCGGGGGTATTCGGCGGCAGCGCGCTGCTGATGTCTTCGCCGTGGCTGCTGGCGCTGGTCACCTGGGGCGGGGTAGCGTTTCTGCTGTGGTATGGCTTCGGGGCGCTGAAAACCGCGATGGGCAGCAATATTGAACTGGCGACCGCCGAGGTCATGAAGCAGGGGCGCTGGAAAATTATCGCTACTATGCTGGCGGTCACGTGGCTCAACCCGCACGTTTATCTCGACACCTTCGTCGTGCTGGGCAGCTTAGGCGGCCAGCTGGATGCGGTGCCGAAACGCTGGTTCGCGCTGGGGACTATCAGCGCCTCCTTCCTGTGGTTCTTCGCGCTTGCGCTACTGGCGGCCTGGCTGGCACCGCGTTTGCGCACGGCGAAAGCACAGCGCATCATTAACCTCGTGGTAGGCATCGTGATGTGGATTATTGCTTTCCAGCTGGCGAAAGAGGGCGTTGGGCACCTGCACGCGCTCTTTAACTAAGCCTCATCTGATGGACTTTCTCCTGGCAGCGGCTAAGCTTGCAGGCAAGACCCCCGTTGTCGGGTGATAACCAAGGAGATACAACAGTGAAGTTTAAAGTGATGGCTTTGGCCGCAGCAATCGGGTTTAGCGCTATGTCCGTACAGGCCAACGAGTTGCCTGATGGCCCGCATATTGTCACGTCGGGGACGGCGAGCGTGGCGGCGGTGCCGGATATCGCGACGCTGGCCATCGAAGTGAATATTGCCGCGAAAGACGCGGCGAGCGCCAAGAAGCAGGCCGACCAGCGCGTTGCGCAATACCTCTCCTTTCTTGAGCAAAACGGCGTAGCCAAAACCGACATCAGCTCTGCTAACCTGCGTACCCAGCCGGATTATGATTACCAGAACGGTAAAAGCGTGCTGAAGGGCTACCGCGCGGTGCGTTCAGTCGAAGTGACGCTGCGCCAGCTGGATAAGCTGAATTCGCTGCTGGACGGCGCGTTGAAGGCAGGGCTGAATGAAATCCGCTCCGTGTCGCTGGGCGTGGCAAAACCGGACGCCTACAAAGACAAAGCGCGTAAAGCGGCGATTGATGATGCGATCCACCAGGCGCAGTCGCTGGCCGCAGGTTTCCACAGCAAGCTGGGGCCGGTGTATAGTGTGCGCTACCATGTCTCTAACTATCAGCCAAGCCCGATGGTGCGCATGATGAAGGCCGATGCTGCGCCGGTTTCCGCCCAGGAAACTTACGAGCAGCCGACGATTCAGTTTGATGATCAGGTGGATGTGGTGTTCCAGCTGCAGCCAGCGCAGGCCGCGGCCCCCGCAGCCGCTCCAGAACCTGCCGCCGCACCGGCCGCTGCGAAGTAATCCTGCCAACCCCTCGCCACGCGAGGGGTTTTTCTTTGCGCTTAGTCCTGACGCAATACCTTATGCCCATAGGCCAGCAGCGCATCGGTGACTTTGCGCATCATGCGGCTTTCCGGCGCAAAGCGGTGCCAGTACAGCATCCGGCGCTGGAACAGGCCGGGGGTGAGGTCGATCAGTTCACCGCTGGCGAGCTCTTTCTCAATCTGCAGGTGCGGAATCATACAGCAGGTGGTGCCCTGACGGGCCAGCTGCACGAACGCTTCCGACGAGTTCACAATGTGGCACGGCACGCTGCCCGGCGGCAGGTCGAAGTTTTGCTGTAAAAACGCCTGATGCATATCGTCCAGATGGTCGAAGGCCACGGCGGGCGCTTTCAGCAGCGCTGAGCGGGTGACGCCGTTGGGGAAGTAGCGCTCAGCGAACGCTCTGGAGCCGACGAACAAGTAGTCCAGCGCGCCGAGCTGATCGACCAGGCAGCTTGGCAGCGCCTGTGGCTGAATACTCACCGCGCCCACCACTTCACCGCGACGCAGGCGCTCCTGGGTGCGGGTTTCATCCTCAACCTGAAGATTCAGACGAATAGGGGAGTTGGCCAGCACGTCAGCCAGCGCGGGCAGCAGCCAGGTCGCCAGACTGTCGGCGTTGACCGCCAGCGACAGCAGCAGCGGCGTGGAGCCGGTCTGCTCGTCGCCCAGCCACTCTTCTTCCAGCAGCTCAACCTGACGCAGCAGCGCCAGCAGCTTTTGCCCCTGCTCGGTAGGGCGCGGCGGCACGGTGCGCACCAGCAGCGGCTGTCCGAACATGTTCTCAAGCTGCTTAATGCGCTGAGAAACGGCGGACTGAGTGATGCACAGTTTCTGCGCGGCGCGCTCAAACCCACGTTCCCTGATAACGGCATCCAGCGCCTGTAGTGTTCTGTAGTCCGGACGTTTCATTGCTCTGAGATACTCCCCTATAGGTGTTATCACGCACTATGACATAAATTTACCCTGGATACAGACGAAATTAATTTGCCATTTACTGTGAAGTTGTTCACGAGTTACATCTTTCATCCGCCAGACCTATGGGTCGAATTAGGGCGGGGTTCTGTTCTATAATGCGCGCCAGTTGATGACACCACAGGCGAAAACGATCATGACGCAGGATGAACTGAAAAAAGCAGTAGGCTGGGCGGCACTTCAATATGTACAGCCGGGTACGATTGTCGGTGTAGGTACGGGGTCTACCGCGGCGCACTTTATTGACGCGCTGGGCACGATGAAGGGCCAGATCGAGGGCGCGGTCTCAAGCTCAGATGCCTCAACCGAGAAGCTGAAAAGCCTCGGCATCACCGTTTTCGACCTGAATGAAGTTGACCGTCTGGGCATCTACGTTGACGGCGCGGATGAAATCAACGGCCATATGCAGATGATCAAAGGCGGCGGCGCGGCGCTGACGCGCGAGAAAATCATTGCTTCGGTTGCCGATAAATTTATCTGTATCGCCGATGCTTCCAAGCAGGTCGATATCCTCGGCAACTTCCCGCTGCCGGTTGAAGTGATCCCGATGGCGCGCAGCGCCGTGGCACGTGAACTGGTCAAACTTGGCGGCCGTCCGGAGTATCGCCAGGGCGTGGTGACCGATAACGGCAACGTTATTCTCGACGTTCACGGCCTGGAAATCCTCGACGCTATCGCGCTGGAAAACGCCATTAATGGCATTCCGGGCGTGGTAACCGTGGGCCTGTTTGCTAACCGCGGCGCCGACGTCGCGCTGATTGGCACCGCCGACGGTGTGAAAACCATTACTAAATGATCTGACCCAGGGGAATGACAAATTCCCCTATTTTTTTTTACTGAGGCTGAATTTGGTGACTTGTGTCACATTTCAACCTTCCGCCTGATTAACATCCCACGTTTATCTTCCCGGTTAGCATTTTATGCTGGCATTTCTCCCTGCATGAGCCTTCTGCATGATGCCGACGCAAACGTTCATATTGCCGCAATAATTTTTTTTGATATGTTGCTTAGGTGAACTTTCGTTCACCACAACATCAGTAAAACAAAGACAGGACGGGGAAATGGCTAAGGTATCACTGGAAAAAGACAAAATTAAATTTCTGCTGGTGGAAGGCGTGCACCAGAAGGCGCTGGATAGCCTTCGCGCAGCAGGTTACACCAATATCGAATTTCACAAGGGTGCGCTGGATAGCGAACAGCTGAAAGAGTCTGCCCGTGATGCCCATTTCATCGGCCTGCGTTCCCGTACTCAACTGACGGAAGAGATCTTTGCCGCCGCTGAGAAGCTGGTCGCGGTGGGCTGTTTCTGTATCGGCACCAACCAGGTGGACCTGAAAGCGGCGGCCAAACGCGGCGTGCCGGTATTTAACGCGCCGTTCTCGAATACCCGTTCCGTTGCCGAGCTGGTGATTGGCGAGCTGCTGCTGCTGCTGCGCGGTATTCCGGAGGCCAACGCCAAAGCGCACCGCGGCGTGTGGAACAAACTGGCCGCGGGCTCCTATGAAGCTCGTGGTAAAAAGCTGGGGATTATCGGCTACGGCCACATCGGTACTCAGCTTGGCATCCTGGCGGAGTCGCTGGGGATGCACGTCTACTTCTATGATATTGAAAGCAAACTGCCGCTGGGTAATGCCACCCAGGTGCAGCACCTTTCCGACCTGCTGAACATGAGCGACGTGGTGAGCCTGCACGTGCCGGAAAACGCCTCCACCAAAAACATGATGGGTGCGGAAGAGCTGGCGCTGATGAAGCCGGGCGCGCTGTTGATTAACGCCTCTCGCGGTACGGTTGTTGAGATTCCTGCGCTGTGCGACGCGCTGGCGCGTAAGCACCTGGCGGGGGCGGCCATCGACGTCTTCCCAACCGAACCGGCGACCAACAGCGACCCGTTCACCTCGCCGCTGTGCGAGTTTGATAACGTGATTCTGACGCCGCACATCGGCGGTTCAACTCAGGAAGCGCAGGAGAATATCGGCCTGGAAGTGGCGGGTAAACTGATTAAGTACTCTGACAACGGCTCTACGCTGTCGGCCGTGAACTTCCCGGACGTGTCGCTGCCGCTGCACGGCGGCCGTCGTCTGCTGCACATCCACGAAAACCGTCCCGGCGTGCTGACCGCGCTCAACCAGATTTTCGCCGATCAGGGCGTCAACATCGCCGCGCAGTATCTGCAAACCACGCCGCAGATGGGCTATGTGGTTATCGATATTGAAGCTGAAGAAGATGTGGCGCAGAAAGCGCTGCAGAGCATGAAGGCGATTCCTGGCACCGTTCGCGCTCGCCTGCTGTACTGATTTTCCCGCACGGATCAAACGGGCAGACCACTGGTCTGCCCGTTTTTTTTCGCCTTTTTGCAACGCGTACATTCACTTTACGCGCCTCGCCGCAAACGGTGATTAAAGGCGCCGCCGCGCATTGTGTCTTAGCAAAAGGGATTTACGATGGGGGCTCAGCATGGGGCTGAAACGGCAAAGCCCCTACCGAAGCAGGGGCCTTGAAAGGAAAGGGACAATGATGAGACTGGTCATCATACTGCTGATTCTGTTAATCATCGCTCTGCCAGCATATTAACAGTATGAACGCAGGAGGGAGGTTCGCCTCCCTCACCCTTTACCGAGGAATGTAGGTCAAAAAAACGACGCTGTCAATTGCCTGAATCGGCCTACCACTGCCACACTTTTGACGGTGTGATCGCCGCGGGCAGGGGGATATCCCACTGCTCCACCGGCAGCGCGTCAACCTGCTGACAATCGTGGGCGTAGCCGACGGGCTGAATGCCGTGCTGCTGCCAGTTTTGTAGCGTTCGGTCATAGAAACCACCGCCCATACCCAGCCGTTGCCCCTGTTCGTCAAAGGCGACCAGCGGGGTAATCAGCACATCCAGCTGGTTCAACGGCAGCACGTCGCGCACGTCGAGCTGCGGTTCACGGATCTTCAGACGGTTCATTACCAGCTCACTGTGCGGATGATAGTGCAGAAACAGCAGGTTGCCGGGGCTGAAAGGGTGAAGGACCGGCAGATAGACGCGTTTGCCCGCCCGCCAGAGCTGTTCAATCAGCGGCTGTGTGTCGAGTTCACCGTCAAAAGAGAGAAACACGGCCACGGTCTGCGCCATCACCACCGGAGGCCAGGCCATCATGCGGGCGGCGGCCTGCTGGCCGAAAAGCGTTTGCTGCTGCGGCGTAAGTGCGCGACGACGCTGCCGGATAAGCTGGCGAATTTCTTGTCGGGAGTGGGGTGTTGCTGAACGTGATGTCATAAGACCGGGTAGGTAGAAGGGGAATCTCCGAGATGCCGCCGCAGGCTGTAACCCTTGAACCCTTGGTTCAAGGTGAATGCGTCGTCACAGTTTTAAGGCTTCTCGGACGGACCGAGCATGCTCACCAACCATGGAGCGCCACATTCTTGTGGTATGAAATATCGGCTCAGGGGACTGGCCCGCTTGCGAACATCTCAGAGAAATTTTGTCTTCACAGTCACTCTACCATAGTAAACTGCAAAGTGTTATTCAAAGTTTGGTGCTGACTTATCGGATATGCGACCCTGGTCAAGCAACGCTTGTTCAATGGTCTGTTGTAGCATCCGAATGCGCTGTTCCATGCTTGAAGCATAGTCGCGCGTTTTCGCCCTTTCCTGAGTTAACTCGTAGCTGATGTTCAACGCGGCGATGAAAACCAGCTGCTCAGTATTTGTGACTCTAGTGCGTTCTTTCAGATCTTGCAACCGCTGATTCAGATCGTCCGCGGCCTGATTCAGAGCATCTCTTTGTTCAGGCGGGCAATTCACTCGTAGTGAACGGCCAAAAATTTGGATATCGACGGGTTGTGCAGACATGCCACCTTCCTGCTGATTGACTGCGCGTCCTTCACTCTCAGGATGTGAAGGGGCGACACTATAGCTACCCTGGTATGAAGTTACAAGCCCTTTTCTGGTATCTCCAGGGTCCAAAGTGGTAGCATACCATGAATTCCACCCAACAATGACGAATGCGCATGTCTATACAGAACGAAATGCCTGGTTACACCCTGCTGAACCAGCTGTTAAACCAACAAGGGGTAGGCCTGACGCCTGCGGAAATGCACGGTCTGCTCAGCGGTTTGCTCTGCGGCGGAAACAAAGACAGCTCATGGCAGCCGCTGGTTCACGACCTGACCAACGAAGGTCTGGCGTTTGGCCACGAGCTTGCCGAATCGCTGCGTTCCATGCATGCGGCCACCAGCGACGCGCTGGAAGACGACGGCTTCCTTTTTCAGCTTTATCTGCCTGACGGCGACGACGTCAGCGTGTTTGACCGCGCCGACGCGCTCTCCGGCTGGGTGAATCACTTCCTGCTTGGCCTGGGCATGGTTCAGCCGAAGCTGGAGAAAGTGAAAGGTGAAGCGGGCGAAGCCATTGACGATCTTCGAAATATTGCGCAACTTGGCTATGAAGAAGATGAAGATCAGGAAGAGCTGGAGATGTCGCTGGAAGAAATTATCGAATACGTTCGCGTAGCGGCGCTGCTGTGCCACGAGACGTTCACCCACCCGCAGCCGACGGCACCAGAAGTCCGGAAACCTACCTTACACTAAACATAATACCTGCTCTGCGTGTTGCAGCGCGAAGGGATTGAAAGGAGATGTCATGACACAGCAAGCGTTTCTCCGCCGCCGCCAGGCACTGCTGGCGCAAATGAAGCCAGGCAGCGCGGCGCTGATTTTTGCCGCGCCAGAGGTGACGCGCAGCGCGGATTCTGAGTATCCCTATCGCCAGAACAGCGATTTCTGGTACTTCACCGGCTTTAACGAGCCCGAAGCCTTGCTGGTGCTGATTAAAAGCGATGACACCCACAATCACAGCGTGTTGTTCAATCGCGTTCGCGACCTGACAGCGGAGATCTGGTTTGGTCGCCGTCTGGGGCAGGACGCGGCGCCGGAAAAACTGGGCGTCGACCGCGCGCTGGCGTTCAGCGAAATCAACCAGCAGCTGTTCCAGCTGCTGAACGGCCTGGATGTGATTTACCATGCCCAGGGCGAATATGCATGGGCGGATGAGATTGTGTTCACCGCGCTGGACAAGCTGCGCAAAGGTTCACGCCAGAATCTGGTCGCGCCGGACTCGATGATCGACTGGCGCCCGATGGTGCACGAAATGCGTCTGTTCAAAGACAGCGAAGAAATTGACATCCTGCGCCGCGCCGGCGAAATCAGCGCGCTGGCGCACACCCGCGCGATGGAAAAATGCCGTCCGGGGATGTTTGAATATCAGCTGGAAGGCGAGATTCTGCACGAATTCACTCGCCACGGCGCGCGTTTCCCGTCCTATAACACCATCGTCGGCGGCGGCGAGAACGGCTGTATCCTGCACTACACCGAAAATGAATCGGAACTGCGCGACGGCGAGCTGGTGCTGATTGACGCGGGCTGTGAATACAAAGGCTATGCCGGTGACATCACCCGAACCTTCCCGGTAAACGGCAAATTCACCCCGGCGCAGCGTGCTATCTACGACATCGTGCTGGCCTCGCTGTACAAAGCGCTCGAGCTGTACCGCCCGGGCACCTCCATTCAGGAAGTGACCGGCGAAGTGGTGCGTATCATGGTGACCGGCCTGCATGGCCTGGGGATCCTCAAAGGTGAAATTGACCAGCTGATCGCCGACAACGCGCACCGTCCGTACTTTATGCACGGCCTGAGCCACTGGCTGGGGCTGGACGTTCACGATGTGGGCGTGTACGGCGCTGAGCGCTCTCGCGTGCTGGAACCGGGTATGGTGCTGACCGTTGAGCCGGGCCTGTATATTGCGCCGGACGCCGACGTACCGGCGGAATATCGCGGCATTGGGATTCGTATTGAAGACGACATTCTGATTACCGAAGACGGCAATGAAAACCTGACGGCCAGCGTTGTGAAGAATGCGGACGACATCGAGGCGCTGATGGCGGCGGCGCGCCAGCTATGAGCCTGATTATTGTCGGCGGCGGGATGACCGGCGCCACGCTGGCGCTGGCGGTATCGCAGCTGACGGCAGGCCGTCTGCCGGTGCATCTGATTGAGGCGGCGGATATCGACGCCGCACAGCATCCGGGCTTTGATGCCCGGGCGATCGCGCTGGCGGCGGGCACCTGTCAGCAGCTGGCGAAAATTAATCTGTGGCAGGCGATAGCCGATTGCGCCACCCCGATTACCACCGTGCACGTCAGCGATCGCGGCCACGCCGGGTTTGTCACGTTGAACGCCGACGATTATCGCCTGGCGGCGCTGGGCAACGTGGTTGAACTGCACGACGTCGGCCAGCGGCTGTTTGCTCTGCTGCGCCGCGCGCCCGGTGTGACGCTGCACTGCCCGTCGCGCGTGGCGCAGGTTGAGCGTCACAGCGACGGCGTAAACGTCACCCTCGATAGCGGCGAAACCCTGCGCGGCAAGCTGCTGGTGGCCGCCGACGGTTCGCGCTCGATGCTTGGCGAACGGTGCGGCATTCACTGGCAGCAGGAGCCGTATAACCAGCTGGCGGTGATTGCTAACGTCACCACCGCCGTCCCGCATCAGGGGCGTGCGTTTGAACGCTTTACCGAGCACGGCCCGCTGGCGATGCTGCCGATGTCGCATAACCGCTGCTCGCTGGTGTGGTGCCATCCGCGCGATCGTCACGATGAGGTGCTCGGTTGGTCCGATGCGCGTTTCTGCGACGAACTGCAGCGGGCGTTCGGTTGGCGTTTAGGCCGCATTACTCAGGCCGGGGCGCGCAGCGTGTACCCGCTATCGTTGACCACCGCCACGCGCACGGTTTCGCACCGTCTGGCGCTGGTGGGCAACGCCGCGCAGACGCTGCATCCTATCGCCGGGCAGGGCTTTAATCTTGGCCTGCGCGATGTGATGACGCTGGCGGAGAACCTGGCGCAGGCGCAGGCCGCGCGGCAGGATATCGGCGACTATGCGTTGTTGTGCCAGTACCAGCGTCAGCGGGCGGAGGATAAAGCCGCCACCATCGGCGTTACCGATGGGCTGGTGCATCTGTTTGCTAACCGTTGGGCCCCGCTGGTTGTCGGGCGCAACGTGGGGCTGATGGCGATGGAATTATTTACCCCTGCCCGTGATGTGCTGGCGCAGCGGACGCTGGGCTGGGTTGCCCGTTAAGAGCTGTAAGGAGTGAATGTGCAAAGTGTTGATGTTGCCATCGTAGGCGGTGGTATGGTCGGGCTGGCGGTGGCCTGCGGGTTACAGGGCAGCGGCCTGCGGGTTGCCGTGCTGGAACAATCTCTGCCGCAAGCGTTGGCCGCCGATGCGCCGCCCGCGCTGCGCGTGTCCGCCATAAATGCCGGCAGTGAAAAACTGCTGTCGAAGCTGGACGTCTGGCAGGCGATTGTCGCCCAGCGCGCCAGCCGCTACCACGGCATGGAAGTGTGGGATAAAGACAGCTTTGGCCGCATTGCGTTTGACGATCGCAGCATGGGCTACAGTCATCTGGGGCATATTGTTGAAAACGCGGTGATCCATCATGCGTTATGGCAGAAAGCCGAGCGTAGCGCCGACGTCACGCTGATGGCCCCGGCTGAACTCCAGCAGGTGGCGTGGGGCGAAAATGAGGCGTTTCTGACGCTGAAAGACGGCAGTATGTTGACCGCGCGTCTGGTGGTGGGGGCCGATGGCGCCAACTCGTGGCTGCGCAGCAAGGCCGATATTCCGCTGACCTTCTGGGATTATCGCCATCACGCGCTGGTGGCGACCGTGCGGACGGAAGAGCCGCACGAGGCGGTTGCGCGCCAGAGCTTCCACGGCGACGGCATCCTGGCTTTTCTGCCGCTCAGCGATCCGCATCTGTGTTCTATCGTCTGGTCGCTGTCGCCGGAAGAGGCGCAGCGTATGCAGCAGGCGGATGAAAGCGAGTTCAACAAAGCGTTGAATATCGCCTTTGATAACCGTCTGGGGCTGTGCCAGGTGGAGAGCGAACGCCAGATTTATCCGCTGACCGGCCGCTACGCGCGCCAGTTCGCCGCGCATCGTCTGGCGCTGGTGGGCGACGCCGCGCACACCATTCATCCGCTAGCGGGGCAGGGCGTAAACCTGGGCTTTATGGACGCTGCCGAGCTGATTGACGAGCTGAAACGCCTGCACGCGCAGGGCAAAGATATCGGCCAGCATTTTTATCTGCGCCGCTACGAGCGCAGCCGCAAGCACAGCGCCGCGCTGATGCTGGCGGGAATGCAGGGCTTCCGCGAACTCTTTGCCGGCGAAAACACGGCGAAAAAGCTGCTGCGCGATATTGGTCTTAAACTCGCCGATACGCTGCCCGGCGTAAAACCGCAGCTGATTCGTCAGGCGATGGGCCTCAATGACCTGCCGGAGTGGCTTCGTTAAGTCGCTCACACTTTTACTCCCGGCTGCTCTGCCGGGAGTCCCTCCCCTCATTTGAAAAATTCTAATTTCACGCCATTTTTCGCATTAGTTTTATTAATCCATCAAATTTTATGTTACGGGAAAGTCGCCCTGTTTTTCGCAGGAAATATTATCTTATGCTGAATTGTTAACCGTTATTGTTAATTAAATGTGGTGTAATTCGCTTTTTTCCAGTTGATTCCTCTGTATGCTTTTTGGCGGCTTTTAGCCATAAGCTAATGTGATGCCCCCTTTTTCCTGATGGTTTAGCACGGTGTTCGGTGGTAAGTTCAGGGAAAAGAGAACGTTTGCGTCGGTGCCTGGACGGGCGTCGGCGCGTGTTTTTGTGGTGCGATATATTCAACGAGGACATGATGGCTCAACAAACGCCTTTGTATGACCAGCACGTGTTATGTGGCGCGCGTATGGTGGATTTCCACGGCTGGATGATGCCGCTGCACTATGGCTCGCAGATTGATGAGCACCACGCGGTGCGTACCGACGCCGGGATGTTCGATGTGTCGCACATGACCATCGTCGACCTGCACGGCCCGCGTACCCGCGAGTTTCTCCGCTATCTGCTGGCCAACGACGTGGCGAAGCTCACGAAGCCCGGCAAGGCGCTTTATAGCGGTATGCTAAACGCATCGGGCGGCGTGATTGATGACCTGATCGTTTACTACTTCACCGAAGATTTCTTCCGCCTCGTCGTTAACTCCGCCACCCGCGAAAAAGACCTCTCCTGGATTACCCAACACGCTGAACCTTACGCCATTGATATCACCGTCCGCGACGATCTGTCGCTGATCGCGGTACAGGGGCCGAACGCGCAGGCGAAAGCGGCCACGCTGTTTAGCGATGAGCAGCGCCGCGCGGTAGAAGGCATGAAGCCGTTCTTCGGCGTGCAGGCGGGTGATTTGTTTATCGCCACCACCGGCTACACCGGCGAAGCGGGCTATGAAATTGCCCTGCCGAAAGCGCAGGCGGCAGATTTCTGGCAGCAGCTGGTGCAGGCGGGCGTGAAGCCATGCGGCCTGGGCGCGCGCGATACGCTGCGTTTAGAAGCCGGCATGAACCTGTACGGGCAGGAGATGGATGAAGGCGTCTCCCCGCTGGCGGCCAACATGGGCTGGACCATCGCCTGGGAACCGGCTGATCGCAACTTTATTGGCCGCGACGTGCTGGAGCTGGAACGCGAAAAAGGCACCGACCAGTTGGTGGGCCTGGTGATGACCGAAAAAGGCGTGCTGCGCGGCGAACTGCCGGTGCGTTTTACCGATGAGAACGGCAATCCGCGCGAAGGTGTGATCACCAGCGGGACTTTCTCGCCGACCTTAGGCCATAGTATTGCGCTGGCTCGCGTCCCTCAGGGCATCGGCGAGACGGCGATTGTGCAAATCCGTAACCGTGAAATGCCGGTGAAGGTCACCAAACCTGTTTTTGTACGTAACGGCAAGGCCGTGGCGTAAGCGATTATTATTCTGGAGATTTTTTGATGAGCAACGTACCAGCAGAACTGAAATACAGTAAAGAACACGAATGGCTGCGCAAAGAAGCGGACGGCAGCTACACCGTTGGCATCACCGAGCACGCGCAGGAATTACTGGGCGACATGGTGTTCGTTGATCTGCCGGAAGTCGGCGCTACCGTTAGCGCGGGTGACGACTGTGCGGTCGCGGAGTCCGTGAAAGCGGCGTCCGATATCTACGCGCCAATCAGCGGCGAAATCGTTGCGGTTAACGAAGAACTGGGTGATTCACCGGAGCTGGTAAACAGCGAACCCTACGCCGGCGGCTGGATCTTCAAGATCAAGGCCAGCGACGAAGCGGAAGTGGCCGCGCTGCTGGATGCCACCGCATACGAAGCCCTGTTAGAAGACGAGTAAGGTTGTGCCGGATGGCACTGCGTTTATCCGGCCTACATCCCGTAGGCCCGGTAAGCGGAGCGCCACCGGGCAAGTCAGTTAGACAATCACGATTCACCGCACGTTTCAGGAACCATCGCTCATGACACAGACTTTAAGCCAGCTTGAAAACCGTGGCGCGTTTATTGAACGTCACATCGGGCCGGACGCCCAGCAGCAGCAAGAGATGCTCAAAACGGTTGGCGCGGATTCACTCAACGCACTGATTGAACAGATCGTGCCAAAAGATATCCAGCTTGCTACGCCGCCTCAGGTAGGCGACGCCACCACAGAATTCGCCGCGCTGGCGGAGCTGAAAGCGATTGCCGGCCGCAACAAGCGCTTTAAGTCGTACATTGGCATGGGCTACACCCCGGTGCAGCTGCCGCCGGTTATCCTGCGCAACATGCTGGAAAACCCGGGCTGGTACACCGCGTATACCCCGTACCAGCCGGAAGTGTCTCAGGGCCGTCTGGAAGCGCTGCTCAACTTCCAGCAGGTCACGCTGGATCTGACCGGCCTGGACATGGCATCCGCTTCCCTGCTGGATGAAGCGACCGCCGCGGCCGAAGCGATGGCGATGGCCAAGCGCGTCAGCAAACTGAAAAACGCGAACCGCTTTTTTGTCGCGGACGACGTGCATCCGCAAACGCTGGACGTGGTGCGCACCCGCGCGGAAACCTTCGGTTTTGACGTGATTGTCGACAGCGCCGACAAAGCGCTGGAGCACCAGGACGTCTTCGGCGTACTGCTGCAGCAGGTGGGCACTACCGGTGAAGTGCACGACTACAGCCCGCTGATTGCCGAGCTGAAAGCGCGCAAAATCGTGGTCAGCGTCGCCGCTGATTTCATGGCGCTGGTGCTGTTAACCGCACCGGGCAAACAGGGCGCGGATATTGTGTTCGGCTCCGCTCAACGCTTCGGCGTCCCGATGGGCTACGGTGGCCCGCACGCGGCGTTCTTTGCCGCGAAAGATGAATTCAAACGCGCGATGCCGGGCCGTATTATCGGCGTATCGAAAGATGCGGCGGGCAATACCGCGCTGCGCATGGCGATGCAGACTCGCGAGCAGCATATTCGCCGCGAGAAAGCCAACTCCAATATCTGTACCTCGCAGGTGCTGCTGGCCAACATTGCCAGCCTGTACGCGGTCTTCCACGGCCCGGTTGGCCTGAAACGCATTGCGAACCGCATTCACCGCCTGACCGATATTCTGGCTACCGGCCTGCAGCAGAAAGGGCAGAAACTGCGCCATGCGCACTTCTTCGATACCCTGTGCGTGGAAGTGGCGGACAAAGCGGCGGTGCTGGCACGCGCCCAGGCTGCGGAAATCAACCTGCGCAGCGACATTCTGAACGCCGTGGGCATTACCCTGAACGAAACCACCAGTCGTGAAGACGTGCTGGCGCTGTTTAACGTGATCCTCGGCGACAACCATGGCCTGGATATCGACACGCTGGATAAAGACGTGGCGCTCGATAGCCGTTCCATTCAGAGCAGTATGCTGCGCGACGATGCGATCCTCGCGCACCCGGTCTTTAACCGCTACCACAGCGAAACCGAGATGATGCGCTATATGCACTCGCTGGAGCGTAAAGATCTGGCGCTGAATCAGGCGATGATCCCGCTGGGCTCTTGCACCATGAAGCTGAACGCCGCAGCGGAAATGATCCCAATTACCTGGCCGGAATTCGCTGAGCTGCACCCGTTCTGCCCGGTGGGTCAGGCCGAAGGTTACCATCAGATGATCGGTCAGCTTTCCGAGTGGCTGGTGAAACTGACCGGTTACGATGCGCTGTGCATGCAGCCGAACTCCGGCGCGCAGGGCGAATACGCCGGTCTGCTGGCGATTCGCCACTACCACGAAAGCCGCAACGACGGCCATCGTGATATCTGCCTGATCCCAAGCTCGGCGCACGGCACCAACCCGGCTTCCGCACAGATGGCGGGCATGCAGGTGGTAGTGGTGGCCTGCGATAAGAACGGCAACATCGATCTTGCCGATCTGCGCGCGAAAGCCGAGCAGCACGCGGCGAATCTCTCCTGCATCATGGTGACCTACCCATCTACCCACGGCGTGTACGAAGAGACCATCCGTGAAGTGTGCGAAATTGTGCACCAGTTCGGCGGCCAGGTTTACCTCGACGGCGCGAACATGAACGCCCAGGTCGGGATTACCTCTCCGGGCTTTATCGGCGCGGACGTTTCGCACCTGAACCTGCACAAAACCTTCTGCATCCCACACGGCGGCGGCGGCCCGGGCATGGGCCCTATCGGCGTGAAATCGCACCTGGCACCGTTCGTGCCGGGCCACAGCGTGGTGCACATTGAAGGCATGCTGACCCGCCAGGGCGCGGTGTCCGCGGCACCGTTCGGCAGCGCGTCTATTCTGCCAATCAGCTGGATGTACATCCGCATGATGGGCGCGGAAGGGCTGAAGCAGGCCAGCCAGGTAGCAATCCTCAACGCTAACTACATTGCGACTCGCCTGAAAGACGCGTATCCGGTGCTGTACACCGGCAGCCACGGCCATGTGGCGCACGAATGTATTCTGGATATTCGTCCGCTGAAAGAAGAGACCGGCATCAGCGAGCTGGACATTGCTAAGCGCCTGATTGACTACGGTTTCCATGCGCCGACCATGTCCTTCCCGGTGGCGGGCACGCTGATGGTTGAGCCGACGGAATCAGAAGGCAAGGCCGAACTGGACCGCTTTATCGACGCGATGCTGGCGATTCGCAGCGAAATCGACCGCGTGAAAGCGGGCGAGTGGACGCTGGAAGATAACCCGCTGGTCAACTCTCCGCATACCCAGAATGAACTGGTCGCCGAGTGGAATCACGGCTACAGCCGCGAGCTGGCGGTCTTCCCGGCGGGCGTGGCGAACAAGTACTGGCCGACCGTTAAACGTCTTGATGACGTGTACGGCGACCGTAACCTGTTCTGCTCCTGCGTACCAATGAGCGAATACCAGTAATCGCTTGTTTACACTATCTTTTAAAGGCGCTTCGGCGCCTTTATTTTTTTGGGAGAAACGAATGGCACTTGCATTGGTCACCGGCGCAAGCCGGGGAATAGGACGAGCGACGGCGCTACAGCTGGCGCAGGAAGGATATACGGTGGCGGTAAACTATCACCAGAATGCGCGGGCGGCGGGGGAAGTCGTCGACGCCATTGCAACGGCGGGCGGTAAAGCGTTCGCGGTGCAGGCGGATATTGGCGATGAAGCGCAGGTGATGGCGATGTTCGCCCAGCTCGACGCGCAGCCGGAGCCGCTGACGGCGCTGGTGAATAATGCCGGGATATTGTTTACGCAAAGCCGCGTAGAAGCGTTAACTGCCGAACGGATTAATCGCGTATTAACCACCAACGTTACCGGCTATTTCCTGTGCTGTCGGGAAGCGGTAAAGCGCATGGCGATACCGCACGGTGGCAAGGGCGGGGCGATTGTGAACGTCTCATCGGCCGCGGCGCGTCTTGGATCGCCGGGTGAGTATGTGGATTATGCAGCGTCGAAAGGGGCGATTGATACGCTGACCACCGGGCTGTCGATTGAAGTGGCGGCGCAGGGGATCCGCGTAAACGGCGTCAGGCCGGGCTTTATCTATACCGAAATGCATGCCGACGGCGGCGAGCCGGGGCGGGTTGATCGAGTGAAATCGGTTCTGCCGATGCAGCGCGGCGGCCAGCCGGAAGAGGTGGCGCAGGCGATTGTCTGGCTGCTGAGCGAGAAGGCGTCCTATGTGACGGGCAGTTTTCTGGAGCTGGCGGGCGGGAAGTAGTGTGGTGCAGGCCCCTCACCCCGGTCCTCTCCCCAAAGGGGCGAGGGAGAAAACCGACGTCAGCATTTGCACTATCGGTACCCTCTCCCCTTTGGGGAGAGGGTTAGGGTGAGGGGAAACGAACTTACAGACTCTCGCCGTTGCTGGCAATCACCGCTTTATACCACTCAAAGCTTTTCTTCCGCGAACGAGACATATCGCCGGTACCGTCATCGTGCTTATTCACATAGATAAAGCCATAACGCTTGCTGTACTGCCCGGTGGTGAACGACACGCAGTCGATGCAGCCCCACGGCGTGTAGCCCATCAGATCGACGCCGTCGTAGGTCACCGCTTTCATCATCTCTTCGACGTGCGCGCGCAGGTAGTCGATGCGGTAGTCATCGTTGATGCTGCCGTCTTCTTCCACTTTATCGTAAGCGCCAAAGCCGTTTTCCACGATAAACAGCGGCTTCTGATAGCGCTCGTACAGTTCGCACAGTGAATAGCGCAGGCCAACCGGGTCAATCTGCCAGCCCCAGTCGGAGGCTTTCACGTGCGGGTTCGGCACGCTGCCTTCGAAGCCAGAGATCGCGTCCCCTGTGCCGCCTTCCGCTTTCACGGCATTGGTCATGTAGTAGCTGAAGCCCAGATAGTCACAGGTGCCTTCACGCAGAATGGCTTCGTCGCCCGCTTCCATCTTGATGTTGAAGCCGCGACGCTCCCATTCGTTCAGCACATAGCTTGGGTAGTAGCCGCGCAGCTGTACGTCGGTAAAGACATAGCGCTCGCGCATGGACTCCTGGGCGAACATCACGTCTTCCGGCTTACAGGAGAACGGATAGAGCGCCACCATTGCCAGCATACAGCCGACTTTCATCTCCGGGTTAATACGACGCGCGGCTTTCACCGCCAGGGCGCTGGCCACGAACTGGTGGTGCAGCACCTGGTACATGGTCTCTTCCGGGTTTTCATGCTCGGTGTAGACCACGCCGGAACAGCAGTAGCCGAACAGCGGCGCGCGCCAGTTACGCTGGTTGTTGATTTCGTTAAAGGTCATCCAGTATTTGACCTTGTTTTTGTAGCGCTCGAAGACCACTTCGGAGAAGCGTACAAAGAAATCGACCACTTTACGGTTGGTCCAGCCGCCGTATTCCTGCACCAGGTGCAGCGGCATTTCAAAGTGGGAGAGGGTGATAACCGGCTCGATGTTGTATTTCAGCAGCTCATCGAACATGTCATCGTAGAACTTCAGCCCCTCTTCGTTCGGCTGGCTTTCATCGCCGTTCGGGAAAATACGGGTCCAGGCAATGGAGGTACGGAAGCATTTGAAGCCCATCTCAGCGAACAGCTTGATGTCTTCTTTGTAGTGGCCGTGGAAGTCGATCGCTTCGTGGTTTGGATAGTATTTACCCGGCACCACTTCCTGAGTAATTTCACGCGGTACGCCGTGCGCGCCGCCGGTGAGGACGTCACAGATGCTGGGGCCTTTGCCGCCTTTATTCCAGCCGCCTTCAACCTGGTGAGCGGCAACCGCGCCACCCCATAAAAAGTCTTTCGGTAAGGTTAATTTTTTCATCTTTGCAAGGCTCATTGATTAGTCTTAATAAGTCTGAGTCTAACAAAGGAATATTAAATGTCACGATATAACAAATTCCCCCTCGGGGCATATGTTACATCGAAAAAACACCCTGTTTTTTTATGCTAATTTCTTCGCCAGTTTACGGCCTAAGGACTCCAGAATATAGATAACCGGAATCTGCGTCGTAATATCGTAAACGCCGCCGATGCGCGTTTGCGGCACGTGCCAGGAGAGGTTAAAGTCCGCCAGCTTCGCCAGACGCGAGTGTTCATGGCTGGTTATCGACATCACTTTACAGTGATGCAGGCTAAACTGGCTGGCAAAACGCAGGATCTCTTCGGTTTCGCCAGAGACCGAAAGAACAATCGCGAGCGCATTTTTGGCCATATCATTAGTGACCGGAAAATAAGGATCGTCGATATGATTACTGAATTTTCCAATATTCGAAAAGAACCGCGCGCCATATTTCGCCAGCGAGCCAGAAGTGCCTGCGCCAACAAAAATAATACGCTCTGAGGCGAGAATAACCTCTACCGCGCGGTCGAGCAGTTTATCAAATTCATCATTATTGACGCTTTTGAAAAAACTGATAATTTCACTGGCGCCGAAATTTGCCTGCTGCGGCTCTTCCTGCTCGAGATATAATTTGAAGCGAACGCGAAACTCTGAGTAGCCATCGCAGTTGAGCTTGCGGCAAAAACGCATCACCGTGGTGGTGGAAACGCCCGCCGCATCGGCCAGCTCACGAATGGTCATGTACATCACCGTGTCGCGATTTTTGATGACATAGTGATAGACCATCATCTCAAGATTATTGAGGCTGGCGATAGCGGTGTGGGAGAACATGCTCACGGTGGCGATACTCGTTAATGTGAAAATCTAAAGGGAATAATACCATGCAGCCAAACGACATCACTTTTTTTCAGCGCTTCCTGGACGACATTGTTGCCGGGCGTAAGACCATCACCCTGCGCGACGCCGCTGAATCGCATTTTAAAACCGGCGATGTTCTGCGCGTCGGGCGCTATGAAGACGATGGCTATTTCTGCACGATTGAAGTGCTGGCTACCTCAACCGTAACTCTGGATACCCTCAGCGAACGTCATGCGGAGCAGGAAAATATGACCCTGCCGCAGCTTAAGCAGGTCATCAGCGATATCTATCCGGGGGAAAACACCTTTTATGTGATTGAATTTAAATGTATTAAATAAAAAAGCGTACGCGTGTTAGTTGAATGATGTTGTTAAGATGCTGATTAATCTTATTTTATAGTAATTTGCCTATTTATTTTAGCTTACATGCGTTCACTGGAACCATTCTCAGTTACGCTAGTGACGTTGCTTGATTTGACGTTCGCCCGGAGCGCGTAATGGATAAGAAACCACTTGTTCAACAGGGATATTCTTTGGCAGAGGAAGTTGCCAATAGCATTAGTCACGGTGTCGGTTTTGTTCTCGGCATCGTAGGGCTGGTTTTGCTGCTGGTGCAGGCGGTTGACGCTAACGCCAGCGCTACGGCGATTACCAGCTATAGCCTGTATGGCGGCAGTATGATCCTGCTGTTTTTGGCCTCAACGCTGTACCACGCCATTCCCTCACAGCGGGCGAAAGTATGGCTGAAGAAATTCGACCACTGCGCTATCTATTTGCTGATTGCCGGTACCTATACGCCGTTCTTGCTGGTGGGGCTGGACTCGCCGCTGGCGCGCGGGTTAATGATCGTTATCTGGAGCCTGGCGCTGCTGGGGATCTTGTTTAAGCTGACCATTGCGCATCGTTTCAAAGTGTTGTCGCTGGTAACCTATTTGCTCATGGGCTGGCTGTCGCTGATTGTGGTGTATCAACTGGCGGTGAAGCTGGATATCGGCGGGGTGACGCTGCTGGCGGTGGGGGGAATCATCTACTCGCTGGGGGTGATTTTTTATGTCTGCAAGCGGATTCCCTACAACCATGCTATCTGGCACGCGTTTGTGCTGGGCGGTAGCGCCTGCCATTTTCTGGCGATTTATCTGTATGTGGGGCAGGTGGGATAGGTTGAGTGTCATCCCGGGGTCGGCTAAACGCCTCGCCCGGGCTGCGTGGTCCGTCAACGTCTCACCCGGTAGCCCGGCCAGGCGCAGCGCCGCCGGGACGGCGCGAGGCTTAATTACTCTTCATCCAGCGAATACGGCAGCGGCTTGATGCTCAGCGTAAACGCATCGTCGCGCACGCGGAACACGCTGTCGGCTTCCATATCGTTGTTCATCACCACCTGCACCAGCAGCTGACCATCATCCAGCTGTACCGCCGCCAGCACGGTGCCGGTACGACGCCAGTTGTCGCCCATCTGCAGTTCTAAATCTTCCCCGGCTTCCGGTACGCGAGAGGCTTTACCCGCCAGCGTCCACAGCGCGCGTTTGTTGGCACCGCGGAATTTTGCGCGCGCCACCATCTCCTGGCCGGTGTAGCAGCCTTTCTTAAAGCTAATACCGCCCAGCGCCTGTAGGTTGGTGGCCTGTGGGATAAACTGCGCGCTGTTGGCTTCATCAATCACCGGCAGACCGGCTTCGATGTCCAGCGCCAGCCACTGCTGGCTGTTGTTAAGCTGCGCTTCGCCGCGCAGCGCATCGGTCACGCGCTCGGCGGTCACCGCGTCGGTCACCAGCAGGAAACGTTCTTCCGGGGGAGCAAACCATAGCAGCGAGGTTTCACCATCCTGCACGCACGGCGTCTCGGCGCTCGGCAGAGTGCCAAACAGGTTGGCCAGCGCGGCGCGTGCCTGGAACCCGGCTACGCCCAGCAGTACCTGCTCGTCGTCAGGGGCAATCACCACTTTTGAGAACACGGCGTATTTTTTCAGCTGCGTCAGCTGTGCGTCACGCAGACTGCGGCGCTCAATCCAGGCAAAACCGTCCTGCCGGCGGAACAGGCGCAGGTTGCTCCACATTTTACCCTTGGCATCGCAGTGGGCGACCAGCAGATGCTGATGTTCGTCGAGCTGCGCAACGTCGGCGGTCACCTGGCCCTGCAGGTACTTTTCACTGTCGGCACCGGTAATGGTCGCCAGCGCCCAATCATCAAGCGTCATTAACGTCAGCGGTAAACGCGCGGAGGCGGAGGGCTGACGCGGAGGAAAAGGAGTAAAAGCCATATTGATATCCTGAATTGAGTAACGCGCTTATTCCCTCATGGTAAAAGAGATGCCCGCCATTGCAAGCGCTTTCGATGGCCGTTTTGTGCCGTTCGCGCGTTCTGCGAAGCGCCTCGTAATAAGATGAATCCCTTTAATTTATTGAGGTTTTTTTCTGAATATGACGCGTGTAACGTGATATTCCAGTAAAGTAACTGCAAAAAACACGTTAAACTAGTAGCAACGTAATGCTGGAAGGAAATTATGGACATCAATAATAAAGCCCGTATCCATTGGGCATGCCGCCGCGGTATGCGTGAACTCGACATTTCCATCATGCCGTTCTTTGAGCATGAGTACGACACGCTAAGCGATGAAGACAAAGCGCTCTTTATTCGTCTGCTGGAGTGCGACGATCCGGATCTTTTCAACTGGCTGATGAATCACGGCAAACCGGCCGACGCTAACCTCCAGCGCATGGTGCAACTTATTCAGACACGGAATCGGGAACGTGGTCCTGTGGCAATCTGATTTACGCGTCTCCTGGCGCTCACAGTGGCTCTCTTTACTGCTCCACGGGCTGGTGGCGGCTCTGGTGCTGCTGATGCCGTGGCCGCTGAGCTACACCCCGCTCTGGCTGATTTTGCTCTCGCTGGTGGTGTTTGACTGCGTGCGCAGCCAGCGGCGCATTCACTCACACCAGGGGGAAATTAAGCTGCTGATGGACTCCCGTCTGCGCTGGCGTAATCAGGAGTGGGAGATTCTGGGCGCGCCGTGGATGCTGAACTCAGGGATGATGCTGCGGATCCGTCGTCCGGGCGGTCGTCGCCAGCATCTCTGGCTGGCGGCAGACAGCATGAACCCGGAAGAGTGGCGCGACCTGCGGCGGATTCTCCTGCAGCAGCCCGCGCCCAGTAAGCATTAGGAGAACTGCTCGGCCATCTCGCCGAGAATTTGTTCACACCAGCTCTGAATACGTTCGTCGCTGAGGTCGTACTGGTTGGTCTCATCCAGCGCCAGGCCGACAAACAGCTGGCCGTCGGCGATGACCGGTTTCGGGCTGGTGAACTCATAGCCTTCCGTTGGCCAGTAGCCGACGAATTTCACCCCTTTGGTGGCCAGCTTGTCATGCAGCATACCCAGCGCATCGAGGAACCACTCGCCGTAACCGAGCTGGTCGCCCATGCCGTACAGCGCAACGATTTTACCTTCCAGATTCAGCGTATCCAGCTGTTCCCAGACCGCTTCCCAATCTTCCTGAATCTCACCGAAATCCCAGGTCGGGATGCCGAGAATGAGCACGTCGTATTGCTCCATTAAGGCTGGCGAATCATCTTTCAGGTTATGTAGTGTGATCAGTTCCGGGCCGATAATGTCGCGAATTTTCTCCGCTGCCATCTCGGTGTAGCAGGTGCTGGAACCATAAAAAAGGCCGATATTCATGACGAACTGCTCTCGATTCTTGCGATGACGATGCGGCTAGTGTACCAGAAAGGGGCTTAATTCAGGCATAATGGAGTTGATTTTACAGGCAGAGGGCTCGAAGTGGATAAGGATCTTGCTCGCATCGAACAGTTTCTCGATGCGCTGTGGCTGGAGCGAAATCTGGCGGAAAATACGCTCAGCGCGTACCGTCGGGATCTGACCATGGTCGTCGAATGGCTGGTGCATCGGAACCTGACGCTGGAAAGCGTCCAGAGTGACGATCTGCAAAACCTACTCGCCGAGCGGCAGCAGGGCGGCTATAAGGCGACCAGTTCCGCGCGCCTGTTGAGCGCCATGCGCCGTTTCTTCCAGCATCTGTACCGCGAAAAGATTCGCCAGGACGATCCCAGCGCGCTGCTGGCTTCGCCCAAGCTGCCGCAGCGCTTGCCGAAAGATCTCAGCGAAGCGCAGGTTGAGCGCCTGTTGCAGGCACCGCTGGTGGATCAGCCGCTGGAGCTGCGCGATAAAGCGATGCTTGAGGTACTCTATGCCACCGGGCTGCGCGTGTCGGAGCTGGTGGGGCTGACGATGAGCGACATCAGCCTGCGTCAGGGCGTGGTGCGAGTTATCGGTAAAGGCAACAAAGAACGGCTGGTACCGCTGGGCGAAGAGGCGGTCTACTGGGTGGAAAACTGGCTGGAGCACGGCCGCCCGTGGCTGCTGAACGGCGTGGCGATTGATGTGCTGTTTCCTAGCCAGCGTGCCCAGCAGATGACCCGCCAGACCTTCTGGCACCGGATTAAGCATTATGCCCAGTTAGCGGGGATCGATAGCGAAAAGCTGTCGCCGCACGTTTTACGTCACGCGTTCGCCACGCACCTGTTAAACCACGGCGCGGATCTGCGCGTAGTGCAGATGCTGCTTGGGCACAGCGATTTGTCGACCACACAAATTTATACGCACGTCGCGACAGAGCGGCTGCGTCAACTTCATCAACAGCATCATCCGCGCGCATGATGCTGATTTAAAAGGACAGATTATGAAAAAAGGTTTAATGATGTTTACCCTGCTGGCCGCTGCTTTCTCCGGGCTGGCGCAGGCTGACGATGCGGCCATCAAGCAGTCGCTCGCCAAACTGGGCGTGCAGAGCACCGACATTCAGCCCGCGCCGGTGGCCGGGATGAAAACCGTGCTGACCAACAGCGGCGTGCTGTACGTCACCGATGACGGCAAGCACATTATCCAGGGGCCGATGTACGACGTCAGCGGCGCGCAGCCGGTGAATGTCACCAACGCCCTGCTGATGACCCACCTGAAGGCGCTGGAAAAAGAGATGATCGTCTACAAAGCGCCGCAGGAAAAGCATGTGATTACCGTCTTTACCGACATCACCTGCGGCTACTGCCACAAGCTGCACGAAGAGATGAAAGACTATAACGCGCTGGGGATCACCGTGCGCTACCTGGCCTTCCCGCGTCAGGGCATTCAGAGCCAGGCCGAGCAGGACATGAAGTCTATCTGGTGCGCAAAAGACCGCAACAAAGCGTTTGACGATGCGATGAACGGCAAGGGCGTGCAGGCGGCGACCTGCGATATCGACATCGCCAACCACTATGCGCTGGGCGTGCAGTTTGGCGTCACCGGCACCCCGGCGATCGTGCTTAGCGACGGCTTTATGGTCCCGGGCTATCAGGGCCCGAAAGAGATGAAAGCGTTCCTCGACCAACATCAGAAACAGAGCAGCGGTAAATAATTCGCGTGAAACAACAGACTCAACTTCGCCGCCGGGAGGTGGATGATTCCATCACGCTGCCCGCTGAGCTTTCGCCGCTGCTGCGCCGTCTGTACGCCAGCCGCGGCGTGAAATCGCCGGACGATCTCGAACGCGGCCTCAAGGGGATGCTGCACTGGCGCACCCTGACCGGCGTCGAGAAAGCCGTCGAGATGCTGCACGATGCCTTTGAAAAAAATCTGCGCATCATGGTGGTGGGCGACTTCGACGCCGACGGCGCCACCAGCACCGCGCTGAGCGTCCTGTCGCTGCGGGCGATGGGCTGCCGCTCGGTGGAATATCTGGTGCCGAACCGTTTTGAAGACGGCTATGGCTTAAGCCCGGAAGTGGTCGATCAGGCCCACGCGCGCGGCGCGCAGATGATCATGACGGTGGACAACGGGATCTCCTCCCATGCCGGCGTCGATCGCGCACACGAACTGGGGATCTCGGTGCTGGTGACCGATCACCACCTGCCCGGTGAAACGCTGCCCAACGCCGACGCGATGGTTAACCCCAACCTCGCCGACTGCCCATTCCCATCGAAATCGCTGGCGGGCGTCGGCGTAGCGTTCTACCTGATGTTGGTGCTGTGTAACCATCTGAAAGAGAAAGGTTGGTTTGAGTCTCGCGGCATTGCGGTGCCGAAGATTGTCGAATTTCTCGATCTGGTGGCGCTGGGCACCGTGGCTGACGTGGTGCCGCTGGACGTCAACAACCGTATTCTGACCTTCCAGGGGCTGAGCCGCATTCGTGCGGGCGTCTGCCGTCCGGGCATTAAGGCACTGCTGGAGATTGCCAACCGCGACGCCGCGAAGCTGGTGGCCAGCGATCTGGGCTTTGCGCTCGGGCCGCGCCTGAACGCCGCCGGGCGCTTAGACGACATGTCCGTCGGCGTGGCGCTGCTGCTGTGCGATAACCTCGGTGAAGCGCGCGTGCTGGCAAATGAACTGGACGCGTTAAACCAGACCCGTAAAGAAATTGAGCAGGGGATGCAGGCAGAAGCGCTGACCCTGTGCGAACAGCTTGAGCGCAGCCGTGCCGAGCTGCCGGGCGGGCTGGCGATGTATCACCCCGAGTGGCATCAGGGGGTGGTCGGCATTCTGGCTTCCCGCATCAAAGAGCGCTTCCATCGCCCGGTGATCGCCTTTGCCCCTGCGGGCAACGGCCAGTTGAAAGGCTCCGGGCGTTCGATTCAGGGGCTGCATATGCGCGATGCGCTGGAGCGTCTGGACACGCTGTATCCGGGGCTGATGCTGAAGTTCGGCGGCCACGCGATGGCGGCGGGGCTGTCGCTGGAGGAAGAACGCTTCGAAGAGTTCCAGCGCTGCTTCGGCGAGCTGGTCACCGAATGGCTGGACCCGGCGCTGCTGCAGGGGGAGATCCTCTCCGACGGCGAGCTAGGCCCCCAGGAGATGACGCTGGAGATGGCGCAGACGCTGCGTGACGCCGGTCCGTGGGGGCAGATGTTCCCGGAACCGCTGTTTGACGGGCGTTTTCGCCTGCTGCAGCAGCGGCTGGTGGGCGAGCGTCACCTGAAAGTGATGGCCGAACCGGTCGGCGGCGGCCCGCTGCTGGACGGCATTGCCTTCAATGTTGACACCGCCGTCTGGCCGGATAACGGCGTGCGCGAAGTGACTCTGGCCTATCGGCTGGACATTAATGAGTTTCGCGGCAACCGGAGCTTACAGTTGATCATCGAGCATCTGTGGCCGATTTAGCATCTCTTTCACTGTAAATAAGGGCGGGAATCCGCTAAGATTCCGCTCTTATAACCGCATTTTTCTCGTCCATTAAAAGAAAATAGACCATGTTTGAAATAAACCCGGTAAATAATCGCATTCAGGACCTCACGGAGCGCTCCGACGTTCTTAGGGGGTATCTTTGACTATGACGCCAAGAAAGAGCGTCTGGAAGAAGTAAACGCCGAGCTGGAACAGCCGGATGTCTGGAACGAACCCGAACGCGCGCAGGCGCTGGGCAAAGAGCGTTCCTCCCTTGAAGCGATTGTCGATACCCTCGACCAAATGTCTCAGGGCCTGGAAGATGTTTCCGGCCTGCTGGAACTGGCTGTAGAAGCCGACGACGAAGAAACCTTCAACGAAGCCGTTGCCGAGCTGGACACGCTGGAAGAAAAACTGGCGCAGCTGGAGTTCCGTCGTATGTTCTCTGGCGAATACGACAGCGCCGATTGCTACCTTGATATCCAGGCCGGTTCCGGCGGTACTGAAGCGCAGGACTGGGCAAGCATGCTCGAGCGTATGTATCTGCGTTGGGCAGAAGCGCGCGGCTTTAAAACCGAAATTATCGAAGAGTCCGAAGGGGAAGTGGCCGGGATTAAATCCGTGACCATCAAAATCTCCGGCGAATACGCTTACGGCTGGCTGCGTACCGAAACCGGCGTTCACCGCCTGGTGCGTAAGAGCCCGTTCGACTCCGGCGGCCGTCGCCACACCTCCTTTAGCTCCGCATTCGTCTACCCGGAAGTCGATGACGATATCGATATCGACATCAACCCGGCGGATCTGCGCATCGACGTTTACCGTGCCTCCGGCGCGGGCGGTCAGCACGTTAACCGTACGGAATCCGCGGTGCGTATCACCCACATCCCGACCGGGATCGTGACCCAGTGCCAGAACGACCGTTCCCAGCACAAGAACAAAGACCAGGCCATGAAGCAGATGAAAGCGAAGCTTTATGAACTGGAGATGCAGAAAAAGAACGCGGAAAAACAGGCGATGGAAGACAACAAATCCGACATCGGCTGGGGTAGCCAGATTCGTTCCTATGTCCTGGACGATTCCCGAATTAAAGACCTGCGCACCGGGGTTGAAACCCGCAATACGCAGGCGGTACTGGACGGCAGTCTGGATCAATTTATCGAAGCAAGTTTGAAAGCAGGGTTATGAGGAACCAACATGTCTGAACAAAACGCACAAGGCGCTGACGAGGTAGTCGATCTTAACAACGAAATGAAGGCACGCCGCGAGAAGCTGGCTGCACTGCGTGAGCAGGGCATCCCGTTCCCTAACGATTTCCGTCGCGACCGTACCTCTGACCAACTGCACGCTGAATTCGATGGTAAGGAAGGCGAAGAGCTCGAAGCGCTGAATATCGAAGTCTCCGTTGCGGGTCGTATGATGACTCGCCGTATTATGGGTAAAGCCTCCTTCGTGACGCTGCAGGACGTGGGCGGCCGCATTCAGCTGTACGTGGCGCGTGACGATCTGCCGGAAGGCGTTTACAACGAGCAGTTCAAGAAATGGGACCTCGGCGACATTCTGGGCGCCAAAGGTAAACTGTTCAAAACCAAGACCGGCGAACTGTCTATCCACTGCACCGAACTGCGTCTGCTGACCAAAGCGCTGCGTCCGCTGCCGGACAAATTCCACGGCCTGCAGGATCAGGAAGCGCGCTACCGTCAGCGTTACCTGGACCTCATCTCTAACGATGAATCCCGTAATACCTTTAAAGTGCGCTCGCAGATCCTGGCTGGCATCCGTCAGTTCATGGTCGGCCGCGGCTTTATGGAAGTGGAAACCCCGATGATGCAGGTCATCCCTGGCGGCGCGTCTGCCCGTCCGTTCATCACCCATCACAACGCGCTGGACCTGGACATGTACCTGCGTATCGCGCCGGAACTGTACCTGAAACGTCTGGTGGTTGGCGGCTTCGAACGCGTGTTCGAAATCAACCGTAACTTCCGTAACGAAGGTATCTCCGTTCGCCACAACCCTGAGTTCACTATGATGGAACTCTACATGGCGTACGCGGACTACAAAGATCTGATCGAACTGACCGAGTCCCTGTTCCGTACCCTGGCGCAGGATATTCTGGGCCACACCGCGGTGCCTTACGGCGACCAGACTTTCGACTTCGGCAAGCCGTTCGAAAAACTGACCATGCGTGAAGCGATCAAGAAATACCGTCCGGAAACGGAAATGGCCGATCTGGATAACTTCGACTCCGCGAAAGCCATTGCTGAAAGCATCGGCGTGCACGTTGAGAAGAGCTGGGGTCTGGGCCGCATCGTGACCGAGATCTTCGAAGAAGTGGCGGAAGCGCACCTGATTCAGCCGACCTTCATCACCGAGTACCCGGCAGAGGTTTCTCCGCTGGCGCGCCGTAACGACGTGAACCCGGAAATCACCGACCGCTTTGAATTCTTCATCGGCGGCCGCGAAATCGGTAACGGTTTCAGCGAGCTGAACGACGCGGAAGACCAGGCGCAGCGTTTCCAGGATCAGGTTAACGCTAAAGAAGCGGGCGATGACGAAGCGATGTTCTACGACGAAGACTACGTCACCGCGCTGGAACACGGCCTGCCGCCGACCGCGGGTCTGGGTATCGGTATCGACCGTATGGTCATGCTGTTCACCAACAGCCACACCATTCGCGACGTGATCCTGTTCCCGGCGATGCGTCCGGTGAAATAATCGCGCGAGCGAGATGCAAAAAACCCGGCGATGCCGGGTTTTTTTATGCCTGATGGCCGGTAGCCCGGCCGAGCGCAGCGACGCCGGGAATGTTCAGCTACGCGCGAATGCAATAAACGCCTGACGCGCCTCTTCGTCAGCCGCTTCCATCACCATCCACGGGCTAAACGCCCACGGCGTCAGCGCCAGCGCGCGCAGCGCATCGTCGAGCTCGCACCACTGATATTCGATTACCTCGTCGGCGTTCGGCTGTACGGCGCTGGTGACGCGGGCCGCATACACCGGGCACACCTCGTTTTCGACGATGCCGTTAGGCGCGACGGCGCGATAGCGGAAGTCGGGGGCGACCGAGGTGACGTGGCTTATTTCGACGCCCAGCTCAAAGCGGCAGCGGCGGATAATGGCCTGTTCGAAGGTCTCGCCCTGCTGTGGATGCCCGCAGACCGAGTTGGTCCATACGCCGGGCCAGGCCACTTTGCTTAAAGAGCGGCGGGTGACCAGGAGCTGGCCGCGATCGTTGAATAACCAACAAGAGAAGGCGAGGTGCAGTGGGGTAGAGAGCGTGTGCGCGGCATACTTGTCCAGTATTCCGCACGGTTGATCGTGCTCATCGAGCAAAATGACGTGTTCCCCTGCCATGGCAACTCCTGAAAATGAAAGATGACCCGGCATAAACCCACCGGGTCATATACTCAGGCAACCAGCGTAGCCCATAAGTGGGAAAAAGGCATTACCAAAACAAGCCCAGGCAACATGTTTGCAACCGGAAAAAGCTTAATATTACAAATACGCAGCCCCGTCGCTACCATCAGCAGCCCGCCCGCGCAGGAGAAGTCCGCCATCATCGACGGCGTAATCATCGGCAGCAGGAACACCGCCAGCATCGCCAGCGCCAGCTGAATGATTAACTGCGGAATGGCAATGGTCATTACCGCAAAGCCGAGTAGGGTGGCAAAAATGCCGGCGGTGAACAGATCGAGAATGGTTTTGATGTACAGGATCGACGGATCGCCGCTCATCCCTTCGGTCATCGCCCCGAATACGCCCGTACCGCTGGCGCAGAACAGCACCAGAATGGCGACGAACTTCTCGGTGAACTCTTCGTGGCTTAAGCCTTGTACCGGCGGCAGCACTTTGTTGATCAGGCCGCGCGTTGAACCGGCGGCTTTACCAATCCCGCTTTCCAGATGCAGCAGCTCGCCAATCAGCGCGCCGACAATCATCGCCAGCACCACCGCAGGCATATATTGCACCTTCAGTACCAGCGTAATACCCAGACCAACCGAGCACAGCCCGAAGGTCATCGGCAGCGCCGTTTTGACGCGATCCGGGAGTTTACTTCCCGCCAGCGCGCCAATTAGCCCGCCGATCACCACGGCGGACCCGTTTACATAAGGACCGATTAACATGAGAGTTTCCTTTATCGCACTAGCCGTCGTGGCGCAGCGATCCTTCGCCCCAGCGCGGGATGTTATCCACGTCGATATCGAACAGGTCGAGCGCACGGTTGACGCTATGCGTAATAATGTCGTCCGCGGTTTGCGGACGCTGATAGAGGGCCGGAACCGGCGGGAAAATAATCCCGCCCATTTCCGTCACGGCGGCCATATTGCGGATATGGCCAAGGTTTAACGGCGTTTCGCGCGCCAGCAGCACCAGACGGCGGCGTTCTTTAAGCACCACGTCCGCGGCGCGCGTGAGCAGGTTATCGGTCAGACAATGCGCAATGGCACCCAGCGTTCGCATGGAGCAGGGGGCGACCAGCATGCCCAGCGTTTTAAACGAACCGCTGGAGATGGCCGCGCCCAGGTTGCCAATCGGGTGCACGACGTCCGCCATCGCCATCACCGCGTCCAGCCGATAGTCCGTCTCCAGCTCACAGGTTTTTTCCGCCCCTTTCGAGACGACCAGATGAACCTCCAGCGGCAGGGGCTGAAGCAGCTCCAGCGCCTTCACGCCGTACTGAAAACCGGATGCGCCGCTGATGCCGATGATGATGCGTGGTGTCATTGTCTGTTCCTCTTACTCGAAGTCCGGCAGGAAGCGTTTCACGTCTACTTCTTTGAATTTAGAACGTTCAAAGTGATGTTTCAGGTGGAACGGCACGGTGCAGTCAAAAATGGTTTTGCAGGACATCCCCTGTTGCAGAATGCTCGGGCTGTATTCCGGCACCTGTGATGGATCCAGCGGGTGGCAGCGCACGCCCGGAATAGTGATGGTGTCGACGTCGCCCTGGTAGCGCGTTTGCATCGCCCACAGCACATCGTCGCTATCGAAGATGTCCACGTCCTCGTCCACCAGAATCACGTGCTTCAGCTCCGGGAACGCCGAGAATGCCAGCAGCGCGGCCTGGCGCTGGCGACCTTCATCCGCCGGGGAGAATTTCTTGAACTGCATCACCGCCAGCAGCTTGCCGCCGCCCGCCGAGTGGGCGAAGACGTTCAGCAGTTTGCCCGGCATTGCGCGGCCGACCATATCCAGGATGCTGGCTTCGGTCGGGATCCCCGCCATGTTGACGTGTTCCTCGCCTGGCCCGACGGTGGTGCGCCAGATTGGGCTGTGGCGATGGGTGACCGCTTTCACTTTAATCACCGGCAGGGCGTCTTTTGACTCGCCGGTATAGCCCGGGAATTCCGGCATCGCGCGGCCGGTGTTGGTGTTCTGATCTTCACGTACGCGCACGTTCGGCAGCAGCTCGCCTTCAATGATGATCTCGGCGTGGGCAATGGCTTTTTCGTTGATGGTCAGGCATTTCACCATTTCAACGGCCTGCCCGCGCAGCGAACCGGCAATGCTCAGCTCATCGAAGCCCAGCGGAGTGGTCGGCGGCTCAAAGCAGGCGGCAATTTCAATGGCCGGATCGACGCCGATGCTGATGGAGATTGGCAGCGGCTGGCCCAGTTCTTCGGCTTTCATGCGGAACGCATCGATATGGCGGCCCGGCGTCAGCCACATTGATAGCTCATCGCGGCTCTGCACGCACAGGCGGTGAATGGTGATGTCGGACTCATGCGTCTCGGGATCGGAGGCATAGCACAGGCCCATGGTGATATAGGGACCGGCATCCTCTTCGGTATTGGTCGGCGCGGGCAGCAGCTTGCGCAGGTCAAAGTCGGCGTCGGTGGCCAGATGAACCACTTCCTGAGCGACCGCTTTCTCCGTGGTCAGCACCGGCGGAATCGGGCGCTGTACCGAGTCTTTCAGCAGGTGTCCGAGCCTTTCCGGCGGGCAGTTCAGGAAGTGGCTAACGCGTTTGCGCGAGCCGTTGATACCGATGGCGACGCTGATGTCGTCAAAGCCTTTAATTTTATTGAACATCATCACCGGGCCGTTTTTACGGGTTGGACGCTGGCAGGTGCCGCCAGCCCCCACGTAACGATATACGCCAGACAGTTCGGCGTGTGGATCAACTTCGGTGTCGGTTTCAACATATTCACCCGGCAGCGTTTTCAGCAGCGCGAGCGCAGAGCGCAGGTCGCGTACAGTGGTGTCATTTTTCACGGTATATTCCTGTTGATATTCGGGAAGCATTTCTGCGTTCAACCCTATTCCTTACGCTGAGTGTGGGCAAATACCGTTTAGCCAGGTCTGGGTAGATCAAAAAGATGTGGCTACACGCGGTGGGAAATCGTGCGTAGACTAGGGCAAGGTCATTTCAGGCGCGGGGGATAAATGGATTTAAAACGGTTACGCTATTTCTGCCGGGTGGTCGAGCAAGGCTCGATAAGCCAGGCCGCCAAGGTGCTGAACATGGCGCAGCCGCCGCTCAGCAAGCGCATCCAGGAGCTGGAAGATGAGCTACAGACGGCGCTGTTTTTGCGCAGTGGCAATCGTATCGAGCCGACCGAGGCCGGGTTTTTCTTGTACCGTAAGGCCTGTGAGATTTTGCGCCAGGTCGAGGATACCGCGCGTGAGACGATGGAGATCGCCCAGAAAGATCGCCTGCAGTTCCGCTTTGGCATGAGCCACCTGTTTCAGTCGTACTTTAAGCCGCTGCTGCTGGCGCTGTATCAGCGCTACCCGGAGATTGAGGTCAACATTTCGGTCACCGACTCCAGCCATCTGGAGATGATGCTGAACGAGGGGGCCATCGACCTGGCGTTTATTCAGCGTCCTTATCGCAGCGACGGTTTTGACTACGTCTCGTTCGACCCGGTGAAGCTGGTGGCGGTGATCAACAAAAAATGCCTGCCGTCGCCGCCGACGAACCCGTTTGACTACAACGCGCTGGGCGGGCTGCCGCTGGTGCTGCTGCACCGGGCGAAAGACTCCGGCACCTACGAGATGCTGATCGATCTGTTCCGCAAAGCGGGCGTTAACCCGAAGGTGATTATGCATATTACCCAGCCGGGGGTGATTCTCGACTGGCTCGAATCAGGGCTGGCGGCGGCGACGCTGCTGCCGTCGTCCGAAGTGTGCGCGGACAAACTCAGCGAATGTTACGTGGTGGACGTCTTCCCATCGCCGCAGATTTTTTACCCGGCGATGGTGAAAATTCCGGCGGTAAACTGGTGTCCGCAGGTGATGGCGCTGGTGGCGGAAGGCTTTCCGTTTGCCAATCATTCACTATCCTGATGGTTTGGCATCCAGCGTGAGCCTGCTATCATAGATGGCCCGATCGATAATGACCCGAGGATACGTTTTGCGAGCAGGAAGCCAGATCTCTTCCCCACTACGACTGTTAATGTGCCTGGCTATTGGCCTGGCGCTGTCCGGCTGCGCCGGAAACTCGTCAGAAGGCAGCTACAGCGGCTCGGTCTACACCGTGAAGCGCGGCGATACGCTGTCGCGTATTTCGCGTATGACGGGCACCAGCGTGCGAGATTTGGCGCGGATGAACGGCATTTCTCCGCCGTATACCATCGAGATAGGGCAAAAGCTGAAGGTCAGCGGCGGCTCGTCTTCCAGCGCAAAAAAATCGACCGCCAGCAAAACGGCGAAAGTGGTCCCGTCTTCCGCCGTGCCGAAATCATCATGGCCGCCGGTAGGGCAACGCTGCTGGCGCTGGCCCGCCAGCGGTAAGGTGGTGCTGACCTATTCCACATCAGAAGGCGGCAACAAAGGGATTGATATCGCGGGCAGCCGCGGGCAGCCGGTGTACGCCGCCGGCGCTGGGAAGGTGGTTTACGTCGGCAACCAGCTGCGCGGCTACGGTAATCTGGTGATGATTAAGCATAACGAAGATTACATCACCGCCTATGCCCACAACGAAAAGCTGCTGGTTAATAACGGCCAGAGCGTGAAGATTGGCCAGCAAATTGCCACGATGGGTAGTTCGGATGCGGACTCAGTAAGGCTGCACTTCCAGATCCGCTACCGCGCAACGGCTATCGATCCGCTGCGCTATTTACCGCCGCAGGGCAGCAAGCCGAAGTGCTAAGCGATTATTTTATCGTCACTTAGCACCCAGAGTGCTTGCCAGGCGAGGAGTAAGGTTTATAATGCTCCTCGCACACCTTAGCGGGCGTAGTTCAATGGTAGAACGAGAGCTTCCCAAGCTCTATACGAGGGTTCGATTCCCTTCGCCCGCTCCAGACCGACTTCTGAAAGCATCTCTGCTTACTGAATCCTGACCTTAATACTTTCCTGTGTTTATCCTCGGTAACCTTTTGCGCTGTTAGAGCGGGCGTTTATTCACGCCAGTGCTCCGGCTTCATCAACGCCTGTGCACACTGAATGCTACCGATGCGCTTAACCGGTTCAGCAGAAAGCGGTTGCGTCATCCAGCAGGCCTTGTGTTCCTCCGCAATAGGGTAAGGCGCCGGATAGCCCTGGTCTCCGGCACAGGGTTCGAACCCATGGCGTGGGTAATAGGCGGCATGGCCGAGAACGAAAACCCTCTGGCAGCCAGTCGACCTCAGTTTCTCTAACCCGGTGCGTATCAGCAATCCGCCCACGCCGAGGCCCTGATATTCCGGTATGACTGCCAGCGGCGCGAGAATATGCATCATCGGTGAATTCACTGCGCCCTTAAATGTGGCGCGGGTAAATAAAATATGCCCGACGGCTTTGCCTTGATGGCGGGCGAGCAGCGATAACGTTGGACGCGCGGTTTCGTCCTCCAGTAAAGATGCCACTAAATCGGCCTCTTTGCAGAAGCCAAATGCCCGTGTTTCGACGTTCCGGATGTCGTTCGCATCGTTCTCATCGGTGATATGGAAGGTGAAGCTGTATGTTGTCATTAGACTTTCCTTAGCGGTTGTCCGGCTGGGCGCGAACGCTGTTCAGCCCGGTGGTATTAATGCGGTAGGGCTGACCATTGACGGATTTGATCAGCTTTTTGGTTTTGAGTTTTTTGAAGACGGCGAGCGTGCAGTCGGTCAGCAACAGCCCTTCGCGGCTGTAGCATTCAACGGAGGTGACGCGGCCGGAAGCATCGCGGACGTGCGCAATACGTCCACCTTTGGCGAGAACGTGTAAGGTACGTTGTTCCTGACGGGATAAATTCATACTGGAAAACCTGTTTCATCATCATGTGCAAAATGCGCAAACACGCAGCGGTGTTCGCAATCGATTTCAGCGCAGTGATAATCAGACCGGCCTGAAAAGGTCGGGAAAGCTGATTATCAGATGATGACATTCTCCAGCATCAAAGCCTCGGGTTGAGTTGAAAGGTATTTACCAGACCAATAATAACACCTGGTTTTTGTAAGTGAATTCGAAAGGGCGAAAAGTGTGATCGCGAAGGGGGCCGATAAAGCTCCCTTATTGTATCGCAGCCGCTTTCAGCGAGTGGCGAGTAGGTCAGGACGCGGTTTCGTAATAGACAAATGCGAGTTTGTTCCCATCCGGATCGCGTACGTAGGCGCTATAAAAGCCCTCGCCATATTGCGGGCGGTGTCCCGGCGCGCCTTCATCGGTGCCGCCAAGGCTGAGCGCGAGTGCGTGCAGTTGCTGAATATGTTCAAACGAGCCCGCATTCAGCGCCACCATCGTGCCATTGCCAACGCTGGCACTCTGCTGGTTAAAAGGCCTGCCGACACATAATCCAATAGTATGGTTATCGCTGAACGTCCCCCAGGAGGCGCCTTCTTCGTTACGGCCTGCCTGTGGGTGTCCAAGTTGTTCCATCAGCGGATCGTAGAAGCTGATGGCGCGCGGTAGATCGTTAGTACCCAGCATGACGTAAGAAAACATAAATTCTCCTCGTTAAACATTATTGGCCGGCTGGCTTGCCAGGCCTTGATACTGCTGACGAAGTTTAAGCAGGCGGGAAACCAGGATGATGACCGCGAAACCGGCCACCAGAGCCGCACAGTGAAACGCCATCCTGCCACCGCCATGGAAGTAGAGCCAGCGCGTTGCCTCAATGGAAAGGGCAAATGCGCTCAACGCCAGAATATTGAGCGTGGCAGAAACGGTGCCTTTTGGCAGGTTATGCGAAAAGAGCGTGAAACGAAACAACACGGGGTAGAGCAGCCCAATACCCAGGGCATAAAGGCTGGTTCCCAGCACCGACCATAACCAGATATGGGGCGATAGCAAATTGCCGACCAGCAGCGTCAGCAGCCCAGCCAGCTGTATCGGGACCGTGCACCAGATAAAACGTGGCGAGGTCGGGTCTTTAATAAAATTTGCCACAATTGCGCTGGCGATAATGATCCCACTGAATACCGGTACCTGTGTCCAGGCATAGGTTCCGGGAGACATGCCGCCGTGTTCAATCAGGATCACCGGGGAGAGCGCCACCCAGGTGATGATGGGCAGGTTGCCGAAAGCGACCGCTAGCGAGCCGGTGAGCACGACCGGGTGACGAAACGCCGCGATGAAATCTGACAAAACCTCACCCGGCTTAAACCCTCGCCCCTGAGAGATAACGGTTTCCGGCATCTTCAACATTAGCAAGCCCCAGGCGACTAAACCCAATGCGCCGATGATGGCAAACAGCAGTTTCCAGTGGATGAACGTCATCAACGCCGCGCCGGCCACCGGCCCGATAACCGGCGCAAGCAGGACGATGGACGTCAGCACGGCCATGATCCGGATTGAATCCGTTTCGCCAAATGCTTCCTGAATAGAGACATAGCCGACGGTCGAGATAAAGCAGACGCTGGTGCCCTGAATGAAGCGCGCGACGAAGTACTGTTCGATCGAAGAGACAAACAGCATGCCCAGGCAGGAAAGGGCAAAAATCAGCGCGCCGGCCAGCAGCACTGGCCGCCGACCAATACGGTCCGAAAGGGGGCCAAGCAACCATTGCAGGGCCAGACCGCCGGCCATGTACAGGCTCACCGATGCGGGTGCCAGGGTCACATCAGCCTGTAGTTCATTGATAATATTAATGATACCTGGCTGGATAAGGTCTGTGGTCAGGTAGGCTGAGAAATCATAAATAATCATCGCCAGCGGAAACAACATCACGCTGCCGTACTGCAGTAAACGTTGTGGCGGGTTATTCACACGATGCTCCGGTGAGTAGCCAGCCCGCGGGCTGGCTAATTTACGTAACAAAGTCAGGTTGATGCAATGAGCTTCAGCGCTGCGGGAGCAATTGAAATACGGATCAGTCGTCCGCTTTGTGTGCCCAGGCAGGCATGGCTGTCAGGTAGCGTTTTGCCCGCTTACGCGATTCTTCCGGGCCGACCTTTTGCCAGGAATCCAGGAAGCCCGCCAGACCGGAAACGGCCTCTTCCCAGGGTTTCAGATTACCGTCGGTGTCGCAGCAGTAGGCGCAATATTTATCGCTGGCCCCCAGCGCGTCAGGCGCGGACATCGGCATCCCGCAGGCCTGACAAAACCGTTCATGTTGTGTCATTAAGCGCTCCTTCTGTTGTTGGTTTGTCTATTAAATATACAGAAACGCTGTAAGGCGTTTAGGGTGTCAGATCAATAGATTGAACTGGAATCATCATTGAAATTGATTGAACTCAATTACCCGATAATTGCCGTTTTGATAGTCTCAATGCATCTCCTCAACCGTCGATAGGATAGTCGCGTTGGAAATCTTTTTTTAACCCACTGAAAAATATCTCTTAAATATTTTTCATACATCACATTCATGGTCCGTTAAGTACGGATCCGGTTTTGTATGGGTTAAAAAAAGGTACGTTATGAACGTAACATGGACCGTCACGCCCGTGGGGTATCAGCGTATTGCGAAACGCTGCCCTGCATGCAATATAAAGCGAGACTTCACGCCTTCGGGTGCCATTCGGGTCAATTCGCAGAAGAAGCTGCTGGATATCTGGAGTATCTATAAATGCACGCACTGCGACTACACCTGGAATATTTCTCTGTTTTCCCGTCTGCACGTCAGCAAAATAAAGCCTGAGCTTTATTATCGCTTGATGATGAACGATGCCGACACCGTGCAACATTTTTCCTGTGATATTGCGATGCTCAAGCGAAACAACGCCGAGCTATCGGGACGGCCTGATTGTCGTATTCAGGAGCGCTGGTCGCTCTGTCTTACCCGAGGCAATCAGGTGACGGTGCATATCCGGATCCCTCGGCCTTTTCAGATCAGCCTGCTGTCGATATTGCAGAAACAACTGATGCTGAGCGCTGGTGAAATCAGGAGACGGATCGCATCCGGGCAAATAAGAGGCGTTACGCTGAAGATGCTTAAATCGCGCAAGCTCAAGGACCTGGAGTACTCGTTTAAGATGTCGAAGGAGACGCTGTATGCCCGGCGCAGAATAATCCTGACGCATCGTGAAAAACAAACATCTTAAGCGTATGACTATGGAAGACCGTTCGAAAAGAAAGAATGATGCAGCATATTATTTGGAATGATAGTTATTACCTACGAAATGAGTGATGATACTCAGGAGAAAACATGGATGAGAATGCGGTTCTGAAATTGCTCGCTGAACTGGATATTTTTTATCAGCATATCCCGCATCAGGAGGTCAAAACAGTCGCTGACCATGCGAGTCTTTCGACAGCGTTTCCGGCGCAGTTGCTAAAAAATCTGCTACTAAAAAATAGCTCGGGTAAGCATTTTTATCTGTATATTCTTGATGGCAATAAAAAGGCCGATCTTCGTGAATTAGCGCTTCAGCTTAACGAATCACGCCTTTCATTTGCCTCATCAGATGAGCTAATGGAAATCTTAGGAGTAGAAGCTGGTGGCGTTACCCCTTTTGCGATCGTACATAACAAGGAGAAAGCGCTTCAGATAGCCATCGATCCATCTGTATCCGCAAGTCAGCCGCTCGGGTTTCACCCTCTGAGCAACAGCGCTTCGGTTTGTATTTCCAGAACGGATTTATTGCGGCTGCTGGCGTTTTACGGCTACTTTCCTGCGGATGTGCAAACGGATGACATGTTATGCCGCCTTAAGCGAGGAGCGGAAATCTGTTCTTAACGAAGTATTGGCTTTCCGACGTCTGTGAATGGTGGTCAGAACTCTCATTCACAGGTTTCTGACGGGCCACTCTGTGGCCCGTCAACGCTCGCGCCGATGATCCCAGACAATGTGTTTATCGCTAATTTGCGATCTAATAAAAATTAATTGCATATGACCCATTTAGTTTTTTCATCTTTAGCCGTATAGGCAAAAAATATTATATTTTAATAGTTGTCAGGCTTTTTTTTATAGCTTTAAGTAAATTATTCAGCTGTCACTTTGGAGTTGAATTGATTATTATGGCGGGTAATTTCAAATCTTTATGTTGCAATGACACGACATTACAAATAATTAGTTCATTATCAAGTGATTAAATACAACTTCCATATCTATAATCGCCTCCTTTTTTCAGTAGGGATGCCGGAGACGTGCAGTGAGCAATTCAAGTAAAAGACAGGTTAATTTTAGCCGAACGCTGAATGTTAGCTTTTTGTTGGCATTTATAATGTTCATCGTTTTTTGTTTGTTTATTGCCCACAAACAGATGGATGATATTCGTAAATCTTATCATAAGGTTAACAGCGCCTCTGTCTATAATGTCGCTCGCGGGCAAACGGAAAAAACGTTGCAAATGATGGAGCACTCGCTGACGTCGATGTCGAAAGTACTGACAAAAGACGGCAGTTTTACCGACCTTAAAAGCGTTAACGATATGGTTTTTAAGGATAATATGCATCGGGTGCTGTCGCTTCTTTCCGGCGTATCGAATATCTCTTTGATTGATAAAAATGATGAGGTTCTGACGATTCCTGCTCGCTTTTCCAGCCATGAAAGTGCGGGAGAAAAGATTCGTCAGCTACCCTGGTATATTAAGGACCCATCATCGTTCTCATCTGTTACCTACAGTGAACCGTATCTGGATCTGATTTCTGGGGAACGCAAAGTTAATATTTCAATTCCAACTTATAATAAGCAAGCGGATATGACGGCTATTCTGTCGTTTGAGCTTGATATTAAACAGATGGGATACTCTCTGCGCCAGAAAGTCACTCCGATGGAGGGCGAGTCTTTTATCGTTACCCGCAATGGTAGCGTCGTTATTCATGCCGACCCATCGCTAAAAAATGACGTTCTGGTACCGAAAACGGTCGTAGAAAAAATGCGTAACGCATCGGGGCTGGTCTACGATGAAGATAGTAATATCTACTATTACTACTATTCCTACACCAATCCCGACTGGTTGTTTATTTATAAGGTTGAGGAAGAGACCATCTCCTCTATCGTGTGGGATGAAAGCGCAAAAGTGATCTATGCGCAGTTGGTTTCCGCCCTCATGCTCATCATCTGCTGGATTCTGGTGCATTCGGTGATGAAAAACATGTTTATGCGCGTTATCTCCAGCATCAACTCCGGGACGCCGTTTAATGCGACCGAGGAGGTGATGGCGCAGGAGTTGATCAACAACAGCCAGAAGGTTGAAACTTTCCGTAAACAATCGACGACCGACGAGCTCACCGGCCTGCTAAATCGTCGCGCCTTTGATGAGAAGCTGGCGCAAAACGTCATCTCGAAAAAACCGTTCTGCCTGGCGATGGTGGATATCGACAACTTCAAATCGCTCAACGACACCTATGGCCACATCTTCGGCGATATCGTGCTACGTAAAGTTGCGGAATATGGTATGGGCGTGGTCGAGTTTAGCGGCGCGCTGCTGTTCCGCTACGGCGGTGAAGAGATGGCGGTGGTGTTCGAAAGTGACGATCCCGAGTGGGCTGAAGAACAGCTCAATCAGTGGCGCGTGGCGGTTGAAGAGCATAACTGGCGTGAAAAGGGGCTGAAGGTGACCTTCAGCGCCGGGATGGGCAGCTGGGAGCGCGAAGATCCTGAAGCGTTTATTGCCCGTATTGACGCCCTGCTGTATGACGCCAAACACCAGGGGAAAAACCGGGTGATTTGCGCGCCACGCGGCGACGAAGAGGAAAACGGTCAACAGGCATAACCTGGCCCGGGCATAGCGTCCCGGGCTTTAGCCATCACCGCCGCGTCAGCGCCAGGCGGATCCCCAGCCCGATAAACGCCGTGCCAACGACCCTGTCGAGAAGCTTTTGCAGCGCGCGGTTGCGCGAGACCGCGCCCGCGGCGCTACCTGCCAGAATGGCAAAGGTCGCATCAGTCATAAACCCAACCAGCGCGTAGGCCATGCCGAGGATCAGGAAAGAGAGGACGTGATGTTCACCGCTCGGCAAAACGAACTGCGGAAAGAACGAAATAAAGAACAGGATCACCTTCGGATTGGTGAGGGTGGTAATAAAGCCTTTAGAAAGCAGGCCACGGGTATTGGCCTTGCTCCGTACCGGCGCGGGCTCATCGCTCTCCGCCTGCGGTTTGCCGAAGGTGCCCAGTATCATTTTGCCGCCAAGATACATCAGATACATCGCGCCAATATATTTCACCACGGTAAAGAGCAGCGGTGAGGCGGTAATGAGCGCCGTGAGACCCAGCGCGCTGGCTATCGCGTGGGTGCAGCTGCCGAGTGCGACGCCCGCGGCCGAAATTAACCCGGCGCGGCGACCGTTTGCCACGCTCTGGCCGACGACGTAGGCCATATCCGGGCCTGGCGTAATGGACAACAGGAAGACCGACAGTATGAACAGCCCGAAATGGGTGATATCCAGCATGATGACCTCGATTAGTTAATGATAGTCACGCCGCTACGGGTGAGCGCCTCGGTCAGCGGTTTATCCAGCTCGCCGTCGACGATAAGCGTGCTGGCCAGGCTAAGTTCGCCGATGGCAAAAGCGGAAGCGGCGTTAATTTTCTCGTGGGAGGCCATGACCACGGTTTCCGACGCCCGCTCGCTCAGCAGCCGCTTTACCGCTGCCTCTTCAAAATTCCCGGTAGTAAACCCTGCGCTGTGATGCACGCCCGTTACGCCCATAAAGAACAGGTCGGCGTTGATTCGACCAGCGGCCTCGGCCATCGTCGTCCCGATGGTGACAACGGAATGCTTAAACAGCGCTCCGCCCAGCAGAATGACCTCAATCACCGGATAATCAACCAGCCCCACGGCCACGCTCGGGCTATGGGTAACCACGGTAAAAGGCATCTCTCTGGGGAGATATTTGATCATCTCGGCGGTGGTGGTACCGCCGTCAATAATGACCACCTGGCCCGGGCCGATCAGCGTCGCGGCTTTTTGCGCGATTGATTTTTTTGCCTCTATTTGCACGTTTTTTCTTGTTTCAAAGGGGGCAATCGCAGCGGAAACCGGCAGCGCCCCGCCGTGGACGCGCTGGAGTAATCCGGCGGCGGCAAGTTCGCGCAAATCACGGCGGATAGAGTCTTCGGATACGTTGAAGCGCTGGCTGAGCTCGGTGGAATGTACCTGCTTGTCCTGAGCCAGAATCTCCAGGATGTGCTGTTTTCGTTGGCTGGCTAACATCGTTTTCTCTATGCGTGTTTAATCTTGAATGTGCACGATTATGCATGATAGGTTGTGCGCTGTCACCTGTTATCCAAAACAACAATGCACGTGGAGTATAAGATGAAAAGTCTAATTATTTTGATTGCCGGGCCGGTGAGAAGCGGTACGAACGGCGATGAGCGGCTGATACATGAGAATCTGGCGCGGATGGAACAGACGGCGCTGGCGGTTTACCAGCAGGGGCATATTCCGGTCATTGGCGAATGGCTGGCGTTCCCACTTTCGGCCGCCGCCGGTTCGCAGAAAATCGGCGATGAGATCAGTGAAGCTTTCCTCTACCCGGTAGCCCACCGGTTACTGACCCGCTGTGATGCGGTGCTGCGTCTGACGGGGGCGTCTAACGGCGCTGACAACGACGTGCGCGTAGCCAATGAGCTGGGGCTGGCGGTCTACTATTCACTGGAGGAGATCCCGGTGAATATTGCCGGGTAGTCGGTTAAATCTGTGTCGTGCTAAAGGCGGTGGAAGCCGCCTTTCAACCCTGAATATGAACCACGATCGTGTAGCCCGGTTATCCAGAAAAGTTCACTTTGCGATAGCGACTATGTGAACAAATTGTTTCAAATACGACTTTATTGCTAGGTTAATCCTTAACCTTTATATTGTTCAGGGTGGATATTATTGTTTGGTAATAAATAACTCGCGCAACAATAATTTCATATAATATTGATAATTAAGGGATAAATATCTTTTATAAAGTTATGTAAGCTAAATGTAAATTATTCTTTGGTGTGATCTGTAGCGATATTTTTCGCCCGTCAATCCCTATTTCCTTGAAGCCTGTCACGTCCTTTCATTTCGTAGAGTTATGAAATAAATCTTTACGATCTCGATCACTAAAATATCTTTCGCAAAAAAATAAAATGCAATTCCATAAAAATGAAATACAATTCCAATTGAGGGTTATTGCATGTTTAAAAAATCTCTGGTCCTGATGGCATTATGTGGCGCGTCTTTTGCAGCATCAGCAGTGACTGTCGATCTGCGTCATGAATTTATTGACGGCGGCAAAACTGATAAAACGAACGCAGACCGCGTTTCGGTCTCTCACCGCTTCGCAAATGGTTTTGGCTTCTCGGTAGAAGCAAAATGGAAATCGGGTGGCAATAATACTGACCAACCGTTCTCTGATTTCGTAGGTAACGGCCACGAAGAATCGATTAGCTATCAATACAAATTTAATAAAAACTTCTCCGTTCAGCCTGGCTTTAATATTGAAAGTAACGACAGCCGTTCTATTTATAAGCCGAACCTGCGCGTGCAATATAGCTTCGACAATGGCTTCTACGTAGCAGCTCGTTATCGTTACGACTACACCCGCTACCCGTCAAACGCTAATAAAGATGATGACAAAGTAAACCGTGGTGATGCATGGGCGGGTTACGTGTTCGGCGACTGGCGTACCGAGCTGAACTACGTGTACGCGCGCAGTTCAGAAGGCAACGCACGTAACAACAACAAGCCATATTCTCAGGAATATAACGTGAAAGTGGCGTACAAAATCGACAAAAACTGGGCACCGTACGGTGAAGTGGGCAACGTGGGCGTTAACGACCGTGACGACCGCCAGACCCGTTTCCGCGTAGGTGTTGCTTACTCCTTCTAATCGCTAACGGCTTTAGTGAAACCCCCGGTCAGTCTGGCCGGGGTTCTCTCCCTCCATTCCGCCACGCATTTTCCCTATCTCACCTGAATAATTTAATTAATGTTAGTGCGTGCTTGTGTCGCTATTACCCCACGTCTTTCGTATTCACATCATCGAAGAGGTTCGTGTATGGACAGCGCTATCATCGTGGTATTACTTCTCATCGTCTGTTTCCTGGTTCTGGGGGGCGGATGGTTTCTCATCATGCGCACAGAAATGAAAATAGAAAAAAAGATGCATAATGAATTCGAGTTAAAAAGAGAAGAGGAAAAGCAGCAAAAGATACTACAAAAATATGAGGACCTGCTGGCGATGGAAATTGAGTGGCACACTCAGCGGTTGGCCAGCATCAATTTTTTCATTGCCAAATTAAAGAAAAAGCAGGATGCGGAATACCGCAGTACGCAACCCAGCATTAATGGTGATAACACACAGCTTCATTCGAAAATAAAAGCGCTGATCTTCATTTACTTCCCGCATCTGCAGGATGACTACGCCAAGCTGTGCAAGCTGGCCGACTGTACGGTCTATTTTGACTACCTGTACGGGCGATCCAGCGACAGCGCGCGCGTGGTTCACGAACTGTCGGATAAAATGCAGAAATTTGCCGCGCTATCGACCGAGTTTCAAAACCGCATTCGTAACGAAGTGGCGGTGAAATGAGTGGCGGCGTTCAGCGCCTCAGGTCTATGCTTAGCCTCGAACCCATATAAAAAATAGAGGCAATGTCATGGATAAGGAACTACAGGATGCGGGCTATCGCGTCTATACCGGGGAGAAGATTGATGTCTATTTCAATACCGACATCTGTCAGCATTCCGGCAACTGCGTCAGGGGCAGCGGCAAGCTGTTTAACCTGAAGCGTAAACCGTGGATTATCCCGGATGAAGTGGACGTTGCCACGGTGGTGCGGGTCATTGATACCTGCCCAAGCGGGGCGCTGAAATACCGTCATCATGACTAAGCGAGGGCGCGATGGAAATTCTGGAAGGGCATAACAAGTTTTACGTCAATGACGCCAACGGCAACCAGGTGGCGGAAATCGTCTTTGTACCAACGGGCGAACATCTCAGCATTATTGAGCACACCGACGTCGATCCCAGCCTGAAGGGGCAGGGGGTCGGTAAACAACTGGTGGCGAAAGTGGTGGCGAAGATGCGCCAGGAACAGCGTAAGGTGATCCCGCTGTGTCCGTTCGCGAAGCATGAGTTTGATACCACTCGTGAATACGACGATATTCGCGCCTGACCTTCTGCGCCAGCGTAAGCTGGCGCAGCCTCTCAACGCTTGACGAGCTGCTCAATAATCAGCAGCGCCGCAATCGCCACCATCAACCCTCCTGAGATACGGCTAACGCACCGCGCGGCCTGCGGACGGCTGGCAAGCAGCGCACGTGACCCGTAGCCAACCAGTAAATAGATGAGGGTACAGGTCAGCAGGTGCATCAGCCCCAGCGCCGACATCTGCAGCGCCAGCGGCCATTGGCCGTTAGGATCGGTAAACTGTGGCAGTAGCGCCAGAAACAGCAGAAAAACCTTGGGATTCAGGCCGCTGATGCACAGCCCTTTAAGCGCCCACTGGTTCCAGCCGCCGCTCTGCTGGCCGGCGGTAGAGACCGTCGCCGGGTGGCGCAGCAGCGAAATACCCAGCCACAGCAAATAGAGCGCGCCCAGTAGCGTGATAGCCGACAGCGCCAGCGGATGCCCGGCAATCAGTACGCCCACGCCCGCCACAACCACGATAGTCGCCAGCAGATGCCCCGACATCAGCCCTGCAACCGCCGGGACGATACGCCGACCGTGGATCCCGGCGCTGATAGTGTAGGCCCAGTCGGCCCCCGGGGTCATAATCAGTAAAAAGGATACCAGCCAGAACCCGACCACTAAGCTCATCTCCATAGCGCACATTCCCCATTATTTATCATTGCACTCTTCCTAAAACAGCCGTTGATAGCGAGAAAGAATATCGTTATTGCCGCGCAATGAGCTTTCAATGTTATGCTGGAACTTCGCTTTCAGAGAGAGAATCTTCTAAATGGATAGCATCGATCGAAAAATTCTTGCTGAGCTACAGGCGGATGGCCGTTTATCTATTACCGAGCTGGCTGAACGGGTAAACCTGAGCCTCTCGCCGTGTCACCGACGTCTGCGGGCGCTGGAGCAGGAGGGCGTTATTACCGGCTATCGCGCTAACCTCGACCCGAGCAAGATGGGGTTCAATTTTGTGGCGCTGGTCTTTGCGACGCTGAAAGAGGGCGATCGCCAAGCGGTCAGCGCCTTTGAAGAAGCGGTGGAAGAGATCCCGCAGATCGTGCTGGCGCAGCGGCTGTTTGGCGACCCCGATTATTTAATGCAGGTGGTCACGCGCGATCTCTCCTCGTTCCAGAAGCTTTATGACCAAAAACTCTCGGCCATGCCCGGCGTCCAGCACCTGCGTTCGACGCTGGTGATGAAGACCGTGGTGCAGGACCGCCCATTCCCGCTGGAGACGCTGAAATAGAAACGCTTGGCTGAAACGATTCGTGTGCTAACATATTGGCATAGGGGATGGCATTCCCCCTTGAACCGCCGTGTGGCTGATGATGCCTGTTTTTATTCCTGGACCGGGAATGAACAGGCACACCTCTACCGCGTCCAGGATGATCAATTCATCTAAGGATGCGTCAATGCTTTCTGAACACTTCGCTCGTAAAAATACGCTCTTCTTTCTGCTGCAGTGGCTGCTGCTGGCGACGGTCATTGCCGTGCTGGTGGGTTCCGCCTCGGCGCTATTCCTCTTTTCGCTCGATTGGGCAACCGCTATGCGCACCACGCATCATTGGCTGATTGCGCTGTTGCCGTTAGCCGGTTTTGCCGTCGGCTGGCTGTATCTGCATTTTGGCCGTTCGGTGGAAGCGGGAAATAACCTGATCCTTGAAGAGGTGCACCGTCCGGCAAACACCCTTCCTTTACGGATGGCGCCGCTGGTGTATATCGGTACCGTGGTCTCGCATCTGTTCGGCGCGTCGGTCGGGCGTGAGGGAACCGCCGTACAAATGGGCGCTTCCATTGCCGACCAGTTCACCTCGCTGCTGAAACTGGATAACGACGCGCGTCGGATGGTGCTGATGGCGGGCGTGAGCGCGGGCTTCTCATCGGTGTTCGGTACGCCGCTGGCCGGGGCGATTTTCGGTCTTGAAGTCATGGCGATGGGCCGGATGCACTACACCGCCATTTTCCCCTGCCTGCTGGCGGCCGTGGTGGCCGATCGGGTTGGCCTGCTGTGGGGCGTTCACCACACCCACTATGCGATGTCGGTGATTCCGCCACTCTCGATATGGACGCTGGGCGCGGTGATTGTGGCAGGCTGCTGCTTCGGCCTGGCGGCCCGCGTCTTCGCCGATGCCACGCACCTGATTGGCGGGGTGATGAAAAAATACGTGGCCTATGCGCCGCTGCGTCCGTTTATCGGCGGGGTTATCGTAGCGCTGGCGGTCTATCTGCTGCACGCCGATCGCTATATTGGCCTCGGTATTCCGGTCATTGTTGATGCTTTCCAGCACCCGCTGGCGCCGTGGGATTTCCTCGGTAAGCTGGTCTTTACCGTGATGTCGCTGGGGAGTGGTTTTAAAGGCGGTGAAGTGACGCCGCTCTTCTACGTGGGCGCAACGCTGGGGAATGTGCTGGCACCGCTGCTGCATCTGCCGTTCGCCTTGCTGGCCGGTCTGGGCTTTGTCGCCGTTTTTGCCGGCGCGGCCAATACGCCGATAGCCTCCACGCTGATGGCGATTGAACTGTTTGGGGCGGAGATCGGCGTGTATGCCGCGATGGCCTGCGTGGTGGCTTATCTGGTTTCCGGCTATAGCGGCATCTATCGCTCCCAGCGGGTTGCCTGCCTGAAACATCGGATCGTGCCGCAGGGGATCACACTGGCGGAGCTTCCGGCCTGGCAGCGTGAAAATGCGCGCGCGCCGGTGCCGACAGACGAAGCGAAAGCGGATAGCTAATAACGTATTGTTGTAACGATATGGATTTCTTATTGCGAAAATGTAAATAACGAACTCAATATTTGTTATTTCAGAATGACTGCGCATTCTGGCTATCTTGGTTCCAGCCCACTACCCGGCATCGAATCAGGAGAAAACCAGAATGAGCAGACAAATCAAATTAGGTGCTTTTCTTCCCGGCGGCGGACAGCACATCGCCGCATGGCGTCATCCGGATCAGCCTGCCGATGGTGCAACCAGTTTTGAATTTCACAAACAGCTGGCGCAGACCGCCGAACGCGGGCTGTTTGACGCTTACTTTCTGGCCGACGGCCTGGCGATTCCGGCCTCCGGCGTCACCGACGGTGGCACCGCGAAAGTGGCAGGCTTCGAGCCGGTCACGCTATTCTCCGCGCTGGCGCCGCTGACCAAAAACATCGGCTTTATCGCCACCGCCTCCACAACCTATGAAGAGCCGTACAACCTGGCGCGTAAATTTGCCTCGCTGGATCTGATCTCCGGCGGCCGCGCGGGCTGGAACGTGGTCACCACCGCCACGGAAGCGGCGGCGCATAACTTCAATCTCGATACCCAGCATCCGCATGAATACCGCTATCAGCGGGCGAAAGAGCACGTCGAGGTGGTGAAAAAACTGTGGGACAGCTTCGAGGATGATGCCTTCCTGCGCGACAAAGCCTCCGGTCAGTTCTTCGACCGCAATAAAGTGCATGACACCAACCACGTCGGCAAATTCTTTAAAGTGCGCGGGCCGCTGAACATCGCGCGTTCGCCGCAGGGCCAGCCGGTGATTGTGCAGGCCGGGCAATCGGAAAGCGGGCGCGCGCTGGCGGCAGCCACCGCTGAAGTGATTTTCACCTCACACCAGCATCTGGAGACCGCACAGGCCTTCTATCGCGATATTAAATCTCGCGCCAGAGCGGTGGGCCGCAACCCGGATCACGTGCTGATCATGCCCGGCGTCGCGCCGTTCATCGGCCGCACCGAGGAAGAGGCCAAAGAGAAATACCACAAGCTGACTTCACTCATCGTTGAAGCCGATGGCATTGCCTTACTGAACGGCCTGGCCGGCGGCGGGATCGACCTGGGTAAATTCGATCCCGACGGCCCGCTGCCGCCGCTGCCGGTGACCGAAGGGATGAAGTCGCGTCCTGAGCTGATCCGCCAGATCGCCGACGAAAACAATTTTACCATTCGCCAGCTCTACCAATGGGTAGCGACCGCGCGCGGTCACTTTACCGTGGTGGGGAGCGCCGAGCAGGTGGCCGACACGCTGCAGGAATGGTTTGAAAATGAAGCCGCGGACGGCTTCAACGTGCTGCCGCCGTGGCTGCCGGGCGGGCTCGATGACTTTATCGAACTGGTGGTGCCTATCCTGCAGAAACGCGGCCTGTTCCGTACCCAGTATGAAGGCAAAACGCTGCGCGAAAATCTGGGGCTGCCGTTTGCCGAAAACCGCTACAGCGCCGCGCGCAATGCCAAAGTGGCTTGAGGAGGATCTATGTTCTATTCCACCACCCGAATTCGTCTGAAGGCTCGACAGGCTAAGGTACCCGCATATCGGCAGTGGTATCAGCGCAGCCTGTCGCTGATTGCCCGCTACGGTTTGCTGGTCCTGTTTTTTGCCGGCTGGCAAATCGCCAGCACCGCGGGGTGGCTCAACGCCGCCATCATCCCGCCGCTGGATAAAATCTTCGCCGCGTTGTGGAACGGCATTACCCAGGGCGCGCTGCTGGGGGACATTACCATCAGCCTACAGCGAGCAGGCCTGGCCTTTGCCGCCGCCATCGTGGTGGGGATCCCGCTGGGGCTGTTTATGGGGCAAATTCGCCCGCTGGAGCAGGCGCTGGATCCAATTCTGCAGCTCTTCCGTCAGACCTCGGCGCTAGCGCTGTATCCGATCTTCATCCTGCTGCTGGGGCTGGGAGAGACGTCCAAAGTGTTCGTTATCTTCTGGGCGGCGCTGTTCCCGATTCTGCTGTCGACCATTAGCGGCGTGAAGGAAGTGGACGGCAAGCTGCTGGAGATGGCGCGGACCTTCGGCGCGGGCCGGCTGACGCTCTTTTATCGGGTCATTGTTCCTGCCTCGGTGCCGTCTATCTTTGTCGGGCTACGTCTCTCTGCTACCACCGCGCTGCTGCTGCTGATTGCCGCAGAGATGATTGGTGCGAATCAGGGAATCGGCTTCCGGGTGATGAATGCGCAATATAACTTCCAAATACCGATGATGTTCGCCGCGATATTTCTGCTGGCCTTTGCCGGGCTATTAGCGAACGCCATTCTGGTCATTCTGCAGCGTCGTCTGTGTCGCTGGAACTCACGTAACCACTAATTTTGCACGTTATTTTGCGTTTTTAAATCTAGCCTGATTGGGAATATCAATAATGAAAAAACAGATCTCTTTTGCGTGGGTAGCGGTACTTTTCCTCTTTGGTCTCAGCGCATCCGCGCGCGCCCAGGAGGCGGTGACGATGCGCTATATGGCGAGCTACGGCGGTATTTCTGCCCACGAGTTAGCCGAGGCGCTGGGGTATTTTAAAGGGACCGGCGTGTCGATTAAAAATGCCGGTTATGCCAGCGGCGGCCCGGAGTCTTTATTTGCGCTGGCGTCGAACAGTATTGATATCGGGTCGGCGGCCACGCCGGCGGTCATTAACGCCATCGCCAACGGTAACGATTTTGTTGCGGCCTACCCGACCAACGGTATTAACGAAACCACCAAATCCATTTTCTACGTGAAGGAAGACAGCCCGATTAAGTCGATCAAAGATTTAGTCGGTAAAAGCGTGGCGGTAAATACCCTGGGGGCGCATCTGGATTACACCCTGCGCGAAGCACTGCATCAGGCGAATTTGCCCGAGAATGCGGCCAAACCGGTCGCGGTACCCGGCCCGCAGCTGGAGCAGACGCTGCGCTCCGGCCAGGTTGACGTAGCGGCCTTTGGCTACTGGCAAACCACCTTTGAAGGGGCGGCGCGTAGCCACGGCGGCCTGCGCCCGGTGTTTAACGATGCCGATGTGCTCGGTCCGATAGCCGGCGGCTTCACGGTGCTGCGCGCCGACTTCGTTAAACAGCATCCGGATGCGGCGCGCGTCTTCGTGGTGGAGTCGGCGCGTGCGCTGGACTACGCTCGCGATAACCCGGAAAAAGTGCGCGAAATTATGGCGAAAATCCTCAAAGAACGCGGTGAGAATCCGGAGGTGGCCAAGTACTTTACCGGCTACGGCGTGCGTAAAGGCGGGCTGGCGGAGCCGCATGATGTGCAGTTCTGGCTGGATATCCTTGAGCGCGACGGCGTGCTGAAAAAAGGCCAGCTCAACGCTGAAAAGATTTTGCTGAAAACGGAAGGTGTATGATGACAGCGACGCTTCAGGCTCCGCGCGGCGATATTTCGATTCGCAGCTTACGCAAAACGTTCTCGCTGGAAGGCAAACCGTTTGATGTCTTCCGCGACCTCAATTTACAGATTGATAGCGGGCAGAGTATTGCCATTGTCGGCCCGAGCGGCTGCGGTAAAACCACGCTGCTGCGCATTCTGGCGGGGCTGGAAACGCCGGACGCGGGCGACGTGGTGATTGATGGCCAGGCGGTGCACGGCATGAGCCGCGAGCGGGCGGTAATATTCCAGGAGCCGCGCCTGCTGCCGTGGCTGACGGTGCTGGAGAACGTCAGCTTCAGCCTCGACGTACAGGGCGTGCCGCGCAAGCAGGCGAGGGCGCGGGCGAAAGAGGCGATCGAGCTGGTGGGCCTCAGCCACTGCGAGCAGGCGCTGCCGAACCAGCTCTCCGGCGGTATGGCGCAGCGCGTGGGAATTGCCCGGGCGCTGACCATTCAGCCAGAAATCCTGCTGCTGGATGAACCGTTGGGCGCGCTGGATGCGATGACCAAAATGACCATGCAGGAAGAGCTTGTCCGTATTCGCGATGCGGAAAAGATGACGATGGTGCTGGTCACCCATGACCTGGAAGAGGCGATTTATCTCGCTGACCGGGTGCTGATTCTACCGAAAATTAAGGGCGACCCGATTCGGACTATCGAGGTTGCGCTGCCGCGCCCGCGTGAGCGTAGCAGCACAGAATTTGTCGTTCTGCGTCAGCAATTAATGGCTGAGTTTGGTTTGCATTAATAAGGTCTGGAATAAGATATTGCCCGATCTTATTTCCATACAGATTTTGCGGATGCTTTTTTTAATTTAAAAAAGCAGAAAGATATATTTGTTAATGGCTTTCGTTAAAATATGAGTGATATTTTAAAATAATGTAAAAGTGCGCTACTATTGGCGCACTCATTACATCAAGCTATGCGAATATCATCATTATGCCTGCACTTAATAAAAAACTATTCTCTCTGGCGACCATCGCGCTGCTGGTAAATTCCACCGCCTATGCGAATACCGACACTACCCAAAAAACCGACGTCCTGCTCATTGGCGGCGGCATCATGAGCGCCTCTCTGGGCACCTGGCTACAGGAGCTACAGCCAGACTGGAAACAGGTTATGGTCGAGAAGCTCGATAAAGTCGCATTAGAATCGTCTAACGGCTGGAATAACGCCGGTACCGGCCACTCGGCCAACATGGAATTAAACTATACACCGCAACGTGCTGATGGCAGCATCGACGTCACCAAAGCGCTGGAAATTAACGAACAATTTATGATTTCCCGCCAGTTCTGGTCAGCGCAGGTCAAACGCGGCGTGCTGAATAATCCGCATGCTTTTATTAATTCCACTCCGCATATGAGCTTCGTGTGGGGCGATAAAAATGTGGAATACCTGGGCAAGCGCTACGATGCGCTGCAAAAAACCACCCTGTTCCAGGGCATGAAATTCTCTACCGATCATCAGCAAATTGCCCAGTGGGCGCCGCTGGTGATGGCCGGTCGCGACCCGCAGCAAAAAGTGGCCGCCACCTGGACACCGGCCGGTACCGACGTCAACTACGGTGAAATTACCCGCCAGCTGATTGGCAGCCTGCAAAAGAACGACCACTTCACGCTGCAAACCTCCGCCGAAGTGACCGAGTTTAAGCGCAACAGCGATAACTCCTGGCACGTGACCATTGAAGACGTCAACAGCGGCAAACAGCGCGCTATTGACGCGAAATACGTGTTCATCGGCGCTGGCGGCGGTGCATTGAAGCTGCTGCAAAAAACCGGAATTCCGGAAGCGGACAACTACGCAGGCTTCCCGGTGGGCGGCTCCTTCCTGATGACCGAAAACCCGGACGTGACGCGTCAGCATATGGAAAAAGTCTACGGCCAGGCCTCCGTGGGCGCGCCGCCGATGTCGGTGCCGCACATCGATGCGCGCTTTATCGACGGGAAACGCGTGGTGCTGTTCGGGCCGTTCGCCACCTTCTCCACCAAATTCCTCAAGCAGGGCTCGTTCTTTGATCTGTTGAGCACCACCACCACCAGCAACGTGATGCCGATGACTCACGTGGGCCTGGATAATTTCGATCTGGTGAAATACCTGATTAGCCAGGTGATGCTGAGCGACGACGACCGCTTTGCGGCGCTGAAAGAGTACTATCCGCAGGCGCGTAAAGAAGACTGGAAGCTGATTCAGGCCGGCCAGCGCGTGCAGATCATCAAGAAAGATGCCGATAAAGGCGGCGTCCTGAAGCTGGGGACGGAAGTCGTCGTTGACCAACAGCGCACCATTTCCGCGCTGCTGGGGGCATCGCCGGGGGCATCCACCGCCGCGCCGATTACCCTCAACGTGATTAAGCAGCTGTTCCCGGAACAGTTCAACTCACCGGAATGGCAGAGCAAAATCCGCGGTATCGTACCGAGCTTTGGCCAGAAGCTGAACGGCAACGCGGCGCTAACCCAGCAGGTGTGGAACGACACCGCCGCGACGCTGGAACTGACTAAACCGCCGGTGATTCAGATGCCAGCTGCCCCGATATCGCAGGCGAAACCGGCTGAAGAGCAGCCCGCCAGCGCGTCGCCGCAGCACGACATGGCGCTGTAAAATTTACTCGGCCAGGCTGAGCGACGCGCCCGGGCTACGATCGGTAGTCCGGGCGCTTAATAACAGGTATCTATACAATTATTTATATATTAATTAATTATTTTTATTTCTCTGGCATATTTCCAGTGAATGATTTCTTTTGAACGAAATACAGATATTAGAATGAGGGTCACATATTTATTCTGCCAGCCGTATTATCCATGCGTGTAGCATGAAAAGAAATCCCTCCTTATTTACACTCCATTCTTCTCTGACCTGACGCGATCGTTTTTAGAAGGATGTATAAATATGCCACCTAATAAGGCTGTTGAGAAATTAAGTATATTCGAAAAGATTGGTTTCAGTTCAGGCGATGCCGCCTGCAATTTGCTGTTTAACCCCATTACGATGTTTCTGGCTTTCTTCTACACCGATATTTACGGTATCAACGCTGGGGTGGTTGCGACCATATTTTTACTTGTGCGCGTTATCGATGCTTTCTTTGACCCGGTCTACGGCGCCATGATCGATAAAACTAAAAGCCGCTGGGGGCGCTACCGCCCATGGATGCTATGGTGCGCGGTGCCGTTCACGCTCAGCTGTATGATGATGTTCTACACGCCGGATCTCGGGCCGAATGCAAAAATCGTCTATGCATTTGTTACCTATCTTTTGCTCTCGCTGCTTTATTCTGCGGTGAATATCCCTTTTTGTTCATTGGGTTGTGTGATAACCGGCAATGCAAAAGAGCGGGTTTCCTGCCAGCAGTATCGCTGCATTGCCGGGGCCGTTGCCGGGCTTTTCTGCACCTTTACGCTGCTGCCGCTGGTGCAGTATTTTGGCAGTGGTAATCGGCAAACCGGCTTTTTCTGGGTGGTGACGCTCTATTCCGTATTGGCCCTCGTGCTGTTTGTTTTCTGCTTCCGCACCACCACGGAACGCGTGGAGCCACAAAATGAAAATAGCGATGGGGTGTTAAAAAATATCAAAAAGGCTTTAAAAAACGATCAGCTGATCGTCTGCTCGTTAGGCATGTTTCTTGACTGCTTTCCGTCATTCGTTCGCGGGGCCGTTGCGATTTATTTCGCAAAATACATCATGCACCTCAATGACTGGATGAGTACATTATTTATGAGTCTGGGGATCGTCGCCGGTATTATCGGTTGCCTGATTACGCCGCTATTTACCCGCTATTTTTGTAAGGTGGCGGTATATAAATATGTGAAGCTGTGCCTGGTTGTGCTGTCCCTGGCGTTATATCTGATTGACCCGTTGAATCAGGTATTCATCTTCTCCTTCTATTTCCTTCTTTCCGTGGTGCACCTGACCAGCGCGCCTATTTTATGGAGCTTCGTGGGCGATGCTGATGATTATGGTGAATGGAAGTTAAAGCAGCGTATGGCCGGGCTGTGTGCCTCCAGCAACCTGTTCACGCTGAAGGTCTCGCTGGCGGTAAGCGGCGCGTTGGTTGGCGGCATTCTCTCTTTCTACGGCTATGTGCCGGATGCGGTACAGCAAAGTGAAAGCGCCGTCTCAGGCATTTATCTGCTGATGGCGGGCATTCCGGCGATGGGCTATGCCGCAAGCTGGATCCTGTTTCAGTTCTTCTACAAACTCGATCGCCAGATGATGGGGCGGATCGAACATGAATTATTTACCGTCACCGAGGGGGCGAAATGAAGCAGGCCGCGATTCACTATGATAAGCACTACGTGATTGGCGATGTCGATCCCCGGCTGATGGGATCTTTTGTCGAGCATCTCGGGCGCTGCCTTTACGGTGGCCTGTACGAACCCGAACACCCGCAGGCGGATGCAGTCGGATTTCGCAATGACGTGAAGGCGCTGATGCGTGAGGCGGGCATCAGCGGGCTGCGCTATCCGGGCGGGAATTTTGTCTCAGGCTACCAGTGGCAAGACGGCGTGGGGCCAAAATCGCAGCGTCCGACGAAAAAGGATATGGCGTGGAGCATGCTGGAGACCAACGAGGTGGGGACCAATGAGTTTGCCGCTTTTACCAGAGAGGCGGGCGTCGAATTGATCATGGCCTGTAACCTCGGTACCGGTACGCCGATGGCCGCCGGGGAGCTGGTGGATTATTGCAATACGCCATCCGGTACCTATTGGGCCGAACTGCGCCGTTCACACGGCGTGGAAGCGCCGCATGACATTCGCCTGTGGTGTCTGGGTAATGAGATGGACGGTAAGTGGCAGATTAGCGCGATGACGGCGCAGGAGTACGCCCGCAAAGCGCGCGAGGCCGCCAAAATTATCAAATGGATGGACCCGGAGGCGAAAACCATCGCCTGTGGATCCTGCACTAATGAAGAAGGGCATCTGACCTTTGGCGAGTGGGACCGCATCGTCCTTGAGACCTGCTACGATGATATTGACTATATTTCGCTGCACCGTTACCTGAACTATCGGCAGAACAAGCTGCTGGTCTATGCGGCACATGAAGATGAGCGCGATATTCCGTGGCTGTTCGCCGACCTGCGACGCTATCTGGATACGGTGATTGCCGTCTGTGATTTTGTCAAAGGCCGTCGGCATTCGGATAAAAATATCAATATCAGTTTTGATGAGTGGGGTGTGGTGACGGAATCCGGCGCGGTGCCGGGAGGCCAGCAGCAAACCTACGGCTACGCCAGTTTTACGCAGCTGGATGCGGTGGTGTACGGCGGCGTACTTTGCACGTTTCTCAACTATGCGCAGCGGGTCAAAATCGCCTGCCAGTCGCTGCTGGTGAATGAAGGCGGGATGATTTCTACCCAGCCCGGCGGTAGCGCGATTCGTCAGGCGACGTTTTATCCCTTCCGCGACGTAGCTCATCATGCGAAAGGGGTTTCACTGCGTCCGCTAACGAACATTGAGGCCGTTGAAACCGGGCATCATGGTCAACATGTGGCGCTGGAAACGGCGGCGACGTTTGATGAGCCCAGCGGGCGGCTTGCCGTGTTTATCGCTAACCACGATATAAACGAGGATTATGCGCTACAGCTACGGCTGAATAGCTTCTCGACGTTAAAACCAGTGTCGCATACGCTGTTGTATAACGATGATTACCGGCAGGGAAACAGCTTCGAGCAGCCGGATAACGTTGTTCCTGTTACGCAGCCCTGTGCTGAACTGCAGGAGGGTTTGCTGAAGATGGTGATTAAACGGCACTCGTGGAACGTTCTGATATTTGAGGCGTCGTAAGCGGGGAAAACGGGCAGCATGGGCTGCCCGTTTGGGGTTATCCGAAGAACATCACCGATACGCACATCAGCCCGACAATCAGCGTAATCAGGCTACCGATCGAACGGTAAGGCTTCAGCGCCGGAATCAGGTAGGTCGACAGCGTCGGCATGATAAACAGAATCATGGCAATCAGCGGCCCGCTGATGGCGTAGATCATCGAAATGGCGTTCGGGTTAATGCAGCAGACAATAAACGTGACCGTCGAGACCAGCAGGATAGACAGGCCGCGGTTGAACGAGCGGCTTTTACGCACGCCAGCCTGGTTGAGCGACGCCTTTACCATCTCGCTCGCCCCTTCAATCACGCCAAAATAGGTGCCGAGGAACGATTTTGACATCGCCACCACCGCCACAATAATACCGGAAATAGACAGCCAGCTCGGCGAGTTGGGCATCATCGACAGCGCGGACAGAATCGTCACGCCTTCGTCTTTGGCGGCGTTAATGTACGACGGCGGAATCGACAGCAGGCAGCTAAACACAAAGAACAGCACGCTCAGGCAGATAACCAGATACGCCACCTTCATGATTTTTTTGCATTTACCCATGGCCTGCTCGCCGAATTTCTCCCGCCGGTCAATGGCGAAGGTTGAAATAATCGGCGTATGGCTAAAAGCGAAAACCATCACGGGAATGGATAACCATACCTGATGCAAAGTATGCGTGTTGACGTCCATCTGGGTGGTCAGCAGCGACGGCTGCCAGCTTCCAATCAAATAGACCGACAGGAACAGGAAGTAGGCGATCAGCGGGAAAACCAGCATGCCCATCACCCGGATGGTGGTCTGGCGGCCGGTCAGGAAGATCAGGTTCAGCAGCAGCACCACGCCCAGGCTAATCAATGCGCGCAAAGGTAAATCTACCGGCCTGTAGGGTGACACCTGCTCGGCCAGGGAGTTGGTAATGGCGACGGCATAGATCAACACCACCACGAAGAAGGCAACAAAGTAGAGCCCGGTGATTAAACTGCCGATTTTTTTCCCGTAGTAGTGGCTGACCGCGCCGGTGATGCCGACGCTCGCCGGGGTGTTAGCGGAAAGGATGAACTGACATAAGGCACGGTGCGGCCAGTAGGTTAACGGCCAGGCAACCAGGGCGGTGATAAACAGAACGACCGCGCCGGCGGCTCCGAGCTGGATGGGCAGGAAAAGGGTTCCCGCCCCGACGGCAGTGCCATATAAGGCAAAGCTCCATAGAGTCTCGTCTTTAGACCAAATTTTAGACATTATCTGAATATATCAACCATAAAACCAAAAAAATGGCGGATAATTTACCATAATTCGCTTTTCGTTTGGCCGAACATTTTCAGGCCGATTGTTATCGGCCTGAAAAGAAGACTAATTTCGTGCGTAAAGATTCTGTTGGCGGCGCTTGATGATGCGCTCGCGCAGCGTGTCGTACACCCAGTTATAGAGCATGGTGTAGGGCAGGAAGAACAGGAAGAAACCGATCTCCAGCGTCAGCGCCTGCAGCAGCGTCACGCCGAGGACAAACGACACAATGCTGACGCCGATAACGATAAACCCGCACTCAAACCCTAGCGCGTGTAGCGCGCGCACTTTCGCCGTGCGCTTCACGCGGGTGACCGGCCACAGGCGGTCGAAAACGGCGTTATAGATAATGTTCCACACCATGGCGGTGGTCGCCAGAATGATGGTTAATCCCCCCATTTCCAGCACGGAACGCTGCATCAGCCAGGCGGCGGTAGGGGCGAGGATCGCGGTGGCGATCCCTTCAAAGCACACGGCATGGAAAATGCGCTCCGGAAGTTTTCTGCGATGTAATGCGTCGTGTTGCATGTGATGACCTTCGTTGTATTAAACACTGTTCTGCGCATTTTATGGGGAAATATGATAAGTAAAAGATAGAATCCATCGATAAAGTAGATACTTCATGCGCTATTCCCCCGAAGCTTTGACCGCATTTGTCGAAACCGTCTCCTGCGGATCTTTTTCCGCTGCCGCGCGGCGGCTGCGCAAAAGCCAGTCGACGATCAGCACCGCTATTGCTCATCTGGAGGTGGATCTCGGCGTCACCCTGTTTGACCGCTCCGCGCGCCAGCCAGTGCTTACTCCGCAAGGCCAACGAGTGCTGAGCTACGTGCAGGTGATCCTCGCAGCCAGCGAACGGCTGGATGAGCTGGCGGTTTCGCTAAGCGGTGAAACCGAAGCGCGTCTGACCTTTGTGCTTTCAGATACCCTGCATCCGGACGTGCTGGAAGATTTGCTCGCCCAGTTCGATCGCCGTTTCCCGCATACCGAGTTCGAGTGTCTGGTCGGGGAAGATGATGATGTGGTCGATTTGCTGCAAAAAGGGCGAGCGCAGGTGGGGCTGATTGAGGCCCGCGACGACTATCCCACCGATATTGGCCATACCCGCCTGCCGATGCAGACGCGAATGGCTATCTATGTTGCCCCCGGACACCCGCTTGCCGCGCAGGAACGCGTGGAGTGGGAGCAGCTACGTACGTGGCGCGAACTGCGGCTGAATACCTATCTGGAAAATCGCACCACTCCCGCGCGCGGGCCGGTGTGGTCGGCACCCAACTATCTGATGCTGCTGAGCATGGCGGCGCAGGGGCTGGGGTGGTGCGCGCTGCCCTGTGCGCTGGTGGATGAATTTGCCCGTTCGGCGGAACTGACTATGCTGGATATTGCGGGCTGGCCGATGTCGGTGTCGATCGATTTACTCTGGCATAAAGAGGCCCCTCTGGGGGCGGCGGGAAGCTGGTTGCGTGACTATCTACAGCAGGTATCGGCCTAGCGCGCGCGATATGAAATTCCTTTGTGATAAGACTCACTTTTTTTAAACAATTGCGAAAAAAGTTGATAACAATCATCTACTATACGCAGGTTATTTTGCGCTGAGGTTGAGATGAAAGATGTCGTTATCGTAGGTGCTGTCCGTACGCCCATCGGCTGTTTTCAGGGGGCGCTCGCGCGTCACTCTGCTGTCGAACTGGGTAGCCTGGTGATCAAGGCGTTGGTTGAGCGTAGCGGCATTGCCGGGACGTCGATCGACGAGGTGATTATTGGTCAGGTCCTCACCGCGGGGACCGGGCAGAATCCGGCTCGGCAGTCTGCGATTAAAGGCGGTTTGCCGAATACCGTTTCGGCTATCACCATCAACGACGTTTGCGGCTCGGGCCTGAAGGCGCTGCACCTGGCGACGCAGGCGATTCAATGCGGCGAAGCGGATGTGGTGATCGCCGGCGGGCAAGAAAATATGAGCCGCGCGCCGCACGTGCTGACCGACAGCCGCACCGGCGCGCAGTTGGGCAATAGCCAGCTGATCGATAGCCTGGTGCACGACGGCCTGTGGGATGCCTTCAACGATTATCATATGGGCGTGACGGCGGAAAACCTGGCGCGTGAATACGGCATCAGCCGTGAGCAGCAGGATGCCTGGGCGTTAAGCTCACAGCACAAGGCCCGTAAGGCTATCGACTCGGGCCGTTTTCGCGATGAAATCGTGCCGGTGATCAACCCGCAGCCGGGCGGCAATCCGCAGGTCGTTGATACCGATGAGCAGCCGCAAACCGACGCCAGCGCCGAAGCGCTGGCGCGGCTAAGCCCGTCCTTCGACCACGCTGGCTCGGTAACGGCAGGTAACGCTTCGTCGATTAACGACGGCGCGGCGGCGGTGCTGATGATGAGCGAAAGCAAAGCGCTGGAGCTGGGGCTGCCAATTCTGGCGCGGATCCGCGCCTTTGCCAGCGTGGGGGTCGATCCCGCGTTGATGGGGATTGCGCCAGTTTATGCCACCCGCCGCTGCCTGGAGCGCGCCGGATGGCAGCTGAACGACGTCGATTTAATTGAGGCCAACGAAGCTTTCGCCGCGCAGGCGATTTCGGTGGGCAGAATGCTGGAATGGAATGAGCAAAAGGTTAACGTCAACGGCGGCGCGATCGCGCTGGGGCATCCTATCGGCGCATCGGGCTGCCGAATTCTCGTCTCGCTGGTGCACGAGATGATTAAACGTGATGCGCGTAAAGGACTGGCAACGCTGTGCATCGGCGGCGGTCAGGGCGTCGCTCTTGCCGTCGAGCGAGACATGCAGTAATTCCGCTTTAGTTTTCCCCTTACTTTTTTGCCTTTCAGAAAGACCTCATTCGAGGTCTTTTTTGTTTAAATACGCCTGGTTATGAGTTCAGGAAAGTATTTATGTCTAGTTTCTTCCTTTGTGTATTTATTTTTATTTGTGTCACATGTAAGCGATATGAATGAGTAAATGCTTAGCTGAATCATTGATGAAACATAAATTATTACTATTGCTAAGAATAACTAGCGTTACTTGTTTCTTGGTAAGTCTATGTAAATTAAGTAAATTAAGTAAATTATAGAAAATTAAATTAATTATAAATAAAGATTTGTGATCTGAGTTTTATTTTTTAAGGGTTATGTCTGTTTTTTGTTGAGCTTTATCACGTCCTCTTTGTGCCAATATTTCTGAAACAAATAATTACGATCTCGATCACTAAAATGGAAATTTGGAAAAAATAAAATCCAATTTCATAAAAAAGAAACATAATTTCAATTGAGGGGTGGCAAATGTTAAAGAAAACTCTGGCCCTGGCCGTATTATCTGGCATGTCTTTCGCTGCATCTGCGGTAACCGTTGACCTGCGTCATGAATATATTGATAGCGGTTCCAACGCCGACCGTGTTGCGGTATCTCATCGATTTGATAACGGTCTTGGTTTTGGCGTGGAAGCAAAATGGAAAACGGGTGGTGATACTGATAAACAGGATCGTCCGTTTAACGAAATGGTGGGTAATGGTCACGAAGAATCCATTAACTGGCGCTGGAAGGCGACGGAGAATTTTGCCCTGAACCCAGGCTTTAATATTGAAAGTAAAGATAGCTTCTCCATCTATAAACCGTATCTGCACGCGCAGTACAGCTTCGATAACGGTTTTTATGTGGCGGCGCGTTACCGCTATGAATATACCCGCGTACCGGCCACTTCAAGCAACGGCGGCGGCGTAGATGATAAAGTTAATAAAGTGGATACCTGGGTTGGCTGGGCGATGGGCGACTGGCGCGTGGAGCTGAACTACGTTTACGCGCGTAGTACCGTTGCCGACGATAACCATAAGAGTCTGTATCGTAACGATAATAAACCGTACAGCACTGAATATAACGCGAAGATGGCCTACAAGTGGGATAAAAACTGGTCCCCGTACTTTGAAGTGGGCAACGTGGGCGTGAAATCCACCGATGAACGTCAGACGCGTCTGCGTGTTGGTGTGGCTTACTCCTTCTAAATAAACAAAACCGGACCCTCATCCGTTTTCCCCCCGGAGCATTTGGCCGGGGGTTTTCGTTTCTGTGGCGAACTAAGATACTGTGCGCACTAAAAGTCCCTTCTCCCTTAAAACTATCTCTTATACACAAATCCTTGAAGACAGTTATTCAGCAGGAGGGAAATGTATTTAGATTTATCACTCCGTTGCGCTCCTTTTCAGCGCTCGCCACATAAATTGTACGGGCGCAGGGAGCGCGCAAGGGGCGGCCAATCGCCGCCGCCCCCTGCACCCCCGGACTCTGGCGGCAAAATCGCCGCTTCGCGGTGCCCTCAGCTTATCCCTTTCGGCTTCGGGGCGGGCGCGAGTTCACATCCATGTGAACCACGCCCTCAGCCCACATCCCTGTGGGCTGACCCGGCCTACAGGGAACGCTTCGGCGATTTAGACGCCACTAACATCAGTGCTGTCTTTTAGTTAACAGTAAAAACCAGAGTCACTGAAACCGATGAGTCCCCCCTGGCCCGTTCACCGGTGAAAAGACGGCATGTTCCGCCTGACGTAAAGTGAACGGAACCTTTCACCTTACTGACAGATATCGGGTCTTGTCCTTCGGATTGGTGTATAAGAGACAACCCTTAAAAAGTGAGAGGGGGTCGTCCGTGCCCCACAAATCGTAGGCAAAAAAAGGCCCTCCATAAAGGAGGGCAAGGCCAGTTACAGAAACACTAAACTCAGAATTTTTATGCCTGGGTGAACTTACGTTCGGTTGGCAGCCTGGCGATATACAGCGCAGGCTTGCCGTCTTTGTCAGAGCTGAACAGCACCGCGCTGTCGTCCGGGGTAAAGGACGGGTGCGGGTGAGTCACCTGACGGCTGTTTTGTACCGTTGCCCACGAGGTGTCGTGACGAGCAATCGGGAAGTAGGCTTTTTTCGCTACGTCGAACGCATACAGATACGGATCGTTATCGATGGTGTAGCCGCTGGTGTCCTTCACGTCGACCGGGGTACCGGAGCCGTCGCCAACCAGCATCGTACCGTCGAAGTTACTCATCAGGTGAGAACAGGCCGGCATCTGCATCAGCGCTTCGTTAACGTTGTTGTCCGGGTTGAAACGGTAAATGGTACGACCCTGTTTGCCTTTCAGGTAGGAAACGTAAATCAGCGCGGAGCCGTCAGGTACCCAGAACTCGTGGGTGCAGCTTTCGCCTTCCGCATGTTCTTTGACCTTACGCACGTTAGTGCCGTCTTCGTTAACCATCCACATGCGCGCATCGACCAGATCGTGCGGGCCTTCGTGACAGAAGGCGACGGTGTTGTCGTCGAACGGACGGTAAATCGGGTGGCCGAGCCAGTTTTTCTCTTCGTGGATCACCGCGCTTTCGCCGGTTTGCAGATCGACACGCAGCAGGCGGCAGTGCGGGCCTTTATGGAAGAAGTCGTGGAACAGCTGCCAGTCGTTCAGCGGCGTCCAGTCGCTTTTGGCGATTTCAATGCCGACCAGCTTGGTGCAGTCGCTGTTGGACACCCAGGTGCCGTAGCCAACCCAGTCGTCCGGCACGCGATACACTTCGCGCTCGGCCAGCGTTTTCAGGTTCACTCCCAGCAGGGTGCGGTCGTTTTTCACATAATAAAGAGACTTGTCGTCCGGAGACAGGAAGCCGCCAAAGGTGTTGTCGCCCGCGCCTTCGGTCAGCTGTACGGCTTCAGCGTTCGCCACATCCAGTAAGTAGTAGTTCCAATGGCCATCGAACTCACCAGCAAACAGCAGATGGCTGCCATCATTGAAGAAACACTTCTGATAGAAGTAGTTACGATGACAGGTGACCTCTGGTGGTGTTAAGCGGGTGACCTCCGCGCCGGTGTCCGGGTCGCGGCTGACCTCATAATTCAATTTTACCCGCATGCCTTTAGCCATGGTGCTCTCCTTTTACTGATGCGGTCGCGAGGTGCTATCAACTTCGCTGGCCGATGTGGATGTCATTTTAAAAATATGGGTGTTAATTTATCAAAACAGCGTTTCAATGTTTGTGATGCCAGACGCACTTTATGCGAAAAATCATCATTTCTGCGACTTTTTTGGTAACCCTTTCCTCATCGCGTCAAGTCTATCTTTGTTTTTTCGACATCATTTACCTCATATGAGGTATTTTTCAAAGAAATCTGTAACTGAATGAATAATAGTATTTTTTGGTTTTTCTTAATGCCGCTGAATGGCGTATTCGTGATCCCTTTTGCATTTTTGATATTAATTCACAGAAAAAATGAAACGATGTTTTATTTGCAATTGAAAACCCATTTCATCAGGGATAAGATACGTGCATTAAGAAAGCGGAACGAAGTTTCGTTCTGTACATAGAGCATAAGACCACATTTTCCTGGAGGTTCAGGTGGAAGTACGACAGAGCATTCATAGCGCTCACGCTAAAACGCTGGATACGCAGGGGCTTCGCGAAGAGTTTTTAGTTGAGCAGGTATTCGTCGCCGACGAGTACACCATGGTGTACAGCCACATCGACCGTATTATCGTTGGCGGCATTATGCCGGTAGCGAAAACCGTATCGGTTGGCGGAGAAGTGGGTAAGCAGCTGGGCGTGAGCTACTTCCTGGAGCGCCGCGAGCTGGGCGTGATTAACATTGGCGGCGCGGGCACCATCACCGTTGACGGCCAGTGCTACGAAATTGGCCACCGCGACGCGTTATACGTCGGTAAAGGGGCAAAAGAGGTGGTTTTCGCCAGCGTTGATGCGGCAAAACCGGCGAAGTTCTACTACAACTGCGCGCCGGCACACACCGCTTACCCAACCAAAAAAGTGACGCCTGCCGACGTGGCGCCGGTCACTCTGGGTGATGACCTCACCAGTAACCGCCGCACCATCAATAAATATTTTGTGCCGGACGTGCTGGAAACCTGCCAGCTCAGCATGGGCCTGACCGAACTGGCTCCGGGCAACCTCTGGAATACCATGCCGTGCCATACCCACGAGCGCCGCATGGAAGTCTACTTCTATTTCAACATGGATGAAGACAGCTGTGTGTTCCATATGATGGGGCAGCCGCAGGAAACGCGTCACATTGTGATGCACAACGAGCAGGCGGTGATTTCGCCGAGCTGGTCAATCCATTCGGGCGTAGGTACTAAGGCGTATACCTTCATCTGGGGGATGGTGGGTGAAAACCAGGTCTTTGATGACATGGATCATGTAGCTGTGAAGGATCTGCGCTAGTCGCGGACAGCATGAGTTTAACGATGCCTGTCCGGTACAGGCGCTAATTACAAGGAATATAAAATGATTTTGGATTCATTCTCTCTGCAGGGCAAAGTTGCCGTGGTTACCGGTTGCGATACTGGTCTGGGTCAAGGCATGGCGCTGGGTCTGGCTGAAGCGGGCTGCGACATTGTGGGTATCAACATCGTTGAACCGACTGAAACTATCGAACGTGTGACCGCGATGGGCCGTCGTTTCCTGAGCCTGACCGCTGACCTGCGTCAGATTGACGGCATCCCGGCGCTGCTGGAGCGCGCGGTGGCGGAATTCGGCCATATCGATATCCTGGTGAACAACGCCGGCCTGATCCGTCGTGAAGACGCGATCGACTTCAGCGAAAAAGACTGGGACGACGTTATGAACCTGAACATCAAGAGCGTGTTCTTCATGTCTCAGGCGGCAGCTAAGCACTTCATCGCGCAGGGCAAAGGCGGCAAAATCATCAACATCGCTTCTATGCTCTCCTTCCAGGGCGGTATCCGCGTTCCGTCTTACACCGCTTCCAAGAGCGGCGTAATGGGCGTTACCCGCCTGATGGCGAACGAGTGGGCGAAACACGGTATTAACGTGAACGCGATTGCACCGGGCTACATGGCCACCAACAACACCCAGCAGCTGCGTGCTGACGAAGAGCGTAGCGCGGCGATTCTCGACCGTATCCCGGCGGGTCGTTGGGGTCTGCCGAGCGACCTGATGGGGCCGATCGTGTTCCTGGCTTCCCCGGCGTCTGACTACATCAACGGCTATACCGTTGCGGTAGACGGCGGCTGGCTGGCGCGCTAATTTTTTAGCCTGCGCAACAAAAAAACCTGCTTCGGCAGGTTTTTTTGTGTCTGTGAAAAACACGCGTTGTATGAGATTTATCCATATTGGAATATACAAATAATCCATACTGAAATAATGATAATGCAATTATCACCTATCTGCATCGCTGGTTTTACGCACAATGCAACACCGTTAGCTTCCATCTGAAAGTCAAATGTCCATCACAAAACCACATGTTGTAGCAATATTATCCATGTTAATGACCTTTCCCGCCTGACGCTCAAGCCCGGCAATCTCTTACTTTCGTGGTATGGCTTACTCTGTCTGGCAGGAAAATATGACTTCAATCAGTAACGATCCCTCGCTCATGCCGCGCACCCAGCGCGACACCCGACGCATGAACCAGTTTGTCTCGATTGCCGCGGCGGTAGCCGGGCTGCTTTTTGGTCTCGATATCGGGGTGATTGCGGGCGCGCTGCCGTTTATCACCGATCACTTTGTGTTATCTAACCGCCTGCAGGAGTGGGTGGTCAGTAGCATGATGCTGGGGGCGGCGATCGGCGCGCTGTTCAACGGCTGGCTGTCATTCCGCCTGGGGCGTAAATACAGCCTGATGGTGGGGGCCGTGCTGTTTGTTGTCGGCTCGCTCGGCTCGGGCCTGGCGACGAACGTCGAAATGCTGCTGATTGCCCGGGTTGTTCTCGGCGTGGCCGTTGGGATTGCGTCTTATACCGCACCGCTTTATCTCTCCGAGATGGCCAGCGAAAACGTGCGTGGCAAGATGATCAGCATGTATCAGCTGATGGTGACGCTGGGAATTGTGCTGGCGTTCTTGTCCGATACGGCCTTCAGCTATACCGGTAACTGGCGCGCGATGCTCATCGTGCTGGCGCTGCCGGCGGTGGTGCTGATTGTGCTGGTAGTGTTCCTGCCGAACAGCCCGCGCTGGCTGGCGGAAAAGGGGCGTCATATTGAAGCGGAAGAGGTGCTGCGGATGCTGCGCGACACCTCGGAAAAAGCGCGTGAGGAGCTGAACGAGATCCGTGAAAGCCTGAAGCTGAAGCAGGGCGGCTGGGCGCTGTTTAAGGTCAACCGCAACGTGCGCCGGGCGGTGTTCCTCGGCATGTTGCTCCAGGCGATGCAGCAATTTACCGGTATGAACATCATCATGTACTACGCGCCGCGCATCTTCAAAATGGCCGGGTTCACCACCACGGAACAGCAGATGATCGCCACGCTGGTGGTGGGGCTGACCTTTATGTTCGCCACCTTTATCGCCGTCTTTACGGTGGATAAAGCCGGGCGTAAACCGGCGCTGAAAATTGGTTTCAGCGTAATGGCGCTGGGTACGCTGGTGCTGGGCTACTGCCTGATGCAGTTTGACAACGGTACGGCGTCAAGCGGGCTGTCATGGCTGTCGGTAGGCATGACCATGATGTGCATCGCCGGTTATGCAATGAGCGCCGCGCCGGTGGTGTGGATCCTGTGCTCGGAAATCCAGCCGCTGAAATGCCGCGATTTTGGTATCACCTGTTCCACCACCACCAACTGGGTGTCGAATATGATTATCGGCGCGACCTTCCTGACGCTGCTCGACGCCATTGGCGCGGCGGGGACGTTCTGGCTGTATACCGCGCTGAACGTGGCCTTTATCGGTGTGACCTTCTGGCTGATTCCGGAAACCAAAGGGGTGACGCTGGAGCATATTGAACGCAAGCTGATGAAAGGCGAGAAATTGCGGGATATCGGCGTGTGATGGAGTGCCCGGTGGCGGCTACGCCTTACCGGGCCTACAAGGTACGTCAAACGTAGGCCGGGTAAGGCGCAGCCGCCACCCGGCTTTTTTACACCTTCGCTAAATACAGCGCTGGCATCCCCTCTGCGTCCGAGGTATACAGCACCCACTTCCCGTCCGGCGAGAACGACGGATGCGGATGCGTCACCTGGCGGTCGCCGTCCAGCACCTTCCAGCTGGTGTTGTGCTGGCAGATCGCCGTCTTCTCGCCGCTTTGCAGGTTGAACACCCAGATAAACGGATCGTTCAGGCTGATATCGCCGGTATTGTGCGGCGCGCCGTCGCCCACCACCAGTGAACCATCGTGATTGCTCATCAGGTGAGAGCAGGGCGGTATCTCCATCAGCTGGCGGTTTTCCAGCGTTGCCGGGTCCGCGCTATAGAGATAGCGGTGCGGGCTATTTTCCTGATGGGCGACGTAGTACAGCGCCGAACCATCCGGCACCCAGAATTCGTGCGTAAAGCTTTCTCCCGTCTGGTGCTGGCGCACGCAGCGCAGGTTGCTGCCGTCTTCGTTAATCAGCCACATGCGCGCGTCGATCGCGTCGCGCGGGCCTTCGTGACAAAACGCCACGGTGCTGTCGTCGAACGGGCGATAAATGGGGTGACCCAGCCAGCGCTTTTCCTGCAAAATCGTGCGCTGCTCCCCGGTTTTGAGGTCGATATTAATCAGGCGGCATTCCGGGTTGGTGAAGTAGAAGGCGCGGAACTTTGACCAGTCGGTGAGCGGCTGCCAGTCGCTTTTTTTAATCTCAATGCCGACCAGCTTTGTGCAGTCGGAATTGGCGACCCAGGTGCCGTACGCCACCCACTCGTCGTCAACCTCGTACACCACGTGCTCTTCCAGCGTGGCGAGATCCACGCGGCGCAGCTGGCGGGTATCTTTGACGTACCACAGCGACCGATCGTCATCGGAAAGAAAACCGCCGAAGGTATTATCGCCCGCGCCGTCGGTCAGCTGGGTTGCCTGCTGCGCGGCAATATCCAGTAAATAGTAGTTCCAGTGCCCCTCGAACGCGCCGCCAAAAATCAGCTTGCCGCCGTCGCGGGTGAAGCATTTTTGGTAGAAGTAGTTACGGTGGCAAATGATGTGTGGTGGCGTCATCCGGATCACCTCGTGACCGGTTTCGCTGTCCTTCTGGTGACGGAAATTCAGCGGGATGATTTTGCCTTTCATGTCCTTTCTCCTTGTATAAAAAAATACCCCGCAGCCGAAGCTGCAGGGTATCAACACGTGATGGAGCGATTAACGCATTGCGCGTCTCAGGATACGTTCACCCTGACGCTGGAAGTCAGCCGCGGCGTCTTCAACGGATTTCTGACCGTAGTCGATGTACTGCAGCGTGGTACCGAACTGGGCCACGATCTGCGGGTCATCGAAGTACGGAGAAACGCTCAGCTTCGCCGGCAGAGACTGCGCCAGACGCAGGCCAGACACTGACGGATCGCTCTCTTTCAGGATGCCGTCTTCGGTCAGGTATTTCACCGCGACCTTGCTCAGCGGTACGCCACGCTCGAGGCCCAGCGTATCCACACCTTCTTTGCTGTTCAGCAGGAAGTTGATGACTTTCGCTGCCGCTTCCGGGTTCTTCGTCGACTTACCGATAGACAGCATCTGCGCCGGTTTGAAGAACAGACCCGCGTCGGTGGCGCCCGGCAGCATTGGGTAGCTACCCAGCTCCAGCTTCGCTGGCGGCTTCAGGTTGTCGGAGTATTTGTTGATGGTGGAGTTCCACATGTAGGTCCCGCCCCACTCACCCTGGATCCACGGCTTCATCTCATACATGTTGCTCTTACCAAATGACGCGTAGTATTTGGTGTCCGGCATCACGTGGCTGTCGACCAGCTTCTTATACATCTGGAAGAACTCAACCCACTGCTCTTTGGTGTAGGAGAATTTCTTCGCCTTTTCATCAATCGCCGGGATATTGTACTTCTGAATCATGTAAGAGTTCAGCAGCGCCAGGGTATCCTGGTGCTCCAGCACGACCGGGTAGTACTGTTTGCCAAGCTTGCTTTCGAAGGTTTTACCCGCCGCCATCAGGTCGTCCCAGGTTTTCGGGTATTCAACGCCGGCCTGTTTCCAGGTTTCGTCGTTGAAGTAGAACACGCGCGCGGTCACGGAGATTGGGATCCCGTTCAGCTTGCCGTTCACCGTGGTGGACTGCAGCTCTTTGGCGTCGAACTGGCTTAAGTCGATCACGTCCTTCATTTTGTTCAGGTCGTAGAAGCCGTCGCCGGTTTTGGAGAAGATCGGCAGCCAGTTCCAGTTAGTCTGCATCACGTCCGGCTCGGTGCCGCCCGCGATCTGGGTGGTCAGACGGGATAAGTGGCCGTCCCAACCGGTGTATTCTGCTTTGACGTTAATGTCCGGGTTCTGCTTATGGAACTCTTCCAGCGCCTTCAGAGTGACCTGGTGACGGCCGTTGCCGCCCCACCAGGACATACGAAGATCAACATCCTTAGCCATAGAAGGCAGGGCGGTCAGGCCCAGAGTGGCGGAGATTGCTGCGCTTAAAAGCACTTTTTTCATTTTAATACTCCAGATTAGAGAGAGAGGTTCTGTTCAGTTTTAGCGTCAAAAATATGACATTTGTTCATGTCAAACTTAAAGTACACTTTACGATGAAGACCTTTATCAATCATCGGCTTAGCTTCATCTGAAGGGATGCGCGCCGTCAGCTCGTAGTTCGCGACTTTCAGGTAAACGAAGAACTCGTGGCCCATGTTTTCGACGCGGACCATCTCACCGCTGCAGCCGCCTTCAGCGAATGGCTCATCGGACAGGGAGACGAACTCCGGACGAATGCCATAGAACACTTCTTCGTTCTCGTGACCAGACAGCTTCTGGTGCAGATCTTCGCTCAGTGGCATGAACTCATCGCCCACGCTCAGGTTCAGGCGACCTTCTTTATTCACCAGCTTGCTGGAGCGGATGTTCATTTCCGGCGCGCCGATAAAGCCCGCAACGAACATGTTTTTCGGTTTGTGGTACAGGTTGTCCGGGGTATCCACCTGCATGATGTGGCCGAGCTTCATTACGCAGATACGGTCGCCCATGGTCATCGCTTCGGTCTGATCGTGGGTTACGTAGACGGTGGTCGCCGGTTTGCCGGATTTCTTCAGCTGCTTGTGCAGGTCGGAAATACGGATACGCATTGACGCACGCAGCTTGGCATCCAGGTTAGACAGCGGCTCATCGAACAGGAACACGTCCGGCTTTTTCACAATCGCGCGGCCTACGGCCACACGCTGTGCCTGACCACCGGAGAGCTGACGCGGCAGACGGTCCAGCAGCTCTTCCAGCTCGAGGATTTTCGCCGCTTCGTTCACCTGGGCGTCGATCTGATCTTTCGGCATTTTGCTCAGCTTCAGGCCAAACGCCAGGTTCTCACGCACCGTCATGTGCGGATACAGCGCGTAGTTCTGGAACACCATCGCAATGCCGCGCTCTTTTGGCGCGAGGTTGTTGACGATCTTCTCGCCGATGCGGACTTCGCCGCCGCTGATGGTTTCCAGACCAGCCAGCATACGCAGGGTGGTCGACTTGGCGCAGCCGGACGGACCGACGATAACCATAAACTCACCTTCTGCGATTTTCAGGTCGATACCATGTACCGCTTTGAAGCCGTTGGAGTACACTTTTTCCAGTTTGTTGAAAATAACTTCAGCCATGATATATCCCTCTTAACCTTTAATTCCGCTGCTGGTAACGCCCTGTACGAAGTAGCGCTGCGCCAGGAAGAACACAATGATGGATGGCAGAATGGAGATGCTCGCCATTGCCAGAATTTCGTTCCACGGCGCCCCTTCGGTGACGTCGATGGACATTTTCAGTGCCAGTGCAATCGGATACTTATCAACGCTGTAGACGTAGATCAGCGGGCCGATAAAGTCGTTCATGGACCACATGAACTGGAACAGGGCGACGGAGATAATCGCCGGCTTCAGAATCGGTACCACCACGTACCACAGCACCTGGATGGAGTTACAGCCGTCAATCTGCGCCGCTTCTTCCATGTCACGCGGTACGCCGCGCAGGAACTGAATCAGCATGAAGACGAAGAACCCTTGCGTGGCGAAGGCCAGCGGCAGGTACAGCGGCATGTAGCTGTTCAGCATGCCCATTTCACGGAACATCAGGTACTGAGGAATCAGCAGTACGGTGCTCGGCAGCAGCATGGTGGTGATGAGCGTCGCGAACCAGAATTTCTTCCATGGAATCTCGAAGCGGGCAAAGCCGTACGCCACGATGGTGGAAGAGATAATGGTCAGGATCACTTTCGGAATCACATACTTGAAGGTGTTCAGCATGTAATGACCGAAGGTGTACTCGGTACCGGTTTTCCAGCCGTTAATAAAGCCGTCCCAGGTGGCGTGTGCCGGCCACAGGCTCAGCGTGGTGAAGATCTCGTGGTTCGGTTTGAACGACGCCGAGAACATCCACGCCAGCGGGTAAAGCATTAACAGACCGACGATCAGCAGGATGGTGTAGCGTACCCAGGCGTTGATCTTCTCACGGCGAAGGGTGCGGGCAACCTCACGATCAGCGATGCTTCTTGCGTCGGAGATTAGTTGAATATCAGCCATTTTTGCCTCCCTTATCGGCGGAGTAGAACACCCAGTATTTTGAAGACTTAAAGGCAATGGCAGCGAAGACTGCTACAACCAGGAACAGAACCCACGCCAGCGCCGCGCCGTAACCCATGTCGAAGTACTTGAACGCCGTGTCGTAGATGTACAGCGAGAACAGGTACGTTGAGTAGGTTGGGCCACCGCCGGTAATGACGTACGGGCCGGTAAACTCCTGGAATGCCTGCGTGGTCTGCATGATGAAGTTGAAGAAGATAACCGGCGTAATCAGCGGCACGGTCACTTTCATAAACATCTGCCATTTAGAGGCGCCATCGATCATCGCCGCTTCGTACTGAGACTGCGGAACGTTCTGCAGGGCCGCCAGGAAGATAACCATCGCGGAGCCGAACTGCCATACGCGCAGCAGGGTAACGGACATCAGCGCCAGAGACGGCTCGCCCAGCCAGTTGACCGGATCGAAACCGAGCACGCCGATGAAGCTATTCAGCAGGCCGTCGATGGCGAACAGGGCGCGCCACAGTACCGCGATAGCCACGGAGCTACCGAGGATAGACGGAATATAGTAAGCAGTACGGAAGAAGCCGATACCGCGTAATTTAAAGTTAAGAACAAACGCAATCCCTAAAGCAAATGCCAGTTTTAATGGGATTGTCAAAAATACGTAGGCAAACGTCACGCCCATGGATTTCCAGAAGAGTGAATCTTCGGTTAACATGTAGCGATAGTTTTCGATGCCGTTAAACACCGGCGGACTCATCAAGTCATACTCAGTAAAACTGAGGAAGAAAGATGAAACGAACGGGAAGGCCGTGAAGATTATCAACCCGATTATATAGGGTGAAATCCACGCCAAACCCAGCATTCTGTTTTCATTCATACATACCTACCTGGCGAACAAGTGTGTCAAACGGATTGGGTGTTAGTTACATCCCTCGCGCCTGCTGGCGCCAGAGCGTTTAAAGCGTTAACTTGGTGTCGGTCATGCAGCCTTTCCCTGTAAGTGAATGTAATGCAATAAAATTCAGTATCTTCCATTGGTCGGTGCTTTTGCGTTTTAAAATCTCCTGCTGGTTAGCAATCATTTTATAAAACACCGTTTTAAATTTATTTTATTGCGATTTGTTTCTACGTCATTCGATTAATCGTGAAAATGTGATCGGAGTCGAAACGATGTTTCATTATAGTGACGGCGATGGCGTTTTTGTCCCTCAGCCAGCATCATTCGGGGCTTCTGGTATGGAAGTTGACGACGACGGATATCTATTAATGGCGATATAATTAGGTATCGGAATGATTAATAAACTAATGTTTATTAGTATGAAAATATAAAGCCTCAGCTAAAAAGATGAGGCTTTGATCACAATATTTGGCTTATTCTGGAAACATCAGGAATGTATGTTTTTGGACGGTTGTCCGCTATTTTTCTCTATAGCATCACAATCCCGATGGGCACCAGATTCGTGCAGTGGCGCATCAAATCGCCCGGGGCAACAAACATATTATTGTTGGCCCTCAGCGCCGCCAGCGGATCGAAACGCGTTGTGGTGGTATCAAGCTGTACTAACGACGCGTGTGCCTGGGCAAACTGGTAGATGGCTTCCGCCAGCGCATCCGTCATGGCCGGCGTCGTTGGGGTACCGTTATCCAAAAACGCGTCATGCAGCGCTTCGCACAGCGCTTCATCGCTGGCGGTCTCCGCTGCGGTGTTCATCTCATCGTGGGTAAAGCTCGGCTGGCGTTGCTGCATCCAGTCGGCGGCTTTATCGAGCAGCGTTTCCCCAATTGCCGAGTCCAGCTGCGTAGCGTGGCGGAACTGCAAACGGAAGGCGCTACCGGCATCCTCAAAACATTGGGCCACGAACTGTGAACACACCATTGGATGTTTACCCGGCGTCTGCTGCTGCTGAATAAACTGGGCGATGGTGGCGGTCAGCTTTTTCAGTATCCGAATAATAACCTGCTGCTTAGGGCTGGTTATCGAGAATTTTTTATACATCAACAGCAGGCCAACCATGTACAGCCCCGCATGATCGTAGGGTTCCTGATTATTCAGATGCAGGCGCGCCGCATGGGTGACGGGGGTTAGCGCAGAGGCCGTCGTGTGACGATAAACATGAATGGTGCGGCCGCTGAAGCGCTTTTCAGCGGGATTGGTGGCAACCTGCGGCGGCGTTTCTTCAATAATCGTCGGCGGGCAGGCGTCAAAATACATCGCCGCATGGCTGACCGGGGCATCGGTCAGAAAGGTAATTGCCCAGGAAATAAAACTCTTCTTCTCGGGGGAAAACAGCAGTACGTCAGCGGGGTGCAAATCGTCAAGTGAAAGTCTTTTCATAAAATTCCCTTTTTGTCGCTTTCAGGCGCGTAATAGCTGAAGGTCACTAGCATAACGTGCATTATTTTTCGCCGACTGTGATAGAAATCGACGTTAGATCTCAGCGGAAAGCGTGATTTTAGGCGCGGAATCAGAGGGAATGAAGCAAAGGGAGAGTGGCCGCCTTTCGCGATGAAAAGCGGCTGGAGAGCGTGGCTTATGCTTTCAGGAAATCCTGACGCATCGGGGTGAAGGTATCGAGCAGCGTACCGGCCTTCAGGCACACGCAGCCGTGCATGATGTCTGGCTGTTTGTACAGCGTATCGCCAGCGGTGACGATATGTTTTTCATCGCCGATGGTGAACTCAAACTCGCCGGACAGCACGTAGGTCAGCTGTTCGTGCGGGTGGTTGTGCATTGGGCCAATCGCGCCCTGTTCGAAGTTGACTTCAACCGCCATCATCTTGCCATCGTGTGCGAGAATGCGGCGGGTAACGCCATTGCCCAGATCTTCAAGGGTGGTTTCTTTATGGAAAATAAACATCCGGCTGTCCTGTTTTATGTTGAAACGGTGTTTCATTAAATTTATACCAGAAACGATCAAAAAGAAAACGTCAGCCGCAGATGTGGAAAGTTGATCACAACTTTGCTTCACTGGAGCGACAGCAACAGATAAGGAACCCCCATGAAAACGATCGGCCTGATAGGTGGCATGAGCTGGGAATCGACCATTCCCTACTACCGCTTGATTAATGAAGGAATAAAACAGCGCCTTGGCGGGCTGCACTCGGCGCAGATTTTGCTGCACAGCGTGGATTTCCACGAGATTGAACAGTGCCAGTCGCAGGGGGACTGGACGCGGGCGGGCGAGATCCTCGCGCAGGCCGCGCTTGGCCTCCAGCAGGCGGGGGCGGAAGGGATTGTACTGTGTACCAACACCATGCATAAAGTCGCAGAGGCGATCGAAACCGCCTGCGACGTGCCGTTTCTGCATATTGCCGATGCCACGGGCCGTGCGATTCAGCAGCAGCAAATGCGCAACGTGGCGCTGCTCGGCACGTGCTATACCATGGAGCAGGATTTCTACCGCGGGCGGCTACAGGCGGAGTTTGCAATCAGCACGCTGATTCCACAGGCGGACGAGCGACAGAAGATCAATCAGATCATTTTTGATGAACTATGCCTTGGTGAATTCAGCGACGCTTCCCGCGACTATTACCTCAGCGTTATCGCGGCGCTAGCGAAGCAGGGCGCGGAAGGGGTGATCTTCGGCTGCACCGAGATTGGCCTGCTGGTGCCGGCTGAACTCAGCCCGCTGCCGGTGTTTGACACCGCCGCCATTCATGCGCAAGACGCGGTGGCGTTTATGCTCTCTTGATCCCGTTCAGCACCGCTTCCAGCGGCTCGGTGATACGCGAAAGATGCGCCTGAAGATGGGCGATAAACGTCTCCAGCAGCGCCGAGGCCGGGCGGTGCAGCGGGCGAATCAGGCTGACGGTAAACGGCACGTCGATGCTAAAGCGGCGAATGGCGACGCCGCTGTTGACGTAGTCCAGCGCCGTCAGCGGGTTCACCACCGAAATGCCGACCCCCGCTTTCACCATGGCGCAGATAGAGGCGGCGCTGTGCGTTTCGACCACCATCCGCCGTTTCACCTGATGCTCATTGAACAGCGCGTCCAGCAGCTGGCGATAGCTGTCGGTGCGCGACAGACTGATGTAGTTTTCGCCCTGAAAATCGGCGGGCGTCAGCACCGATTTCGCCGCCAGCGGATGCGCCTGCGGCAGCACGCACACTTCATTCAGCGTCAGCAGCGCCGTGCGCTCGGTGCCCGCGGGGGCGTGCAGCGTCTCCGTCAACCCCAGATCGTGACGCTGCGCGGACAGCCACTCTTCCAGCAGCGGCGACTCCTGCGGTACGATCTGAATATTGACCTGCGGATAGCGCGCGAGAAACGGCTGTAGCAGCGGCGGCAAAAATGACTGCGAGAACACCGGGAGACAGACGATCGACAGCTCGCCCTGGCGAAATTCACGCAGGCTTTCGGCGGCGCTGACGATGCGATCCAGCCCGTACCACGAGCGCTGCACCTCTTCAAACAGCCGCAGCCCCTGTACCGTGGGGTGCAGCCGCCCGCGGCTACGCTCAAACAGCGTTAACCCCAGCACCTTCTCAAAGCGCGCCAGTTCGCGGCTCACCGTCGGCTGCGAGGTATGCAGCATCCGCGCGGCTTCCGTCAGGTTTCCCGCCGTCATGATGGCGTGAAAGATTTCAATATGGCGCAGGTTTACGGCGGGCATCGGCGATCCTCACAGGCTGTACTCCATATCATTTTTGCATAGACTCGCGATAAAACGATATTTTTTATTCTCTTCGGGCTGTGGCGTAATCATAAAAAATGATTACCGGAGTCCGCTATGCCACGCCCGCTCAACAACACCGACACAGACCTGACCGCTGACAACCTGCTGCGCCTGCCCGCTGAATTTGGCTGCCCGGTCTGGGTGTACGACGCGCAGATTATCCGCGCGCAGATTGCCAAACTGAACCAGTTTGACGTGGTGCGTTTCGCCCAGAAAGCCTGCTCGAATATCCACATTCTGCGCCTGATGCGCGAGCAGGGCGTGAAGGTGGATTCCGTCTCTCTCGGTGAGATTGAGCGCGCGCTGGCGGCGGGCTACGCGCCGGGGGAAGGGCGTGACGAGATCGTCTTCACCGCCGATATGATTGACGACGCCACCCTGGCCCGCGTGCGCGAGCTGCATATTCCGGTCAACGCCGGGTCGGTGGATATGCTGGAGCAGCTCGGCGCGATTTCGCCGGGCCACCGCGTATGGCTGCGCGTGAATCCGGGCTTTGGTCACGGTCATAGCCAGAAAACCAACACCGGCGGCGAGAACAGCAAGCACGGTATCTGGTACAGCGATCTGCCGGCGGCGCTGGCGGTGATCCAGCGTTATCAGCTGAAGCTGGTTGGCATTCACATGCATATAGGATCCGGCGTTGACTACGGTCATCTGGAGCAGGTATGCGGCGCGATGGTGCGACAGGTGGTTGAGTTTGGTCAGGATCTGGAAGCGATCTCCGCGGGCGGCGGGCTGTCGATCCCGTATCGCGAGGGCGAAGAGGCGATCAACACCGATCATTACTTCGGCCTGTGGAACGCCGCGCGCCAGCAAATAGCGCAGCATCTGGGCCACCCGGTGAAGCTTGAGATCGAGCCGGGCCGTTTCCTGGTGGCGGAATCTGGCGTGCTGGTGGCGCAGGTGCGCAGCGTAAAAGCGATGGGCAGCCGTCACTTTGTGCTGATTGACGCGGGCTTTAACGATCTGATGCGTCCGGCGATGTACGGTAGCTATCACCATATTTCCGCGCTGGCGGGCGATGGCCGCTCTCTGGATCAGGCGGCGCAGCTGGAAACCGTGGTGGCCGGGCCGCTGTGTGAATCTGGCGACGTGTTTACCCAGCAGGAAGGGGGCAAAGTGGAAACCCGCCTGCTGCCTGCGGTGGTGCCGGGCGATTACCTGGTGCTGCACGATACCGGCGCGTACGGCGCGTCGATGTCATCGAACTACAATAGCCGCCCGCTGCTGCCGGAAGTGCTGTTTGATAACGGCGCGGCGCGCCTGATTCGCCGTCGTCAGACGATTGAAGAACTGCTGGCGCTGGAGCTTATCTGAGGGAATGCCCGATGGCGCTGCGCTTATCGGGCCTACGGGGATGTAGGCCCGATAAGGCGTTTGCGCCGCCATCCGGCACGTTATTTGTAATACGGTCCCGTCGTTACCGAATCACGTAGCACTAGCGTGCCGGTAAACGGTGGAATGGTTTCAATCTCTTCGCCGGCGGCCAGCTTAATTGCCTGGTCGATGGCGGTGACGATCATATTGTCGATCGGCAGGTAAACCGTCGATAGCCCCGGCTCCAGCCATTTGGCGCTAGGGGCATCATCAAAACCAAACAGCGAAATATCCTGCGGAATTCGCAGCCCCGCCTGATGCAGCGCCTTCGACGCGCCCAGCGCCATATCATCGTTACAGGCAAACAGCGCGCTAAACGTCACTTTCTCCGCCAGCAGCGCATTACACATCTCATAGCCGCAGTTCATGGTGGAGTCGCCGTGCTTCACTTTGGCCGGATCCCACTTAATGCCGTTCTGTTCCAGCGCCCGACGGTAGCCCTGCAAACGCGCTTTACCGGTTGGCGTATGAATAGGCACGGTAATACAGGCGATGTCCCGATGGCCCTGGGCGATCAGATACTCTACCGCCTGGAACGCAGCGTCCTGCTGCTCGAAGAACACGCAGCGCTCGCGCGCCTGGCTGACATCACGGTTAATGACCACCAGCGGCATCGGGGTGCTATTCACCAGAGCCATAATGGCTTTTTCGCTCATATGACGGGTGTACAGCACGATGGCGTCGCACTGGCGATCGGCCAGCATCTGCACCGCCTGCTCTTCACGCTCCGGCGTATCGTGGCCGTCGGTGACGATCAGCTGTTTTCCCCACGCTTCCGTCTGGCGGGAAGCCTGCTGTAGCAGGCGGCCAAAGTAGAAACCGTCAAAGGTAGACACCACCAGGCCAATGCTGTTGCTGGTGCGGTTAGCCAACGAGCGCGCCAGAAAGTTGGGCCGGTAGCCTAACTCTTCCATCGCTTTAAACACCTGCTGACGGGTGCTCTCTTTGACCTGACCGGTACCATTCAGCACGCGGGAGACCGTTGCTTTCGACACGCCCGCGCGTATTGAGACATCCAGCATTGTTGCCATTATTAATCCCTGAAACTCCGTGATGACCCGCAGTTTATCACAGACATTCATCGGTGATATGAACTCCACAGCGGCTAAAAAACCTATCGCGATCACGCTTTTGCAGTTAATCGTCGTAAAAACCCTCGCTCACTCATGCGGTATACCAATAACCCCACTCTTTTTGTTTTGGAATACCAAAATGGAGGTTGGGAGCTTAATCACAGAATGTTTTAGCGATGATGACTATTTTTGGTATACCAAAAGGTGTTTGGCTGTACACCGGATGCGCGATAAAGCCCTTAAACTTGAGGTACTTTCTATGGCATTGCAGGACAAATTGATCGATTCGCTGGGGAGTTTCGCCACGAAATTCAACAGCTACCGTTATATCATGGCGATCAAACACGCCTTTATTACGCTGATGCCGGTGATCATCGTCGGCGCCTTCTCCGTACTGATCTCCAACATGGTGCTGGATCCAAAAAATGGCCTCGCCAGCTTCCAGTCGCTGTCGTTTCTGGCCTCGCTGAAGCCGATTACCAGCGCCATTAACTACGCAACGCTCAACTTCCTCAACATCGGCGCCGTATTCCTGATCGGCATCGAGCTGGGGCGCATTAACGGTATTAAAACCCTGTTCCCCGGCCTGCTGGCGGTGATCTGCTTTATTTGCGTAACCCCGACCACCGTACAGATGATGGTCGACGGGCAAATGCACGAAGTCAAAGATGTGCTGCTGCGCCAGTTCTCCGATACCCGCAGCCTGTTCCTCGGCATGTTTATCGCCATTCTGTCGGTTGAGATCTACTGCTGGCTGGAGACGCGCAACGGGCTGAAGATCAAAATGCCGGACACCGTGCCGCCGAACGTCGCCGCGTCGTTTTCCGCGCTGATCCCGGCGATCATTACCGTGACCGCCATCGCCACCTTCGGCTTTATTTTCCACCAACTGACCGGCATGTACCTGTACGACGCGGTGTATCAGGTGGTGCAGCAGCCGCTGGAGCGCGTGATGCAGAGCCTGCCGGGCATTCTGCTGCTGATGTTTGTGGCGCAAATCTTCTGGGTAATTGGTATTCACGGCAACCAGATGATCAAACCGATCCGCGAACCGCTGCTGCTGGGGGCGATTACCGTCAACATGAGCGCCTTTGAGCAGGGTAAAGAGGTGCCGAATATCATCACTATGCCGTTCTGGGACGTGTATATGAGCATCGGCGGTTCGGGCCTGACCATCGGGCTGCTGATCGCGGTGATGATTGCCACCAAACGCAAAGAGATGAAAGAGATCGCCAAGCTGTCGATTGGCCCGGGGATCTTCAACATCAACGAGCCGGTGATCTTCGGGATGCCGATCATGCTCAACCCGATTCTGGCGATTCCTTTCATCATTACCCCGCTGGTGACCGGTAGTATCGGCTACTTTGCTACCGTCACCGGGTTTGCCGGTAAAGCGGTGGTGATGGTGCCGTGGACCACGCCGCCGCTGATCAACGCCTGGCTCTCCACCGCCGGTTCAATGGGCGCGGTGGTCACGCAGCTGATTTGTATTGTGGTGGCGGTGCTGATTTACCTGCCGTTCGTCAAAATTGCCTCGCGCCGTGCCGAGATTTCCGAGCGGCTGGCAGAAAAATCACCGGCTACCGATAACCTTTGAGGACGCTATGAGCACAAAACGGATGACCATTCCCGCAGACTTTATTCTCGGGGCCGCGGCTTCAGCCTGGCAGACGGAAGGCTGGAGCGGGAAGAAGGAAGGACAGGATTCCTGGCCCGATCTCTGGTACAAGAACGACCGCCACGTCTGGCACAATGGCTACGGCCCGGCGGTCGCCACCGATTTTATCAACCGTTTCCGCGAAGACGTGCAGCTGATGAAGCTGGCCGGGCTGACGCATTACCGCACCTCGATTAACTGGTCACGCTTTTTGACCGATTACGAGGCGGTGACGGTCGACGAAGCGTATGCCGCCTATTATGACCAGCTGTTCGATGAGCTGCTGGCCAACGGGATTGAACCGATGATCTGCCTGGAGCACTACGAGCTGCCGGGCTATCTGCTGGAGCAGTACGGCGGCTGGGGCTCGAAGAAAGTGGTCGAGCTGTACGTGCGCTACGTTGAGCAGGTGTTTGCCCGCTACCATCACAAGGTGACGCGCTGGTTTACCTTCAACGAGCCGATTGTGGTGCAGACCCGCGTCTATCTGGACGCGCTGCGCTGGCCGTATGAACAAAACACCGGCAAATGGATGCAGTGGAATCACCATAAGGTGCTGGCGACGGCCAGGGTGGTACAGCTGTTCCGTGAGAAAGGCTATGCCGGAACGGTGGGCTGTATTCTCAACCCGGAAGTGACCTATCCGCGCTCCAGCGCCGCTCACGACCAGCGCGCGGCCGAGGTGTATGACCTGTTCTACAACCGCGTGTTCCTCGACCCGCTGGTGCACGGCGCTTATCCCGCCGAGCTGTTCACGCTGCTGGAGAAACACGCGGTGGCGTGGGACTACAATGCCGACGAGCTGGCGCTTATCCGCGACAACACGGTCGATGAGCTGGGCATTAACCTCTATTATCCGCACCGGGTTAAAGCGCCGTCGCGCGCCTGGCATCCCGAGACGCCGTTCCATCCGGCCTGGTATTACGAGCCGTTTGAGCTGCCGGGCAGGAAGATGAACAACTCGCGCGGCTGGGAAATCTACCCGCAGATTGTTTACGACATGGCGATGCGCATCAAAAAGGACTATCGCAACATTCCGTGGTTTGTCGCGGAAAGCGGCATGGGCGTGGAAAATGAAGCGCAGTTCCGCAATGCCGACGGCGTCATTGCCGATGATTACCGGATTCAGTTTATCCGTGAGCACCTGTGGCAAACGCTGCGGGCGCGGGCGGACGGCGCGAACTGCCATGGCTACATGCTGTGGGCTTTTACCGACAACGTCTCGCCGATGAATGCCTTTAAAAATCGCTACGGGCTGATTGAAATCGACCTGCAAAACGACCGCGCGCGGCGGCCAAAAGCCTCCGCCAGCTGGTTCCGCCAGCTGCGCGACAGCCGCGAGCTGACGGTGGATATCGATGATGAATGGCGCTGATTTTTGCTAAGATAGCGCCGGTCTTGGCATAACGTACAGGTGAAATAGTGGAGAAGGCTACCGTCCCGCCGGAAAAGAAACCCTATCAGGAGATTGGCGATGATTTGCGCGCTCAGATTATGCAGGGCCGCTATCCCGTCGGGTCGCGTCTGCCGCCAGAACGCAATATCGCCGAAACCTACGGCGTCAGCCGCACCATCGTGCGAGAGGCGCTGCTGATGCTGGAGCTTCAGGGCACGGTGGATATTCGCCAGGGCTCCGGGGTGTACGTGATGCGCATTCCGCAGGAGAGCGACGGCGAGGAGGAGCAGATGCTGAGCAGCGATGTCGGGCCGTTTGAAATTCTTCAGGCGCGCCAGCTGCTGGAGAGCAACATCGCCGCCTTTGCCGCGAAGATGGCGACCCGCGCAGATATCGACAACCTCAAGCAGATTATCGAGCAAGAGCAGCGGGCAATTGCGCTCAACGATACCAGCCAGGACAACGGCCGCCTGTTTCACCTGGTGCTGGCGGGGGCGACGCAGAACCAGATGCTGCTGGCTACCATTGAACGCGTGTGGATCCAGATGGACAGCAGCCCGCTGTGGCAGCAGTTCAACGCCCACATTGCCAGCCGCACCTACCGGCTGAAGTGGCTCGGCGACCGGCAGACCATTCTCGCCGCTCTGCGCCGCCGCGATGTGATGGGGGCCTGGCAGGCGATGTGGCAGCATCTGGAAAACGTCAAAAATAGCCTGATGGAGCTGTCTGACGAAGACGCGCCGGATTTCGACGGCTATCTGTTTGAGTCGGTGCCCATCTTCCAGGGAAAACTCATGTGACTATCCTGCCGCTGCACGCCCGCCCGCAGCACGCGGAGCAGGTGACCGACTGGCTGTGGCAAGCCTTTGGCGGCGACGGCCTGCCGCGCGCGTTTTTTGCCAGCATCATCGAACACAGTCAGCGCCCCGATGCGCTGCCGCTCACCTTTATTGCCGTTGAGGGCGATAAGGTGGTGGGAACGGTGGGGCTGTGGCGCTGCGATTTAATCAGCCGTCAGGATCTGTGGCCGCGGCTGGCGGCGCTGTACGTCACCCCAGAGGCGCGCGGCCATGGCCTGGCGGGCCAGCTTCAGCGGCACGTTATGGCCTTCGCCGCCCGGCAGGGGTTTACGCAGCTGCACCTCTATTCGGCCTGTCGGGATTTTTACGAACGCTTTGGCTGGCAGTATATCGGCGATGCCCTGGATTACCCGGACACCACCGTCCATCTTTATCGTTACGATTTAACCTCTTCCGCCGGTACGCTCACCGAGTGACGGCGCACCAGCGTCGGGCTGAACAGGTGGGTGATATCCGGCAGCGGCTGGTTGTCGGCCAGCGCCAGCGCCAGCTCGGCGGCCTGGGTAGCCATGGTGACAATCGGGTAGCGGATGGTCGTTAAGCGTGGGCGCACGTAGCGCGAAACCAGCACGTCATCGAAACCAATCAGCGAAATAGCCTGTGGCACTTCAATGCCGTTATCGTTCAGCACGCCCATCGCCCCCGCCGCCATCGAGTCGTTGTAGCAGGCCACGGCGGTGAACTGTTTACCGCGGCCGAGCAGTTCGGTCATCGCCAGCTCGCCGCCGCTCTCATCCGGCTCGGCGAAGGTGACCAGCCGGTCGTTGCACGGCAGACCGTGCTCTTTCAGCGCGTCGTAATAGCCCGCCAGGCGGTCTTCCGCATCCGAAATGGCGTGGTTAGAGCAGATATAGGCAATCCGCGTATGCCCTTGCTGAATCAGATGGCGGGTTGCCAGCCAGGCACCGTAACGGTCATCCAGCGCCACGCAGCGTTTTTCAAAACCGGGCAGAATGCGGTTGATCAGCACCATACCGGGGATCTGCTTCATTAAATCTGCCAGTTCCGCATCGGGAATCAGCTTGGCATGCACTACCAGCGCCGCGCAGCGGTGGCGAATCAACTGCTCGATGGCCTGGCGTTCTTTCATTTCATTATGGTAGCCGTTGCCAATCAGCAAAAAGTTGCCGGTGTGGTAAGCGACCTGCTCCACGGCTTTAACCATGGCGCCAAAAAAGGGATCGGACACGTCGCCAACGACCAGGCCGACGGTCTCCGTCGACTGCTGCGCCAGCGCGCGGGCGTTAGCGTTCGGATGGTAGTTGAGGGTCTCCATGGCGGAGTTAACGGCCTGACGCGAGGCATCGCTGGCTTTTGGAGAGTTGTTGATGACGCGGGAAACGGTGGCGACAGAGACGCCTGCCATCCGGGCCACATCTTTAATTGTCGCCATAATATGCCTTAAAGAAGATTCGATGGGTAAACGCTTACACCATAACAGTGTTACGGAAATCCCGGTGCGATTCAAGGCTGACTCTGTGGCGGACGGCACAATATTGATGCGCCCGTGCCCCTTTGTGGCAGCGTTACCCCGTTCTTTTGCAACCAAACGGGAACATTCAAACGTTTGCTTACACTTTGCGAAACGCTGTTGCGAATGTCTGCTGGAGAACGCGTTACGCGAGTTGCTAATCTGGCTATCCCAGAGGTATTGATAGGTGAAGTCGCCCCACAAGGTTGACCACTTGATTACACCAACCTGCGCAGATGCGCAGGTTTTTTTTGCCTGACGTTAACCTGTTACAGTTCCCCATAATCGCAATACCTCGTTGCATTTCCGCTCATTCTCTTGCGCTTTTAGGCTGGCTGCCCACCGGCGGCGGGGAGACAATAACGGTCCCAGAGGTATTGATTGGTGAATGTTTCAAAGTACGCTTTGCGTACGCATCACTTACACCGACCTGCGCAGAAGCGCAGGTTTTTTTTTGCCTCAATCCGCCCGTCTGCTGCTTTTCCTCAGTTTTCTCGTGTACCCTTTGCAAAGACAAAACTACGGCAAAAGGAGTTGGTATGCTTCTCTGTTTCTTCCGACAGCTTTTCAGGGTGTTATTCAGGGTACGGATGACCGGTAGCACCGAGGCGCTCAGCCAGCCCAAAGTGCTGATTACGCCCAACCACGTCTCGTTTATCGACGGCATTCTGCTGGCGCTGTTTCTCCCGGTTCGTCCGGTTTTCGCCGTCTACACCTCAATTTCGCAAAAATGGTTTATGCGCTGGCTGGCGCCGATCATCGATTTTGTGCCGCTCGACCCGACAAAACCTATGTCTATCAAACATCTGGTGCGCCTGATTGAACAGGGCCGCCCGGTGGTGATTTTCCCGGAAGGGCGCATTTCGGTTTCCGGTTCACTTATGAAAATCTACGACGGCGCGGCCTTTGTGGCGGCGAAGTCCGGGGCGACGATTATTCCGGTGCGCATTGAAGGGGCCGAGCTGAGCTATTTCAGCCGCCTGAAAGGGCTGGTGAAGCGCCGCCTGTTCCCGCGCATTCAACTGCACCTGCTGCCGCCGACCACGCTGCCAATGCCGGAAGCGCCGCGCGCCCGCGAGCGTCGTCGTATCGCCGGTGAAATGCTGCATCAGATTATGATGGAAGCCCGCATGGCAGTCCGCCCGCGCGAAACGCTGTACGAATCGCTGCTGACGGCCATGCACCGTTACGGCGAGAAAAAACCGTGCGTGGAAGACATCAACTTCCAGCCGGACAGCTACCGTAAGCTGCTGACCAAAACGCTGTTTGTCGCGCGTATCCTCGAAAAATACAGCCGGAAGGGCGAAAAGATCGGTCTGATGCTGCCCAACGCCGGTATCAGCGCGGCGGTGATCTTCGGCGCTATCGCCCGGGGGCGTATTCCGGCGATGATGAACTATACCGCCGGGGTGAAGGGGCTATCGAGCGCCATTACCGCCGCGCAAATTGGCACGATTTTCACCTCCCGCACCTTCCTGGATAAAGGCAAACTCTGGCACCTGACCGAGCAGCTCCCCCTGGTGCGCTGGGTATTCCTTGAAGATTTAAAAGGCGACGTGACCCCCGTCGATAAGCTGTGGATCTTCTCCCGCGTGCTGATGCCGCGCCTGGCGCAGGTGGCGCAGAAGCCGGAAGACCCGGCGATCATCCTGTTTACCTCCGGTTCGGAAGGCCATCCGAAAGGGGTGGTACACAGCCATAAAAGTATTCTGGCCAACGTCGAGCAGATTAAAACCATCGCCGACTTTACCGCTAACGACCGCTTTATGTCGGCGCTACCGCTGTTCCATTCGTTTGGCCTGACGGTCGGGCTGTTCACGCCGCTGCTGACCGGCGCGGAAGTCTTCCTCTATCCCAGCCCGCTGCACTACCGCATGGTGCCGGAGCTGGTGTATGACCGTAACTGTACCGTGCTGTTCGGCACCTCAACGTTTTTAGGCCACTACGCGCGATTCGCCAACCCGTACGATTTCTATCGTCTACGCTACGTCGTGGCCGGGGCGGAAAAGCTGCAGCAGAGCACTAAAGAACTGTGGCAGGACAAGTTTGGCCTGCGCATTCTGGAAGGTTACGGCGTGACCGAATGCGCGCCGGTGGTCTCGATTAACGTGCCGATGGCGGCGAAGCCGGGCACGGTAGGGCGCATTCTGCCGGGTATGGACGCGAGGCTGCTGGCCGTGCCGGGCATTGAAGAGGGCGGTCGCCTGCAGGTGAAAGGGCCGAACGTGATGTGCGGCTACCTGCGCGTTGAAAACCCCGGCGTGCTGGAAGCGCCGACGGCGGAGAACCCGCACGGCGAGCTGGAAACCGGCTGGTACGACACCGGTGATATCGTCGCTTTTGATGCGCAGGGCTACGTGCAGATTCAGGGGCGTGCGAAGCGCTTTGCCAAAATTGCCGGGGAGATGGTCTCGCTGGAAACGGTTGAACAGCTGGCGCTGGGCGTATCGCCTGAGAAGATGCACGCCACGGCGGTGAAAACCGACGCCAGCAAAGGCGAGGCGCTGGTACTGTTTACCACCGATAATGAACTGACCCGCGACAAGCTGTTGCAGCATGCGCGGGCCCATGGCGTACCGGAGCTGGCGGTGCCTCGCGACATTCGCTGGCTGAAACAGCTGCCGCTGCTCGGCAGCGGTAAACCGGATTTCGTCACCCTTAAGAGTATGGTTGCAGAGACGGAACAGCCACATGAGTGAGTCAGTACACACTAACACCTCTATCTGGTCGAAGGGGATGATGGCGGTAATTGCCGCCCAGTTCCTCTCGGCCTTCGGCGACAACGCGCTGCTGTTTGCCACGCTGGCGCTGATGAAGCAGCAGTTCTACCCCGACTGGAGCCAGCCGGTGCTGCAGATGGTGTTTGTGGGCGCTTACATTGTTTTTGCGCCGTTCGTCGGCCAGGTGGCGGACAGCTTCGGTAAAGGCCGGGTGATGATGTTTGCCAACGGTCTGAAGCTGCTCGGCGCGGCGACGATCTGTGTGGGGCTGAATCCGTTTATCGGCTATACGCTGGTGGGTATCGGCGCGGCGGCCTACTCGCCGGCGAAGTACGGCATTCTTGGGGAGATCACCACCGGCGATAAGCTGGTGAAGGCCAACGGCCTGATGGAAGCGTCGACCATTGCCGCGATTCTGATCGGCTCGGTCGCGGGCGGCGTGATGGCCGACTGGAGCGTGGTCGGCGCGCTGGTGCTCTGCGCGCTGGTCTACGGCGGCGCGGTGGTGGCGAATATCTTTATTCCGAAGCTGCCGGCGGCGCGTCCGGGCCAGTCCTGGCGATTCCGCCCGATGACCTACAGCTTCTTCAACGCCTGCAGGGTGCTGTGGCATAACGGCGAAACCCGCTTCTCACTGCTTGGCACCAGCCTGTTCTGGGGCGCGGGCGTGACGCTGCGTTTCCTGCTGGTGCTGTGGGTGCCGGTGGCGCTGGGCCTTAACGATAACGCCACGCCGACCTACCTGAACGCGATGGTGGCGGTGGGTATTGTGGTCGGTGCCGGGGCGGCAGCGAAGCTGGTGACGCTGGAAACGGCGGCGCGCTGCATGCCTGCCGGGGTGCTGATTGGCGTGGTGGTGGCGGTTTTCGCCCTGCAAAGCGCCATTCTCCCGGCCTATGTACTGCTGTTGATTATTGGTATCTGCGGCGGCTTCTTTATCGTGCCGCTGAATGCGCTGTTGCAGGATCGCGGTAAGCACACCGTGGGCTCGGGCAACGCGATTGCGGTGCAAAACCTCGGTGAAAACAGCGCCATGCTGCTGATGCTGGGGCTGTACTCGCTGGCGGTGGCGGTGAATATTCCGGTGGTGGGCGTCGGCGTGGGCTTCGGCGTGCTGTTTGCGCTGGCGATTATCGTGCTGTGGCTGTGGGGTAAGCGCCGCTGATGTGAACCCGGCGGCGCTTACGCTTGGCCGGGCTACGGCTATTCATTGTAGGCCGGATAAGCGTAAGCGCCATCAGGCACGATGCGGCACCTTGCCGGATGGCGGCGTAACCGCCTTATCTGGCCTACATTATTTTACGGTGCCGGGTAGGTATAGACCTGATGCACCGCTTCAATCTCTGCTAACACCTCTTCGTTCAGCTCCAGATGCAGGCTTTCCACGTTAGTTTTCAGCTGCTCCAGGGTGGTTGCGCCCAATAGCGTGCTGGCGACAAACGGCTGGCGGCGAACGAACGCCAGCGCCATCTGCGCCGGATCGAGGTTATGGCGTTTGGCAATCTCCACATAGGCGGCGACCGCCTTCTGCGTCTGCTCGCCGCTGTAGCGGGTAAAGCGGCTGAACAGCGTGTTGCGCGCCCCCGCCGGTTTGGCGCCGTTCAAGTACTTACCGGTGAGTGTGCCGAACGCCAGGCAGGAATAGGCCAGCAGCTCAACGCCTTCAAACTGGCTCACTTCGGAAAGCGCCACTTCGTAGCTGCGGTTAACCAGGCTGTACGGGTTCTGAATGGTGACGATGCGCGGCAGGTCGTGTTTGTCCGCCAGGTGCAGATAGCGCATCACGCCAAACGCGGTTTCGTTAGAGACGCCGATATAGCGAATCTTACCGGCGCGCTGATACTCGGCGAGGGCCTCCAGCGTTTCCAGCAGCGTCACTACCGGCGCGGAGTCGGCCCAGGTGTAGCCCAGCTTGCCGAAGCAGTTGGTCGGGCGCTGCGGCCAGTGCACCTGGTAGAGATCGAGATAGTCGGTTTGCAGGCGCGTCAGGCTGTTGTGCAGCGCCTCGCGGATGTTTTTACGGTCCAGCGCCTGATTCGGGCGAATGGCGTTGTCATTGTTGCGTGACGGGCCGCTGACCTTCGAGGCGATAATCAGCTTTTCTCGGTTGCCGCGCTTCGCCAGCCAGTTGCCGACGTAGGTCTCGGTCAGGCCCTGGGTTTCTGGGCGCGGCGGCACGGGATACATCTCCGCGACGTCAATCAGGTTAATGCCCTGGCTCACGGCGTAATCGAGCTGTGCATGGGCGTCGGCTTCGCTGTTCTGTTCACCAAACGTCATTGTGCCAAGCCCAAGGGTGCTTATCTCAAGCGAGCTGTGGGGGATACGGTGGTACTGCATAAGCCGGCTTCCTTTTATCAACAACGTCGGGAAAGAGTCCCGACAAAGGAATATAAAAATGGCAGAGGGGAGGAAAAAGGGAAAGCAGAAAATGAAAAAAGGCCAGCAAGCGGCTGACCTCTCTGTCTTTAGCGTTTGATAATCTGTGAGACGTCGTCGCGATTGATCTGCATTCTGTTGCCCTGCTGATCTTCGTAGCTGATAAGCCCGGTGTCGTCGTCGACTTCTGGTTTTCCGTCGGTGAGAATCATCCGGCCATCTTTGGTCGCCATGACGTAATCGCTGCTACAGCCGGAAACTGCAAAGGCTAAACCTACTGCGGAAATCAATACTGCCCATTTTGTCATTGTCATCCCCTTCATCGCCGCACTCTTTATAGTCTAGTAATAACCGACTTCAGGGCTAGCATAAAGCAGGAAAATCTTAAAAAAATCAGACATGGCCCTCAAAAGAGGGCCATAGACGACAGATTAGAGCGGATTTTTTTTGTTTCTCAGCAGATTGAGGCTTTCCACCGCAATCGAGAAGAACATGGCAAAGTAAATGTAGCCTTTTGGTACGTGCACGTCGAAGCTCTCGAGGATCAGCGTAAAGCCGACCAGAATCAGGAACGACAGCGCCAGCATTTTCACCGACGGGTGGCGATCGACAAACTCGCCGATCGAGCGCGCGGCAAACATCATCACGCCCACCGCAATCACCACCGCCGCCATCATGATAAACAGATGGTCAGAGAGGCCCACGGCGGTAATGACCGAGTCGAGGCTGAAGATTATATCCAGCAGCATAATCTGCACGATGGCGCCGAGGAACGAATGCACGTTCGTTTTCAGGCCTTCTTCATCGCCTTCAATCGACTCGTGGATCTCTTTACTGGCTTTCCAGATAAGGAACAGCCCGCCCAGCAGCAGGATAATATCGCGCAGCGAGATGGCCTGATCGAACACGGTGAACAGCGGGTTGGTGAGCTTCACCACCCAGGCGATGGAGGCCAGCAGCCCCAGACGCATCACCATTGCCCCCATCAGCCCTAAACGACGGGCGTGGGCACGCTGTGCGGTGGGAAGTTTCGCCACAACCAGAGAGAGAAAAATAATATTATCGATCCCCAGAACGATCTCCAGCAGCGTCAGCGTACCAAGCGCAAGCCAGGCGTTAGGGTCGGTGATCCATGCAAATAACATTAGATAAGTCCTGCCAAAAAAAGCGAAAACGTCAATAGGTATACTTTGTTGATGCGGTGGGGCAGTCCTGCCGCCAGCCGCACGAGGAGTATAATCCCGCTGCGCGGCAGGACAAAAAAATTAATGCGCTTGCAGCATAAAGTGGCGCGCCAGCAGGGCGGCGGTGAAGTTCTTCTTGAGATAAAAACCGCGCGGCAGCGTCATAATCGGTTCACCGCGCGCGCCGATAGCCTCGGTTAACGCTTTACTATTGGCCGCCTTCGGCCGTAGCTGTAGCACTTCGCCGTGGCGAGCGGTAATGCGCTCGACCTGGCCCAGCACGATCAGATCCATCAGTTCTTCCCAGTCCATCTGAAGCTGATGCTCTTCTTCCGGACTCGGCGTCCACAGCAGCGGCGCACCAACGCGGCGTTCGGCAAGCGGGATGGCGCGCTCTCCTTCAACCGGGATCCACAACACCCGCTTGAGCTTGTGGCGCACATGGCTGTTCTCCCAGGTGACGCCCGAATTCCCGGTGAGCGGCGCAACGCAGACGAAGGTGGTCTCTAGCGGCCGCCCCTGGCGGTCAATGGGGATGGTTTTCAGCTCGACCCCCAGCGCGGCGAAATCCTGCTCCGGCTTGCTGCCGGCGCTGGCGCCGAGCCAAATCTCCAGCAGCAGGCCAATCCAGCCTTTATCGCGCTTCAAATCCTTCGGTGCGACGATACCCGCCATCGCCGCCAGTTCGCCCAGCGAATAGCCCGCCAGACGCTGGGCCTGCGCGAGCAGTTCGGCCTGGGTTTTCGGCGATTCCGGGAGCGGGGCGAGCGTAGACATGATAAAGCGCCTTGTGGTGAAAAAATGAACGACAATTGTACCGGGTGTGGATAGAGTTTAACTTTTTCTGGGTAAATATACCAACGTGATGATTATCATGGGTTTTTTAAGATTTTTTTCGCCATAAAAACGCGAGGAAAAAAGGTTTTCCAAATCTGGTCACTGACAATGAACAGGATCTTACACCATGTTATCCACAGAAAAATGGGATAACTGGGGAAAAGCCCCACTACTGTTTCAATTTACAGCCTTGACGTGCGACGAAAATCGAATTTTCGCACAAAAGATGTCTAAGATGTTGGCACTATCTGTGGATAAAACCGACATTGTTCGATCTTTCATCAATTGGAGGATCGCCTATGTGATGATCATCACGTTATGCGCTAATGCATCAAGATTAACGATAATAACTTAATGAAAAATAGCGTTTTACTGTGGGGCGGTTGCGTGCGATTATTCAGAGTACTCTGGGTTTTCCCTGGGTAATTCCGTACTTCTTCACAACTCTATCCACAGAAAAAGTGAATAAAATCGCTGACGAGCGCGGTCTGCTGTTTATAACTCTGATGATTACTGTGAGTTATTCAAATGTTATTAGATGGTCGCGCTGTAATAGAGTGGTTTACCGTTTCCAGCGAGTGTGAAACAATCATTCACATTGAAGCTTATTTTGAGGTAGTCCGGTGATTGATGACGATGGCTACCGCCCAAATGTTGGTATTGTAATTTGCAATCGTCAGGGCCAGGTTATGTGGGCCCGACGCTATGGTCAGCACTCCTGGCAATTCCCGCAAGGGGGCATAAACCCCGGTGAGACAGCAGAACAGGCGATGTATCGGGAGCTGTTCGAAGAAGTTGGATTAAGCCGTAAGGATGTACGGATCCTCGCTTCGACCCGAAACTGGTTGCGTTACAAGTTGCCTAAACGTTTGGTGCGTTGGGACACAAAGCCGGTTTGTATCGGCCAGAAACAAAAGTGGTTTCTCTTGCAGTTGATTGGCAATGACGCGGATATCAATATGCAAACCAGCAGCACGCCGGAGTTCGACGGCTGGCGCTGGGTGAGTTACTGGTATCCGGTGCGTCAGGTCGTGTCGTTTAAACGCGACGTCTACCGCCGGGTGATGAAAGAGTTCGCCAGCGTAGTGATGGCGCTTGCGGAGAGCGCGCCAAAACCGCAAAGCGCGCCTGCTTATCGACGTAAAAGAGGTTAAGCCACGCATATTATGCTCACGCGCTTACGCGAAATTGTTGAGAAGGTCGCGAGCGCGCCTCGTCTGAACGAGGCGCTGGATATTCTGGTCACCGACGTCTGCCTGGCCATGGAGACCGAGGTCTGTTCCGTCTATCTTGCCGACAACGATCGACGCTGCTTCTATCTGATGGCGACCCGCGGCCTGAAAAAACCGCGCGGTCGCACCATTACGCTCGCCTTCGATGAAGGGATCGTCGGGCTGGTTGGCCGCCTGGCCGAGCCCATCAACCTTGCCGACGCGCAAAAACACCCTAGCTACAAATACATCCCCTCAGTGAAAGAAGAGCGCTTTCGCGCGTTTCTTGGCGTGCCGATCATTCAGCGTCGCCAGCTGCTGGGCGTGCTGGTGGTGCAGCAGCGCGAGCTAAGGCAGTACGACGAAAGCGAAGAGTCATTCCTGGTGACGCTCGCCACCCAGATGGCGGCGATCCTCTCGCAGTCTCAGCTGACGGCGCTGTTTGGCCAGTATCGCCAGACGCGTATTCGCGCGCTGCCGGCCTCGCCGGGGGTGGCGATTGCCGAAGGCTGGATGGACGCCACCCTGCCGCTGATGGAGCAGGTATATGAGGCGTCATCGCTGGATACCCAGCTTGAGCGCGAACGCTTAACCGGCGCGCTGGAAGAGGCGGCGAACGAATTCCGCCGCTACAGCAAGCGCTATGCTGCCGGGGCGCAAAAAGAGACGGCGGCGATTTTTGACCTCTATTCGCACCTGCTTTCTGACGCCAGCCTGCGCCGCGCGCTGTTTGCCGCGGTGGATAATGGCTCGGTGGCCGAATGGGCGGTCAAAACGGTTATTGAAAAGTTTGCCGAACAGTTTGCCGCGCTCAGCGACGGCTACCTGAAAGAGCGCGCAGGCGATCTGCGCGCGTTGGGGCAGCGTCTGCTGTTCCACCTTGATGACACCACGCAGGGGGCCAACGCCTGGCCGCCGCGCTTTGTGCTGGTGGCGGATGAACTCTCCGCCGCCACGCTCGCGGAAGTCCCGCAGGATCGCCTGGCGGGCGTGGTGGTGCGCGACGGCGCCGCCAACTCCCACGCGGCGATCATGGTGCGCGCGCTGGGGATCCCGACGGTGATGGGCGCCGATATCCAGCCGTCGATCCTCCACGGGCGCACGCTGGTGGTGGATGGCTATCGTGGTGAACTGCTGGTGGATCCTGAACCGATCCTGCTGCAAGAGTATCAGCGCCTTATTAGCGAAGAGAACGAACTCAGCCGCCTGGCGGAAGGGGACGTCGAACGCCCGGCGGAGCTGAAAAGCGGCGAGCGGGTGAAAGTAATGCTCAACGCGGGCCTCAGCCCGGAGCACGAACAGAAGCTGGGCCGCCGCATCGACGGCATTGGCCTGTACCGCACCGAAATACCGTTTATGCTGCAAAGCGGTTTCCCGTCGGAAGAAGAGCAGGTGGCGCAGTATCAGGGCATGCTACAAATGTTCAACGACAAGCCGGTGACGTTGCGTACGCTGGACGTCGGGGCGGATAAACAGCTGCCGTATATGCCGATCAGCGAAGAGAACCCGTGCCTCGGCTGGCGCGGGATCCGCATTACGCTCGACCAGCCGGAAATCTTCCTCGTGCAGGTGCGCGCGATGCTGCGCGCCAACGCGGCGACCGGCAACCTGAGCATTTTGCTGCCGATGGTCACCAGCCTGGAAGAGGTGGATGAAGCGCGCCGTCTGATCGACCGTGCCGGCCGGGAAGTGGAAGAGATGATCGGCTACGCCATTCCGAAACCGCGCGTTGGCATCATGCTCGAAGTGCCGTCGATGGTCTTTATGCTGCCGCACCTGGTCAATCGTATCGACTTTATCTCGGTAGGCACCAACGACCTGACTCAGTACGTGCTGGCGGTGGACCGCAACAACACCCGCGTCGCCAGCATCTACGATAGTCTGCATCCGGGCATGATTCGCGTGCTGTCGATGATTGTGCAGGAAGCGGAGCGCTACGGCATCGATTTACGTCTGTGCGGCGAAATGGCGGGCGACCCGATGTGCGTCACCATCCTGGTTGGCCTCGGTTTCCGCCATCTGTCAATGAACGGCCGCTCGGTGCCGCGCGTGAAGTACCTGCTGCGCAATATCGATCTTGCAGACGCGCAAACTCTTGCCCAGCGCAGCCTTGAAGCGCAGATGGCCACCGAAGTGCGCCACCAGGTGGCGTCGTTTATGGAGCGTCGCGGCCTCGGCGGCCTGATTCGCGGCGGCCTGTAGGCCGACTTACCGGTAGCCCGGCCGAGCGTAGCGACGCCGGGATTCGCACCATGCAGCCCCGGGGGGCGGCTTAACGCCTCGCCCGGGCTACGCCAACTGCCCGTTTATACATATCTTTTACATCTTCCTCGCATCACCTCTCAGCCCCCTTATGCTATCATTCGCACCTTTGGAGCGCCTGATGCCTACGGCGCGCATCTCTACCGCTGTCCACTTTCGGCGGAATAACAAGCATTTGTGGTGACAGATGAATAGTGGTTATCTGCGTTTCCCGGACTTTGATCCGGTAATTTTCTCCATCGGACCGGTCTCCCTGCATTGGTACGGCATGATGTACCTGGTGGGCTTTATCTTTGCCATGTGGCTGGCGACGCGCCGCGCGAATCGCCCGAACAGCGGCTGGACGAAAAACGAAGTTGAGAACCTGCTGTACGCGGGCTTCCTCGGGGTGTTCCTCGGCGGGCGCATCGGCTACGTGATGTTCTACAACTTCGACTCGTTCCTGCAGGACCCGCTGTATCTGTTCCGCGTCTGGGACGGGGGAATGTCCTTCCACGGCGGTCTGATCGGCGTCATCGTGGTGATGATTATCTTCGCCAGACGCACCAAGCGTACCTTCTTCCAGGTCTCCGACTTCATCGCGCCGCTGATTCCGTTCGGCCTTGGCTGCGGTCGCCTGGGTAACTTTATCAACGGCGAACTGTGGGGCCGCGTCGACCCGAGCTTCCACTACACCATGCTGTTCCCGGGCTCCCGCGCGGAAGACCTGGCGCTGCTGCCGTCGCACCCGGAATGGCAAACGCTGTTCGATACCTACGGCTCGCTGCCGCGTCACGCGTCTCAGCTGTACGAGATGGCGCTGGAAGGCGTGGTGCTGTTCCTGATTCTGAACTGGTTTATCCGCAAACCGCGTCCGACGGGGTCGGTTTCCGGCCTGTTCCTGATTGGCTACGGTATGTTCCGCATCATCTGCGAACTCTTCCGCCAGCCGGATGCGCAGTTCACCGGCGAGTGGGTGCAGTACATCAGCATGGGGCAGATTCTTTCGATTCCGATGGTGCTTGCGGGTATCATTATGATGGTCTGGGCGTTTCGCCGTCCGCAGAAACAGATCTCCTGAGGAAGCATGAAACAGTATCTCGAACTGATGCAGAAGGTGCTCGATGAGGGCACCCAGAAAAACGACCGCACCGGCACCGGCACGGTCTCTATTTTTGGCCACCAGATGCGCTTTAACCTGCAAGACGGTTTTCCGCTGGTGACCACCAAGCGCTGCCATCTGCGCTCCATTATCCACGAACTGCTGTGGTTCCTGCAGGGCGACACCAACGTGGCCTATCTGCACGAAAATAACGTCAGCATCTGGGATGAGTGGGCCGATGAGAACGGCAACCTTGGCCCGGTCTACGGCAAGCAGTGGCGCGCCTGGCCGACGCCGGATGGCCGTCATATCGACCAGATCACCACCGTGATGAACCAGCTGAAAAACGACCCGGACTCGCGCCGGATCATCGTTTCTGCGTGGAACGTTGGCGAGCTGGACAAAATGGCGCTGGCCCCGTGCCACGCCTTCTTCCAGTTCTACGTGGCGGACGGCAAGCTCTCCTGCCAGCTCTACCAGCGCTCCTGCGACGTGTTCCTCGGCCTGCCGTTCAACATTGCCAGCTACGCGCTGCTGGTGCATATGATGGCGCAGCAGTGCGACCTCGAAGTGGGCGATTTCGTCTGGACCGGCGGCGACACCCATCTGTACAGCAACCACATGGAACAGACCGCGCTGCAGCTCACCCGCGAACCGCGCGCGCTGCCGAAGCTGGTGATCAAACGCAAACCGGCGTCGATTTTCGACTACCGCTTTGAAGACTTCGAAATCGAAGGCTATGACCCGCACCCGGGTATCAAAGCGCCGGTGGCGATCTAAGCTCTCTGATGTGAAAAACGGCGCTGATAACAGCGCCGTTTTTTTTATTCTCTGAAAGCCGCTTCCCGTTTTTTTGCAACGAACTGCAAACCGTAAATATTCTCTCGTCGCGCCACGTAAAACGCGCAACCTCCGCTCGCACTCCGATCATCAACGCAGGACACTGCCGCCATGAACAGAGAACAGGGCTACACCCTTATTGAAACGTTAGTCGCCGTGACGCTGGTGGTTATCCTCAGCGCGTCGGGGCTTTACGGCTGGCGAAGCTGGCAGCAGGAGCAGCGGCTGTGGCAAACCGCCAGCGCGCTGCGCGACTATCTGCTCTATCTGCGCAACGACGCCAACTGGCACAATCGCGACCGGCGGCTGCGGGTTAACCGGGAAGCGCAGGGCTGGTGTCTGACGGCGGACGATACGGTGCTGGCGGGCTGCCCGGCGGGTAACCCGGCCATTTTCAGGCCGCCGTGGGCCGAGGTGTCGCTGAGCAAAATCACGCCGAACCTGACCTTTTTTGGTCTGCGCAATACCGCATGGGCGGGCAGCCTGATGGTCTCAAGCGGCGCGGGGAGCTGGACGGTGGTCATTTCCAGCTGGGGGCGAATTCGCCTGTGTCAGGGGGCGACATGCTGATGCGAGGTTTCTCATTGCTGGAAGTGCTTATCGCCATGGCGATCGGCAGCGTACTGCTGCTTGGCGCGTCACGCTTTCTGCCCGCGCTGCAGCGCGGTGTCCTCGCGCAAATGCAGCAGCAAACGCTGGAGGAGGAAGTCTGGCAGCGGCTGTTGACGGTCGCGAAGCATTTGCAGCGTGCGGGATACTGCGCTGATGACAATTGCGGCAGCGAGGCGCTGCAAATTGCGCAGCAGGGGCAGTGCATCATTGCCCGCTGGGATGGCGACAGCAACGGCGTGTGGCAAACGTCGCCTGTCGATGAGGCCGACAGCATCGGCTTTCGCCTGCGCTCCGGCGTGCTGGAGACGCTGCGCGGTGCCGCCACCTGTGAAGGGAAAGGGTGGGATAAAATGACCGACCCTGCCTTGCTCACGGTGACCGATTTTCACGTGGAACGTCGCTCACGAAGCGGCTTCCCGCCGGAGATGACCGTTGCGCTGTCGGCATCCGGCGCGCGCGGAGGCACGGTTTCGGCGCAGTACGGCGTAACGGGATACAACCAGTGAACGCCGAGCGCGGCGCTTCATCGCTGGCTATGGTGCTGATGCTGCTGGTGCTGGGCAGCCTGATGTTACAGGGGCTGAACCAGGCGCAGCGCCAACTGCTGGCGATGATCAACGATGAAAGCCAGGCGCTCCAGCGCACGGCGCAGGTGCATTCGGCGTTGCAGTGGGGAAAGCATCAGGCATGGACGGTGGAAGCGGGAACGCAGTGTATGGCCTATAACGCTGCCGCTCGCGTTTGCCTGCGGCTCTTTACCGACGGTACGCTGCTGTTAATCGCGCAGAGCGGCGACTTTTCGCTGTGGCAATCCGGGCGCTGGGCAGCAGGCAGCCTACGGTTCTCCGCCCACGGCTGGAGTGATTTTTGCCCCTTAAAGGAGGCGGCGCTATGCAGAATGCCCTGAAAACCCGCGGGTTTAGCCTGCCGGAGGTGATGCTGGCGATGCTGTTAATGGTGATGGTCATCACGGCGCTGGGCGGCTACTACCGCGCGCTGGCGACCGGGGGCGCTCAGCTTCAGCAGTATCGGCAGATGTGGCGCTACGCCTGGGGGCAAACGCAGCAGCAGGCCGCGGCGCTGCCGGCGGGCTGGAACAGCCAGCGGGTACAGACATCGTCACAACGTTGTGTCAGCATCAATGCTACTATTACCACCCCCATGGGCAGGCAAGGGCGGTTGACGCGCCTGCATTGCCCGGTCAGTCAGTAGTCAGGAGCGAATATGTTAAGGGTCTACCACTCCAACCGTCTGGACGTGCTGGAAGCGTTAATGGAATTCATCGTTGAGCAGGACCGGCTGGCTGACCCCTTCGAGCCTGAAATGATCCTCGTGCAGAGTACCGGCATGGCGCAGTGGCTGCAGATGACGCTCTCCCAGCGCTTTGGTATCGCGGCGAATATCGACTTCCCGCTGCCCGCGAGCTTTATCTGGGATATGTTTACCCGCGTGTTGCCTGAGATCCCCGGCGAGAGCGCCTTTAATAAGCAGAGCATGAGCTGGAAGCTGATGACGCTACTGCCGGGGATGCTCGACGACGACGCCTTTACCCCGCTGCGTCACTATCTGACTGACGACGCCGATAAACGCAAGCTGTTCCAGCTGGCGTCGCGCGTGGCCGACCTGTATGACCAGTATCTGGTTTACCGCCCGCAGTGGCTGACGCAATGGGAAGCCGGGGTGCTTGTCGACGGCGTCGGCGAAGCGCAGCAGTGGCAGGCGCCGCTGTGGAAAGCGCTGGTCGAACACACCGCGGCGCTGGGGCAGCCGCAGTGGCATCGTGCCAACCTCTACCAGCGCTTTATCGACACGCTGGAAAACAGCAGCGAGAAGCCCGCCGGGCTTCCGTCGCGGGTGTTTATCTGCGGCATTTCCGCGCTGCCGCCGGTGTATCTGCACGCGCTGCAGGCGCTGGGCAAGCACGTGGATATCTACGTGCTGTTCACCAACCCGTGTCGCTATTACTGGGGCGATATTAAAGACCCGGCGTTCCTCGCGCGCCTGATGGCGCGTCAGCGTCGGCACTACCGCGAGCAGCGTGAACTGCCGCTTTTTCAGGACGCCAATAGCGCGCCGGGGCTATTTAATGACGACGGCGAGCAGGACGTCGGCAACCCAATGCTGGCTTCCTGGGGCAAACTGGGGCGCGATTACATCTACCTGCTGGCGGGGCTGGAGCGCTATCAGGAGCTGGATGCGTTCGTCGATATCGAGCCGGACAACCTGCTGCACAACCTGCAGTACGATGTGCTGGAGCTGAAAAACTCCGCCGTGGCCGGGCGCACCGCCGAAGAGTTTGCCTGGAGCGGCAACAAACGCCCGCTGGCGCACGATGACCGTAGCCTGACGGTCCACGTTTGCCACAGCCCGCAGCGCGAGGTGGAAGTGCTGCACGACCGCCTGCTGGCGATGCTGGAAGCAGACCCAACGCTGACGCCGCGCGATATCATCGTGATGGTGGCGGATATCGACAGCTACAGCCCGTTTATTCAGGCGGTGTTCGGCAGCGCCACCGGCGAGCGCTATCTGCCCTACGCCATTTCCGACCGCCGTGCCCGTCAGGCGCACCCGGCGATGCAGGCGTTTATTACGCTGCTCTCCTTACCGGATAGCCGTTTTACCAGCGAAGACGTGCTGGCATTGCTCGACGTACCGGTGTTGGCCGCGCGCTTCAGCATTGATGAAGCAGGTTTACAGCACCTGCGCCAGTGGGTGAGTGAATCCGGCGTGCGCTGGGGCATGGACGACGACAACGTGCGCGAGCTGGATCTCCCGGCAACCGGTCAGCACACCTGGCGCTTTGGTCTGACGCGCATGCTGCTGGGCTACGCGATGGAAAGCAGCCAGGGCGAGTGGCTGGACGTGCTGCCCTATGACGAATCCAGCGGCCTTATTGCCGAACTGGTGGGGCATCTGGCCTCACTGCTGATGCAGCTTAACCGCTGGCGTCAGGTGCTGACGCAGGGGCGCTCGCTGGAAGAGTGGCTGCCGGTGTGCCGCGAGATGCTGAACGACTTCTTCCTGCCGGACCAGGATACCGAAGCGGCGTTGACGCTGATTGAACAGCAGTGGCAGGCGATTATCGCTCAGGGCGTGCAGTCGCAATACGCCGGAGAGGTGCCGCTGTCGCTGCTGCGCGACGAGCTGGCGCAGCGCCTCGATCAGGAGCGTATCAGCCAGCGCTTCCTGGCGGGGCCAATCAACATTTGTACTCTGATGCCGATGCGTTCCATTCCGTTCAAAGTGGTGTGTCTGCTGGGGATGAACGACGGTATTTATCCGCGCGCGCTGGCGCCGCTGGGCTTTGACCTGATGAGCCAGAAACCGGTACGCGGCGATCGTAGCCGCCGCGATGATGACCGCTACCTGTTCCTTGAAGCGATGATGTCGGCAGAAAAATCGCTGTATATCAGCTATATCGGCCGCTCAATTCAGGATAACAGCGAGCGCTACCCGTCGGTGCTGGTGCAGGAGCTGCTGGACTATATCGGCCAGAGCCACTGCCTGGAAGGCGATGAAGCGCTGAACTGCGATGAAAGCGAACGACGGGTAAAAAATCACATTATGCACCTGCATAGCCGTATGCCGTTCGACGCGGAAAACTATCAGCGGGATGAACGCCAAAGCTACGCCCAGGAGTGGCTGGCGGCGGCGAGTCGTCAGGGCGAAGCGCACGGTGAATTTATTCAGCCGCTGGACCCCATCGAGCTGACGACGCTGCCGCTGGAGCAGCTCCAGCGTTTCTGGCGGCATCCGGTTCGCGCTTTTTTCCAGATGCGTCTCCAGGTGAATTTCCGTAGCGAAGAGAGCGACATTCCCGACACCGAGCCGTTTACTCTTGAAGGGCTGACCCGTTATCAGCTTAACCAGCAGCTGCTGAATACGCTGATTGAAGAGCAGACGCCGGAGGCCATGTACCGCCGCTATCGTGCGGCGGGGGAGTTGCCTTACGGGCCGTTTGGCGAAATTGCCTGGGAGGCGCAGCGTCAGGAAATGGCCGCGCTGGCTAGCCGGGTTATCGAATACCGGCGGGAAGGGAAGAGCATTGAAATAGACCTTGATTGCGACGGGGTTAACATAACCGGATGGTTACCGCAGGTTCAGGAGAATGGACTGTTGCGCTGGCGGCCATCTTTGCTTAGCGTGGCACAAGGAATGCAACTTTGGCTGGAACACCTTGTCTATTGTGCTAGCGGCGGCAGCGGCGAAAGCCGGCTGTTGCTGCGTAAAGAGGGCGAGTGGTACTTCCCACCGTTAGCGGCGGATGAAGCGAAAGCGTATCTGTCGCAGCTGGTAGCCGGTTACCGCGAGGGCATGCGCCAACCGCTGCTGTTCTTACCAGAAAGCGGGGGGGCATGGATAAAAGCCTGTTACGATGCCGAAAAGGGTGCCATCTTAAGAGACGAGGAAACGCAGCAAAAAGCACGCAGCAAATTTATGCAGGCCTATGAAGGCAATATGGTGGTGAGCGGCGAAGGGGCCGATGTCTGGTATCAGCGCCTGTGGCGCACCCTGGAGCCCGCGCAGTACGAAGCGATTATCGAACAAACGACGCCGTATCTGCTGCCGCTATTTCGTTTTCATTAGCCGCAGTTGTTGTATAAAAATTGCGCAATCCGAGTTGTTCATTTACTATGCGCAGCGCGTCACGGACCGATGAGTGGCAGCAGTCAGACCGGGTGTCTGCGCTGAGAACTGCCCGCACAAGCATTAAGATTCAGCAGTATTTGTTAATGGTGAGGTCCGTGAATGCCCCGCAGTATCTGGTTGAGTATTGTAGTTTTTGTCACCGCCTTTTGGGCGACCGTAGGTCAGGCAGACACCGGATGGCAACCGATTCAGGAAACCATCCGTAAAAGCGAAAAAGATACCCGTCAGTATCAAGCGATTACGCTGGATAACAAGATGGTCGTGCTGCTGGTTTCCGACCCGCAGGCGGTGAAATCGCTGTCGGCGCTGGTGGTGCCGGTCGGCTCGCTGGAAGATCCTGATTCGCACCCGGGCCTTGCGCATTTCCTTGAACACATGACGTTGATGGGCTCGAAGCACTACCCGCAGCCCGATAGCCTCTCGGAGTTCCTCAAGCTGCATAGCGGCAGCCATAATGCCAGCACGGCACCCTATCGCACCGCGTTCTATCTGGAAGTTGAGAACGATGCCCTGCAGGGGGCGGTTGACCGCCTGGCGGACGCCATTGCTGAACCGCTGCTGGATAAAAAATACGCCGACCGCGAACGTAACGCGGTGAACGCTGAGCTGACCATGGCGCGCTCCCGCGACGGCATGCGCATGGCGCAGGTTAGCGCTGAAACCATCAACCCGGCGCACCCCGGCGCGCGCTTCTCCGGCGGTAACCTCGAAACGCTGAGCGACAAGCCGAATAGCCCGGTGTATGAATCGCTGCTGGCCTTCCGCGACAAATACTACTCCGCCAATCTGATGAAGGCGGTTATTTACAGCAACAAACCGCTGCCGGAGCTGGCGCAGATTGCGGCACAAACCTATGGCCGCGTGCCGAACAAATCTATCGAGCGCCCGGAAATTACCGTCCCGGTGGTCACCGACGCGCAGAAGGGCATCGTTATTCACTACGTACCTGCGCTGCCGCGTAAAGTGCTGCGCGTCGAGTTCCGTATTGATAACAACTCGGCCCAGTTCCGCAGCAAAACCGACGAGCTGATCACCTACCTTATCGGTAACCGTACGCCGGGCACCTTGTCTGACTGGCTGCAAAAGCAGGGGCTGGTCGAAGGCATTCGCGCCGATTCCGACCCGGTGGTCAACGGCAACAGCGGCGTGCTGGCAATCTCCGCCACCTTAACCGATAAGGGCCTCGCCAACCGGGACCAGGTGGTGGCGGCTATCTTTAGCTACCTCGACATGCTGCGCCAGAAAGGCGTCGACAAAAGCTACTTTGATGAACTGGCCCACGTGCTGGACCTCGACTTCCGCTACCCGTCGATTAACCGCGATATGGACTACGTCGAATGGCTGGCTGACACCATGATTCGCGTGCCGGTCGCGCACACGCTGGACGCCGTGAACATTGCCGACCGTTATGACGCGCAGGCGATAAAAGATCGGCTGGCGATGATGACGCCGCAGAACGCGCGTATCTGGTACATCAGCCCGAAAGAGCCGCATAACAAGACGGCTTACTTTGTGAATGCGCCGTATCAGGTCAATAAAATCAGCGCCGATACCTTCGCCAAATGGCAGAAGGCGGCTGAGGGCATCACGCTGAATTTGCCGCAGCTGAACCCGTACATTCCCGATGACTTCACGCTGATCAACAACGAAAAAAGCTACGCGCATCCGGAGCTGATTATCGACGAACCGAATCTGCGTCTGGTCTATATGCCGAGCCGCTACTTTGCCGCCGAGCCGAAAGCCGATATCACCATGATCCTGCGTAACCCGCAGGCGATGGACAGCGCCAAAAACCAGGTGATGTTCGCCCTCAACGACTATCTGGCGGGCGTTGCGCTCGACCAGCTCAGTAACCAGGCCGCCGTCGGAGGGATCAGCTTCTCGACCGGGGCGAACAATGGCCTGATGCTTAACGCCAACGGTTACACCCAGCGTCTGCCGCAGCTGTTTAGTGCGCTGTTAGACGGTTACTTCAGCTATACGCCAACCGAAGATCAGCTTGAGCAGGCGAAGTCCTGGTACAAGCAGATGATGGACTCGGCAGACAAAGGCAAAGCCTACGAACAGGCGATTATGCCGGTGCAGATGGTCTCGCAGGTGCCGTATTTCCAGCGCGAAGACCGTAAGGCGCTGCTGCCCTCCATCACGCTGAAAGAGGTGATGGCCTACCGCGACCAGTTGAAAACCGGCGGCCGTCCGGAGTTTATGGTGATTGGCAACCTCAGCGCCGAGCAGTCAACGACGCTGGCGCGCACCGTGCGGTCTCTGTTGGGTGCGAACGGCAACGAATGGTGCCGCAATAAAGACGTGCTGGTGGATAAACAGCAGAACGCCATCTTTGAAAAAGCGGGCAACAGCACCGACTCCGCGCTGGCGGCGGTGTTTGCGCCGCCGAACGTGGGTGAGTTCTCCAGCTCCGCGGCGAGCGCCATGCTGGCGCAGATCGTCCAGCCGTGGTTCTACAATCAGCTGCGCACCGAAGAACAGCTCGGCTACGCGGTGTTTGCCTTCTCGATGAACATTGGCCGCCAGTGGGGGATGGGCTTCCTGCTGCAAAGCAACGACAAGCAGCCGGCGTACCTGTGGGAGCGCTTCAAGGCCTTCTTCCCGACCGCCGAGCAAAAGCTGCGGGCGATGAAGCCGGAAGAGTTCGCGCAAATCCAGCAGGCGGTGATCGCCGACATGCTGCAGGCGCCGCAAACGCTGGGTGATGAAGCCTCACAGCTGAGCAAAGATTTCGATCGCGGTAATATGGCCTTTGATTCACGTGCTAAAGTAGTGGCCCAGATTAAGCTGTTAACGCCGCAGAAGCTGGCCGACTTCTTCCACCAGACCGTCGTCGCACCCCAGGGCATGACGGTGCTGTCGCAGGTTTCCGGTAGCCAGAATGGTAAAACGGACTATGCGCACCCCGAAGGCTGGAAGGTGTGGCAGAGCATAACCGCGTTGCAGCAAACCTTACCGATAAGACGAGAGAACGAATGACCGTAACCGCTGAGTCCCTTAATCCCCTGCGTTTGCCCCTCTACGGTGAGCGTCTGATTGAAGCCTCAGCGGGCACCGGAAAAACCTTCACCATTGCCGCACTCTACCTGCGGCTCTTGCTGGGGCTGGGCGGCGAGGCCGCCTTTCCCCGCTCGGTCAACGTCGAAGAGCTGCTGGTGGTCACCTTCACCGAAGCGGCAACCGAAGAGCTGCGCGGGCGCATTCGCAGCAACATCCATGAGCTGCGCGTCGCCTGCCTGCGCAATGCTACCGACAACCCGCTTTACGCCAGCCTGCTGGCGGAAATTGACGATCCTCAGCGGGCGGCAAACGTCCTGCTGCTGGCCGAACGCCAGATGGACGACGCGGCGGTGTTTACTATCCACGGCTTCTGTCAGCGCATGCTCAGCCTCAACGCCTTTGAGTCGGGGATGCTGTTCGAACAGCAGCTGATTGAAGATGAATCCCAGCTGCGTTATCAGGCCTGCGCCGACTTCTGGCGACGCCACTGTTACCCGCTAAGCCGCGATATCGCCCAGGTCATCGTCGAGTCGTGGAAAGGGCCGCAGGATCTGCTGAAATCGATCGACCGCTATCTGCAAGGGGAAGCGCCGCAGCTGAAGATGCCGCTCAGCGACAGCGAAACGCTGGAGTCGCGCCATCAGCAGATCCTCGCGCAGATTAGCGACATCAAGCGGCAGTGGCTAGCCGCGGTCAGCGAGCTGGAGCCGCTGCTGGAAAATTCAGGTATCGATCGCCGCAAGTTCAACCGCGGCAACCAGGGCAAGTGGATCGACAAGATCAGCGCCTGGGCGCAGGAAGAGAGCAAAAACTACCAGCTCCCCGACGCGCTGGAAAAATTCAGCCAGCCGTTCCTGGCCGACCGCACCAAAGCGGGCGGCGCGGTGCCAACACACCCGCTATTCAGCGCCATCGAGCGGCTGCTGGCGTCCCCGCTGACGCTTACCGATCTGGTGATCGCGCAGGCGATGAAAGAGATCCGCGAAGCGGTAGCGCGAGAGAAACGTCGCCGCGGCGAGCTGGGCTTTGACGACATGCTGAGCCGCCTTGATGAGGCGCTGGAGAGCGAAAGCGGCGAGGCGCTGGCCGCCGCGATTCGTCAGCGTTTTCCGGTGGCGATGATCGATGAATTCCAGGATACCGACCCGCAGCAGTACCGCATTTTCCGCCGTATCTGGCGTCAGCAGCCGGACACCGCGCTGCTGCTGATTGGCGACCCGAAGCAGGCTATCTACGCCTTCCGCGGCGCCGATATCTTTACCTACATGCGCGCGCGCGGCGACGTGGCGGCGCACTACACCCTCGACACTAACTGGCGTTCCGCGCCGGGCATGGTGGAGAGCGTCAACCGCCTGTTCGGGCTGGTCGATAACCCCTTTATGTTCCGCGATATTCCGTTCCTGCCGGTGAAATCCGCCGCGAAAAACGCCTCGCTGCGTTTTGAGGTCGATGGCGAAAATCAGCCGGCGATGAACCTCTGGCTGATGCCTGGAGAAGGGGTGAGCGCGGGCGACTATCAGAACTTTATGGCCCAGCAGTGCGCGGCGCAGATTCGCGACTGGCTGACCGGCGGCCAGCGTGGGACGGCGCTGCTGTGGCGCGGCGACAGCGCCCGGCCGGTCCAGGCTTCGGACATCACCGTACTGGTGCGAAACCGTCAGGAGGCGTCGCTGATTCGCGATGCCCTCAATGCGCTGGCGATTCCGTCGGTCTACCTCTCCAACCGCGACAGCGTGTTTGAAACCCCGGAAGCGCAGGAGCTGCTGTGGGTGCTACAGGCCGTGCTGACGCCGGAGCGGGAAAATACCCTGCGCAGCGCGCTGGCAACCGCGATGTTTGGCCTCAACGCGCGGGATATCGAACGGCTGAATCAGGATGAAAACGCCTGGGATGCGCTGGTGGAAGAGTTCAGCGATTACCGGCTTATCTGGCAGCGGCGCGGCGTGATGCCGATGATCCGCGCGCTGATGAACGCCCGTTCTCTGGCGGAAAACCTGCTCGCCACCCACGGCGGCGAGCGACGCTTAACCGATATTCTGCACCTTAGCGAGCTGTTACAAGAAGCGGCAACCGGGCTGGAGAGCGAGCACGCGCTGGTGCGCTGGCTGAACCAGCAGATTGCCGAGCCGGACACTAACGCCTCCAGCCAGCAAATGCGCCTGGAGAGCGACAAACACCTGGTGCAGATTGTCACCATTCACAAATCGAAAGGGCTGGAATATCCGCTGGTCTGGCTGCCGTTTATCGCCCGTTTCCGCAAACAAAATCAGGCGTTTTACCACGACCGCAATTCGTTTGCGGCGGTGCTGGATCTCAACGAAAGCGAAGAAAGCCTGGAGCTGGCAGAGGCCGAGCGGCTGGCGGAAGATCTGCGCCTGCTGTATGTCGCCTTAACCCGCGCCGTCTGGCACTGTAGCCTGGGGTTAGCGCCGCTCACCGCGCGGCGCAGCGACAAGCCGACGGCGACCGAGTTACATCACAGCGCGCCGGGAAGGCTGATGCAAAAAGGCGAGGTGCTCGACGCCGCGGGCCTGGAGGCCTGCCTGCGCGCGCTGTGCGATGACCATATTACGCTGACGCTGGCGACGCCGCCCGGTGATGAACGCTGGCAGGCGACTCAGGCGCAAACGCCGGAGCTGGCGGCACGTCAGGTGCTGCGTCGCGTGGTCGATGATTGGCGGGTGACCAGCTATTCCGGCCTCCAGCAGCGTGGCCACAGCGTGGCGCAGGATCTGCTGCCGCGCCTGGATATCGACGCCGTCGGCGCGGCGGAAACGCTGCCGGAGCTCACCCTGACGCCGCACAACTTCCCGCGCGGCGCGTCGCCGGGCACCTTCCTGCACAGCCTGTTTGAAGACCTCGACTTCACGCAGCCGATCTCTCCCGAGTGGATGGCGGAAAAGCTACAAAGCAACGGCTTTGGCGAAGAGTGGGAGCCGGTGCTGACCGCGTGGATTTCTCAGGTGCTGGCGGCGCCGCTGGCGGATACCGGCATTGCGCTTAATCAGTTGAGCGCACAGCAAAAACAGGTGGAGATGGAGTTTTATCTGCCCATCAACCGCCCGCTCGACCCGCTGGCGCTGGATGCCTTAACCCGTCGCTATGACCCGCTCTCGGCGGGCTGCCCGACGCTGGACTTCCGCCAGGTGCGCGGCATGCTGAAAGGCTTTATCGACCTGGTCTTCCGCCACGACGGGCGCTACTACCTGCTGGACTACAAGTCCAACTGGCTGGGGGAAGACGGCGAGGCCTACACCCAGCAGGCGATGGCCGAGGCGATGCAGTCGCACCGCTATGATTTGCAGTACCAGCTTTACAGCCTGGCGCTGCATCGCTATCTGCGCCACCGCATTGCCGACTATGACTATGAACGCCACTTCGGCGGCGTGATTTACCTGTTCCTGCGCGGCGTTGACGGCGACGCGGGGCAGCAGGGGATCTTTACTACCCGGCCAGACCCCGCGCTGATAGCGGCCATGGACGCACTGTTTGCCGGAGAAGGCGAGGAGAAGGACGCATGAGTCTGGAGCAACGATTGCTGGAAGCCGTCGAGCAGCGGCTGCTGCGCCCGCTGGACGTGCAGTTTGCGCTGATGGTGGCGCAGGACGAACACCCGGCGGTGATGCTGGCGGCCGCGATGCTCAGCCGCGATACCGGCGAAGGGCACGTGTGCCTGCCGCTGTCGCACCTGACGCCGACGATGCAGCCGAAAGGGCGCGCGCGCGAATTCTGGCAGCAGCTTTTCATCGACGCCGATGCGCCCGACGACTGGGCCGCGCTGCTGCTGGCTTCTGCGGCGGTGAGCGCGGGCGATCGCCCGTCGCCGCTGATTCTGAGCCGCGATCGGCTGTACCTCAACCGCATGTGGCATAACGAGCTGACGGTGGCGCGCTTTTTCAGCGACACTCAGGCCCCGCTGGCGGTAGATGAGGCACAGCTGCAAAGTACCCTGAACGCGCTGTTTCCCGCCAGTGATGCGGTCGACTGGCAGAAAGTCGCCGCCGCCGTGGCGCTGACGCGGCGAATTTCGGTGATCTCCGGCGGCCCGGGCACCGGGAAAACCACCACCGTCGCCAGACTGCTGGCGGCGCTGGTACAAATTGCCAATGCCGACAAATTCCGTATTCGTCTGGCGGCGCCGACCGGCAAAGCGGCGGCGCGGTTGACCGAGTCGCTGGGCGCGGCGCTGCGTAAGCTCACGCTCAGCGACGCGCACAAGGCGATGCTGCCGACGGAGGCCAGTACGCTGCACCGCCTGCTTGGCGCGCAGCCCGGCAGCCAGAAAATGCGCTATCACGCGGGCAACCCGCTGCACCTTGACGTGCTGGTGGTTGACGAAGCCTCAATGATTGACCTGCCGATGATGGCGCGGCTGATTGATGCGCTGCCGCCGCACGGGCGCGTCATTTTCCTCGGCGACCGCGATCAGCTGGCGTCGGTAGAGGCCGGGGCAGTGCTGGGCGATATCTGTAGCTGGGTGAACGCGGGCTATACGCCGCAGCGCGCGACGCAGCTAAGCCACCTGGTGGGCGCCGAGGTTCCCATGGGCGACGGCAGCGCGGCGGGCGCGCTGCGCGATAGCCTGTGCCTGCTGCGCACCAGCTATCGCTTCGGCAGCGACTCCGGCATTGGCCAACTGGCGGGGGCGGTAAACCGGGGGGATAAAAAGGCCGTTGGCGAGGTATTTGCCCGTGGCTTTAGCGATATTGAACTCAAACCGCTGCGCGCCACCGACGACTATGCCGCCATGCTCGACGACGCGCGCGTCGGCTACGCGCATTATTTACAGCGTCTGCGCGAACAGGCCGACCCGGCCGAGGTGCTGGCGGCGTTCGGTGAATATCAACTGTTGTGCGCGCTGCGTGAGGGGCCGTGGGGCGTCAGCGGGCTGAATGCGCAGTTTGAACAGCTGCTGGCGCGGCATCGGCAGATTCAGCCGCAGCGCCATTCGCGCTGGTACGAAGGTCGCCCGGTGATGATTAGCCGCAACGACAGCGCCTTAGGGCTTTTTAACGGCGATATTGGCGTGGCGCTGGATCGCGGGCAGGGGATGCGCGTCTGGTTCCCGATGCCGGACGGCAGCATCAAGTCGGTACAGCCCAGTCGCCTGCCGGAGCACGATACCGCCTGGGCGATGACGGTGCACAAATCGCAGGGTTCCGAGTTTAGCCACGCGGCGCTGGTGCTGCCGACGCAGCTGGTGCCGGTGGTCAGCCGCGAGCTGGTCTACACCGCCATTACCCGCGCGAAGTCGCGGCTGTCGATGTATGCCGATGAAAACCTGCTGGCGCAGGCGATTGCTACCCGCACCGAACGGCGCAGCGGGCTGTCGGCGATATTTGCGGAGATGGCATAGCGGTAAGCGTGGGCACAATGTGCTCCCTCTCCCTTTGAAGGGAGAGGACTGGGGTGAGGGTTAGGGGCTCCGTGCAGGTATTCCCCTCACCCTAACCCTCTCCCCAAAGGGGCGAGGGGACCGCTCGGCGCAGCTAGACTAAATCCGCCATCAGTACCTTCGAGCGGCGCTGGTAGTTATACAACTGCTTCTTACTCTCCGGCAGCAGCTCGACGTCCACCGGCTTAAACCCGCGCTCCTGGAACCAGTGGATGCTGCGGGTGGTCAGCACGAACAGATGATTCAGCCCCATCTGCTTCGCCTGAGCGGCAATGCGGTCGAGCAGCACTTCGCCGCGCGAGGAGCTGCGGTAGTCCGGGTGGACCGCCACGCAGGCCATCTCGCCAATCTTCTCTTCCGGGAACGGGTAGAGCGCGGCGCAGGCGATGGTAGTGTTATCGCGCTGAATAATCGTGAATTTATCGATCTCCATCTCCAGCTGCTCGCGGGAGCGGCGCACCAGAATACCCTGCTGCTCCAGCGGGGCAATCAGATCGAGAATGCCGCCGATATCGTTGATGGTGGCGCGGCGAATCTGCTCGGCGCTCTCCATCACAATCTGCGTACCGATACCGTCGCGGGAGAACAGCTCCTGCAACAGCGCGCCGTCTTCCTGATAGCTGATCAGGTGGCTGCGGCGCACGCCGCTGCGGCAGGCCTTCACCGCGCCGCGCAGGAAGCGTACGGTGCCGGAAAGGTAGTCGCCTTCCTGCTCCAGCTCTTCAATGCGCGCCTGCGCTTCGTTGGGGAACAGCTCGGGAACAATATCGCCCGCGCTGTTGTAGACCCCCTGCGAGGAACAGAAGCCAATCATTTTTTCGGCCTTGAGCTTGATCGCCAGCTGGGTGGCAATTTCTTCGGAGGTCAGGTTAAAGCTCTCGCCGGTGACGGAAACCGCAACCGGCCCCATCAGCACGATCGCGCCGCTGTCGAGCTGGCGGTGGATCGCCTCTTCATCAATACGACGAATGCGCCCGCTGTGGCAGTAGTCGATACCGTCGTCCACGCCCAGCGGCTGAGCGATAATAAAGTTACCGCTCACCACGTTAATATGCGCCCCCTGTAGCGGGGTATTGTTCAGGCTCATCGACAGCCGCGCGGTGATATCCAGCTGTAGCTGACCCGCCGCTTGCTTAACCAGTTCAAGAGTTTTGCTATCGGTAACGCGAATATGCTTATGATAGGTCGGCTGGTGGTGATGCTGCGCCAGGTTAGCGTCAATCTGCGGGCGCGCGCCATAAACCAGCACCAGACGAATGCCCAGACTGTGCAGTAGCCCTATGTCATTGACGATACTGGAAAAATTTTCATGCTCAATGGCTTCGCCGCCAAGCATGATGACAAACGTCTTCCCCCGGTGAGCGTTAATATAGGGGACAGAATGACGAAACCCCTCGACCAGTTCGGTTCTACGTTCCTTCACCACAGCGTAACCCTCAATGCATGATTATTCGTAATAAGTGTATTTTTATTCTGTTTTGGCCGTAAACGCAAGCCGCAATTTACCCTGCCAGGCGAAAAAAACGCCGCGAATTTCGCTTAACCAACGAATGTTTACCCTTTTATAGATGACAGTTTATTCGCCTTTGGTTAAAGTTTTCGGTCAATCGTATTTTGCTTAATTTTTAAATCGTCGTTATTTGCCTGGGATGGAGCATGTCGGGAAGTCAGTCGTTGAGTCGCCGCCGCCTGTTAAAAGGGGCGGGCGCCATGTGGTTGTTAAGTGTCAGTCAGGTTGGTCTTGCTGCCGTCAGTCAGGTGGTGGCCGTCCGCATCTGGCCTGCGTCCAGCTACACGCGCGTTACGGTCGAGTCCAACCGCGTACTCAAGTACCGGCAGTTTGCCCTGAGCAATCCCGACCGCCTTGTGGTGGACCTCGAAGGGGTGAACCTCAACTCGGTGCTGAAAGGCATGGGGGCGCAGATTCGCGGCGACGATCCGTTTATCAAATCCGCGCGCGTGGGCCAGTTTGACCCGCAAACCGTCCGGATGGTGTTTGAACTGAAGCAGGACGTTAAACCGCAGCTGTTTGCCCTCGCTCCGGTCGCCAGTTTTAAAGAGCGTCTGGTGATGGACCTCTATCCCGCGAACGCTAACGATGTGCAGGATCCGCTGCTGGCGCTGCTGGAAGAGTACAATAAAGACGGCCTCGAAAAGCAGGTTCCGCCCGCCGAAAGCGGCCCGAAACCGGGCAAAGCCGGCCGCGATCGCCCGATTGTGATTATGCTTGACCCCGGCCACGGCGGCGAAGACTCCGGCGCGGTGGGGCTGCACAAGACGCGGGAAAAAGACGTGGTGCTGCAAATCGCCCGCCGCCTGCGTGCGCTGATTGAGAAAGAAGGCAACATGAAGGCCTACATGACGCGCAACGAAGATATCTTTATTCCGCTGAAGGTGCGCGTCGCCAAAGCGCAGAAACAGCGCGCCGACCTGTTTGTCTCCATTCACGCGGATGCCTTCACCAGCCGCCAGCCGCGCGGCTCATCGGTGTTTGCGCTCTCCACCAAAGGGGCCACCAGTACCGCGGCGAAATATCTCGCGCAAACCCAGAACGCCTCGGATCTCATCGGCGGGGTGAGCAAAAGCGGCGACCGCTACGTCGACCACACCATGTTTGATATGGTGCAGTCGCTGACTATCGCCGACAGCCTGAAGTTTGGTAAAGCGGTGCTCCAAAAGATGGGGCAGATTAACAACCTGCATAAAAACCAGGTCGAGCAGGCGGGCTTTGCGGTGCTGAAAGCACCGGATATCCCGTCGATCCTCGTCGAAACGGCGTTTATCAGTAACGTTGAAGAAGAGCGCAAGCTGAAAACCGCGAAGTTCCAGCAGGAAGTGGCCGAGTCAATCCTTGCCGGGATTAAGGCCTACTTCGCCGACGGCGCGACGCTGGCGCGGCGCGGTTAATCCGGTATGACGCGTCTGAAAAGCGCCCACGGCGGCAACACCCGCGAAGCGGCGGCGCTGATGGGCCTTACCGCCGACCAACTGCTGGATTTCAGCGCCAACATCAATCCGCTGGGCATGCCCGAGAGCCTGAAGCAGGCGATCGTTGCCCAGCTCGCCTGCGCCGAGCGCTACCCCGACGTTGAGTACCTGCAGCTGCATCAGGCGCTGGCGGCGCACCACGGCGTGCCTGCGGCGTGGGTGCTGGCGGGCAACGGCGAGACGGAGTCCATTTTCACCCTTGTTCAGGGGCTGCAGCCGCGCCGGGCGATGGTCGTTGCCCCCGGGTTTGCCGAATATCGTCGGGCGCTGGAAACGGTTGAATGCGCCATCGACACCTTTTTCCTGCGCGAAGAGGATGGCTGGCAGTTGACCGATCGTTTGCTCCCGGCACTGACCGCGGAGCTGGACTGCCTGTTTCTGTGCACGCCGAATAACCCAACCGGCCTCCTGCCGGATCGCGCGCTGCTGACGGCGATCGCCGAACGCTGCCGGGCGCTGAATATCGCGCTGATCCTCGACGAAGCCTTTCTCGATTTTCTTCCCGACGAACCGGGCTTTATCCCGCAGCTGGCGCACTCTCCGCACGTCTGGGTACTGCGATCGCTCACCAAATTCTACGCCATTCCCGGCCTGCGGCTGGGCTATCTGCTGAACAGCGATGAACAGGCGGTGGCCAGGCTACGCCAGCGGCAGATGCCCTGGGCCATCAACGCCTTTGCCGCGCTGGCGGGCGAGGTGGTGCTCAACGACCTTGCCTATCAGCAGGCGACCTATCGCTGGTTACGCGAGGAAGGCGCGCGCTTTTATCAGGCGCTGGGCGAGATTGCGGGGCTGAAGGTTTATCCGGGGCGGGCCAACTATCTGTTTTTACGCTGTGAACGGCCGGACGTCGAGCTTCAGTACGCGCTGTTAGAAAAGCAGATTTTGATTCGCAGCTGCGCGAACTATCCCGGGCTGGACGCGCGTTACTTCCGCGTGGCGATCCGCAGCCGTGAAGAAAACCAGCGGCTGTTGACGGCCCTGCGTCAGGCGCTGGCCTGAACCCCACCCGCCACCGAGGCGAGCAGATGCCGCTGCGGCCAGTGCGCCGCCAGTTTCTGCTGGCTCAGCGCCCAGTGCAGATAATCCACATCGTGATAACGCCGGTCGAGCATCAGCCCGACCACGCTGCCGCTGTGCGCCACCGTCAGGCCGTACAAGCCGCAGGATTCCACCAGCGCGAGCAGCGCCGCAAACGCTGGCTTTGGCAGTAGCGTCTGGCTGGCGACGGCGCTGAGCGTCGCCGCTTCGCCCAGCAGGCTGGCGTCAGTGCGGGTACAGGCGCTTTGCACCTTTTCCCACGCGCGTTGCATCACCCCGGCGTTGGCTTTTAGCGCCGCGCGGCGCGGCAGGCGGTGATAATCGGCGGTGCGTAGCTGAAGCGGGCTTTCCAGCACCAGCAGGTCAAAATGCGGCGCGGCGGCGCAGGCTATCTGCGTTTGCGCGTGATGGTGGTCGAAGAGCGTCAGGGCGCGAAACAGGGTGCTGTCCGTGGGTTCAAGCGCGACGCACTGCGCCGCCAGTTCAGATTCACTAAGTGAATGCCCCAGATGATGCGCGGTGGCGACGGCGGTGGCGGCAATGTCGGCGGTGCTGCTGGCCATCCCTTTCGCCAGCGGAATGGTGGAGTCAATCTCAATGCGCAGCGCCTGGCTGAACGTCGGCGGATAGCCCCAGCGCGCCAGCAGCGCCTTGAGCATCGCGCGGGCCAGCGGGCGTTCATCCGCCAGCGGCGTGCCTTCGCGCACCTCGACCGTGCTGTACCAGTCTACCGGGCACGAGATAAGCTTTTCACTGCCCAGGATCCAGCCCTGAATGAGTTCCCCACCGGAGGCGGGACAGCGCGCCACGCTCATTGATTTTCCTTGCCTTGCTGAACGAGATATAACTACCGTAAATAAATCTGCCGGTATTGTCATAGCGCAACGAATTCCTTCTTTGGCGGCGCTAGAGTAACCTGCTTTTATTTTATGCGGGCCTGTGTGCTGGCATAAATCTGCAACCAACAGGTTTGGCATAGATTATGTGCCAGGGAAGGAGGTGTAAACCCTCCGCAGCCCCCGCTGCTGTGATGCTGACGACCCCGTAAAGACCACTGATCGTGACGATTGGGAAGGACGGGTGAGGATGACGCTAAGCCAGAAGACCTGCCTGTTGGCCATTCACAACAACTTCGGTGGGAAGTGGGTTGCTTTGAGTCGCACAGTCTTCGGACTGGGCGCACGCACGGCTATACCCGAAGACCACCCTGAATAGGGTCAGGGTATGGCAGCCAGACAGCACGCATTTCTCCTCGCAGGCACCGGCAGCGGCTGTGGTAAAACCACGGTCACGCTCGGCCTGCTGACGCTGTTTCAGCGGCGCGGTCTGCGCGTCCAGCCCTACAAAGTGGGCCCCGACTACCTCGATACCGGCTGGCACTCCGCGCTGTGCGGGGTTACGTCCCGCAATCTCGACGCTTTTATGCTGCCCGCCCCCACGCTTAACGCCCTGTTCTGCGACCACCTGCAGCAGGCCGATATCGCCGTGATTGAAGGCGTGATGGGCCTGTATGACGGCTACGGCACCGACCCCAACTATTGCAGCAGCGCGGCGATGGCCAAACAGCTGGGCTGCCCGGTGATTCTGCTGGTCGATGGCAAAGCGGTCTCTACCTCGATTGCCGCGACGGTGCTGGGCTTCCAGCATTTCGACCCGAGCCTGAATATTGCCGGTGTCATCGTTAACCGCGTCAACAGCGACGGCCACTATCACCTGCTGAAAAGCGCCATTGAGCGCTACTGCAGCCTGCCGGTGCTCGGCTACGTGCCGTGTGCGGAGGGCGTATCACTACCGGAACGTCACCTTGGTCTGGTCACCGCCAGAGAATCGCTCATCGATGCGCAGCCATGGAAGGATTTCGCCGCGACGCTGGAACGGACGTTGGATGTTGATCGCCTGCTGGAACTGAGCGCTTTGAACATGTTACCGCCGGGCGAGTGGCCACCGATGCCGGCCAGCGGCGAGGGGCTAACCCTCGCGGTCGCGGATGATGAAGCGTTCAATTTCTACTACCCGGATAACTTCGCGTTACTGGAACGCGCGGGCGTGACTCTTGTCCGCTTTAGCCCATTGCATGACGCGGAACTTCCCGACTGCCAGATGATCTGGCTCGGCGGCGGCTACCCGGAACTGCACGCCCGAGCGCTTGCCGCCAACGCGCCGATGCTGGCGCAGCTGCGAGCGGCGCATCAGCGCGGCGTGGCCATTTACGCTGAATGCGGCGGCCTGATGTATCTCGGCAGCACGCTGGAAGATGCGCAGGGCGAGGTGCACGCGATGGCGGATATCCTCCCCGGCGACAGCAAAATGGGCCAGCGGCTGACCCGCTTTGGCTACTGCGAAGCGCGGGCCGAGCGGCAGACGCTGCTCGCCGCCCCCGGCGAAGCGCTGCGCGGCCACGAGTTCCACTACTCCGATTTCACCGCGCGCATCCCACCGGCGATGGCCTGCCGCAAAACCCGCGACGGTGAAATTCTGGCGCAGTGGCAGGGCGGCTGGCAGCTTGGCAACACCTTCGCCAGCTATCTCCACGTTCACTTCGCCCAACGCCCTGAGATGCTCAACCACTGGTTTGCGGCGGCAAGGAGCGTGCTATGACGCTGCTGGCCTGGTGCGTTGCGTGGTTGCTCGACGTCGCGATTGGCGACCCGCAAAACTGGCCGCATCCGGTACGCTGGATAGGCAACCTGATTACCCTCGTCCAGCGCGCCGTGCGCCGCGCATGCCGTAGCGACCGCGCCCTGCGCGTCGGCGGCGGCGTGATGTGGCTGGTGGTGGTCGGGCTGACCTACGGCATCGCCTGGGGCGTGCTGCATCTGGCGACGTTGATTCACCCGTGGTTGGGCTGGGGCATTGAGGTGTGGATGATTTTCACCGTGCTGGCCGGGCGCTGCCTCGCCCGCTCGGCGCAGGACGTTGAGCGCCCTCTGCGCGCGGGCGAGCTGGCTGAAAGCCGCCTCAAGCTGTCGTGGATTGTTGGCCGCGATACCTCGCAGTTACAGCCGGAACAGATTAACCGCGCGGTGGTGGAGACGGTGGCGGAAAACACCGTCGACGGCATTATCGCGCCGCTGTTTTTCCTGCTGCTCGGCGGCGCGCCGCTGGCGATGGCCTATAAGGCGGTCAACACCCTCGATTCAATGGTCGGCTACAAGCATGAAAAGTACCGCGCCATCGGCATGGTCAGCGCCCGGCTGGATGACGTCGCGAACTACATTCCCGCGCGCCTGAGCTGGCTGCTGATTAGCGCCGCCGCGTTGCTCTGCCGCCTTGACGCCCCGCGCGCGCTGCGCATCGGCTGGCGCGACCGTTATCACCACAGCAGCCCGAACTGCGCGTGGTCAGAGGCCGCCGTCGCCGGGGCGCTGGGCATCCGCCTTGGCGGCCCGAACGACTATTTTGGCCAGCGCGTGGAGAAGCCGTGGATCGGCGACGCCCGCCGCGCGATCGCCATTGATGATATTTCCCGAACGATACGACTGATGTGGGTGGCATCCACGCTGGCCCTGCTGCTGTTTATGGCGGTCAGGTACTGGCTGGTGGGCGCGGCCTGAGGAGAACGGCATGAACTATATCCAGCAACCGCAAGCGATTGAGCGCAAAAGCTTCGAGATAATCAGCGAGATTATCGCGCAAACTCGCCCGGCGTATCGCTTCGACAGCCCGCTGCACGAGGCGATAATCAAACGGGTGATCCACACCACCGCCGACTTCGACTGGCTGGATATTCTGTGGTTCGCCCCGGACGCGCTCGACCGCCTGAGCGAGGCGCTCAGCCGCCCGTGCACGCTGTACACCGACACCACCATGGCGCTGTCCGGCATCAATAAAAACCTGCTGGCGACCTTCGGCGGCGAATGCCGCTGCTACATCAGCGACCCGCGGGTGGTGCGTGAGGCCAAAGCGCAGGGCATCACCCGTTCGATGGCGGCGGTGGATATCGCCGTTAAAGAAGAGGGCGACAAAGTGTTTGTCTTCGGCAACGCGCCAACCGCGCTGTTCCGTCTACTGGAGCATAAAGGCTTAGCGGTCGGCGGCGTGGTGGGCGTACCGGTCGGTTTTGTCGGCGCGGCGGAGTCGAAAGAGGCGCTAAGCCACAGCGGGCTGCCGGGCATTGCCGCGCTGGGGCGCAAGGGGGGCAGCAACGTCGCGGCGGCGATCGTCAACGCCATCCTCTACCACTTGCAGGCCGCGCAATGAGCGACGCCGCCTTCGACGCCCCGGTCTGGCATAACGGCAAAGCGCTGCGCAAAGGCTATACCACCGGTTCCTGCGCCACGGCGGCGGCGAAAGTTGCCGCGCTGATGGTGATGCGTCAGCACCTGATTCACCAGGTGTCGATCGTCACGCCGTCGGGCGCCACGCTGAATATGAACGTCGAGTCGCCGCACGTTGAGGGGCAGCAGGGCATCGCCGCCATTCGTAAAGACGGCGGCGATGACGTCGACGCCACCCACGGGATGCTGATTTTCGCCCGCGTCACCCTTAACGACGGCGGGGAAATCGTCCTGCGCGGCGGCGAGGGCGTGGGCACCGTTACCCGTAAAGGTATCGGCTTGCCCATCGGCAGCGCGGCGATCAACCGTACCCCGCGCCACACCATCGAAAGCGCGGTACGCGAGGCGATTGGTCCGGCGCGCGGCGCGGAGGTGGAAATCTTTGCCCCGGAAGGGGAAGAGCGGGCGAAAAAAACCTACAACGCGCGGCTCGGCATTATCGGCGGGATCTCGATTATTGGCACCACCGGCATCGTCACGCCGATGTCGGAAGAGAGCTGGAAGCGCTCGCTGGCGCTGGAGCTGGAGATGAAGCGCGCGGCGGGGCTGGAGCGGGTGATTCTGGTGCCGGGCAACCACGGCGAGCGCTTCGTGCGCGAGCAGCTGGGCCTCGACCCGCAGAGCGTAGTGACGATGAGTAACTTCGTTGGCTACATGATTGAAGAGGCGGTACGCCTCGGCTTTCGCCAGATTGTGCTGATCGGCCACCCCGGCAAGCTGATTAAAATCGCTGCCGGGATTTTCCACACCCATAGCCATATCGCCGATGCGCGAATGGAAACGCTGGTCGCCCATCTGGCGCTGCTCGGCGCGCCGCTTGAGCTGCTGAAGCGGGTGAGCGACTGCGACACCACCGAGGCGGCAATGGAGCATATCGAGGCCTGCGGTTTTCAGCACATCTACAACCACCTTGCCGAGCGCATCTGCCAGCGCGTACAGCAGCGCCTGCGCTTTACGCAAAATCCGCCACGCTGCGACGCGATTATGTTCTCGTTCGATAACCAGATCCTCGGCAGCAGCCGCCCGGTCGCCGAGATTGTGGGGGACGGGCCATGTTAACCGTCGTGGGGATGGGACCGGCGGGCACGCAGCTGATGACCCCGCAGGCCAAAGAGGCCGTTGCCCGCGCCGACGCGCTGGTGGGCGGCGCGCGCCATCTGGCGCAGTTCCCGGACTTTGCCGGCGAGCGCTGCCCGCTGGGGGCCAATATCCCACAGGTGCTGGCGTGGATTAGCGCAAGGGCGGCGCAGAACGTGGTGGTGCTGGCCTCCGGCGACCCGCTGTTTTACGGCATCGGCACGCGGCTGATTGCCCACTTTGGCCGCGACAACGTGCAGGTGATCCCCGGCATCAGCGCGGTGCAGTACCTGTGCGCGCGGGCGGGCATCGACATGAATGACATGTGGCTGACCAGCAGCCACGGGCGCGACGTGTGCTTCGACGCGCTCGCCGCGCATCGCAAGGTGGCGATGGTCACCGATCGACGCTGTGGGCCAAAAGAGATTGCCGCCGCGCTGGTCGCGCGCGGCAAAGGCCATCGCTGGATGGTGATTGGCGAAAATCTGGCGCAGGACAATGAACGGATCCACTGGCTACCGGTCAGTGCGGTCCACCAGGACTATGACATGAACACGGTGGTGATCCTCGATGAAAGATGAGCTGTTTCTGCGCGGCGAAAAGGTACCGATGACCAAAGAGGCGGTGCGCGCGCTGGCGCTGGCGAAGCTGGAGCTGCACTGGGCCAGCCACCTGATTGATATCGGGGCCGGGACCGGCAGCGTGTCGATTGAAGCGGCGCTGCAAAAACCGACGCTGGCGGTGACGGCGATTGAGCGCAACCCGGCGGCGCTGCGCCTGCTGGCGGAGAACTGCCAGCGCTTTGCCTGCGGCAACGTATCGATTGTGGGCGGCGAAGCGCCGGACGTCAGCGTGGATCAGGCCGACGCCATCTTTATGGGCGGCAGCGGCGGCCATCTCTGCGCGCTGATTGACTGGTCGCTACAGCACCTGCGCCTCGGCGGGCGGCTGGTGATGACCTTTATTCTGCAGGAAAACCTGCATTGCGCCCTCGAGCACCTCCAGCAGGCGGGCGTGACGGCGATTGACTGCCAGCAGTTGAACGTATCGACGCTCACCGCGCTCGGCAGCGGCCATTACTTCAAACCGCATAATCCCGTTTTTGTGATTGCCTGTCAGAAGGAAGAAATCCATGAGTGATGCTTTTGATTCACGCTGTGTCTGGTTCGTCGGTGCCGGGCCGGGCGATCGCGACCTGATCACCCTGAAGGGCTACCGCCTGCTGCAACAGGCGCAGGTGGTGATTTACGCCGGTTCGCTGATTAATACCGAACTGCTGGATTACTGCCCGCCAGAGGCCGAATGCCACGACAGCGCCGAACTGCATCTGGAACAGATTCTCGACCTGATGGAAGCCGGCGTGAAGGCCGGGAAAACGGTGGTGCGGCTGCAAACCGGCGACGTGTCGCTGTACGGCTCGGTGCGCGAGCAGGGCGAAGAGCTGACCCGTCGCGGCATTCGCTGGCAGGTGGTGCCGGGCGTCAGCGCGTTTCTCGGCGCGGCGGCGGAGCTGGGCGTGGAGTACACGGTGCCGGAAGTGTCGCAGAGCCTGATTATCACCCGGCTGGAAGGACGCACGCCGGTGCCGGAGCGCGAACAGCTGGAGTCATTTGCCCGGCACCAGACTTCGATGGCCATTTACCTTTCGGTACAGCGTATCCATAAAGTGGCCGAACGGCTGATCGACGGCGGCTACCCGGCCAGCACGCCGGTGGCGGTGGTCTACAAGGCCACCTGGCCGGAAAGCCAGACGGTGCGCGGCACGCTGGCGGACATTGGCGATAGGGTGCGCGACGCGGGCATTCGCAAAACGGCGCTGATTCTGGTCGGCAATTTCCTCGGCGAGGAGTACCACTACTCGCGGCTGTACGCGGCGGATTTCAGCCATGAATACCGTAAAGCCTGAGCGTATAGCGCTGTTCTGCCTGACCCCCGGCGGCGTGGCGCTGGCCCGACGGCTGCACGTGGCGCTGCCGATGACCTGCTATACCCGCGAGACGCTGGTTGAACCGGGGTTTCTCCCTTTCGACGGCAGCTTTGCCCACACCGTGCAGCAGGCGTTTACGCGCTATCCGGCGCTGATTTTTATCGGCGCGACCGGCATTGCGGTGCGCGTACTGTCGCCGCTGCTGGTCGATAAGCTCAGCGACCCGGCGGTGGTGGTGATTGATGAGCGCGGCCAGCACGTGATCAGCCTGCTCTCCGGCCACGTTGGCGGCGCGAATGCGCTGGCGCGCGAGCTGGCGGCCATTCTTGGCGTTAAGCCGGTGATCACCACCGCCACCGACGTTAACGATGTCGCGGCGCTGGATACGCTGGCCTGCCAGCTCAACGGGCGCATTGACGATTTTCGCACGGCGGTGAAAACCGTCAACCAGATGCTGGTCAGCCAGCAGCGCGTGGGGCTGTGGTGGGACGAGGAATTTAGCGATGAGATCAGCCGCTGTGACCGACGCGGGTTTATCAGCGTTGCCGACCTGAACGCGCTGCCCGAACTGGACGCGCTGGTGTGCATCACCCTGCGCGCTGCGCTGCCTGAACTGCCGCTTCCGCACTGGAAGCTGGTGCCGCGGCGGGTGGTGGCGGGTATCGGCTGTCGGCGCGGCACGCCGTGCGGGCAGATAAGTGAACTGTTGCATCGCCAGCTGGCGCTACAGGGGCTGGACCCGCTGGCGCTGAAGGCTATCGGCAGCATTGTCCTCAAGCAGGACGAACTGGGGCTGATTCAGCTGGCGAGCGACCTTGATGTGCCGTTTGAGATTTTTAGCGTGGCCGCCCTGCGCGAGCATGAGCACCGTTTTCCCTCGTCGCTGTTTGTGAAACAAACGGTGGGCGTCGGCAGCGTCTCCGGCCCGGCGGCGTGGCTGCTGAGCCAAGGACACGTGATTGGCGAGACGCTGCGGGAGCAGGGAACCACTATTACTTTGGGAGTGACACACAGATGTTAAGCGTAATTGGAATTGGCCCTGGCTCGCAGGCGATGATGACCATGGAGGCGGTCGAGGCGTTGCAGGCGGCGGAAATCGTCGTCGGCTATAAAACCTATACCCACCTGGTCAAAGCCTTTACCGGCGACAAGCAGGTGATCAAAACCGGGATGTGCAAAGAGATTGAACGCTGCCAGGCCGCCATTGAGCTGGCGCAGGCCGGGCACAACGTGGCGCTGATCAGCAGCGGCGACGCGGGCATCTACGGCATGGCCGGGCTGGTGCTGGAGCTGGTCAGCAAGCAGAAGCTGGACGTCGAGGTACGCCTGATCCCGGGGATGACCGCCAGCATCGCCGCCGCGTCGCTGCTCGGCGCGCCGCTGATGCACGATTTCTGCCATATCAGCCTCAGCGACCTGCTGACCCCGTGGCCGGTGATTGAAAAACGCATTATCGCCGCCGGGGAAGCCGACTTCGTTATCTGTTTTTACAACCCGCGCAGCCGTGGCCGTGAAGGGCATCTGGCTCGCGCCTTTGAACTGCTTTCCGCCGTGAAAAGCGCCGACACCCCGGTAGGCGTGGTGAAATCCGCCGGGCGCAAGAAACAAGAAAAATGGCTGACCACGCTCGGTGAAATGGACTTCGAACCGGTAGACATGACCAGCCTGGTTATCGTCGGCAACAAAACCACCTACGTGCAGGACGGCCTGATGATTACCCCGCGAGGCTACGTGCTGTGAGCTTTGGCGAAGTTCTGGTGGTGGGCGGCACCAGCGATGCGCGGGCGATCTGCCAGCAGCTTGACGCCGCGAACGTGCCGTACACCGTGTCGGTCGCCACGCCCACCGGCGAAGCGCTGGCGGGCGATATTCAGGGGCAGGTGCGCTGCGGGCGGCTGGATCGCGCTGAGCTGGCGGCCTGGCTGCGGGCGCACGGTACCCGCTGGGTGATTGACGCTTCGCATCCGTACGCCGAAGCGGTGAGCCGTAACGTGGTGGACGCCTGTGCGCAGACGGGCGTGCTGCTGAGCCGCTATCAGCGCCCGGAGCAGCTTGATGCGCTAGAGCATCCGCTGCTGCATTACGTCGCTAGTATTGACGAGGCCTGCGCGCTGATTACTGGCCTGGGCCAGCGCGTTCTGTTGACCACCGGCAGTAAGGACCTGGCGAAGTGGCGTGAGGGGCTGCCCGATAAAACCCTGCTCGCGCGGGTGCTACCGGTGGCGGAGGTGGTGCAGCAGTGTACCGATCTCGGCTTTGGCGTCGGCGAAATCTTCGCCATTTGCGCGCCGTTCAGCGCCGGGTTTAACGCCGCCTTTTACCGTCACTGCCGCGCCGACGTGGTGGTGACCAAAGCCTCCGGCGCGGAGGGCGGCTATCAGCAGAAAGTGCAGCCGTGCCTCGACGCCGGTATCCCTTGCGTAGTGATAACCCGCCCCGCGCCGCTGGTGCGCGGCGAAGAGTTACTGGAAAGTTTATCTGCTTTTGCCGGGCGCCTGGCGCGCTGGCAGGCCTCGGCATCAGGAAAATAAGATGAAAAAAGCCCTTTTGGTGGTCAGCTTTGGTACCAGCTACCACGACACCTGTGAAAAAAATATTGTCGCCTGCGAACGCGAACTGGCGGCAAGCTGCCCGGATCGCGATCTGTTTCGCGCGTTTACCTCCGGGATGATTATCCGCAAGCTCAAACAGCGCGATGGCCTCGACATCGACACGCCGCTGGAGGCGCTGCAAAAGCTGGCCGAGCAGGGCTATGACGATGTCGCCGTGCAGTCTTTGCACATTATCAACGGTGACGAATACGAGAAAATCGCCCGTGAAGTGCAGAGCCTGCGCCCGTTGTTCAAACGCCTGACGCTGGGCACGCCGCTGTTGAGCGGCCACGATGACTACGTGCGCCTGATGCAGGCGCTGGAACAGCAGATGCCAGCGCTGAACGCCAACGAAAAGGTGGTGTTTATGGGCCACGGTGCCAGCCACCATGCTTTCGCCGCCTACGCCTGTCTGGACCACATGATGACCGCCCAGCGTTTCCCGGCGCGCGTTGGCGCAGTGGAGAGCTACCCGGAAGTTGACGTGCTGATTGAGAGCCTGCGCAACGAGGGCGTGCGGGCTGTCCATCTGATGCCGCTGATGCTGGTGGCGGGCGACCACGCCATTAACGACATGGCCTCTGACGAAGACGACTCGTGGAAAACCTTATTCACCGCCGCCGGTATTACCGCCACGCCGTGGCTGCGCGGGCTGGGCGAGAACCCGGTGATTCGGGCCATGTTTGTCGAACATCTACACCAATCGCTGGAGGCGGCATGAGCGGAAAACTGTATGCCCTGAGCACCGGTCCCGGCGCATCTGACCTGATTACCGTGCGCGCCGCGCGCATCCTTGGCTCGCTGGACGTGCTGTACGCCCCGGCGGGGCGCAAAGGCGGCGACAGCCTGGCGCTCTCCATCGTGCGTGAATACCTCGGCGAGCAGACGGAAGTGTGCTGCTGTCACTTCCCGATGAGCGCCGACAGTGCGGAGAAAGAGGCGGTGTGGGACGACGTCTCCGGCGCGATGGTGCGCGAAGTGGAAGCCGGTAAACGCGTGGGATTTATCACCCTCGGCGACGCGATGCTGTTCAGCACCTGGGTCTTTTTGCTCCAGCGCATCGGCAGCCCGGCGTGGCTGGAGATTGTTCCCGGCGTCACCTCATTCGCCGCCATTGCCGCCCGCGCGCAGATGCCGCTGGCGATGGAACAGCAGTCGCTGGCGGTCGTTGCCTGCACCGCGCCGGAAGCGGACATTGAACGCGCGCTGGCGCAGCACGATAGCCTGGTGCTGATGAAGGTGTACGGGCGTTTCCCGCGCATCAAGGCGCTGCTGGCGAAGGCCGGGTTGCTGGACCACGCGCTGCTGATGGCCGAAGCCACGCTCCCCGGCGAGCAGTGCTGGCGCAATCTGGCAGAGGTCAGCGACGAGCAGCCGCTGCCCTATTTCTCGACCATTCTGGTCAACAAGCAATGGGAGGCGAAACGATGAAAGCAGAACAGCAGTTGAAAAAGCTGTCGTTAAGCGGCCTGGCGGCGGCGCTGTTGCTGCTGGTGGTACCGGAGCAGGCGTTCGCCATGCACATTATGGAAGGCTTTCTGCCGCCGGTGTGGGCGCTGGCCTGGTGGCTGCTGTTTTTACCCTGCCTGTGGTACGGGCTGGTGCGCCTGCGCCGCATCGTGCAGGACGATAGCAACCAGAAGGTGCTGCTGGCGCTGTGCGGGGCGTTTATCTTCGTGCTGTCGGCGCTGAAAATTCCGTCGGTGACCGGTAGCTGCTCGCACCCGACCGGCGTTGGCCTGGCGGTGATTCTGTTCGGGCCGGGCGTGGTGGCGATCCTCGGGGCGATCGTGCTGCTGTTCCAGGCGCTGCTGCTGGCGCATGGCGGCCTGACGACGCTTGGCGCTAACGGCATGTCGATGGCGGTGATTGGGCCGATCGTCGGCTATCTGGCGTGGAAAATGGCCTGCAAGGCGGGATTTCGTCGTGATGTGTCGGTGTTTCTCTGCGCGATGCTGGCGGATCTGGCGACCTATTTTGTCACCTCGCTACAGCTGGGCGTCGCCTTCCCGGACCCGCAGGCGGGGGCGGTCGGATCGAGCCTGAAGTTTATGGCGATCTTTTGCCTGACGCAGATCCCGATCGCCATTGCGGAAGGGCTACTTACGGTGATGATCTACGATCAGCTGACCAAGCGGCAACTGATCCCGGCGCGAGGGCATTAAAATGAAAAAAACGTTGATCCTGCTGGCGCTGGTGATTGCGCTGATGATCCTGCCGATCTTTATCAACCACGGCGGCGAATACGGTGGTTCCGACGGCGAAGCGGAAAGCCAGATTCAGGCCATCGCGCCGCACTATGAGCCGTGGTTCCAGCCGCTGTATGAACCGGCGAGCGGGGAAATTGAGAGCCTGCTGTTCACCCTGCAGGGCTCGCTCGGTGCGGCGGTGATTTTCTATATTCTCGGCTACTACAAAGGGCGTCAGCGTCGTGATGACCGGCCTTGACCGACTGAGCTACCAGAGCCGCTGGCTGCACGTCGCGCCGGAGCGCAAGTTCCTGCTCTGGCTGCTGCTGATGGTGCTGGCCTTTAGCCTGCCGCCGCTGGGGCAGGCGCTGCTGATGGCCGGCACCGCCGCCTTTACCTGCTGGCTGCTGCGCCTCTCTTTCTGGCGCTGGTGTCGCTGGATGGCGCTGCCGCTCGGTTTTCTGCTGGCGGGGGTGGTGACGATCGTGTTTAGCGTCAGCCGCGACCCGCAGGCGCTGCTGGCTGGTGTGCACATTGGGCCGTACTGGCTGGGCGTTACCGCGCAGGGAATCGCGACCGCCAATGCGACCTTCTGGCGCAGCCTTGCCGCACTTTCAGCCACTTTCTGGCTGGTGCTCAACCTGCCGTTTCCGCAGCTGATTGTACTGCTGAAGCGGGCGCGGGTGCCGCGTCTGCTCACCGAGCAGATCCTGCTGACCTGGCGCTTTATCTTTATCCTGATTGACGAAGCGGTGGCCATTCACCGCGCGCAGACGCTGCGCTTTGGCTACCGCAACGTACGCCTCGGCTACCGTTCGCTGGCGATGCTGGTCAGCCTGCTGTTTACGCGGGTGCTGATGCGCTATCAGCAGATGAGCACCGCGCTGGATCTCAAACTGTATCAGGGTGATTTTCATCTCTAAGGAACGCAATGCTTGCCACCTCTGACCTCGGGTTTCGCTACCAGGATGCGCCCATTCTTAAAGGCTTAACGCTGGATTTTTCCCGCCAGGCGGTCACCGGGCTGGTGGGGGCGAACGGCTGCGGCAAATCGACGCTATTTATGAACCTCAGCGGTCTGCTGCGCCCGCAGCAGGGGGCGGTGCTGTGGCAGGGTAAACCGCTGGACTACAGCAAACGCGGGCTGCTGGCGCTGCGCCAGCAGGTGACGACGGTCTTTCAGGACCCGGACCAGCAGATTTTCTATACCGACATCGACAGCGATATTGCCTTCAGCCTGCGCAATATCGGCGTGGCGGAGGCGGAGATTGCGCGGCGTATCGACGAGGCGCTGACGCTGGTCGACGCTCAGCATTTTCGCCAGCAGCCGATTCAGTGCCTGAGCCACGGGCAAAAAAAACGCGTGGCGATTGCCGGCGCGCTGGTGATGCAGGCGCGCTACCTGCTGCTGGATGAACCCACCGCCGGGCTGGACCCGTCCGGCCGCGCGCAGATGATTGACATCATCAAGCGTATCGTCGCGCATGGTAATCATGTGGTAATTTCCAGCCACGATATTGATTTGATTTATGAAGTCAGCGACGCGGTGTACGTACTGCGCAGCGGCGAAGTGCTGGCGCAGGGCTGCCCTGGCGCGGTGTTTGCCCAGCGCGAGCTGATGGAGCAGGCTGGCTTGAGCCAGCCGTGGCTGGTGAAGCTGCACGCGGAGCTTGGGCTGCCGCTATGTAAAACCGAGGCGGAATTTTTCCGCCGGATGCGTGAAAAAGGAACCGTATGACACAGGCCATTATGTTGCAGGGCACCGCCTCCGACGTCGGCAAAAGTATGCTGGTGGCGGGGCTGTGCCGGATTTTCTATCAGGATGGCCTGCGCACCGCGCCGTTTAAATCGCAGAATATGGCGCTGAACTCCGGCATCACCCCGGACGGCAAAGAGATGGGGCGGGCGCAGATTTTCCAGGCCGAAGCGGCGGGCATTGCGCCGGACGTGCGCATGAACCCGATTCTGCTCAAGCCCACCAGCGACCGCAAAGCGCAGATTGTGCTGATGGGCGAAGTGGCCAGCGACATGGACGCCGTCAGCTATCACGACTATAAGCCGCGGCTGCGCGAGCAGATCCTCAGCGTCTACCACAGCCTGGCGCAGCAGTACGATGTGCTGGTGCTGGAAGGGGCGGGCAGCCCGGCGGAAATCAACCTTCGCGACCGTGATATCGTCAATATGGGAATGGCGGAGATGGCGCAGTGCCCGGTGATCCTGGTGGCGGATATCGATCGCGGCGGCGTTTTTGCCGCTATTTACGGCACGCTGGCGCTGCTGCACGACCACGAACGGGCGCGGGTGAAAGGGGTGATCATCAATAAGTTTCGCGGTGACGTGACGCTGCTGCACTCGGGCATTACGCAAATCGAAGCGCTGACCGGCGTACCGGTGCTGGGGGTGATGCCGTGGCTGGAGGTCGAGCTGGAAGATGAGGATGGCGTCGCCTTGCAAAAGGGCAAGTACCGCAGCACGGGCGAGCGTGATGTGGAGATTGCCGTCGTGCAGCTGCCGCATATCTCTAACTTTACCGACTTTAACGCGCTGGCTGCCCAGCCGGACGTGCGCGTGCGCTACGTACGCCATGCGGAAGAGCTGGCGGGCGCGGACCTGATTATTCTACCGGGCAGTAAAAATACGCTGGGCGATCTGTTGTGGTTGCAGGATAACGGGCTAGCGCACGGGATTCTTGAGGCGCACCGGCGGGGCGTGCCGGTGCTGGGTATTTGCGGCGGCTATCAAATGCTTGGCGATACGCTGATTGACGAGGTGGAATCCGGTCTCGGTACGCTACCGGGGCTGGGGCTGCTTGCTACCGTAACCCGTTTTGCGCCGCAGAAAACCACCACCCGCGCCACGGCGACGCTCAACGCCGCGCTGCCGGGCTGGCTGGCGGCGGTGTCCGGAATGGCGCTACAGGGCTATGAAATTCATATGGGCGAGACGGCGCTAACGGACAACACGCTGCCGTTAATGCAGCTATGTAAAAACGGCCAGCATCAAGCGGATGGCGCGGTTAGCGCAGACGGTCTGGCGTTTGGCACCTATCTGCACGGTTTGTTCGATAGCGATAGCTTTACGCGTGCGCTGGTCAATGGGCTGCGTGAACGTAAAGGGCTGCCGCAGAGAGATAATGATTTTCACTATGCGGCGTATAAGGCGCAGCAGTTTGATATCCTGGCGGAATCAATGCGTCAGCATATTGATATTGAAAAGATTTATACGATTATGCGCGAGCATAAAGAAGGGTAGGAAAGCGGCGCGCCATTCGAGAGGATGGCGTACTTTCGCTGGATAACAGGCAAAAAAAAACACCCTGGCGGGTGTCATTTTAATTGGTTGCGGGGGCCGGATTTGAACCGACGACCTTCGGGTTATGAGCCCGACGAGCTACCAGGCTGCTCCACCCCGCGTCCGTCTTTACTCTTCATCGAGTAAACTTGCATCAGATTTTAATTGGTTGCGGGGGCCGGATTTGAACCGACGACCTTCGGGTTATGAGCCCGACGAGCTACCAGGCTGCTCCACCCCGCGTCCGTGGATGCGCACTATACTCTGCTGAGCATTTGTTGCAACCCATTTTTGATATAAAGCTCTCATTTTTTTATATGTTGTCCGTATTAGGTAAAATCTGAACATTTTTTGTTCAAAATTATGACGGAGCAGCGCAATCGCATTTCAATACCCCTGGCGGTTTGTTATCTTCAGCGGGCACTTTCGATAATGCGGAATACAGAACACCATGAAAGGACGTTGGGTAAAATATGTGGCAACGGGCGCAATGCTGGCAATGCTGGCCGCCTGTTCGTCAAAGCCGACCGATCGCGGTCAACAGTATAAAGACGGGAAATTCACCCAGCCTTTCTCTTTAGTCAACCAGCCTGATGCCGTCGGCGCGCCGATAAACGCGGGCGACTTTTCTCAGCAGGTGGGCCATATTCGTAGCGCGTCGCCGCGCCTGTACGGTAACCAGAGCAACGTTTACAACGCCGTGCAGCAGTGGTTGCTCTCCGGGGGCGATACTCGCACCTTGCGCCAGTACGGTATCGATGCCTGGCAGATGGAAGGGACCGATAACTACGGCAACGTGCAGTTTACCGGTTACTACACCCCGGTTGTTGAGGCGCGCCATACGCGCCAGGGCGAATTCCAGTATCCTATCTACCGGATGCCGCCGAAGCGCGGCAAGCTGCCTTCTCGCGCCGGGATTTACGCCGGTCAACTGAGCGATGCCTATATTCTTGCCTACAGCAACTCGCTTATGGATAACTTCATCATGGATGTGCAGGGCAGCGGCTACATCGATTTCGGCGACGGCTCGCCGCTGAACTTCTTCAGCTATGCCGGGAAAAACGGCTGGGCGTATAAGAGCATCGGCAAGGTGCTGATCGACCGCGGTGAAGTGAAACGCGAAGATATGTCGATGCAGGCCATTCGCCACTGGGGCGAAACCCACAGCGAAGCGGAAGTTCGCGAGCTGCTGGAGCAGAACCCGTCGTTCGTCTTCTTTAAACCGCAGTCCTTCGCGCCGGTGAAAGGCGCCAGCGCCGTGCCGCTGGTGGGCCGCGCGTCGGTGGCGGCGGATCGTAACGTGATCCCACCGGGCACCACGCTGCTGGCGGAAGTGCCGCAGTTGGATAACAACGGTAAATTTAACGGCCAGTACGAGCTGCGCCTGATGGTGGCGCTGGACGTGGGCGGCGCGATTAAAGGCCAGCACTTTGATATCTATCAGGGTATCGGTCCGGATGCCGGACACCGTGCGGGCTGGTATAATCACTACGGCCGCGTGTGGGTGCTGAAGTCATCCGGCAGCGCGGGTAACGTATTTAGCGGCTAGTGGCCCGATGGCGTATCCGGCCTGCACATTAGCGCGTAGGCCGGATAAGCGAAGCGCCATCCGGCAATGAAATGCGCTCAGGGCGGCATTGTCCGCTCTTTTTGTTTTTAACTCTGAGGTTCTATGTCTGTGGTTATCAGTGACGCCTGGCGTCAGCGTTTTGGCGGCACGGCGCGTTTATACGGCGAAAAAGCGCTACAGGTTTTCGCCGACGCGCACGTTTGCGTGGTGGGCATCGGCGGCGTGGGCAGCTGGGCGGCGGAAGCGCTGGCCCGTACCGGCATCGGTGCGATTACGCTTATCGATATGGATGATGTGTGCGTGACCAACACCAATCGCCAGATCCATGCGCTTGGCGGCAACGTCGGCCTGGCAAAGGCCGAGGTGATGGCGGAGCGCATTCGCCTGATTAACCCGGAATGCCGCGTCACCGTGGTGGATGATTTCGTTACTCCTGATAACGTCGCGGAGTATATGAGCGCGGGTTACAGCTACGTGGTAGACGCTATCGATAGCGTGCGCCCGAAAGCCGCATTGATTGCCTACTGCCGCCGCTATAAGGTGCCGCTGATCACCACCGGCGGCGCGGGCGGGCAAATCGACCCGACGCAGATTCAGGTGAGCGATCTGGCGAAAACCATCCAGGATCCGCTGGCGGCCAAGCTGCGCGAACGGCTGAAAAGCGATTTTGGCGTGGTGAAGAACAGCAAAGGTAAGCTCGGCGTGGACTGCGTGTTTTCGACCGAAGCGCTGGTGTATCCGCAGTCGGACGGTTCAGTCTGTGCGATGAAAAGCACGGCGGAAGGCCCGAAACGGATGGACTGCGCCTCAGGCTTTGGCGCGGCGACGATGGTCACCGCGACCTTCGGCTTTGTCGCGGTGTCCCATGCGCTGAAAAAGATGCTCGCGAAAGCGGAGCGTCAGGCCAGCGCCTGACGCGCGGCGTCGGTAATGGCTTCGCCAAGGGCCGCCAGGCCCTGGCTGCGCGAAGCGCTTAGCTGACCGCGTAGCCCCAGTTCGTCGAAGAAGTCGAGCGGGCTGGTGGCCAGAATCTCTGCCGGGCGTTTCCCTTCTACGGCGGTCAGCAGCACCGCCAGCAGGCCGCGCACGATCCTCCCCTCGCTATCGCCAAAGAAATGCAGCGACCCATCTGCCGCCTGCGAATAACCCAGCCAGACGCGGTTTTCGCAGCCGGGGATCTCTTTCGCCTGGGCTTTAAGATCGTCTGCTAACGCGGGAAGCTGCTTGCCGAGCAGAATCAGCTGCCGGTACTTCTCTTCCCACTGGGCGAGCGCGCCAAACTGTTGCCGCAACGCGTCGGGCGTTACGGTGGTGCCGAACGGGTGTCCGGCGAGTGAAGGAGTCGTCATTAATCCACCAGAAGTTCGAGCGCACGGTCAACGGCGTTAACCAGCGCGTGTACATCGTCTTGCGTATTGTAGGGGGCAAACGAGGCGCGCAGCGTGCCGCTAACGCCCAGTGCCGCCAGTAGCGGCTGCGCGCAGTGCTGACCGGCGCGCAGGGCGATACCGTATTCCGCCAGCAGCGTGACCATATCGCTGTGGTGAACCCCCGCAAAATCAAAGGATAACAGGCTGGAATCCTGACAGCGGAAAGAGCGGAAGCCCGGACGTTTCGCCAGCTCATCTTCCGCCAGCGTCGCGAGACCGCGGCTCCAGGATTCGGCCTGCACCATATCCAATTCAGACAGCCACTCCAGCGCCGCGCTCAGGCCAATCACCCCCGCCACGTTCGGCGTGCCGGCTTCCAGGCGATACGGTACCGGCTGGGTGGTAAAGCCGTCGAAGGTCACTTCGCTGATCATCTTACCGCCGCCAAGCCAGGGGCTCATGGCGTCCAGCAGTTCATGCTTACCATAAAGCACGCCGATGCCGGTCGGCCCGTAGAGCTTGTGGCCGGAAAAGGCATAGAAATCGATATCCAGCGCCTGCACGTCCGCCGGGAAGTGCACCGCGCCCTGCGCGCCGTCGACCATCACCACCATTCCCGCCCGGTGGGCGAGGGCGATGGCGCGGGCCAGATCCGGGCAGCCGCCGGTGACGTTCGACATTTGCCCCAGCGCCAGAAAACGGCTGCGCGGGGTGATGAGCGTTGTCAGGCGTTCAACGTCCGGCAGACGGTCGGCGCCCAGCGGAAGCGGGACGATCTTCGCGCCGGTTTGTTCGGCAACCATCAGCCACGGCACCAGGTTGGCGTGATGTTCCGCGGCGCTGACGATAATTTCGTCGCCGGGCTGCAGGCGCGGGCGCGCGTAGCACTGGGCCACCATATTGATGGCTTCGGTGGTGCCGCGCGTCCAGACGATATCTTTCCCGCTCGGGGCGTTCAGCCAGCGGGCGACCTGGTCGCGGGCGGCCTCGTAGCGCGCGGTCAGGCGCTGGGCTTCGGCAAACTGGCTGCGATGGACGTTCCCCGCGCTCAGCGAGTAGAACTGATTTGTCGCCTCGATAACCGCCTGCGGTTTTAACGCGGTGGCGGCGCTATCCAGGTAAACCCCGGCATCGTGCAGGGCGGGAAACTGCGCGCGAAACTGCGCGGGATTGAAAGCGTTCATGGTATTCCTCGGTTCAATCCACCGATCGTGGCGCAAAATGGGCGCTGATACAAGGTTTGTGCCAACCATCGGAATCGTCTGGTTATCCTGGCGCTTTCCGGGCAGTGTCTTATGCTAAATAACGTTAGGCAAATGTTTTCGCCTGTTAAGAAGTGAGTTTTAAATAGTATAAATCGCTAAAGGAGAAGAAGATGAAAAAGACTGCCGCAATCATTTCCGCCTGTATGCTGACGTTTGGCCTGAGCGCCTGCTCCAGCCCAAACTACGTCATGCATACCAACGATGGCCGTAGCATTGTTTCCGAGGGGAAACCGCAGACTGATAACGACACCGGTATGATTTCCTACACCGATGCCAACGGCGTGAAACAGCAAATCAACCATAGCGATGTGAAAGAGATGGTGGCGCTGGAGAAATAGCGCGCCGAATCGCAGGCAAAAAAAAGCACCGCAATAAGGCGGTGCTACATTAATCACTATGGACAGACAGGGTAAATGTACAGGAAGTGAAAAAGGGTAGCTTCGCTACCGTGATCTGAATTGCAGACCAATTGCAAACACAACAACACAACATCACAACCGTAAGCCAAAAGCCCTTCAGAACACGCATTCCAAAAAAAGCTTCTCGTTCCGGCTCAGGAAGTGCCGCCATCATAGGTATTTGCTGGTAGAAGCTCAACGGACAAATTATAATGTCTCAGATAAAAAAAACTAATAGGTTAACTGTTGTTTCCTATTTGTTAAATTCAGTTAACAATTGGGTTCTGGGACCATGTCAAAGCGTTTGCCACCTCTTAATGCATTACGTGTATTTGATGCAGCCGCGCGTCATTTAAGCTTCACCCGCGCGGCCGATGAGCTTTTTGTGACGCAGGCCGCAGTAAGCCACCAAATCAAGTCTCTCGAGGATTTTCTGGGGTTAAAGCTGTTCCGTCGACGCAATCGTTCGCTGCTGTTGACCGAAGAGGGGCAGAGCTATTTTCAGGATATCAAAGAGATCTTTTCGCAATTAACAGAGGCAACGCGTAAACTACAGGCGCGCAGCGCGAAAGGGGCGCTTACCGTCAGTTTATTGCCCAGTTTTGCGATTCAGTGGCTGGTGCCGCGCCTCTCAAGCTTTAACTCAGCTTATCCGGGAATCGACGTCAGAATCCAGGCGGTGGACCGTCAGGAAGATAAGCTGGCGGACGATGTCGACGTGGCGATTTTCTACGGTCGCGGCAACTGGCCGGGGCTGCGCGTTGAAAAACTGTACGCTGAGTATTTGCTCCCGGTTTGCTCCCCTCTGCTGCTGACCGGCGATAAGGCGCTGAAGACACCCGCCGACTTAGCGAAACACACGCTGCTGCACGATGCTTCTCGCCGCGACTGGCAAACGTATACGCGCCAGCTGGGGCTCACCCATATCAACGTACAACAGGGACCGATCTTCAGCCATAGCGCCATGGTGCTACAGGCTGCCATCCACGGACAGGGGATTGCGCTCGCCAACAACGTGATGGCGCAGTCCGAGATTGAGGCAGGCCGTCTGGTGTGCCCGTTTAATGATGTTCTGGTCAGTAAGAATGCGTTTTATCTGGTTTGTCATGACAGTCAGGCAGAACTGGGTAAAATAGCGGCCTTTCGTCAGTGGATTCTGGCGAAAGCGGCCCATGAGCAAGAAACTTTTCGTTTTCGTTACGAACAATAAATGAATTTAGGGTAATACCATCATGACCAGCCGTTTTATGCTGATTTTTGCCGCCATCAGCGGCTTCATTTTTGTGGCACTGGGCGCGTTTGGCGCGCACGTGCTGAGCAAATCGCTCGGCGTTGTGGAAATGGGCTGGATCCAGACCGGTCTGGAGTACCAGGCGTTTCACACGCTGGCGATTTTTGGCCTGGCGGTAGCGATGCAGCGCCGCATTAGTATCTGGTTTTACTGGAGCAGCGTATTCCTGGCGCTGGGTACCGTGCTGTTCAGCGGTAGCCTGTATTGCCTGGCGCTCTCTCATTTACGCCTGTGGGCGTTTGTTACCCCGGTGGGCGGCGTGAGCTTCCTCGCCGGTTGGGTTTTAATGTTAATTGGTGCCATTCGACTTAAGCGTAAGGGTGTTGTTCATGAATAAGGTTGTGCTGTATTGCCGCCCTGGGTTTGAGAAAGAGTGTGCTGCGGAAATCACCGACAAGGCCGGGCGTCGCGAGGTGTTTGGCTTTGCGCGCGTTAAAGATAACTCGGGCTACGTGATTTTCGAATGCTATCAGGACGGCGATGCCGATAAGCTGGCGCGCGAGCTGCCGTTTAGCTCGCTCATCTTTGCGCGTCAGATGATCGTCGTCGGCGAACTGTTAAAAGATTTACCGCCGGAAGACCGCGTCACGCCGATCGTCGGCATGTTGCAGGGCGTGGTGGAGAAGGGCGGCGATCTGCGCGTGGAAGTAGCGGATACCAACGAAAGCAAAGAGCTGATGAAGTTCTGCCGCAAGTTGACCGTGCCGCTGCGCGCGGCGCTGCGCGAAGCGAAGGTGCTGGCACCGTACGAAACGACTAAGCGCCCGGTGGTGCACGTGTTCTTTATTGCGCCGGGCTGCTGCTATACCGGGTATTCCTATAGCACCAACAACTCGCCGTTCTATATGGGCATTCCGCGTCTGAAGTTCCCGTCCGACGCGCCGAGCCGCTCCACGCTGAAGCTGGAAGAGGCGTTCCACGTCTTTATCCCGGCCGACGAGTGGGACGAGCGTCTGGCGAACGGCATGTATGCGGTTGACCTGGGTGCCTGCCCGGGCGGCTGGACCTATCAGCTGGTGAAGCGCAACATGTGGGTCTCCTCGGTGGATAACGGCCCGATGGCGCAGAGCCTGATGGACACCGGCCAGGTGACCTGGCTGCGCGAAGACGGTTTCCGCTATCGCCCGACCCGCAACAACATCTCGTGGATGGTGTGCGACATGGTGGAGAAGCCGGCGAAGGTGGCGGCGCTGATGGCGGAGTGGCTGGTCAACGGCTGGTGCCGTGAGACGATCTTTAACCTGAAGCTGCCGATGAAAAAGCGTTATGAAGAGCTGTCGCAGAACCTGGCGCACATCCAGGCGAAGCTGGACGAGCACGGTATTAACGCCCAGATTCAGGCCCGCCAGCTGTACCACGATCGCGAAGAAGTGACCGTACACGTGCGTCGCCTGTGGGCGGCGGTCGGTGGGCGTCGCGACGAGCGTTAATCACGCATAACGCGGTCGAATGCGATTTGTAGAGTGGATAGGCGAAGCCTTATCCACCCTACGTTATTACGCTATCTGTTAAGCCTGAGCTGCTGCAAATTGCCATCAATATGCAAGTCGGTTTGCAGGCGCGCAATATCCCGGCATAAGAATGCCATCTCCCGATGCTCTTCCAGCTTCTTGCGCCACTTCTCCGGCACCTCATCCAGATGTTCGTACAGCGCTTCCAGCGTGGGGAACTGCGCCAGCAGCTGGGTGGCGCTTTTCGGGCCAATTCCGGCGACGCCCGGCACTTTCGAGCTGCTAATTCCGGCCAGCCCCCAGTAGTCCGGCAGCTGCTGCGGCTGCACGCCGAACTCTTTTTCAATAAATGGCACGTCGAGCCAGCGCTTCTGGAAATAGTCGCGGATGCGCAGCGTCGGCGACAGCAGCTGACAGTAGCCTTTGTCGGTAGAGACGATGGTCGCCTGATGCCCGGCGCCAGCGACTTTCACCGCCAGCGTGGCCGCTAAATCGTCAGCCTCGTTACCCTGGGATTCCCAGCAGCGCACGCCGCGCAGCTCAAAGGCGGCGCGCAGGGCGGGCATTTCGGCGTGCAGATCGTCCGGCATCGGCGGGCGTCCCGCTTTGTAATCGGGCAAGCGCTGATGCCGCCAGCCGCTGTTGCGCGCTTCATCGTCAAATACCGCCACCGCGTGGGTGGGCTGGCTGTGCGCAATCAGCAGATCCAGCGCGTGCTGGCAGGTTTCTACGCAGGGAGAGCCCTGAACGGCATGAATACGACGGATTAAGTTGAGTGCGTCAACGATAAGCAAATGGACGGCCACGGGCGTTCTCCCTAACTGATTGGGTGCTAAGGGTAACATTCAGGGGCGAGTGAGGCTATTGGCGGGGGATAAAACGGGAAGAGGCCTCGCAAAACGAGGCCTCTGAGGCGTGCGTTAGTCGCAGGCAACCACTTTCATCGCCAGGCCACCGCGCGAGGTTTCGCGGTATTTGGCGTTCATGTCTTTGCCGGTTTCGTACATGGTCTCGATCACTTTATCGAGACACACGCGCGGCACACTGGTACGGCGCAGGGCCATACGCGCGGCGTTGACCGCCTTCACCGAGGCAATGGCGTTACGCTCGATGCACGGCACCTGAACCTGGCCGGCAACCGGGTCGCAGGTCAGGCCGAGGTTGTGTTCCATGCCGATTTCCGCCGCGATGCACACCTGCGCCGGGCTGCCACCCAGCAGTTCAGCCAGACCGGCCGCTGCCATGGAGCAGGCGACGCCCACTTCACCCTGGCAGCCCACTTCGGCACCGGAGATGGAGGCGTTCATCTTGTAGAGCGAGCCAATAGCGCTGGCAACCAGCATATAGCGGGCCAGCGAGTTGGCGTTCACTTCGCGGATAAACTTATCGTAGTAAGCCAGCACCGCCGGAACGATACCGCAGGCGCCGTTGGTCGGCGCGGTGACAACGCGGCCACCGGCGGCGTTTTCTTCGTTTACCGCCAGCGCGAACATGTTAATCCAGTCAACCACCGCCATCGGGTCGCTGCTGATTTTGTCCTGGCTGACCAGCATCCGGCGCAGCGCGGCGGCACGACGCGGCACGCGCAGTTTGCCCGGCAGTACGCCTTCGGTAGTGGTGCCGTGCTCGATTCCGCCCTTCATCACCGCCCAGACGTCAGCGAAGTGCTTTTCCAGCTCTTCTTTGCTGTGCAGCGCGAGTTCGTTCTGCATCATCAGGCCGGACAGCGACAGGCCGGTTTCGTTGCAGTGACGCTGCAGGTCGGCCGCGCTGTTGTACGGATAAGGCACCGCAACCGGCGCTTCAGTCTGCTGGCCAAAGTGCTCTTCGTCGACGATAAAACCGCCGCCGATGGAATAGTAGGTTTTGCTGTAAACGGCTTTGTCGCCCGCCAGCGCGGTGATGCGCATGCCGTTTTCGTGCAGCGAGAGGTTGTCGGCATGGAAGTTCATGCACTGGTCAACCGGGAACTCCACTTCGTGCTGACCGTTAGCCAGCATCAGGCGGCCATGGGTATTCACGTCCTGGATAAACGCCGGAATGGCGTCGATATCAACCGTATCCGGCAGGTTACCCGCCAGACCCATAATGATGGCGATATCCGTATGGTGACCTTTACCGGTCAGAGAGAGTGAGCCGTAAACATCGACGACTACGCGAGTGATATCATTCAGGATCCCACGCGCAATCAAGTCGTCCGTGAATTGTTTGCCTGCTTTCATTGGCCCGACGGTGTGTGAGCTGGAAGGACCAATGCCGATTTTGAAAATATCGAATACGCTAATCATGAGGCGTCCATTGTGTATCGAGGTGCGCCGCCCCGAGAGGCGGCGCAGGGGGATTAACTAAACAGAGAGTAGGAAATTGCGGAGATAGCGATGAGACCCATCAGAACAACGAAGACGTTGCTGATGTGACCGCTGTACTTACGCATTGCCGGTACTTTCTGAATTGCATACATCGGCATCAGGAACAGAATCATCGCGATGATTGGGCCGCCCAGGGTTTCAATCATGCCCAGGATGCTTGGGTTCAGGGTTGCCACAATCCAGGTGGTAACCAGCATGAACAGCGCGGTGATTTTGTTCAGTTTGTTGACTTCGATGGATTTGCCTTTGCTACGCAGAGACTTGATAACCATCCCGTTGAAGCCTTCACGTGCGCCCAGGTAGTGGCCCAGGAAGGACTTGGTGATAGCGATAATCGCGATGATCGGCGCCATCCAGGCGATAACCGGTGCGTTAAAGTGGTTCGCCAGGTAAGACAGAATAGAGATGTTCTGCTCTTTCGCCGCCGCCAGGTCCGCCGGGGACAGGCTCAGTACGCAGCTGAAGACGAAGAACATCACGGTCAGCACCATCATTACGTGGGCACGTGCCAGAATAGAGGAGCACTTCTTCTCTGCGTCCTGGCCGTATTCTTCACGCTTCGCTACCGCGAAAGAAGAGATGATTGGCGAGTGGTTAAAGGAGAACACCATGACCGGAATCGCCAGCCACAGGGTCATCCACAGGCCGTTGCCGGTAGAGGCTGCGCTGCTAAAGGACAGCGTTTCCAGCGCCGCACCGCTCCACTGCGGGATCAGGTACAGAGCCAGCACCATCAGGGCCGCCACGAACGGGAACACCAGGATGCTCATCGCTTTCACGATCATCTGCTCGCCGAAGCGCACGATAGTCATCATGCCAACAATCAGAATCAGCGACAGGATAGCGCGCGGCGGTGGCGTCATGTGCAGCTGGTGCGCCAGGAAGCTTTCCACGGTGTTGGTGATAGCCACGCTATAAACCAACAGGATTGGGTAGATAGCGAAGAAGTAGAGCAGGGTAATCAGCTTACCTGCGCCTACGCCGAAGTGTTCTTCAACCACTTCCGTGATGTCTTCGCCCGGGTTTTTACCGGACAGCACGAAGCGGGTCAGGCCGCGGTGTGCAAAGTAAGTCATCGGGAAGGCAAGGATAGCCATGATGATCAGCGGGATCATCCCGCCGACGCCGGCGTTGATCGGCAGGAATAGTACGCCCGCGCCAATGGCGGTGCCGTAAAGACCCAGCATCCACATTGTATCTGTTTTGCGCCATCCGCTAGCAGATTCTGCTGTGACGACCGTGCTGGTTTGAGTGTTTTCCATCTGTATCTCCTGGAGGAAGGAAAAATGCTAATTTTTTAGTCAAATAAAGTGAAAAAAATAAAAAACGTAATATTAAATTTTAGAAGTGTTGGTTTTTTTGTGATTTTTACCCAACACCCTTTTCGACGAGCGCAAATGTACATTTAACTGGTAAATGTATCAGTGATCATGATCCCAAATGTAATAATTCACTTTTAGCAGGGGTAATTGCAGGTGTTTTTCCTGTAATTACCTTTTAAGCGAAAATTTATGGTCGCGAAGGCTAGCATTAGCAGTATGTGTGGTAAATGGGGGAGGGGGTAAATACGATGTTTTTGCTGATAAAAATGACGAAAATGGCGTTTTTTAGCGCTCAATCATAATTATTGCTAATAATATGCGGCCGAATCTTGTACGCAAACGATTGGCTGTAGGGCGATAGTGTGTCATTGGGTATGATTTTTTGTGGAAACCCGGCGGAGAAACCCGCCGGGGGAATAGCGAATTACGCTGCGTCTGGGCGTCAGGCGCAAATTTCGTAGCAGGGGATGTACGCGGAGCCGGGCAATTTCATGCGGTGCTGGGCCACAAAGCCCTGCAGCAGTTCGTCCATCCGGCGCATCATCTCTTTATCGCCGTGAATTTTGTACGGACCGAACTCTTCAATGGCGCGAATGCCCACTTCTTTAACGTTACCCGCCACGATGCCTGAGAAGGCGCGGCGCAGGTCGGCGGCCAGTACTTCAACCGGCTGGTCCGGGTAAAGCTTGAGGTTAGCCATGTTCTCGTGCGACGGCTCAAACGGCATCTGCAAGTCCGGCGCGATGCGCATCGACCAGTTGAAGCTGTAGGCATCGCCGGTGTCACGACGGTTCTCTTTCACCAGCGGCATCGCTTTTTTCATCTGGCGCGCGACTTCTACTTCATCGTCAATGATGATCTTATAGTGACGACGCGCGCCTTCGCCCAGCGTGTGAACCACGAACTCGTCGAGCACGCGGAAGTAGTCGGCGCTCTCTTTCGGGCCGGTGAGGATCAGCGGCAGCACCTGGTTTTTATTGGCCGGGTTCATCAGGATGCCCAGCAGATACAGCAGTTCTTCCGCCGTGCCCACGCCGCCCGGGAAGATAATAATGCCGTGGGCGATACGCACGAACGCTTCGAGGCGTTTTTCGATATCCGGCATGATGATCAGCTCGTTGACCAGCGGGTTAGGCGGCTCGGCGGCAATAATGGAGGGCTCGGTCATGCCGATAAAACGCCCTTCTTTATAGCGCTGCTGTGCGTGACCCACCGCGGCGCCCTTCATTGGCGCTTCCATCGCGCCCGGGCCGCAACCGGTGCAGATGTTCAGCTCGCGCAGGCCAAGCTGGTTGCCCACGCGACGGGCGTACAGGTATTCATTTTCGTTGATGGAGTGGCCGCCCCAGCATACCACCATGCTCGGCGCTTCGCCGACGTGCAGCGCGCGCGCGTTGCGCAGAATGGAAAAGACCAGGTTGGTGATGTGGGTAGAACTTTCCAGATCCAGATTTGGGAAACGGACGGTGTTATGAATCTGCCCGTAGACGAACAGAATATCGCGTAGCACCGCAAACAGGTTGGCCTGCAATGAGCGGATGATGCGCCCGTCAACGAACGCCTCTTCCGGCGGATTTATCAGCTCCAGCTTCACGCCACGTTCGCGGCGCAGCACGTTAATATCGAAGCTTTCGAAGCGGGACAGCAGTTCTTTACTGTTGTCGGTCAGGCTGCCTGAATTCAGTACGGCCAATGAGCAGTTACGAAACAATTGATACAGGTCGGTGCTGGCCGTGCGTTTAAGCATGTCGACTTCCAGCTGCGACAACATATCCATCGAGCCAAGCGGGCTAATATGTGTAATCAAGTGAACTCCTTAACGGGACGAAAATCGTCTTCCCTGTTGATTACAATAGCCTCGCTGGCTTGCTTACGACAACCTCAGACGCGGAACAATGTGCGCAATATTGATAAATTGTTCAGGTTACTGGCGCACCAGGCGGCCAATGGCCGGCACAAATTCACCGTTTGCCCGCCATGGGTTGATGTCCAGACCGCCGCGGCGAGTGTAGCGCGCGTAGACGCTGAGGCTTTCCGGCGCGCAGAAACGCAGGATATCGTTAAAGATGCGCTCGACGCACTGCTCGTGGAACTCGTTGTGGTGACGGAAAGAGACCAGATAGCGCAGCAGCTTTTCACGATCGATCTGCGGGCCGCGATACTGAATTTGCACTGAGCCCCAGTCCGGCTGGTGGGTGATCAGGCAGTTGGATTTCAGCAGGTGGCTGACCAGCGTTTCCTGCACGACCTTCTGACCGGCCGCGCCGTCGAGGTAGTCGGCGTTGAACTGATAGTTATCAATCTCGATATCCTGGTCGTCAATGCAGCTGCCGTGGAAGTGGGCGATAGGCTGGCCTTCGATCTCATCAAGGCGATACAGCGCCACGCTAACGTTGCCCTGCGCGCAGGCGCTCAGGTCACGTTGCAGCGTCTCCTGTACGGCTTCCCAGCTGGCAAAGCGCGTCTGGTTGAAGCTGTTGAGGTAGAGCTTGAAGCTTTTCGACTCCACCAGGTTCACCGTATCGTGGCTCAGCTCGACGTGGCCGACCGCTACCTGCGGCAGCCCTTTGGCGTTAAGCCAGGAAAGCTCGTACAGCGTCCAGATGTCCGCGCCGTGGAAGGGCAGGGAATCGGCGTGCAGACCGAGCGGGTCGCGGTTGAGGCTGCGCGGAACGCCCTGTAACAGGCTGGCGTCGTAGGTATCGCGGTAATCCGTGGTTTTACCGAGCGTCAGGCCGGCAAGCGCCTGATGGTTATCATAAGAAGACATGTTTCACCGTTATAAAGCAGGTACACTATGGCTTCTAGTGTATCCTGGCTAACCAGAAGAGAGAAATTCGTGGATCAGCAGACTGCAGACGCATTACACGCCTTTACCCAACGCTATTGCGATGCCTGGCAGCGCACCTACAACAGCCTGCCGCGCAGCGAAGAGCTTTACGGCATTCCGTCGCCGTGCCAGGTTTCGACCACCGGCGAGGCGGTCTTCTGGCAGCCGCAGGATTTTGACGGTGAACAGAATGTAAATGGCGTTGAACGGGCGATGGATATTGTGGTACAACAACCCATTCACACCTATTATACCACTCAGTATGCGGGTGATATGCAAGCGCTTTTCATGGGGGAAGCCCTGACGCTGCTGCAGGTGTGGAGCCCCGACGACTTCCGCCGCGTGCAGGAAAACCTGATTGGTCACCTGGTGACGCAAAAGCGCCTGAAGCTATCGCCAACGCTGTTTATCGCTACGCTGGACAGCGAGCTTGACGTGATTTCCGTCTGCAACGTGACCGGTGAAGTGGTCAAAGAGACGCTCGGAACGCGTAATCGTCTGCCGCTGGCCTCCTCCCTTGCGAGTTTCCTGACTCAACTTCAGCCGATTCTGTAAGACAGTTTGCCCATCCCTTTGTGAGAGATCTCTTACACGCACTGTGAGAGATCGCCAGATTATAAGTAAGACTCTTATCCCTGCGTTTTAGTAATTACCTTTTATATCAATAATATAGTTATTTTAAATGGCATATTTCCCGTCTGTAAGCCTTAAGGGTTTGCCTGAGAGGCGCTTGTAAGACGAAGCGAAATAGCGGATTCTATCTACGTCGACAGGGAGTCGCACAATGAAGTGAACATCAGGATGATGACGCTTCATAGGACACACCGGGAAGGTGATTCAAGGAAAGGCTTCAGGATGAAGCAAGAGGATAGCGCAGGAACGCGTTAAAGGACACCTCCAGGACGGAGAACGAGAGCCAGACAGGATATCTGGTGGATCAGGAAGATCGGGACACACTCAAGGATTGGGTGAAATCACATCGGGGTGGTGTGATGCAGGATGCAACCGTTTAGGGACGAACAGGTCAGGAGACCATAGGAAAAGTTGTCACGGACGAGCAGGGAGCACCAAAAGTAGCTGGATTGCTGCGAAACGAACCGGGAGCACTGTTTTTACAGTGCTCCCTTTTTTTTGTTTCCCGCCAACAAGTGATATCCTGCGCGCGATTTTGTTTCCTCTGAGGTTTCCATGACACGCCACGACAGCCTACGCGACCAACTACTGCTTATTGAGACTCTGCTCCGGGAGCATCAGCACTGGCAGGATACCGCGCCGCACGACAGCGCCTTTGCCAGCGACCAGCCGTTCTGTATGGATACCCTGGAGCCGCTGGAGTGGCTGCAATGGGTGCTGATCCCGCGCATGCATCAGCTGCTGGACAGCGAAATGCCGCTGCCGAAAGATTTTGCTATCGCCCCGTATTACGAGATGGCGCTCGACGCCGCGCACCCGCTGCGCGCCATTATCCTGCCGCCGCTGGAGCAGCTGGATGCCTTCTTTACGAGCGACGCCGACTGATGCTGGAAATTATCTACCAGGACGAGTGGCTGGTGGCGGTCAATAAACCGTCCGGCTGGCTGGTTCACCGCAGCTGGCTCGACCGCGATGAAAAAGTGGTGGTGATGCAGACGGTGCGCGACCAGATTGGCCAGCACGTCTTCACCGCCCATCGCCTCGACCGCCCGACCTCCGGCGTGCTGCTGATGGGGCTGTCCAGCGAGGCTGGGCGTCTGCTGTCGCAGCAGTTCGAACAGCACCAGATTCAAAAGCGCTACCACGCCATCGTGCGCGGCTGGCTCACCGATGAGGCGGTGCTGGATTACCCGCTGGTGGAAGAGCTGGATAAAATCGCCGATAAGTTTGCCCGTGAGAATAAAGACCCACAGCCGGCGGTGACGCACTACCGCGGTATGGCGATGGTGGAAATGCCGGTGGCGACGGGCCGCTACCCGACCACCCGCTACGGGCTGGTTGAGCTGGATCCGAAAACCGGCCGCAAGCACCAGCTGCGCCGCCATCTGGCGCACCTGCGTCATCCGATTCTCGGTGACAGCAAGCACGGCGATCTGCGCCAGAACCGCAGCGCGGCAGAGCATTTTGGCTGCAACCGCCTGATGCTGCACGCCAGCGAACTCTCGATGACCCATCCGTTTACCGGCGAGCCGCTGACGATTCGCGCCGGGCTGGACGACGTCTGGATGCAGGCGCTATCACATTTCGGCTGGCGCGGACTTCTCCCTGAGAATGAAAGGGTTGAGTTTGTCGCCGACTGCGGTCAGGATGAAGCTATCCAGAAGTAAACAGGGAGTTAAATCATGGCTGAAGTAGGGATTTTTGTCGGCACCATGTACGGCAATTCGCTGTTGGTGGCGGAAGAAGCGGAAACCATTCTCGGCGGACTTGGGCATCAGGCGAAAGTGTTTGAAGACCCGACCATCGCCGATTGGGAGAGCTACACCGGAAAATACGCGCTGGTGGTCACCTCGACCACCGGGCAGGGCGATCTGCCGGATAGCATCGTGCCGCTGTTTAACGATCTCCAGGATATGTACCAGCCGCATCTGCGCTACGGCATTATCGCGCTGGGCGACAGCACCTACGCTAATTTTTGCGGCGGCGGCAAGCGCTTTGATGCGCTGTTGCAGGAGCAGGGCGCGCAGCGTATTGGCGATATGCTGATGATTGATGCTTCAGAAGACCCGGAACCGGAGAGCGTCTCCAATCCTTGGGTTGAGCAGTGGGCGACGTTGCTAAAATAACAGGGCTGCCCTCTCCCTACGTAGAGGGCCTCCTTGCGCTTGCTGCCAGCCAATCCTTTGTATATCAACGACCTTTAAGATCATAACAAGCCGCGTCCGGCTGCACTTCGTGCTTTTGCCCGCAAAATAACGTCTTCTTCCGCGCTTTTCCCTGGCGTTTACACAACGTCAAGTGAACCGTTTCACGCTCCTGTCTTCCTGCCTTAATCCGCGCGCTGAGTTTTTCAGTTTCGTGAGCTGATATCCAGTCGATTAGGCGAATGCTTAAAATACATCGATTTTTCAGCGTAAATGCTGTGCGTTTGAACGGTGAGTCAGCGTAATCCTCTTTTTATACTTTTCCTGCCAGTTACAAAAAAGCAGCAGCGCAACGACCTGCTGCAAAAAAACACAAATACGTCATTCTGATTACCCTACAGGTTGTGCTGTTCAGAATGGATGTAGCGAAAAGCTATAATTCAGGAGTACAACAATGAGTTCATTAAGTCATTCCGCGAGCGCCGTTGAAAAACGGACTAACGCCCGCTACTGGATTGTGGTGATGCTGTTTATCGTCACCTCTTTCAACTACGGCGACCGCGCCACCCTCTCGATCGCTGGCTCGGAAATGGCCAAAGATATCGGGCTGGATGCGGTTGGCATGGGTTACGTTTTTTCCGCTTTCTCATGGGCTTATGTCATCGGCCAGATCCCCGGCGGCTGGCTGCTTGACCGCTTTGGCTCTAAGCGCGTCTACTTCTGGTCCATTTTCATCTGGTCAGGTTTCACCCTGTTACAGGGCTTTGTCGATATCTTCAGCGGCTTTGGCATTATTATCGCGCTGTTCACCCTTCGCTTCCTGGTAGGACTTGCTGAATCGCCATCCTTCCCCGGCAACAGCCGTATCGTTGCGGCCTGGTTTCCGGCGCAGGAGAGGGGCACGGCGGTGGCGATTTTTAACTCCGCACAATATTTCGCGACCGTGATTTTCGCGCCAATTATGGGTTGGCTGACCCACGAGGTGGGCTGGTCGCACGTCTTCTTCTTTATGGGCGGGCTGGGGATTGTGATCAGCTTTATCTGGCTGAAAGTGATCTATGAGCCAAACCAGCATCCCGGTGTTAACAAGCAAGAGCTGGAGTACATTGCCGCGGGCGGCGCGCTGATCAATATGGATCAGAAAGCTGGCGCGGCGAAGGTCCCGTTCAGCGTGAAGTGGGGGCAGATTAAGCAGCTGCTCGGCTCGCGCATGATGATTGGCGTGTATATCGGCCAGTACTGCATTAATGCGTTAACCTACTTCTTTATCACCTGGTTCCCGGTTTACCTGGTACAGGCGCGCGGTATGTCGATTCTGAAAGCCGGCTTTGTTGCTTCGGTTCCGGCAGTGTGCGGCTTTGCGGGCGGCGTGCTCGGCGGGATTATCTCAGACTGGCTGATGCGCCGTACCGGTTCGCTCAACGTGGCGCGTAAAACGCCTATCGTGCTGGGGATGCTGCTGTCGATGGTGATGGTGTTCTGCAACTACGTTAACGCGGAATGGATGATTATCGGCTTTATGGCGATGGCCTTCTTCGGTAAAGGCATCGGCGCCCTGGGCTGGGCGGTGATGGCGGATACCGCGCCGAAAGAGATCAGCGGCCTGTCCGGCGGCCTGTTCAATATGTTCGGCAATATTTCCGGCATCGTCACGCCTATCGCCATTGGCTATATCGTCGGCACCACCGGCTCCTTCAACGGCGCGCTGATTTATGTGGGGGTGCATGCGCTGGTGGCGATCCTCAGCTACCTGGTGCTGGTTGGCGATATCAAACGTGTGGAACTTAAACCCGTAACAGGACGCGCATAATGAATACGCAATCAAGCCCCGTCGTCACCGACATGAAGGTGATCCCGGTCGCCGGGCACGACAGTATGCTGCTGAATATCGGCGGCGCGCATAACGCTTACTTTACACGCAATATCGTGGTTCTCACCGACAGCGCCGGTCATACCGGCGTCGGGGAAGCGCCGGGCGGCGAGGTTATCTACCAGACGCTGGTCGACGCCATTCCGCTGGTGCTGGGCCAGGAGATCGCCCGCCTTAACAAAGTGGTGCAGCGGGTGCACAAGGGTAACCAGTCGGCGGACTTTGACACCTTCGGCAAAGGCGCGTGGACCTTTGAGCTGCGCGTTAACGCGGTGGCGGCGCTGGAAGCGGCGCTGCTCGACCTGCTGGGCAAGGCCCTGAACGTTCCCGTCTGCGAACTGCTGGGGCCGGGCAAGCAGCGTGATGCGGTCACGGTGCTGGGCTATCTGTTCTATATCGGCGACCGCACGAAAACCGATTTGCCGTATCTGGAAAGTACGCCGGGCAGCCACGAGTGGTACCATCTGCGCCACCAGGAAGCGCTGAGCAGCGATGCGGTGGTGCGCCTGGCGCAGGCGGCGCAGGATCGCTACGGCTTCAAAGACTTCAAGCTGAAGGGCGGCGTGCTGCCGGGCGAGCAGGAAATTGAATCCGCACGGGCGCTGAAAAAGCAGTTCCCGGATGCGCGTATCACGGTTGACCCCAACGGCGCATGGCTGCTGGACGAGGCTATATCGCTGTGCAAAGGCCTTAGTGACGTGCTGACTTATGCGGAAGATCCGTGCGGTGCGGAACAAGGCTTTTCGGGCCGCGAAGTGATGGCGGAATTCCGTCGTGCCACCGGCCTGCCGGTGGCAACCAATATGATCGCCACCAACTGGCGCGAGATGGGCCACGCGGTGATGCTCAACGCCGTCGATATCCCGCTGGCCGACCCGCACTTCTGGACACTCTCCGGGGCCGTGCGCGTGGCGCAGCTGTGCGACGAGTGGGGCCTGACCTGGGGCTGCCACTCCAATAACCATTTTGATATTTCCCTGGCGATGTTTACCCACGTCGGCGCCGCCGCGCCGGGTAACCCGACCGCCATCGATACGCACTGGATTTGGCAGGAAGGCGACGCCCGCCTGACCCGCAATCCGTTACAGATTAAGGACGGCAAAATTGCCGTACCCGACGCGCCCGGCCTGAGTGTGGAACTGGACTGGGAACAGATCCATAAGGCGCATGAAGCCTATAAAAAGCTGCCCGGCGGCGCGCGCAATGACGCGGGCCCGATGCAGTATCTGATTCCTGGCTGGACTTTTGACCGCAAACGTCCCGTTTTCGGCCGCCGCTAATTTAATAAAGGATTGAACAATGACCATTCATACTTCAACGCCCGTTGTGACTTCCATGCAGGTGATCCCGGTAGCCGGCCACGACAGCATGCTGATGAACCTGAGCGGTGCCCACGCGCCGTTTTTCACCCGTAATATCGTGGTGATCAAAGACAACGCGGGCCATACCGGCGTCGGCGAAATCCCGGGCGGCGAAAAAATTCGCACCACCCTGGAAGACGCGATCCCGCTGGTGGTGGGCAAAACCCTCGGCGAGTACAAAAATGTGCTCAACGGCGTGCGTAACACTTTCGCCGATCGCGATGCGGGCGGCCGCGGTTTGCAAACCTTCGACCTGCGTACCACCATTCACGTAGTGACCGGTATCGAAGCGGCGATGCTTGACCTGCTGGGTCAGCACCTGGGGGTTAACGTCGCCTCGCTGCTCGGTGACGGTCAGCAGCGCAGCGAAGTCGAAATGCTCGGCTATCTGTTCTTTGTCGGTAACCGCAAGGCCACGCCGCTGCCGTATCAGAGCCAGCCGGATGAGCAGTGCGACTGGTACCGCCTGCGCCACGACGAGGCGATGACCCCGGACGCGGTGGTGCGCCTGGCGGAAGCGGCGTATGAAAAATACGGCTTCAATGACTTCAAACTGAAGGGTGGCGTGCTGGCGGGTGAAGAAGAGGCGGAATCAATCGTCGCGCTGGCGAAACGCTTCCCGCAGGCGCGCGTGACGCTGGATCCGAACGGCGCATGGTCGCTGGATGAGGCGATCAAGATCGGTAAGTACCTGAAAGGATCGCTGGCCTACGCGGAAGATCCGTGCGGCGCCGAGCAGGGCTTCTCCGGCCGTGAAGTGATGGCGGAATTCCGCCGCGCCACCGGTCTGCCGACCGCCACCAACATGATCGCCACCGACTGGCGTCAGATGGGTCATACTTTGTCGCTGCAATCGGTGGATATTCCGCTGGCGGATCCGCACTTCTGGACCATGCAGGGCTCGGTGCGCGTGGCGCAGATGTGCCATGAATTCGGCCTGACCTGGGGCTCACACTCCAATAACCACTTTGATATTTCGCTGGCAATGTTTACCCACGTGGCCGCCGCCGCGCCGGGCAAAATCACCGCCATTGACACCCACTGGATTTGGCAGGAAGGTAACCAGCGACTGACCAAAGAACCGTTTGAAATCAAAGGCGGTATGGTGCAGGTGCCGAACAAACCGGGTCTGGGCGTCGAGCTGGATATGGACCAGGTGATGAAGGCCAACGAGCTGTACAAAAAGCACGGCCTTGGCGCGCGTGACGATGCGATGGGTATGCAGTATCTGATCCCGAACTGGACCTTTGATAACAAGCGTCCGTGTATGGTGCGCTAAGCATGATGCCGACTCCGTGGGAGTCGGCAGTTTTCTGCGTATTGCGGTGCGTAGAACACTGCCGCTACTTTGCGTAAGGACGACCTATGAAGATTGTGATTGCCCCGGACTCGTACAAGGAAAGCCTGAGCGCCCTTGAGGTCGCCAGCGCGATAGAAGCGGGTTTTCGGGAGATTTACCCGGATGCCGAGTACATCAAGCTGCCGGTTGCTGACGGCGGTGAAGGGACCGTTGAGGCCATGGTGGCGGCAACCCAGGGCCGCGTGATTGAGGTTGAGGTGACCGGCCCGCTCGGCGAATCGGTGGCGGGCTTTTACGGTATTTCTGGCGATGAACGCTGTGCGTTTATTGAAATGGCGGCGGCCAGCGGGCTGGAGCTTTTACCGCCAGCACGGCGTAACCCGCTGAAAACCACTTCGTGGGGCACCGGCGAGCTGATTCGCCATGCGCTGGATCGCGGCGTCACGCGGATCATCATCGGCCTTGGCGGCAGCGCCACCAACGACGGCGGTGCGGGCATGGTGCAGGCGTTAGGCGCGAAGCTGCTCACCGCCGAAGGGCAGGCCATCGCGCCCGGCGGCGCGGGGCTGGCGACGCTGGCGAAGATTGATATCAGCGGCCTGGACTCACGCCTGGCGCGCTGCCAGATCGACGTTGCCTGTGACGTCACCAATCCGCTTATCGGTGATGAAGGGGCCTCGGTGGTGTTTGGCCCGCAGAAAGGGGCGACGCCGGAGATGGTGAAACAGCTCGATGAGGCGCTGGCGCACTATGCCGAGCGTATTGCCCAGGATTTGGATCTCGACGTGCTGGCGCTGGAAGGCGGCGGCGCGGCGGGCGGTATGGGCGCGGCGCTGTATGCATTCTGCGGCGCGAAGCTGCGCCCGGGAATTGATATTGTGACGGAAGCGCTGCATCTGGATACGCTGGTGGCAGATGCCGATTTGGTGATCACCGGTGAAGGGCGTATCGACAGCCAGACCATTCACGGCAAGGTACCGGTGGGGGTGGCGCGGGTGGCTAAACGCTATCAGATTCCGGTGATTGGTATTGCCGGTAGCCTGACGGCGGACGTCGGCGTCGTGCACCAGCACGGGCTGGATGCGGTATTCAGCGTGATTTATCGCATTTGTTCCCTCGACGAGGCGCTGGCGGAAGCCGGGGCTAACGTACGAATGGCGGCGCGGAATATCGCGGCGGTGATGCAGATGGGGCAGCGGATGTAAGTTTCCCGGCGTCGCTGCGCTCGGCCGGGCTACTGTAAAAATGACCCGGCGAGGCGTTTACGCCGACCCCGGGGCCACACTAACCCAACATTTTGCGCGTTTCGCGCGTCACGTTGTCCATCTCATCCAGCAGTTCCAGCAGCTCCGGCTCTAGCTCTTCCGCCGGGGTGCCGCTGCGCAGCTGGCTTTCAATCAGTTGGCACAGATGCTTAAGACGCGGGACGCCGCTGTAGCCGCAGCTACCGTGCAGTTTGTGGATCGCATCCACCAGGTTCTCCGGCTCTTCGCCGACCAGCTGTTCTTCCACTTTGTTGCGCACTTCCGGCAGGAAGTTGATCAACATCTGCAGCATTTCCCGCGCCAGATCCGGCTTGTAGGCGGCCTGACGCAGCGCCAGCTGCCAGTCCAGCGTGGCGTTAAGATCGACCGGCGGCTCGACCGGCTCGGACTTCACCGGACGCGGAGGCGAAATCACCCCCGGCTTATAGCGCAACAGCAGGTCGTGCAGGCGGCTCTCTTCAATCGGTTTCGCCAGATAATCGTTCATCCCGGCGGTCAGCAGCTTCTCTCTCTGCCCGGCCAGCGCGTGGGCGGTGACCGCGATCACCGGCGTTTGCTGCTGGTGCGGCAGCTGGCGAATCAGCTCACAGGCGCGGATACCGTCGATATCCGGCATCTGGATATCCATCAGAATCAGGTCGAACTTCATCTGTTTGGCGCACTCAATGGCCTGTTGACCGCTTTCACACAGCTCGACGTGCTGCACCTGATCGTCCAGCAGCGCGCCAATCAGCTTCAGGTTGGCCGGGTTATCGTCAACCGCCATGACCGTCATCGGCAGGCGATGCTCGGTCACCGGTAGCGTCACCTGGGTGGGGGTACTGCGGCTGAACTGCAGCAGTACCGGCAACAGGCGGGTGACGGTGAGCGGCTTCAGCAGGCAGGCCGCCGCACCATTTTTCTTCAGCGACTCGGCGTCAACCTGCGCGTGGCACGGTAGCGCCAGCACCAGATGATCGGTCATGCCGAGGGCAGTATTGAGCTTGTCGCGGTGAATGCTGAGGTCGCGCACCGAGACCGGCACCGCAACCAGCAGAATGTCGTAAAACTCTGCCGGCAGCGCGGCGATGCTCACCGCGTAGACCACTTCCAGCGGCGTGGTGGCCAGCATGTCCAGCGTCGCCTGCGCCGCGGCGGCGTTAGCCTCCACGTAGGCAATACGTTTACCCGCCAGGCTGCTGGTATCCGGCCCGTCGGTCATTACGTTCGGGTTAAGATCCAGGTTGATGTTAAACCAGAAGGTAGAGCCACGGTTTGGCTGGCTGTGGAAGGAGATATCGCCGCCCATCTCGCGCACCAGTTTTTGCGTGATCACCAGCCCCAGCCCGGTACCGCCGTGGCGGCGGGAGATGCTGGCGTCGGCCTGGCGGAAGGCCTGGAACAGCCGCGACTGATCGCGCTCCGGAATACCGATGCCGGTATCGCGGATCTGTACCTCAACCTGCACCTTGTTGTTACTGACCGCGCGCTGCTCGACCAGCACGTCAATGTTGCCGTTCTCGGTGAACTTGATGGCGTTGCCCACCAGGTTGGTGATCACCTGCTGCAAGCGCAGCGGGTCGCCGATGACGTTGTCCGGCACGTCGTTTTTAATATTCAGCGTCAGCTCCAGCCCCTTATCGTGGGCCGAATGCGCCAGCAGCGTCACCACTTCATCCAGCGAACTGCGCAGCGGGAACGGGATGCTCTCCAGCAGCAGCTTGCCCGCTTCCAGCTTGGAGAAGTCGAGCACGTCGTTGATGATGGCCAGCAGGTTGTTGGCCGACCGTTCGATGGTATTGAGGTGGTCGCGCTGGGTCGGGTTAAGCTCGGTTTTCAGCGTCAGGCGGGTAAAGCCAATCACGCCGTTGAGCGGCGTACGCAGCTCGTGCGACATGTTGGCGAGGAACTCGGACTTGATGCGCGCCGCTTCCTGGGCGCGCTTTTTGGCCAGATCCAGTTCGACGTTCTGAATCTCCATCTGCTCCAGCGTTTCACGCAGGTCCGAGGTGGCCTGGTCGACGTTGTGCTGCATCTCCTCGTGGTAGGCGGCCAGCGACATCGCCATCGAGTTGATGCCGTTTTTCAGCATGTCCAGCTCGCCGAGCATAAAGCCCTCGACGCGGCTGTCGAGCTGGCCGCGGCGGATGCGGTCAACGGTATTGACCATATTACGTATCGGCCCGGTGACGTCCTGCATCAGCCGCCAGCCGAAGATCAGCGCGATGCCGATACAGAACAGCATCATCACGCTGGAGATAAAAATCTCTTTGTACTGCTGAAGGCGTACCGATTTGAGATCCAGCTCCAGCGCCACGTAGCCGAGCATATTGACCGGCGTTTTGGCGTCCGACTGCGGCGATTCATCCGGCGAGTAGTGCTCGGAGATAATCGGCGTGCGCAGGATCATGATATCGCCATGGCGCGTCACGCTTAGCCTGCGTGGGAAAGGCATCCCGCGCGGCAGCTGCAGCTCGCCCGGATCTAACTGATAGTTTGAGGTGACGAACAGCTTGTTGTGTTCGTCATAAACGGAAATCGCCCGCACGATATCGGAATGGCGACGATGCAGCACGCTTATCAGCTGGCCTATCGACTCACGGTTTTGCAAATTCATACCGTATTCGCTGGAGACGGCAAGCGGCTCGATAATGCTGGCGCCAGCGTCTTCCAGTTGACGCTGCAGGTCGTTATAGCGGTGTACGACGAAGAAGATACTGAGCAGCAAACCGATGAGTACGGTCGGCGCCAGGATCAAAATCATCATTCTTGCACGCAGGCTGTAGTTGGTCATGGAGGTCCGTTGTGGGAGAATCAGGGCAATATATTTGATTGAGAAAAATCTCTACGATGGCGCAATTCTACTCTGCAAAACGGCGCGTGACGACGCGCCAGATCATAACCGTGACAGTCAACGATCTTGATCCCTTCGGGCAAGGGGTGGCGCGCCACAACGGTAAAGCATTATTCATCAATGGGTTACTGCCGGAAGAACGCGCAGAAATCACCCTGACGGAAGACAAAAAACAGTACGCGCGCGGGCAGGTAAAACGTCGGCTGAGCGACAGCCCGGAGCGCGTTGAGCCGCGCTGCCCGCATTTTGGCGTTTGCGGCGGCTGCCAGCAGCAGCATGCGTCGGTTGCACTACAACAGCGCAGCAAACGCGCGGCGCTAAATCGGTTAATGAAGCGCGAGGTCGAGGAGGTTATCGCCGGGGAAGCCTGGGGATACCGCCGCCGCGCGCGGCTAAGCTTAAATTATCAGCCAAAAAACCAGCGTCTGCAGATGGGTTTTCGTAAGGCCAACTCGAACGATATCATTGAAGTGGTGCAATGCCCCATTTTGGCGCCCAGTCTTGAGGCGCTACTGCCCGCAGTGCGTGAATGCCTGAGCAGCCTGAAAGGCCAGCGCCATCTGGGGCACGTTGAGCTGGTCAGCGCCGATAACGGCCCGCTGATGGTGCTGCGCCACACCGCGGCGCTTAACCACGAAGACAAAGAAAAACTGGAACGCTTTTCGCATTCTTCCGGCGTGGCGCTGTATCTGGCGCCGGAAAGCGACATACTTGAACGCGTTACCGGCGAAGCACCCTGGTATTCCTCAGACGGGCTACGCTTAACCTTCAGCCCGCGCGATTTTATTCAGGTCAACGACGGCGTGAATCAGCAGATGGCGGCGACGGCGCTGGCCTGGCTGGACGTGCAGCCCACCGATCGGGTGCTGGATCTGTTCTGCGGGATGGGCAACTTTACGCTGCCGCTGGCGAAACGCGCGGCCAGCGTGGTCGGCGTCGAGGGCGTGCCTGCGCTGGTGGCCAAAGGGCGTGAGAATGCCGAGCTGAACCACCTGCAAAATGTCACCTTCTTCCACGAGAATCTGGAAGATGATGTAACACTTCAGGCATGGGCGAAACACGGTTTTGACAAAGTTTTACTCGATCCTGCCCGTGCGGGCGCACCGGGCGTGATGCAGCATGTTATAAAATTAGCGCCGACGCGGGTGGTGTATGTCTCCTGCAATCCGGCGACGCTGGCGCGCGATAGCGAGGCGTTGCTGAAGGCGGGTTACCAGATTCAGCGTCTGGCAATGCTGGATATGTTCCCGCACACTGGGCACCAGGAATCTATGGTGCTGTTTGAGCGTAGGTAATAACGGTGGCTTGTCGACTTCGACAGGCCGGTCCCTGAAAGGAGAGGACAATGGTTGCGGTAAGAAGTGCACATCTCAATAAAGCTGGTGAATTTGACCCACAGAAATGGATCGCAAGTCTGGGTATTTCCAGCCAGCAGTCGTGTGAACGCTTAGCCGAGACCTGGGATTATTGTCGCCGCCAGACCGTGGGGCATGATGACGCCGAGCTGATGCTGTGGCGCGGGGTGGAGATGGTCGAAATCCTCTCCACGCTGAGTATGGACAACGACACGCTGCGCGCGGCGCTGCTGTTCCCGTTAGTCGACGCCAACGTGGTGAGCGAAGAGGTGCTCAGCGAGAGCGCCGGGCAGTCGGTGGTGACGCTGATTCACGGCGTGCGCGACATGGCGGCTATTCGCCAGCTGAAAGCCACCCATACCGACGCGGTTTCCTCCGAACAGGTGGACAACGTGCGCCGCATGCTGCTGGCGATGGTTGACGATTTCCGCTGCGTGGTCATTAAGCTGGCCGAGCGCATTGCCCATCTGCGTGAAGTGAAGGACGCGCCGGAAGATGAACGCGTGCTGGCGGCGAAAGAGTGTACCAACATCTACGCGCCGCTCGCTAACCGTCTCGGCATCGGCCAGCTCAAATGGGAGCTGGAAGACTACTGCTTCCGCTATCTGCACCCGGCGGAGTACAAACGTATTGCCAAATTGCTGCACGAGCGTCGTATCGACCGTGAGCATTACATCAATGAGTTCGTCGGCCACCTGCGCAGCGAAATGAAAACCGAAGGGGTCAAAGCCGAGGTTTACGGGCGTCCGAAGCATATCTACAGCATCTGGCGCAAAATGCAGAAAAAACACCTCGCATTTGACGAGCTGTTTGACGTGCGTGCGGTGCGCATCGTCGCCGAGCGTTTACAGGACTGCTACGCCGCGCTGGGGATAGTGCACACTCACTATCGCCACCTGCCGGACGAGTTCGACGACTATGTGGCTAACCCGAAACCGAACGGCTATCAGTCTATCCACACCGTGGTGCTGGGGCCGGGCGGCAAAACGGTCGAGATCCAGATTCGTACCAAACAGATGCATGAAGATGCCGAGCTGGGCGTCGCCGCGCACTGGAAGTACAAAGAAGGCACCGCCAGCGGTCCGCGCTCCGGCCATGAAGATCGCATCGCCTGGCTGCGTAAACTGATTGCGTGGCAGGAAGAGATGGCCGACTCGGGCGAAATGCTCGACGAAGTGCGCAGCCAGGTCTTCGATGACCGGGTTTACGTGTTTACGCCAAAAGGCGACGTGGTGGATCTGCCGGCCGGCTCCACGCCGCTGGATTTTGCCTACCACATCCACAGCGACGTCGGCCACCGCTGCATCGGCGCGAAGATTGGCGGGCGCATTGTGCCGTTCACCTATCAGCTGCAGATGGGCGACCAGATTGAAATCATCACCCAGAAGCAGCCGAACCCAAGCCGCGACTGGCTGAACCCGAACCTGGGCTACGTGACGACCAGCCGCGGGCGTTCGAAAATTCACGCCTGGTTCCGTAAACAGGATAAAGACAAGAACGTGCTGGCCGGGCGGCAGATCCTCGACGACGAGCAGGAGCATCTGGGCATCAGCCTTAAAGAAGCCGAAAAGCACCTGCTGCCGCGCTACAACTTTAACGACGTGGAAGAGCTGCTGGCGGCCATCGGCGGCGGCGATATTCGCCTCAACCAGATGGTGAACTTCCTGCAGGCGCAGTTCAACAAGCCGAGCGCCGCCGAGCAGGACGCCGCGGCCCTCAAACAGCTGCAGCAGAAATCGTACACGCCGCAGAACCGCAGCAAAGACAATGGTCGCGTGGTGGTGGAAGGGGTTGGTAACCTGATGCACCACATCGCCCGCTGCTGCCAGCCGATTCCGGGCGACGAAATCGTCGGCTTTATCACTCAGGGGCGCGGGATCTCCGTGCACCGTGCGGACTGTGAACAGCTGGCGGAGCTGCAGTCGCACGCGCCGGAGCGCATCGTGGACGCGGTGTGGGGCGAAAGCTACTCGGCGGGCTACTCGCTGGTGGTACGGGTGCAGGCCAACGATCGCAGCGGCCTGCTGCGCGACATCACCACCATTCTCGCCAACGAGAAGGTGAACGTGCTGGGCGTCGCCAGCCGCAGCGATACCCGCCAGCAGATGGCCACTATCGACATGACGATTGAAATCTACAACCTGCAGGTACTGGGCCGCGTGCTCGGCAAGCTGAACCAGGTGCCGGACGTCATCGACGCACGTCGACTGCACGGCGGTTAATCTCCCTTTTACCCTCTCCCAACCGGGGGAGGGTAACGCGTTATTTTTGCAAGGAAACACCATGAATCAAATCGACCGACTGCTCGGTATTATGCAGCGCCTGCGCGACCCGGAAAACGGCTGCCCGTGGGATAAAGAGCAGACGTTCAGCTCCATCGCGCCCTACACCCTTGAAGAGACCTATGAAGTGCTTGACGCCATTGCCCGCGAAGATTTTGACGATCTGCGCGGCGAGCTGGGCGATCTGCTGTTCCAGGTGGTGTTTTACGCCCAGATGGCCCAGGAAGAAGGGCGCTTCGATTTTAACGATATTTGCGCCGCCATCAGCGACAAGCTGGAACGTCGTCATCCGCACATCTTTGGCGACGCCAGCGCGGGCAATAGTGAGGAAGTACTTACTCGCTGGGAGCAGATTAAAACCGCCGAGCGTGCCGAAAAGGCGCAGTACTCCGCGCTGGACGACATTCCCCGCGCGTTCCCGGCACTGATGCGGGCGCATAAAATTCAGAAGCGCTGCTCGGCGGTAGGGTTCGACTGGACCACTCTGGGTCCGGTGCTGGACAAAGTGTACGAAGAGATTGATGAAGTGATGGACGAAGCCAGGCAGGCGGTCGTCGATGAAGCTAGACTGGAAGAGGAGATGGGCGATCTGCTGTTCGCTACCGTCAACCTGTCTCGTCATCTGGGCGTGAAAGCCGAGACCGCGCTGCAAAAAGCCAACGAAAAATTCGAGCGGCGTTTCCGTGAAGTTGAGCGAATTGTGGCGGAGCGAGGCCTGGAAATGACCGGCGTTGACCTGAATGTGATGGAAGAAGTTTGGCAGCAGGTAAAACAGCAGGAACATGATCTCTAAAGAATTTTTGCGATAAAGGGCGAAAAGTGCGAAATCTTAAATGACAAGCGCTTGATTTGCGTCAAAAACATTTACCCAAAAGGGGCTATTTTCTCACTCCCCATGTTTGTTTCTGCGGCGATTGAGGAGCGAGAATGAAAGTTTGTGGCGCTCGCCATGTTCGGGTATACTACTTTCCCGTCCTGGTTATTCCATCGTTTCACCCTAACTTCTCAGGTTCAGCATGACAACGAACTATATTTTTGTGACCGGCGGGGTCGTATCCTCTCTGGGTAAAGGCATTGCCGCAGCCTCCCTGGCAGCCATTCTTGAAGCCCGTGGCCTTAACGTCACCATGATGAAACTGGATCCGTATATCAACGTCGATCCTGGTACCATGAGCCCAATCCAACACGGGGAAGTGTTCGTTACCGAAGACGGCGCTGAAACCGACCTGGACCTGGGTCACTACGAGCGTTTCATCCGCACCAAAATGACTCGCCGCAACAACTTCACTACCGGCCGTATCTACTCAGACGTCCTGCGCAAAGAGCGTCGTGGCGACTATCTGGGCGCGACCGTACAGGTTATCCCGCATATCACCAACGCGATCAAAGAGCGCGTGCTTGCCGGTGGCGAAGGCCACGATGTGGTGCTGGTTGAAATCGGCGGCACCGTCGGCGATATCGAATCTCTGCCGTTCCTGGAGGCGATTCGTCAATTAGCGGTTGATATCGGTCGTGAGAACGCGCTGTTTATGCACCTGACGCTGGTGCCTTACATGGCTGCCGCGGGTGAAGTGAAAACCAAACCGACCCAGCACTCCGTTAAAGAGCTGCTGTCTATCGGTATTCAGCCAGACATCCTGGTCTGCCGCTCCGACCGCGCCATTCCGGCCAACGAACGTGCAAAAATTGCATTGTTCTGTAACGTCCCGGAAAAGGCTGTGATTTCTCTGAAAGACGTCGATTCCATTTATAAAATTCCAGGCCTGTTGAAATCTCAGGGGCTGGACGATTATATTTGTAAACGATTCAGCTTGAACTGCCCGGAAGCGAATCTGTCCGAATGGGAACAGGTTATCTACGAAGAAGCGAACCCGGCAGGCGAAGTCACGATTGGTATGGTCGGCAAGTACATTGAACTGCCGGACGCCTACAAATCGGTGATCGAAGCGCTGTAACACGGCGGTCTGAAAACCCGTGTCAGCGTCAACATCAAGCTGATTGATTCGCAGGATGTTGAAACGCGCGGCGTCGAAATTCTGAAAGATTTAGATGCTATCCTGATCCCTGGCGGCTTCGGCTACCGTGGCGTAGAAGGTAAGATCGCGACCGCGCGCTATGCGCGTGAAAACAATATTCCTTATCTGGGCATTTGCCTGGGTATGCAGGTTGCGCTGATCGAGTTCGCGCGCAACGTTGCGGGGATGGACAACGCCAACTCTACGGAATTTGTGCCAGACTGTAAGTACCCGGTTGTGGCGCTCATTACCGAATGGCGTGATGAAGAAGGCAATGTCGAAGTTCGTACTGAAAAGAGCGATCTCGGCGGCACCATGCGCCTTGGCGCGCAGCAGTGCCAGCTCAGCGATGACAGCCTGGTTCGCCAGATGTACGGCGCGCCGACTATCGTTGAACGTCACCGTCACCGCTATGAAGTCAACAACATGTTGTTGAAACAGATTGAAGCTGCAGGTCTGCGCGTTGCGGGCCGTTCCGGTGATGATCAGTTGGTCGAGATCATCGAAGTTCCGAATCACCCGTGGTTCGTTGCTTGTCAGTTCCATCCGGAGTTTACTTCCACGCCGCGTGATGGGCACCCGCTGTTTGCTGGCTTTGTGAAAGCCGCCAGCGAGTACCAGAAGCGTCAGGTGAAGTAAGAAAAGTTAGAACGGCAGCGCCCCACGAGGGGCGTTGTTTGTCTGGAGTTTTAGTTTAACTTGTACTGAGGAAAACCTAATGTCCAAAATCGTTAAAATCATCGGTCGTGAAATCATCGACTCCCGTGGTAACCCGACTGTTGAAGCAGAAGTACACCTGGAAGGTGGTTTCGTCGGTATGGCAGCTGCCCCGTCAGGTGCTTCTACTGGTTCCCGCGAAGCGCTGGAACTGCGCGATGGCGACAAATCCCGCTTCATGGGTAAAGGCGTACTGAAAGCTGTTGCTGCTGTTAACGGCCCGATCGCTGACGCTCTGCTGGGTAAAGATGCGAAAGACCAGGCTGGCATCGACAAGATCATGATCGATCTGGACGGTACTGAGAACAAATCCAACTTCGGCGCGAACGCAATCCTGGCTGTTTCCCTGGCGAACGCCAAAGCAGCTGCTGCCGCTAAAGGCCTGCCGCTGTACGCTCACATCGCTGAACTGAACGGCACCCCGGGTAAATACTCCATGCCGGTTCCGATGATGAACATCATCAACGGCGGTGAGCACGCTGACAACAACGTCGACATCCAGGAATTCATGATTCAGCCGGTTGGCGCGAAATCCCTGAAAGAAGCCGTACGTATGGGTTCTGAAGTGTTCCATAACCTGGCTAAAGTTCTGAAAGCTAAAGGTATGAACACTGCAGTTGGTGACGAAGGCGGCTACGCGCCGAACCTGGGTTCCAACGCTGAAGCACTGGCTGTTATCGCTGAAGCTGTTAAAGCTGCTGGCTACGAGCTGGGCACCGACATCACTCTGGCGATGGACTGTGCAGCATCTGAATTCTACAAAGACGGTAAATACGTTCTGGCTGGCGAAGGCAACAAAGCATTCACCTCTGAAGAATTCACTCACTTCATGGAAGAACAGACCAAACAGTACCCGATCGAGTCCATCGAAGATGGTCTGGACTAGTCTCACTGGGAAGGTTTCTCATACCAGACTAAAGTAAAGGGCGACAAAATCCAGATGGTTCGTGACTACCTCTACGTAACCAACACCAAGATCCTGAAAGAAGGCATCGAAAAAGGCATCGTTAACTCCATTCTGATCAAATTCAACCAGATCGGTTCGCTGACCGAAACTCTGGCTGCGATCAAAATGGCGAAAGACGCTGGCTATACCGCTGTCATCTCTCACCGTTCTGGCGATACTGAAGACGCTACCATCGCTGACCTGGCTGTTGGTACCTCGGCAGGCCAGATCACAAGAGGTTCTATGAGCCGTTCTGAGCGTGTTGCTAATTACAACAAGCTGATTCGTATCGTAGTAGCTCTGGTTGAAGTTGCACCGTACAACGGTCGTATAGAGAGCAAATGTCAGGCGTAATCCTGTTCTTTATCTCTTAAAGTAAAAACCCGCGGCGGCGTGTTTTTTTTATGCTCTTAAAGCAGTAGAGGA
>NZ_JBKDZH010000016.1:0-3165 GCF_047971185.1 Kluyvera sp.
GAACTTCTCCACTGACATGCCTGAGATGAAGTGACAAGAGTGTAAGAATAATAAACAAATAAATAAATAAATAAAATAAATAAACAAGTAAATAAATAAAATAAATGAATAATTATATTCTGAAGCACATAGTAAGGTAGGGTGTGCATCGAAATGACTACACATTATTCCAGTACTATACGACCTGCACTAAGTACGTTTTGAATACAGTGCAATGGAATGGGGAATATTAACGAATCTCAAGTATAAAATATCACACACAGGTAAGAGAAGCACTATGTATGATACAGGATTGAAGAGCACTCACTTGTGAAAGGGAGTGATGGGCGGTCTGTGGATGGCAGCCGCCCATAGTACAGAGTCTTGCGGATGCGCTCAGCATACTCCAGGTACTCCGGCAGAAACTGGATGTAGGGGATGAAGGGGGGGTAAGAGGGGGATGAAATAATAGCTTTCCAGAAGGATAAACACCAAAAGTCGTAGAACTCTGATAGTTTTATCAGTTCTCTCTCTCTCTCTCTCTCTCTCTTTTCCCATCTCCTGAGTGGTGTTCTGATCCGGGGCAAATTACATACTATTAAATCTCCCAGCACTATGATCCACCACATAAAAAAATAATAGTAATAACATATAATCAATGAATAATAATAGCAATAATGTAATAATGATAATTACTACTACTTCTAGTAGTAGTAATAATAATAATAATAACCTGGTTTAATCTGTCATCTACAAAGAGTGACCAAATGAGTTAAACTTTTAACCCCTGTCCCACCCTTTTACCAGTAAGCTGTCATGTCTGATGTAAACTGCTGCATCAAACAGGTTTTCTGGGACACATACTGCATACCCCTTTTTGAGAGCACATGAGATAAAGGAATATAAGTTGCAAGGGAAGGAATGATGAGTCAAGGATATGATAGGACAGAATGACTGTGAGGGATGGAAAGAAATCAGGTAGGGATATGGGTAATTGTTTTTTTCTTCAAGCAATTTAAATTTTGGGGTTAGAAATCCTGAAGGCAATGGAAATTTGGGGGTATGCAGGAGGTGAGTTATGTCTCTGGATGTGATGAGGCTCACAAAGGGGAGAACAATTTAGGTTAGGATAAGCTAGGTTTGGTTAGGTTAGGATAGGTTAAGTTTAGGTTAATTAAAATGTCAGAATACTCACAGTACAGGAATAATTAGCAGTATACACAACTGTAAACCTATAAAAATATGTAGGTAAAGGGAAAATTTACCAGAAAGCTGGAGGGGGGTTGGGCCAACAAAGCCCTCCTATAGCATTTATGAGTCAGTTCGATTAATGACACGAGGCTATAGTGTTTCTAAAATGTCGAGAGAGATGGGGGTAGATTCTCACGGGGAATCCCGGGGCCACAGCATTGCCAAATCTTGAACTGGGCAAATTAAGGGATTAAGGAATGGTGGGGGAGGGGAATGTATGAGTCTCATGGGGACGGATGCGGGTCGAGCCAGATGCCATACAGCTGTGGAATTTGGGTAGGGCAAGAGGGCGAGATGAGATCCATAGGTGTGTGTGTGTGTGTGTGTGTGTGTGTGTGTAAAATCTACATTTTATGTAGATTTTTTACAACAGGAAGTCTGTAGGCCACGCTTTTATGAATTATCAAGAGTATTAGAAATAGAGACTCATGACTATCTTTCGCTTTCAGTTTCACTCTATCTGCCTGTTACTGTCTGTCTGACTATAATTCTTTTTCTGTGCGTCTATCTGTCTGTCTGTCTGTCTGTCTGTCTGTCTCTCATTATGATTAAGTTATTAATTGTCCTACATAAATTCCTTAAAACGTTTTATTTTTTTGTACCTTTGACTTTATTTCCACACCACCTCTGAGGCCGAGTAGCAGGTGCAGGATCCATCATGAATGGAAGCAGGACAGTAATCCGACAGTTAATGACCTGCGGCTTCACGCGCTCAGAGACCTGACCGCGACCTCAACCCCTCTGACCTGCGACATCTAAGTGGCAGCGCTGTGGAACAGTGCTGCCAAGTGTTGTAGTATTTATCCAAAATCATTGTTATTACCCTAAGAAAACGATATTCATAACACTACGTACAACCTTATTAGGGACTTAACTGCATACACAGTAATCAAATTTCATTTAGAAGTATGACATACGAGACCGAGAGATGTGTGTTGGGTTGGTTTGGCAGTATGGGTACAGGGGATTCCCCGTGAAACTCTCCCCCCCACCTCTCTCGACATTCTTGAAAGACTATAGGGATTCAAGCCAGGGAGTGCATAGAAAACATCATTCTTAAAAATTTTAATGTCATTCATAGCAAAGTCGACGGGGGAATGAGTGGGAGGAATATGTCCTGTATCGTCCAGAGTGCTCAAAATACCCTCTCCATCTCTCCATTACTGCTTAAACCCCATTCACAATTATGCCATCTTTCTCTCTCACTTTTCAAGTACCCATCTTGTAGCCAACTCTTTCCCAGATTAGTTTGCTTTATAACTATTTTATTTTCCACAGAGTCTTGGAATGTCATTTGTCTTCCATACTATCCCTTTTCTTATCTCCAGGCAACTTGCACCCAACCACTTCTGCTGCTGTATCTACCTCTATTTTCTGTAATATCTCAGACGCATCAGTTAGCGTCATATCATCTTCCAATCTCTACCTTACTCTCCTGAATATTTCGCTAACCTTCCTCTCATGCTCCATACTCCCATTGGCCACCTCCTGTCTCTGCTCCTCCCATTTAGTTCCGATTTCTGCCTCTGTTAAGACAGCATAGTGATCAGAGCCTAGGAACATTCCCCTCATAACTGTGCATCTTTAATATTCTTCCTTATTCCTTAATCTTCTGCTATATAAATGATGACACTCATGTTCTCCTTCCCTCAAATCCTCCTCCTCCGCATGTATCTTTGAATCATTTTATACTGACAGAATTGTTCTATCTATATTTTGACACCCACTCCCAGATGGGAGCTCCCTACAAGTGGATGGCCATGACACATATGCCCCAAGCTTATCTTTGGAGACCTGCCACAAAATGGAACTATGAAAGACAGATGAGAATGGGCAGGTCCCCATCCTAGTGCCACCCTCAGCAGTAGAGATGTTGAAAGAGAGAAAGACAGAAATGGCTATGGGAAGTAGAGGACACCAACCCTCACTCTGACA
>NZ_JBKDZH010000017.1:0-23891 GCF_047971185.1 Kluyvera sp.
CCTTCAACCACGTCCAGTTCGTCTTCCAGACCGGTACCGTCTTCAACGGTGATCACGCCTTCTTTACCGACTTTATCCATCGCTTCAGCGATCAGTTTACCGACGGTTTCGTCGGAGTTAGCGGAGATGGTACCTACCTGAGCAATGGCTTTAGAGTCAGAGCACGGTACGGACAGCGCTTTCAGTTCTTCAACGGCGGAAGCGACAGCTTTGTCGATACCACGTTTCAGATCCATCGGGTTCATGCCCGCAGCAACGGCTTTCAGGCCTTCGGTGATGATCGCCTGAGCCAGTACGGTTGCGGTGGTGGTACCGTCGCCTGCAGCGTCGTTCGCTTTAGAGGCCACTTCTTTGACCATCTGCGCACCCATGTTTTCGAACTTGTCTTCCAGCTCGATTTCACGTGCTACGGATACGCCATCTTTGGTGATGGTTGGTGCGCCGAAGGATTTATCCAGCACTACGTTACGGCCTTTCGGGCCCAGGGTCACTTTGACTGCGTCTGCCAGTACGTTAACGCCGCGCAGCATTTTTACACGTGCGTCGTTACCAAATTTTACGTCTTTAGCTGCCATTTCTTCTATTCCTCAAATTCGTTCGCGCGTAATTCTTACGCTTCAACAATTGCCAGGATGTCGCTTTCAGACATGATCAACAATTCTTCATTGTCGATCTTCTCAGATTTCACGCCGTAGCCATCGTTGAAAATCACGATGTCACCAACTTTAACGTCCAGCGGCTGCACGGTTCCGTTTTCCAGAATGCGGCCCTTACCGACAGCGATGATTTCGCCACGAGTTGATTTTGCTGCCGCAGAACCGGTCAGAACGATGCCGCCAGCAGATTTGGTTTCAACTTCTTTGCGTTTGACGATCACACGATCATGTAACGGACGAATACTCATTGATAGCTCTCCTTTGAGAAAGTCATTATCAGTTATGGGTGACGCCGGGCCGTACACGGTTTTCCGGCTAGTGCCAGAGAGATGGGGGTAGTTATTTTGGCCTTCAAGGGGTCCCCTTAAAAAAAATTTTGCCCTCGCCGTTAATCACGATAAATCGCTGAAATATCGGCTCAGAACAGCACAATGCCGCTGGGCCATAAGAAGAGGTGATGTGTTAAAATTTTGCTCTTTGCCAGGGGATGGAAGCACGTCATGTCAGGTCTGAAACAGGAGTTGGGGTTCGCGCAGGGAGTGGGGTTATTGTCGACGTCGCTGCTAGGCACCGGCGTGTTTGCCGTGCCGGCGCTGGGCGCCATCGTGGCCGGGAATAACAGCCTGTGGGCCTGGCCCGCGTTGATCGTGCTGGTTTTCCCGGTGGCGATCGTCTTTGCGCTGCTCGGGCGCTATTACCCCAGCGCGGGCGGCGTCGCCCACTTTGTCGAAATGGCCTTCGGCCCGCGAATGGCAAGAGTGACCGGCTGGCTGTTCCTGTCGGTGATCCCCGTTGGTCTGCCCGCCGCGCTGCATATCGCCTCCGGCTTTACCCAGGCGCTGTTTGGCTGGCACGGCTGGCAGCTGCTGATGGCCGAAATGGCCACGCTCGGTCTCGTCTGGTGGCTGGGCCTGCGCGGCGCCAGCTCCAGCGCGAACCTGCAAACGCTGGTTGCGGTAATGATTGTCGCCCTGCTGGCCGCTATCTGGATGTATGGCGACATCACCTTAAAAGATATTCCGTTCCCTGCGCTGCCGGATATTGAAATGTCACCGCTGTTCGCCGCGCTATCGGTGATGTTCTGGTGCTTTGTCGGCCTGGAAGCGTTCGCCCATATGGCCTCAGAGTTTCGCCGCCCGGAGCGCGATTTCCCCCGCGCGCTGATCGTCGGCCTGCTGCTGGCGGGCATCGTCTACTGGGCCTGTACGGTGCTGGTGCTGCATTTCCACGCCTACGGCGCGGCCAACACCGCTGCAGCTTCGCTGCCCACCATCGTCGTGCAGCTGTTCGGCGTGCAGGCGCTGTGGGTGGCAAGCGTGGTCGGCTTCCTCGCCTGCTTCGCCAGCCTCAATATCTATATTCAGAGCTTCGCCCGTCTGGTGTGGTCGCAGGCGCAGCATAAACCAGAGAGCTATCTGGCGCGTCTGTCACCGGGGCTGGTGCCGCGCAACGCGCTGAGCGTGGTGATTGGCAGCTGCATGGTGAGCACGATCGCCAGCTACTGGCTGGACATCAACCTTGATGCGCTCATCATCTATGCCAACGGCATTTTTATCATGATTTATCTGCTGTGCATGCTGGCTGCTGGCGGGCCGCTATCGCGCGCTGTCGGTGATAGGCGTGGCGTTATGTCTGCTGCTGCTGGCGATGGTGGGATGGAAGAGCCTATATGCGGTCGTGGTGATGGCGGCGCTGTGGCTGCTGCTGCCGAAAAGGAAGGCCTGAGCATTCCCGCACCAACGCCATAAAAAAAGCCGGAAGCACAACGCGCTCCGGCTTTTTATCATCGCCACGGCTTATGGGCGATTATCGTCTTTATGATCCAACTGGTCAGGACGTTCGTCCTTACGCTGATACTCACCGTCGAAGGTCTGTCCGCTTGTGGTACCCCCCGCAAATCCGCCGCCCGGCATCCGATTAAAGTGCAGGTATGGCATCAGCTTCACGGTGAGGTGTTTCTGCACCGGCGGCAGCAACAGCACCAGACCTAAGAAGTCGGTGAAGAACCCTGGCAGCAGCAGCAGTATACCGGCCAGGATCAGCGATACGCTTTTGATCATCTCGGCCGCCGGGCTTTCACCCGCCTGCATTTTTTCCTGCATCAGCATCAGGTTTTTAAAGCCCTGATTACGGACCAGCGACATGCCGATCACCGAGGTAAAAATAACCAGAATCAACGTCATCAGGACGCCAAACACATGGGCGACCTGGATAAAAATAGAGATCTCGATGTAAACATAGAGAAATATGGCAACTAACGGTATCCAGCGCACTGGCATCTCCTGTGAGGTCAACAACGCGTATCACGCGCGTGCAGCGAGTCATCATTCTCTGCACTAAATTGAAATGGTGGTGAATTGCCGTATTTCAATCAGCGGCGGCCCATATTTTTGTCAACAATCGTCAAGCGGTGATTCATTTCACAAATCAATAATTCTTATCAGTTACGTCTGATAATAAGTGATCCAGATTACTGCAATCCGCTATCATCAGCATATGATCATGGACACTGGGCCGATTAAGGAAATAATCTGCGGTCAGAAAAACGCATGACCACAAAAATCCTGCGTATTTGGTGAAATCATTGGCAGCTCGCAAAAAGAAGGTTCACATGCTAAACAACATTCGTATCGAAGAAGATCTGTTGGGTACCAGGGAAGTTCCTGCTGACGCTTACTACGGCGTTCATACTCTGAGAGCGATTGAAAACTTTTACATCAGTATCAGTAAAATCAGCGACATCCCGGAGTTTGTGCGCGGGATGGTCATGGTGAAGAAAGCGGCGGCCCTGGCGAACAAAGAACTACAAACTATTCCAAAAGGCGTAGCCAACGCCATCATTGCGGCCTGTGATGAAGTCCTGAATAACGGCAAGTGCATGGATCAGTTCCCGGTAGACGTCTACCAGGGCGGCGCGGGCACTTCCGTCAACATGAACACCAACGAAGTACTGGCGAACATCGGCCTGGAGCTGATGGGCCACCAGAAAGGTGAATACCAGTACCTGAACCCGAACGACCACGTCAACAAATGCCAGTCCACCAACGACGCCTACCCGACCGGTTTCCGTATCGCGGTGTACGCCTCTATTGTGAAGCTGGTTGATGCCATTCATCAGCTGGGCGAAGGCTTCCAGCGTAAAGCCGTTGAGTTCCAGGACGTCCTGAAAATGGGCCGTACTCAGCTGCAGGACGCGGTGCCGATGACCCTTGGCCAGGAATTCCACGCCTTCAGCGTGCTGCTGAATGAAGAAACCAAAAACCTGCTGCGCACCGCCGAGCTGCTGCTGGAAGTGAACCTTGGCGCGACCGCTATCGGTACCCGCCTGAACACCCCTGACGGCTACCAGCAGTTAGCGGTACAGAAACTGGCGGAAGTCAGCAATCTGGCGGTCGTTCCGGCTGAAGACCTGATTGAAGCCACCTCCGACTGCGGCGCGTACGTCATGGTCCACAGTTCGCTGAAACGTCTGGCGGTGAAGATGTCGAAGATCTGTAACGACCTTCGCCTGCTCTCCTCCGGCCCGCGCGCTGGCCTGAATGAAATCAACCTGCCGGAACTGCAGGCTGGTTCTTCTATCATGCCAGCCAAAGTGAACCCGGTGGTGCCAGAAGTGGTGAACCAGGTGTGCTTCAAGGTGATCGGCAACGACACCACCGTCACCATGGCGTCTGAAGCCGGTCAGCTGCAGCTGAACGTGATGGAGCCGGTGATTGGCCAGGCGCTGTTTGAGTCTATCCACATCCTGACTAACGCCTGCTACAACCTGCTGGAAAAATGCGTCGACGGCATCACCGCGAACAAAGAAGTGTGTGAAAGCTACGTCTACAACTCTATCGGCATCGTCACCTACCTGAACCCGTTCATCGGCCACCACAACGGCGACATCGTCGGGAAAATCTGCGCCGAAACCGGTAAGAGCGTGCGTGAAGTGGTGCTGGAGCGCGGCCTGCTGACGGAAACAGAGCTGGACGATATCTTCTCGCCGCAGAACCTGATGCATCCGGCGTATAAAGCGAAGCGTTACACCGATGAAAGCGAACAGTAATTTTTCTCTCTAATAAACTGAGGCATGTCATGATGACATGCCTTTTTTGTTTCTATAATTCACGAAAACACAACAATTACATATCAACTTGTTAAACAAGGAAGGCTAATATGTTTGGAGCAGAACTGGTCATTGTGCTTCTTGCCATCTACTTAGGGGCAAGACTCGGGGGAATAGGCATCGGCTTTGCCGGCGGCTTCGGCGTGCTGGTATTAACGCTGATATTTCAAATCACGCCCGGCGCCATACCGTTTGACGTCATTGAAATCATCATGGCGGTGATCGCCGCGATTGCCGCCATGCAAATCGCCGGCGGGATGGATTATCTTGTCAGCCTCGCCGAGCGCCTGCTGCGTCGGCACCCCAGGTACATTACGTTTCTGGCCCCGCTGGTCACCTGGTTTATGACCATCCTCGCGGGGACCGGGCACACCGCGTTCTCCACCCTGCCGGTGATCACGGAAGTGGCGAAAGAGCAGGGCATCCGCCCTTCCCGCCCGCTTTCTATCGCCGTGGTAGCCTCGCAGATTGCCATTACCGCCTCGCCCATTTCGGCGGCGGTGGTGTTCTTCGCCGGTATCCTGGAGCCGATGGGCGTGAGCTACCTGACGCTGCTGGCGATCTGTATTCCGGTCACGCTGATTGCCGTGCTGCTGACCTCCATCGTCTGTAACTTCCTCGGCTGCGAGCTGAAGGATGACCCGGTGTACCAGGAGCGTTTGGCCAAAGGGGAAGTGCGCCTGCGCGGCAGCAAGGTCTTTGAGCTGAAGCCGCACGCTAAGCGCTCGGTGCTGCTGTTCCTGGTTGGCATCGTCGCGGTGATGTTCTACGCCACCGCCATCAGCGACACCGTCGGGCTGATTCAGAACCCGGTACTGCCGCGTAACGAAGCGATCGTCGTGTTTATGCTGACCATCGCCACGCTGATCTGCATCACCTGTAAGGTCGACACCGGTGAAATCCTCAACGCCAGCACCTTTAAATCCGGGATGAGCGCCTGCGTGTGCGTGCTGGGCGTCGCGTGGCTGGGTGATACCTTCGTGAAAGCGCACATCGCCGACATTCAGGCGGTGGCGGGCGATCTGTTGCAGAACTATCCGTGGCTGCTGGCGGTGGTGCTGTTCTTCGCCGCAACCCTGCTCTACTCCCAGGCGGCTACCACCAAGGCGCTGATGCCTGCGGCGCTGATGCTGGGCGTCACCCCGCTGACGGCAATTGCCTCCTTTGCGGCGGTGTCCGCGCTGTTCGTCCTGCCAACCTACCCGACGCTGCTGGCGGCGGTCGAGATGGACGACACCGGCTCTACCCGTATCGGTAAATACGTCTTCAACCACGCGTTCCTGATCCCGGGCGTGATCGCCATTGCGCTGTGCGTGATCCTCGGGTTTATCTTCGGCGGGTTAATCCTTTAACGCCGGTAAATATCCTTAACGTCGGGCCGCTCTGCGGCCCGATTCACTCAACCCACCTCAAACGCCGTGCTATAGTGCCTCTTTTCATCAATAACGAGGTTTACAATGAGCACTCCCGACGCTGTAGTGGTCCTCTGTACTGCTCCGGATGAAGCCACCGCCCAGGACCTGGCGGCCAAAGTACTGGCGGAAAAATTAGCCGCCTGCGCGACCCTGCTCCCCGGCGCGACCTCGCTATACTATTGGGAGGGGAAGCTCGAGCAGGAGTATGAAGTACAGATGCTGCTAAAAACCGATCTTGCCCACCAGCAGGCGTTGCTGGACTGCCTGAAGGCGCATCACCCGTACCAGACACCAGAACTGTTAGTGTTACCCGTTACTCACGCAGATGTTGATTATCTCTCATGGCTCAACGCATCCTTACGCTGATCCTGCTGCTGTGCAGCACTTCAGCCTTCGCCGCCGGGTTATTTGACGGGCCCGGCCGCAGTAATTTTATTCCTGCTGATCAAGCCTTTGCCTTTGATTTCCAGCAGAGTCAGCACGAGGTCAATCTGAGCTGGCAGGTGAAAGAGGGCTACTATCTCTATCGCCAGCAGATCAAAATTAACCCGGCTAATGCCAGCATCGCCCCGCTCCAGCTCCCCAAGGGCGAGCCGCATAACGACGAGTTTTACGGCAAAAGCGAAATCTACCGCCAGCGCCTGGTGGTGCCGGTGACGTTGACCCAGGCCACCCATGGCGCAACGCTGACCGTTACCTATCAGGGCTGCGCCGACGCGGGCTTCTGCTACCCGCCGGAAACCCGGACCGTGCCGCTGAGCGCGGTTTCTGCCCTTCCCCCTCTCCCCTCCGGGGAGAGGGCCGGGGTGAGGGGCGACACCAGCGCGGACTTACCGTACTCCGCCCTCTGGGCGCTGTTAATCGGCATCGGCATCGCCTTCACCCCCTGCGTGCTGCCGATGTATCCGCTGATCTCCGGCATCGTCCTCGGGGGTAAACAGCGCCTCTCCACCGCTCGCGCGCTGTTGCTGGCCTTTATCTACGTGCAGGGGATGGCGCTCACCTACACCGCGCTTGGCCTGGTGGTGGCCGCCGCCGGCATGCAGTTCCAGGCCGCGTTGCAGCACCCGTACGTGCTGATTGGCCTGTCGGCGGTGTTTATCCTGCTGGCGCTGTCGATGTTCGGCGCTTTCTCGCTCCAGTTGCCTTCATCACTGCAGACCCGCCTCACCCTGATGAGCAACCGCCAGCAGGGCGGCTCCGCCGGCGGCGTGTTCGCCATGGGGGCGATTGCCGGGCTTATCTGCTCGCCGTGCACCACCGCGCCGCTGAGCGCTATTCTGCTGTATATCGCCCAGAGCGGTAACCTGTGGCTCGGCGGCGGTACGCTGTACCTGTACGCGCTGGGCATGGGGCTGCCGCTGATTCTGGTCACCGTGTTTGGCAACCGCCTGCTGCCGAAAAGCGGGCCGTGGATGGCGCACGTCAAAACGGCGTTTGGCTTTGTGATCCTCGCGCTGCCGGTATTTCTGCTGGAGCGGATTATCGGCGACGTCTGGGGGCTGCGGCTGTGGTCGATGCTGGGCGTAGCGTTCTTCAGCTGGGCGTTTATTACCAGTCTTGGTTTGAACAAACCGTGGCAGCGCATCGGGCAAATTGCTCTGCTGGCCGCCGCGCTGGTGAGCGTGCGCCCGCTTCAGGATTGGGCCTTTGGCCACACGACCGCACAGACTCAGGCGCATCTCAACTTTACCCGCATCAGCAACGTCGAGTCGCTGAACGCCGCGCTGGCTACCGCCCGCGGTAAACCGGTAATGCTCGACCTGTACGCCGACTGGTGCGTGGCCTGCAAAGAGTTTGAGAAGTACACCTTCAGCGACCCACAGGTGCAGCAGGCGCTGCAAAACACCGTGCTGCTACAGGCCGATGTGACGGCCAACAGCGCACAGGACGCGGCGCTGCTAAAACATTTACAGGTACTGGGCCTGCCGACCATCCTCTTCTTTGATGAAGACGGCAACGAGCAGCCCGCCCTACGGGTAACCGGCTTTATGGACGCCGCCGCGTTTCGCGCGCATTTGCGCGATCGCCAACCGTAGACAACACTTTGAGACGGATAGCCGTCGGGAACGGAGGAGAATACCGTGCAACGCGAAGACGTATTGGGAGAAGCCCTACAGCTCCTTGAGCAAGAAGGGATTGCAAGCACCACGCTGGAAATGGTGGCCGAGCGCGTGGACCGTCCGCTGGATGAACTGCGCCGCTTCTGGCCGGACAGCGAAGCGCTGCTGTATGACGCGCTGCGCTATTTGAGCCAGCAGGTGGAAACCTGGCGTCGCCAGCTGATGCTGAACGAAGAGATGACGGCGGAAGATAAACTGCTGGCTCGCTACGCCGCGCTGACCGACTGCGTGACCAAAAACCGCTACCCCGGCTGCCTGTTTATCGCCGCCTGTACCTTCTACCCGGACGCCGAGCACCCGATTCACCAGCTCGCCAACCAGCAGAAGCAGGCCGCGTTCCACTTCAGCCACGAGCTGTTAACCCAACTGGAAGTGGACGATCCGACAATGGTCGCGAAACAGATGGAGCTGGTGCTGGAAGGCTGCCTCAGCCGCATGCTGGTCAACCGCAGCCAGGTCGACGTGGATACCGCGCACCGTCTGGCGGAAGATATCCTGCGCTTCGCAAAATGCCGCCAGGGCGGCGCGCTGACCTAGGCCAGCATCCCCGCCCACGCGGAGAGCAGCAGGCACAGCGCCATCAGCCGCTGAAACCGCACCATCGCCACGGTGGTGCGGAACACCCGATTGACCGCCTTCCCCAGCCACGCCCAGCACAGCAGACACGCCACCGAGATCAGCAAGAACCACAGCGCCATCAGTGCGACGTCGCGCAGCGCGTGTTCACTCGCCGGAGCAAACAGGCTGACCACCGCCAGCGCCAGCATCCAGGTTTTCGGGTTAATGACCTGCAACAGCGCCGCCGCTTTGGCGGTAAAGCGGTGATGCGTCTGTCCGGAGATAGTCGCCGCCGGGGCGCAGAACAGCTGCCAGCTCATCCAGGTCAGCCACAGCACACCCGCCCAGCTCATCATCTGCCGCACCAGCGGGTACTGACGCAACAACTCGCCCGCTCCTGCGCCGGAAATCAGCACAATTGCGCTGGCCGCCGCGCAGCCGCTGACCAGCGCCGGAAGCGTCGCCTTTACGCCATAGTGCTGGCTATTGGTCAGAACGAGAATGTTAGTCGGCCCCGGCGTAATTGACGCGACGAAGGCAAACAGCAGAAACGGCATGATATTCACAGGTGGACTCCTTCTTATTAGAGCCCTGACTGTGCCGTTATTTACTGGAAACGTCTGGAAGGTTTGTGCACAACCGACGGTAGTGCGCAGGCGAGATACGGTACGCTCGCTGGAACCAGCGCCCAAGGTGGCTCTGGTCAGCAAAGCCGAGCGTCGCCGCCACGTCAACCGGCTGCTCACCCAGCGACAGCAGCTGACGCGCTTTCGCCAGCCGCAGCTGGATCAGCCACGCGTGCGGCGCCAGGTTGAACTCGCGCTTAAAGCTGCGCGTCAGGGTAAACCGGTCGGTCCCCGTCTCGCGCGCTAAATCCGAGAGCCCGATATTGTCGCCCATATGCGCATGCAGATAGTCCCGCGCGCGGTGGGCAATCGCCGCGCTTTGCATCGCCGACGGCAGCCGCTTGCGCCACTGGCAGTGCGCGGTGAGCTGCGCCAGCAGGCCATCCATGCTGCTCTGCTGCACAATGCGCATCTCATCGGTATGCAGCGTGCTGAAGGTCTGATGAATCGCCCGCACCAGCTGCGGCTCACGGGTCAGCGTTTGATTGAAGTGCAGCGAGTAGCTATCCGGCGTAGCGTCGTATAGCCCATGTAACGTGTTCGTCAGCCAGCGCTCATCGAGATAAAAGGTGAGATAGGTAAAGCCACCGGCAACGGGCGCGTCACCGTCGTGGATTTCGCCCGGTTCCAGCAAAAAGGCATCACCCGGCCGACTATGATGACGCTCACGACGGCAGTGAAACTGCTGCGTGCCGGCCAGGGTAATCCCCACCAGATAGCTGTCGTGCCAGTGCGGATCGAAGGCATGCCCTTCAAAGTGCGCTTTGATCGTTTCAATGCCCGTGTCGGCATGCTGTCGCAGCTCAAGCCAGTCTTTCGTTGCCATACCGCCCCCCTTTCGCCGCCAGCATTGCCCGATTATCGCGTCGCTGTCTGGAAGATTTGTGCAAACGCGCGGCGTAAACGCGTAGATTGCCGCAATAGTAAGCAGTTGAACAGCTTTTCGGTGATTTTGGTTGACGTAAGAGAGCGACTACGGTTTAATGCGCTCCGTTGCCCGGATAGCTCAGTCGGTAGAGCAGGGGATTGAAAATCCCCGTGTCCTTGGTTCGATTCCGAGTCCGGGCACCACTTCTTCAGAAAACCCAGCCTATGGCTGGGTTTTTGCTTTTTAGGATCCTGCTATTTTTCAAGCCTTATCAAACGTCTGCGCTGAATCCGCTCCTCAACCCCATTTTCACCTCAACGGGTTTCCGTTACCCTATAGCCGCAGGCATCGCGACAATCGCCTTGCCACGCATCCTCAGGGTTTCCCATGACCGCCAAACACAAAATCCTCCTCAGCGCCTGCCTGGCCGGGCACCGCGTGCGTTACAACGGCACCGATAAATCCTGCACCGCACACCTGCTGCAACAATGGCGTGATGAAGGCCGTCTGGTTATTCACTGCCCGGAGCTGGCGGCGGGGCTTGAGGCGCCGCGACTGTCAGCGGAGATGGTTAACGGTCAGGGTAATGACGTGCTGAACGGGCGCGCACAGATGGTGGAGAGCGACGGGCGCGATGTCACACAGCCCTACGTGCTGGCCGCCTGGCTGGCGCTGCAAACCGCGCAGCAACACGGCTGTCGGTTTGCGATTATGACCGACGGCAGCCCCACCTGCGGCAGTCAGCACGTTTATGACGGCTCGTTTCGCGGCATGAAGGTGCCGGGCGAAGGGGTGGCGGTGGCGCTGTTGCGCGAGCACGGCATTGAAGTGTTCAGCGAGTCTCAGTTGGATGCGCTGCGGCAGCGGCTTGATGAAGTTGAGAGGGTATAGTGGTCGCCCACCCGGCGTCGGTGCCATGCCTCTCATCCGGGTAGCCTGATACCTTGCGCCTCCCTACTTCAGAGAAAGTCCCTTCATGGAAATTTATAACTCAGATCACGGAAATTAATTTCTAAATCATAAAACCTATTTCCGTCCTCCCCTTGTTAAGATCCCTCCCGAGAGCCAGTGCGGCGTCAGCGCCGCATAATAAAAGGTGCACTCCATGCGTAAAGATTTAACCAGCAATGAGCTGCGGATTTATAAATTCTGTCAGGAGAACCCGGCAGAGGTTTATAAGATGAAGATTCATGAACTGGCCGAGCGTGTTTATACCACCGCGCCGTCTATTTCAAAATTGGTCAAAAAATTGGGCTTTAATAATTTCCAGGAGTTTAAAGTCGACGTCCGCGATGTTTTTTCGATGTCGCAAAACTCGCAGCATCATAATGCGTTTGTCAGCGAGTATCTCCAGGAAATGCAGAATGCGTTAACCCGAGTGTCGGAGAGTAAAGTCAAAGCCTTTTGCGACTTCTTATCCGCCTGCAGCACGATTATTACCTGGGGCTATGGCACCTCGGATAGCGTGGCAAACTATGTCAGCTATAACCTGATGGTGCTGGGCTTTAATATCCTTAATGAAACGGACTATACCAACTGTAATGTCCGCAGCCGTTTTCTGACCGCCAACGATTGTGTGCTGATTGTCTCCAACAGCGGCGAGTCAGAAATGCTCGAAGAGATAATCCTTAACGCCCGGAAAAACGGTATCAAAGTGGCGGCCATCACCAGCCGGGAAAATTCGACGCTGGCGCTAAAGGCCGATGCTGCACTGATTTATAAAAATGCCATTATTAAAGACACCGCTTTCGAAAATATCAGCTATCCCATCCAGATAGCCATCATCGATATCATGCTTTTCCATTTATCCAATGTCAGAAAAGTATCGCTGAAATTTAATTCAAAGGTAGAAGACTCATGACCAAACTTAAACTCGTTGTGATTGGCGCTGGCAGCAGCTATACCCCCGAACTGATCGAAGGGGTAATTAAGAACCATCATCAGCTACCGATATCCCATATTGCTTTTGTCGACATCGAAATGGGCAAAGAGAAAATGAACATCATTTTCGAGCTCACCAAAAGAATGCTGGCCAAAGCTGGTTTACCGATTGATGTCAGCCAAACCTTCGACCGCAAAACGGCGCTACAGGAGGCGGACTTCGTCGTCACACAGCTGCGCGTTGGCGGTATCGACGCCCGAATCGTCGATGAAAAACTGCCGAAGTCATACGGTTTTATCGGCCAGGAGACCAACGGCGCGGGCGGGATGTTCAAAGCGCTACGCACCATCCCGGTCATCATTGAAATTGCCAATGAAATGAAAGCGATCTGCCCGAACGCCTGGCTGATTAACTTCACCAACCCAGCTTCGATGGTGACCGAAGCGGTGCTCAAATACAGCACTAACAACCGGGTAATTGGCCTGTGCAATGGCCCGATCAATATGACCCACCAGGTTGCAGGCCTGCTAAACGTCGACGTTAACGATTTATACGTCGAGTTTAAAGGCTCCAACCATATGAACTTTATAACTAAAATCCTGCATAACGGCGTCGATCGCACGCGCGAAACGATCGACTTAATCAACGCCGCGGATGTCGACCAACTGAGCTTTAAAAACGTCAGCAACGAGCAGTTTAATAAAGAGCTGCTGGCCGCCACCAACCTGATCCCGTCCTCGTATTTAAAGTACTACCTCAAAACCACCGAGATGCTGGCCGAGCAGGAGGCCGCCGAGCTGTCACGCGGTGAAATCGTCAAAAATATCGAAGCCGAGCTGTTTAAAAAATACAGCGATGTCACGCTTCAGGATAAGCCTAAAGAGCTGGAGGCCCGCGGCGGCGCGCTCTATTCCACCGCCGCACTGAACGTCATTCGCGCTATCTACCTCAACGATAAGAGCATTCAAACCGTCAATGTGCGCAACGGCGGGGCAATCACTAATTTACCGGAAGACGCGGTGGTTGAGGTGAACTGTGTCCTCACACGTAATGGCCCTATGCCAATTTGTACTGGCGAGATCCCGTCACCGGCCAGAGGAATTGTATCGATGATGAAAGACTATGAAGCGCAAATCGTGAAGGCCGCCGCCACCGGTGACTATCAGGCGCTGATCGCGGGCTTCCTCTTTAACCCGTTGTGCTCGAGCGATAACCAGGGCGTTGAATTAGTGAAAGAAATGCTGCGGGCCAATAAACACTATCTGCCGCTGTTCGCCAGAACCATTGCCTCACTCTAATCGCGGGAGACACCGATGAAATGTACAGCTTTTGCTAGCAACGCCGCGCTGGCGGAGCAGGTGGTCAGCGAACTCTCAGCGCTTAAGCCGCATTCCCGCGTGCTAATCCCTTCGGGGAGCACACCGCGCTGGGTTTATGACGTGCTGGCGACAACGACCATTGCCGAACACCTCACTTTCTTTGCGCTGGATGAGTGGGTCAACGTGCCCAGCGAGTCCGACGGCAGCTGCCTGAGCATGATCAATCAGGACTTTGTGCATAAATGCGCGCATCCGGTGCAATTAATCCATTTTGATCCTTATGCCTCGACGGCGCAGAACATTGCCCATTACCACGCTGCGTTAAACGGTAAAGAGTTTGACTATGTGATTCTGGGCGTAGGCATGAATGGGCATATTGGCTTAAACGAGCCGGGTGTTTCATTCGATGAGGATTATCTGCAAACCAAACTGGATGACATCACCGTTAACGTCGCCAGCCATAAATACTTCTCGGGCGATGTCACGCTGACCGAAGGGATTACCGTTGGGCTGAATAAAATCATTAAAGCTAAAAAAGTGATTGTCATTATCAACCACGACGCGAAAAAAAGCGTCTATCAGGACATCGTTAACGGCGACGCGCATAACACCCAGGTGCCGGCCATCTATCTCAAGCAATTCCCGCACGTTCATTACTACATTACAAAAAACCTTAAAGGGTAAGCGGAAATGAGCATAACCTCTCTACTCGAACAAAAGATGTTGCCGTTGGCCGAGAAAATCTCGTCAAACATCTACCTGACCGCCCTCAAAAATGCCTTTATCGCCCTGATTCCTTTTTTAATCGTCGGCTCCTTTTTCCTGCTGCTCACCAACTTTCCGATTAGCGGCTACAACGAGTTTATGACCTCGCTGCTGGGCAAAGGTACGTTGGATAAACTCAATTACGGGATTAATGCCAGCTATGGCTTAATGACCCTTCTGGTTATTATCTCGTTCTCAAAGGAGTTAGTTGAAAAGCTTAATCTCAGCCAAAGCGCCGCTATTTTACCAGTAGCCATCTTCTTCTTAATGCTGCCGGGTAGCGTCACCACAGAGTCTGGAGATATCGTTGCTGGCGCTTATGCGCTGCTCGACTTTAGCTCTGAATCGATGTTTTTAGGCATCATTGTTACCGTGGTGACCATTAAGCTGATGGCGCTTCTGGAAAACAAAGCCTTTACCATCAAAATGCCCGCCAGCGTGCCCCCTGAAATTGCCCGGTCGTTTAAATCTCTGGTGCCGATTTTAGTGGTGCTGCTGTTCTGGATAATCATCAAGGTCCTGTTTGAAAATACCCATTTCGGCACTCCGGGGAAATTTATCAACGTCGTGCTACAGCAACCGCTGCTGTATTTAGGGAACTCGATCTTTTCCCAGCTGATTGCCGAGATGATGATCAGCCTGTTCTGGTTCTTCGGCATTCACGGCGACTCGATTGTGTCATCGGTCATGGGGCCCATCTGGCAAACGCTCAGCGCACAAAACCTGGCGCAAACTCAGGCCGGGCTGGCGGCAACCAATATCATTACCCAGCAGTTCAGGGATGTGTATTTAATTGCCGGCGGCACGGGCTTTACCGGCGCGCTGCTGATTAGCATCTTTATGGTCGCCAAAAGCACGCGCCTGAAGCAGCTGGCCAAACTGGCATCGCCTGCGGCCATTTTTAATATTAACGAACCGGTGATTTTTGGTTTGCCGATTGTCCTTAACCCGCTGATGCTGATCCCCTTTCTGATCACGCCAATCGTACTGTGCACCGTCACCTATGCGGTGATTGCGCTAGGTTGGGTGCCCCCGACCTCCGGAATTTCCATTCCATGGACCACGCCAATCTTTATTTCTGGCTTCCTTACCACCGGGATTTCAGGCGTCATCTTACAGGCGGTGAATCTGGTTATTGCCACCGCCATTTATACGCCGTTCGTGCGGATTCTGGATAAACAATATCTTCATGAGGAAAACCGGGTAGATAGCCTGACTGCAGAGGTGCAAACCCAGCAATAAAAGTCAGTGCACCAGGCCCTCTCCCACCGTGGATAGGGCCTGTTCCTGCGGACATTTGGGGCTAACGGGAGGCCAGTCGCTTCAGCCAGCTCACCAATTTCCACACCTGGGTCGAATGCGAACCCTTAAGCAGCACGATATCGCCATCCTGAATGTCCTTGAGATAGGCGTCTTTAAACGCCTCCACCTCGGCCAACAACCTGTAGTGCTTATGCGCAGAAAACTCGTCAGCATAGGCGGCGTACTGCTGGCCAATCAGGTAAATGGTATCAATCTGGCTTTGATTAATACCGTCAATCAGCGCGCGGTAATAGCGGTCATATTCATCGCCCAGCTCGGCCATTTCTCCCAGCACCAGCACTTTTCGCCCCGGCGAAATTGACGCACTAAGCTGCGAAACCGCCATCATCATCGAGCCGGGATTGGCGTTGTAGGCATCATCAATCACCGTCAGCGGGTGTCCGTCCACGGTCAGAGGATTGACTTCCCCTCGCCCCGGCAGCGCCTGGAAGCGCGTCAGCCTCGCCAGCGCGGCCTCAGGGGAATAGCCTAGCGCCGACACGACGGCCAGCGTGGCGACGCTGTTGAGCGCCATGTGCAGGCCTTCCGCCTGCAGCGTATAGCGAAAACGCTGGCCAAAAATATCGGCCTCGACGCCGTGAGTCGCCGGGTCGTAGGCGGACAAACGGCAGTCGCACGCCTGATGCTGGCCGTAGGTCACAATTCGTAAACCCTGCTTCACCGCCGCGGCATAGATACAGTCCCACTCCTGCATATCACGGTTGAGCACCGCAATATCGCCGGGCTTCATGCCCAGAAAAATCATCGCCTTGGTGCGCGCAATATCGTGCAGCGACTGATTTTCTTTCAGATGAACCGCCTGAATATTCGTCACCATCGCCACGGTTGGCCGCACCATCCGCGTACTGATATCCATACGGCCAATGGCGATTTCCAGCACCACCTGCGGGGTATCCCACGGCATTGAAGCGATATTCCACGCAACGCCGCGCGGCAGGTTGGCATTTTGCGCGCTGCCGAGCGCCGGCCCCCACTCCGCCAGCGCCGCGGTCAGCATGGCGACGCAGGTGGTTTTCCCCGCGCTGCCGGTGACGCCGATCACGTTACCGCTCATTTTGTCGCGGGCATAGCGCCCCATCAGCAGCAGCGCCTCGTTACGATCCGCAACCAGATAAACGGGCGTCGTGCCGGCGCTCACCCGCTCGGCATCATCCACGATAAAGGCGGCTGGCGGATACGGAAGCGTATCAAGCCGCTCCACCGGAACCCCACCGACTTCATTTTCCGCGCGCACGCACACCATATTGCCGGGCTTCATCGCAGGCGCGAAAATAGACACGCCTGTCGCCCGCCAGCCTTCAGGCGGCGGCGTAAGCCAACGGCCTGGTACCGCCTGCATTAATGATTCTGCGGTCCAGCAGGTGCCCTCTAAAAATCCATTTTCATTTTTCTGATCCATCTTCTCTCCAGCAAAATTCAATTCTGGCGCTACGCTGCCAAAAAAAGTATCAAATGAATGATTCAACTATTTCGCAGCCAAATAATTTGATCCTGATACGGTAATTTTCTATTCTCAGGGCAATATAGTAGAAATGTAGAATACATAAATCGCAATACGTAATGGTATTTTGATGCGATTCTACTCAGACAGGGCGTCACCGCATGACAAGGAGCTTAAATGTCACTGGGCCGTTTATTTGCGCATGTGCGCCCAAAACTCGACGCGTTTAACGCCGTCGAGCAGCCTGCCCCCTTCCCCGGCTACATCCTGTTTCTCAGCGCATGTAATAGCCAGCAACGCGCCTATACCGCCTATGCCTGCGGTCGCACGCTGGATGAGGCCTGGCAGAGTGCCGCGGACGATTTACAGCGCTGGACCGCTCAGCAGGCCGTTGCCCCAATCTGGCTACGCGCCGATCTGGTCGATAAAATCCAGACTCTGCGCTGGGACGCCCTCCAGGAAAAGCTCGGCAAGACCAAGCGGAACTATTTTCGCTTTGGCGTCAGCTTTACGCCCGATTTTCAGCGGCCAATCCTCGAGCAGGAGATCAACGCTAACGCCCTGCTGTATCACGGAAAAGAAGGCGTCGCGACGCCCAACACGCCGAATCTGCTGCACTTCTCCCGCTGGCGCTTCGGTAGCGAATTACGCTGGCCGGACAATCCCGAGCAGCTGATCTGGCGTTTTACCACGCGCAGCGTGTTTAGCGACGGCGAGCAGGTGTATCCCATTGAATCCAGCGGCCGCAATTCCGGCTATCGCCAGCTGTTAAACTGGCAGGAAGAGGCGCTCGACCCGATGATCGCCTCCGCCACCGACTACCTTGCGCGTCAGGTTCAGGCGTCGGGACGCTATGATTATGGCTGGTTCCCCTGCTTCGATCGGGCCATCCCGACCTACAACGCGCTGCGCCACGCCAGTTCAACCTACGCATTGCTGGAAGGCTGGGAAGTGACGCAGGAGCCCGCGCAGTTTGCCGCCATTGAGCGCGCGCTGTATAACCTTTCGAGCGAACTTATCGCCACCCGTACGCTAGCGGACGGCAGCGAGGCCGACTTTCTCATCGACACCGGCGACGAAATTAAGCTCGGCGGCAACGCGGTCTGTATTCTGGCGATGGCCAAATATACCGAGCTTACCGGCGACGAACGTTATCTGCCGCAAATGCAGCGCCTGGCGAACGGCATTGGCTTTATGCAAAAGCCGGAGACCGGCGGTTTTAATCATGTCCTGCACGCCGCTGACCTGTCGCTGAAGGCCGAACATCGCATTATTTACTACGATGGCGAAGCCGCCTTCGCGCTGATGCGCCTGTACGGCCTGACCAAAGCGCCGCGCTGGCTGGCGATGGTGGAACGCGCCATGGATCACTTTATCGCGCAGAAGCATTGGCAGGCGCACGACCACTGGCTAAGCTACTGTGTAAACGAGTTAACGCTGTACCGCCCACTCGAGCGCTATTATCAGTTCGGTCTGGACAACGTGCGCGATCACCTGGACTTCGTGATCAACCGCGTGACCACCTACCCGACGCTGCTGGAGCTGATGATGGCGGCATCGCGTATGTTGAGCCGTCTGGCGGCATCCGAGCACCGTCATCTGCTGGACGGCTTCAGCCTGGATACTTTCAACCTGGCGCTGGAAACGCGGGCGCGCTACCTCGCGAACGGTTTTTTCTGGCCGGAGCTGGCGATGTTCTTCAAAAATCCGCCCCGCATTGTGGGCAGCTTTTTCATTCGTCACCACAGTTTCCGGGTGCGAATCGATGACGTCGAACACTACCTTTCCGGCTATGTCGCTTACCGAAAACACTGGCGTCATCTGCATGGCTATACGGCATAATCCCCTGATGATGAGCGTTTCTGCATGAAGCGCCTGCGGGATATCGCCCGTCCGTTGATCTGGAAACGTGGGCTGTCGTTGCTGCTGGCGCTACTGCTGCTGGTACCGCCCGACCTGAGCGCAGGATGGGATTTCAATACCATCAACGAGCGGACTCAGCGGCTTTACGGCCCGGCTACGCCAACCGCCCAGCGCAATATTGACGCCTGGGAGGCGTTGCTTAAACAGCCGACGCAGGGCAATATTCAGGCCACCCTGAACCGCGTGAACCAGTTTTTTAATTCGCGCATCCGCTTTGTGGATGATATGACGGTGTGGGGGCAAGAAGATTACTGGGCAACGCCGGTCGAAGCCCTGCGTAAAGGCGCGGGTGACTGCGAAGACTACGCGCTGGCCAAATATTTTACCCTACGTGAATTAGGTGTTCCGGCCAGCCAGCTGCGAATTACCTACGTTAAAGCATTACAATTAAATCAGGCACATATGGTCGTGACGTGGTATTCGACGCCGGACGCTATTCCGCTGGTTCTCGATAACCTGAAGCCCGCCATATTACCCGCCACCGCCCGCAGCGATCTGCTCCCCGTTTACTCCTTTAACGGTGAAGGCTTATGGATCCCGCAGGCCAGCGGCAGCAAGCGCGTTGGCGACAGTACACGACTCTCACGTTGGCAGGATCTTCTCACCAGGATGCGTGCAGAAGGGTTTGTAATTAATGAATAGGAAGCGGTCATGTCCCTTTATAAACAGCTACTGATTGGCATCTGTCTGTTTACGCTGACGATCTTCTGCGGCAATTTTTTTGCCACGCTGGAAAGCTCGCGCGAGCAGTACCATAACCAGCTGAGCGCACATGCCCAGGACGCGGCCACCGCGCTCGGCCTGTCGTTGACCGCGCACATCGACGACCCGGTGATGACCGAGCTGATGGTGAACTCGATTTTCGACAGCGGCTACTTCTACCGTATTGAGGTCGTGGATATCAAAACCGGCAAGCCGATTATTGAACGCCAGAACGTCCCGCCCAGCGCCAACGTGCCGGGCTGGTTCGCCAACGTGGTGCACCTGAATCCCGGCCAGGGGGAAGCCATCGTGATGCGCGGCTGGACGCAGGCCGCGCGCGTCGAGGTGGTCAGCCACCCGATGTTCGCACTGTCGCGCCTGTGGAGCAGCCTGGTCGCCAGCTTCCTGTGGCTGACCGGCTGTAGCGCGCTGTGCATCCTCGGGGCGATGTTCCTGCTGCGCCACCGCCTGCGCCCGCTGAACTACATCGTGGAGCAGGCCACCGCCATCAGCCGTCGTGAGTTCCTGAGCCTGCCCGCGCTGCCGAAAACGCCGGAGCTACGCCGGGTGGTGGAAGCCACCAACATGATGGTAACCCAGCTTAAAGCGCTGTTCAGCGAGCAGGCCCAGCGTACCGAGTCACTGCGCCAGGAAGCCTATAACGATAGCCTCACCGGTCTGAACAACCGCCGCGCCTTCGACATCAAATTCCAGACTCGCCTGAGCGATGAAGACCACGCCGACGGCAACCTGATCCTGCTGCGGGTACAGGACCTGATGGGCCTCAACCAGCGCCTCGGCGGCGCCAATACCGACAAGCTGCTCAAAGCGGTGGCCGATATCCTCAACAACCTTCAGCAGCGGTTCTTCCATAGTGAAGGTTTCGTTGCCCGCGTGCGCGGCGGCGAGTTCGCGATTATCACCGCCCCGGTCCTCCCCACCGAGATGGAGAGCTTCGCTAACTCACTGAACACACAGCTGAAAGCGCTGTATGAAACCGGCCTGAGCGACGTCAACCCGGTAGCGCATTTTGCTGAAGTCGCCTTCCACTATGGCGACGTGCCGCAGAACCTGCTGCGTCAGGCGGACCAGATTCTGGTGGCTGCGGAAGCCGATATGCGCACCTTCGTCGACCCGGAAACCGCCGAACAACAGAATCCGGATGAAGATCACCACCACTGGCATCAGCGCCTGACCGAGATTCTGGATAAAGAGGCATTCGAGCTTTACTCCCAGCCGGTGTATGAGTGCAATAGCAAACATATTGTTTTACATCGTAAAATTCTGGCGCGTATCAAAACCGCCGAGGGCGAAATTATCCCTGCGGGCCGCTTTATCCCCTGGGTACGCCGCCTGGCGCTGGGCCGTCGGATGGACGTGGTGATGCTCAAACAGACGCTGCGCGCGATGGAAAGCACCACCCACGCTTTTGCGCTCAGCATTAGCGGCGAAAGCGTCGCCGATGACGACAGCCTGAACACCCTGCTCCAGCCGTTGAAAACCGCGCGTCATTTAACATCGCGCCTGACGCTTGAACTGGATGAGAACGAACTGCCCGAGCCGGAGCGCGTGAGCGTACTGGTGAAAAAGCTGCAGGAACTGGGCTGCGGGCTGGGGATTCAGCACTTCGGTGGCCGTTTCCACCTGATTGGCAACCTGCCGCAGTGGGGGCTGGCGTGGATTAAAGTCGACGGCGGCTACATCCATCACATCAATGAAGAAGAAGATAAAAAGCTCTTCATCGAAGCGATTTACTGGGCAACACGACAGATCAATCTACCCCTTATCGCCGAACGCGTAGAAACCGAGGGCGAGCTGGCCGTGCTGGAAAAAATTGGCCTCTATGGCGCAATGGGCCGCTATTTTAGCGATGCCAGCACACTACAATAATTTTTCAGGAGAGCTGCCATGCATTTTATTGAGCGCGATGGTGAAGGACGGATCGTTCGGGTCGAGGACGCGGAATTCAGGGGCATGACCGAGCAAAGCGCAGAGACAACCGCAGAGATTAGCGAATGGCTGAAAGTAGAAAGCCTGCGCGCGGCGACGCTCCAGCGGCTGCAACAGAGCGACCTGGATATGGTCCGCGTACTGGAAGACCTGATTGAAGTGTTGATGAGCAAAGGCGTGATCAGCATTACCGATCTGCCGCCAGCGGCGCAGAACAAACTGCTGAACCGCGCCCAGGCGCGTCAGACGCTGAGCGGGCTGGAAGGACTCATCGGCGATGACGATGAAGGTTTAATATAACCCAATAATAAAACTGATTATTTAAGGCACATGAAAAAATGTGCCTTAAATATAGTTAGCTTTCTAATCATCTAATGTCCCCTACCTATATTTGGCAATTCTTTACAATCCAATCGGATTAAAAGGACATTGAAATCAAAGAATAAATTTACATTTTGTCATATGGTAACTTTAGGCTATAGCCTATCGCCGATATCGGGTGTATTACAGCAATCAAAATATTAGTACTATTAACGTATCCAGCTGAAATCCCCTCATACCTCAGCGATAACTACACGATTAAATAAATATTTCTGCGGAAATGGAAAAGCCCGCGCAAGACCTAATGGGAGAGTAAGATGAACGGTATAGCCGGGACAATTAAAGCGATTATCGGTCAGGTCTTCGCTATTTCACCAGACGGAACCCGACGCCTGCTTGTAGAAGGCGATAAAATCCTCACCGGCGAGCAAATTGAAACCGGCGCCAGCGGCGCCGTCACGATCACTCTCCCGAATGGGAAAACGCTGGATCTCGGCCGCGACAGCCACTGGGACGGTAACCACAGCATCGCCGCAACGCCAGAGGCCACTGACGCAGACACCGCGGACATTGCCGCCATTCAGCAGGCGATTGCCGACGGTCAGGATCCGACACAAATTCTTGAAGCCACCGCAGCAGGCCCGCAAATCACCCTCAGCAGCGGCGAGGCGGGTGCCGGCGGCGCCCATACCCACGTTATCCTGGATCTCACCGGCGAAAGAGTCGATCCCACCGCCGGATATCCCACCGAAGGTCTCGATTTCCCAAATACGCCAATAGAAGAAGAACTGACGATTCTCGATCGGGAAGCGAGCGAGCGGGATGATGCGGATGCAGATGCCGATGCCGACTCAGATGCGGACGCTGATGCAGATGCCGACGCTGATGCCGATGCCGATGCCGATGCTGATGCCGACGCGGACGCCGATGCAGATGCGGATGCTGATGCCGACGCTGATGCCGACGCGGACGCTGATGCAGATGCGGACGCTGATGCCGATGCGGACGCTGATGCCGATGCGGACGCTGATGCCGATGCAGATGCCGACGCTGATGCCGACTCAGATGCGGACGCCGATGCAGACACGGACGCTGATGCCGACGCGGATGCCGACGCGGACGCCGATGCAGATGCAGATGCGGATGCTGATGCCGACGCGGATACCGACGCTGATGCCGACGCGGACGCTGATGCCGATGCCGATGCGGACGCTGTTGCTGACGCTGATGCCTATGCCGATGCTTATGCCGTTGCGGAGGCTGATGCAGATGCAGATGAAGACGCTGATGCAGACGCAGATGCTGTTGCTGATGCCGACGCGGACGCCGATGCCGATGCCGATGCCGATGCGGACGCTGATGCCGATGCAGATGCCGACGCGGATGCCGACGCGGATGCGGATGCGGATGCCGACGCGGATGCGGATGCTGATGCCGATGCGGACGCGGATGCCGACGCTGATGCCGACGCGGACGCTGATGCCGATGCGGACGCTGATGCCGATGCCGATGCCGATGCGGACGCCGATGCCGATGCAGATGCCGACGCGGATGCGGATGCTGATGCCGATGCAGACGCGGACGCGGATGCCGACGCGGACGCTGATGCAGATGCAGATGCGGACGCGGATGCAGATGCAGATGCAGATGCCGACGCTGATGCAGATGCTGATGCCGACGCGGATGCTGATGCAGATGCGGATGCCGATGCCGATGCAGATGCCGACGCGGATGCCGATGCTGATGCAGATGCGGACGCGGATGCAGATGCAGATGCCGACGCGGACGCTGATGCGGATGCCGACGCTGATGCGGATGCTGATGCCGATGCAGACGCTGATGCCGATGCGGACGCTGATGCAGATGCTGATGCCGACGCGGATGCTGATGCAGATGCGGATGCCGATGCCG
>NZ_JBKDZH010000018.1:0-202125 GCF_047971185.1 Kluyvera sp.
GGGTGCGTGATATAGGGTTCACCGCTTGAACGTGTCTGACCCTCGTGAGCGTCACGTGCAACGAGATACGCCTGCTGAAGACGTTTTATCTGGTCTTCAGGCAGGTAGTTTTGAATCAGTTGATTCAGGCTTTCAAACAGATACAAGGGCGACCCGCTTTGTGATTAACGACGGCCTTCAGCAATAGCGGTAACGGCTTGTAATTCAGCGGCTTCCTGCTCTTGCTGTTCCTGGCGCTCACGGACGTCGAGGATCTGGTTGTTGATCAGACCTTCTTCGATTTCGCGCAGCGCGATTACGGTAGTTTTATCGTTTTCTTCCGGTACAAGCGGATCCTTGCCGCCTACCTGCATCTGACGAGCGCGACGCGCGGCGACCAGTACCAGGTCAAAACGGTTACCAATTTTCTCTACAGCGTCCTGAACAGTTACGCGTGCCATATTTAAAATGCTCCACAGGTGAAGAAATGACTGGGCATGATACTGAAAGTGGGTTCAGTCTGCCAACAGTTTGCTGATTAAAGCGTCATGACGCTGCTTTTGGCGGCTCATGCGCAGACGTTCGGCGCGAATAATGGTTTTCAGATCGCCCAGGGCGGTGTCGAAATCATCATTCACAATAAGGTAATCATATTCGGCGTAATGGCTCATTTCTGCAACAGCTTGCGCCATACGTTTTGCGATTACGTCTTCGCTATCCTGACCGCGCCCGCGAAGGCGGCGGTCCAGCTCAATTTTGGACGGCGGTAAAATAAAGATACTGCGCGCTTGCGGCATCTTCTCACGAATTTGCTGCGCGCCCTGCCAGTCGATATCCAGAAAAACATCCACACCCGTTGCCAGCACTTGCTCAATGGTTTCACGCGATGTGCCGTAATAGTTACCAAACACTTCAGCGTGCTCCAGAAACGCATCTCTGCCAATCATGGTTTTGAACTCATGATGATCGACAAAGAAATAATGCTCGCCATGCACTTCACCCGGACGCGGTGCGCGCGTGGTGTGTGAAACAGAAACCTGGGTGTCATACAACGGTTGGGTTTTTAATAACGCCTGAATCAGGCTGGATTTACCCGCGCCACTGGGGGCAGAAACAATATAAAGCGTGCCTTGAGCCATGAGTATCTTATGTATGTGATTATCGAAAGAGAGCCTACATACGAGCTTATTATACACGTCGCCGCTATGTGACGTAGCCTTTGTCACACTTTTTGCGTCAGTTTATTGCGTTTTGCGTACCTGTTTCCTGATTTACCGTGTAGTTACTGTAATCAATGAAAATGTCTGGAAGCGTGTTCGCACGATCGCTTTTTGCCTCTCGGTTTTGATGACGCCCCGCGTTATACCTGGCCCGCAATCTACAGCGGAGGTACTGATGAGAAGAGGGAAAAGTATCGTGCTGAGTCTGTTGCTGTGGCATTTCCCGGTATGGGCGGCTTGCCCTGACTGGTCGCCAGCCAGAGCGAATGACGAAATCGCCCGGCTACAGCAGCAGCTCGCCCAGTGGAACGACAGTTACTGGCAGCAGGGGGTTAGTGCGGTAGAAGATAGTGTCTACGATCAGCTCAGCGCGCAATTGGTGCAATGGCAACGCTGCTTTGGCGGTGATACCGGGGCAGAACTGGCACCGCCAGTGAGCGGCTCATTACCCCATCCTGTTCCGCATACGGGTGTGCGAAAGCTTGCGGACAAACAGGCGGTGCAGCAGTGGATGCGTAAGCGCAGCGATTTGTGGGTGCAACCGAAAGTGGATGGAGTGGCGGTTACTCTCGTATACCGGGATGGGCGTCTGGTCAGCGCGATTAGCCGGGGGAACGGGCTTAAAGGCGAGGACTGGACGCAGAAGGTGCGTTTAATACCCGCAGTACCGCAAAGTACAAAAGGCGCGCTTGCCAATAGCACGTTGCAGGGTGAGATTTTTTTGCTGCGCGACAACCATATTCAGCGACAAATGGGAGGAATGAATGCCCGTTCGAAGGTCGCCGGAATGATGATGCGCCAGAATAACACCTCGTCGCTCCAGTCGCTGTCTGTTTTCATCTGGGCATGGCCTGATGGCCCGGCAACGATGCCTGAGCGCTTGCGTCAACTGTCCGGGGCAGGATTTGGCTTTGCACAACAATATTCTCAACCGGTGAAAAGCGCTGATGATGTTGAACGCGTGCGTACAGCATGGTGGACAACGGGATTACCGTTCGTTACCGATGGAGTCGTGGTAAGAACGGGTAAAGAACCTGAGGCCAGACACTGGATGCCCGGGCAGGGCGACTGGCTGGTTGCCTGGAAGTATCCTCCGGTCGCAAAAGTGGCTGAAGTCACCGGGGTTCAGTTCGCTGTCGGCAAGAGCGGGAAAATCTCGGTTGTGGCGTCGCTTGCGCCAGTGATGCTGGATGATAAACGGGTGAAGCGCGTAAATGTAGGGTCTGTCAGGCGCTGGGCGGAGTGGGACATTGCGCCAGGTGACCACATTCTTGTCAGCCTTGCCGGACAGGGGATTCCGCGTATTGATAAGGTTGTCTGGCGTAGCACTCAACGGGATAAGCCCGCTCCGCCGGGGAATCGCTATAACGCATTAACCTGTTTTTATGCGACTGAGGTATGCCAGGAGCAGTTCATCGCCAGGCTGGTCTGGCTGGGGTCGAAGGAGGCGCTGGAGGTTGACGGGATGGGGGAAGCAGGATGGCGTGTGCTTCACCAGGCGCATCGTTTCAAGCATATTTTCTCCTGGCTCGCGTTAACGCAGGAACAACTACAGGCGACACCTGGGTTTAGTAAAGAAAAAAGCAAGCAATTGTGGCATCAGTTTAACCTGGTGCGGCATCGGCCATTTATCCGCTGGGTGATGGCGATGGGCATACCGTTAACGCAGGTGGCGCTTAAGGCCAGCGGCGATCGTTCATGGGGGCAGCTACTGGCACGCACGGCAGAATACTGGCAACAGCTTCCGACAACAGGGGAGGGGCGCGCCAGGCGGGTCATCCAGTGGCGGGATAACCCGGAAATACGGGCGCTGGGCAACTGGCTGTCTGCCCGGCATATTAACGGCTTTAGCCCTTAGTGACCTTCGTGGCGATAGTAAAACACCGGCAGGCCAAGCTTGAGACGCAGCGCCAGCAAGCGAGCGGTAAAGCCAAAAACCAGCGTGGAGATAACCACGACGTCTTGGTTGGATACGTAGTGTTGTAGCGCGATGTACAACACGGCAGACGCAAAGGAAACACCAGCATACAGCTCTTTCTGGAAGACCAGCGGAATACGTTTGCAGAACATGTCACGCAATACGCCGCCAAATACGCCGGTAATGACAGCCGCCACAATAGCGATGACCGGGCTATGCCCCATATCCAGCGCAACCTGAGCGCCGATAATAGAAAAGACCACTAAGCCCAGCGCATCAAGTACAAGGAACAGTTTGCGTAGGTAAGGCATTACAGGGGCGACGATCGTCGTCAGAACCGCAGCAGAAGCGACAATAATCACGTACTCAGGGTGCTGTACCCAACCGAGCGGATAGTGACCGAGCAGAATATCGCGTACGGAACCGCCGCCAATTGCTGTCGCGGTGGCAATGATAATAACGCCAAATGTATCCATGCGGCGTCGACCCGCAGCGAGAGCCCCGGTCATGGCTTCGGCAGTAATGCCAATTAAGTAGAGAACGTGTAACAGCATGTCTTCCCCCTGGTTTACTGAGGGCAGAGACTAACGATTTGTGCGTAATATCACGATTGAGATTTTCTAAGGTGAAGCAATTTTGATAACTATAATTTATGTGGATATTGCGATTCATCCGCTATTTATGCGTTATTCATTTTTAATGGATTAGAAAATGGATAAGAAAAAATAATCCGAAAGTGGCGAGGCAGTACGGAGTGTAAAGGAAGCACGTAGCACCATCGCATCGCGACGGGCTACGTGGGAATGAGGTTTACTCGATATTCTGGATCTGCTCGCGCATTTGCTCGATCAATACTTTCAGCTCAATTGCAGAATTGGTGACATCAGCATTGATGGATTTGGAGGCCAGCGTGTTCGACTCGCGGTTGAACTCCTGCATCATAAAGTCCAGACGACGGCCAACCGCCTCTTTTTTCTTCAGGATGTTGTAGGTTTCTTTGACGTGCGCGTCCAGACGATCCAGCTCTTCCGCCACGTCAATGCGCTGTGCCATCAGCACCAGCTCTTGCTCCAGACGGTTATTTTCCAGTTGTACCTGTGCGTCTTCCAGTTTTGCTACCAGACGTTCGCGCTGCCATTGCAGGATTTCCGGCATATGGGCGCGGACTTTCACTACCTCAGCGCTGACGCCTTCCAGACGCTGCTCAATCAGCGCTTTCAAAGCCTGACCTTCGGTTTCCCGGGCGACAATGAAGTCATCCAGCGTCCCGTCCAGCGCGGCGAGGATCTCTGCGGCAATCGCGTCCAGATCCTGTTCCTGGGCGGCCATGACGCCCGGCCAACGCAGGATATCTACCGGGTTGATTTCCCCTTCATCGCTCTGCATTTTGACCCAGTTTGCGGAGGCAACGAGCTGCTTTGCCAGCTTCTCATTCAGAATGAGTTCGCCTTGCGCGCTGGCATCGGGTTCAAAGCGTAAAGTACATTCGATTTTTCCGCGCGTCAGGCGTGTACGAATGCGTTCGCGTACAACAGGTTCAAGGCTACGGAACTGTTCCGGCAGACGAAAATACGTTTCCAGATAACGCTGGTTTACCGAGCGCATTTCCCAGGTAGCGCTACCCCATTCACCCTTGATTTCACGCCGGGCGTAGGCGGTCATACTGCGGATCATAGACGTTCCTGTTTTTAAAGGAGAGATGGAAGGATTATAGCCATCCATGCCTTGTCAGGATAGGAATAACCGCCGGAAGTCCGTATAATGCGCAGCCACATTCGTTTCAAGCCGGAGATCTCAATATGCGTCCAGCAGGCCGTAGCGCTAATCAGGTGCGTCCCGTAACCCTGACCCGTAACTATACAAAACACGCTGAAGGCTCGGTGCTGGTCGAATTTGGAGATACCAAAGTGCTGTGCACTGCATCCATCGAAGAAGGCGTACCCCGCTTATTGAAAGGGCAGGGCCAGGGGTGTATCACAGCAGAATATGGCATGTTGCCACGCGCTACGCATACCCGTAACGCGCGTGAAGCGGCGAAAGGCAAGCAGGGCGGCCGCACGATGGAAATCCAGCGTCTGATCGCCCGCGCGCTGCGCGCTGCTGTCGATCTTAAAACGCTTGGCGAGTTTACTATCACTCTGGATTGCGATGTGATCCAGGCGGACGGCGGTACGCGTACTGCATCTATCTCCGGGGCTTGTGTTGCGCTGGCCGATGCGCTGAACAAGCTGGTCGCGAACGGTAAGCTGAAAACCAACCCGATGAAAGGGATGGTGGCTGCGGTTTCCGTCGGCATCGTGAATGGTGAAGCGCTCTGCGATCTGGAGTACGTTGAAGACTCCGCGGCTGAAACCGATATGAACGTGGTAATGACCGAAGACGGTCGAATTATTGAAGTGCAGGGAACGGCAGAAGGCGAGCCGTTCAGTCACGAAGAACTCCTTACCTTGTTGGCATTAGCCCGAGGGGGAATCGAATCCATTGTAGCGACGCAGAAAGCGGCGTTAGAAAATTGATTTTAAGGCGACCAGCGAGTCGCCTTTTTTTTGTCTGTAATAAAGTGAAATGAGGAGCGAATCCATGAAACCGTATCAGCGCCAGTTTATTGAGTTTGCGCTTAACAAGCAGGTACTAAAGTTTGGCGAATTTACGCTGAAATCCGGGCGCAAAAGCCCCTATTTCTTCAACGCCGGGCTGTTTAATACCGGGCGCGATCTGGCTCTGCTGGGACGTTTTTATGCCGAAGCGTTGGTGGATTCGGGTATCGATTTCGATCTGCTGTTTGGTCCGGCCTATAAAGGTATTCCGATTGCGACGACCACCGCTGTTGCACTGGCGGAACACCATGACAAAGACCTGCCGTACTGCTTTAACCGTAAGGAAGCCAAAGACCACGGTGAAGGCGGAAGTCTGGTCGGGAGCCCATTACAGGGACGCGTGATGCTGGTGGATGATGTGATCACTGCGGGTACTGCGATTCGTGAATCGATGGAGATTATTCAGGCGAATGGCGCAAGTCTGGCGGGGGTGCTGATTTCTTTGGATCGTCAGGAGCGTGGCCGTGGCGAGATTTCCGCGATTCAGGAAGTGGAACGCGATTACGGGTGTCAGGTGATCTCGATTATCACGCTGAAAGACCTGATTGCGTATCTGGAAGAGAAACCAGAGATGGCGGAACATCTGGCGGCAGTGCGCGCGTATCGGGAAGCGTACGGGGTTTAAGTGAATTGCCCGGCGGCGTAGTGCTTACCGGGCCTGTAAGGCCGGATAAGGCATCGCCGCCATCCGGCTACGCTGTTACTGCAATTGCGCGGCAACCAACGGCCAGCGGGCGTCGAAATCGTCCGTTGGGCGGTATTTGAACTCGCTGCGTACAAAGCGGGACAACATCCCTTCACAAAACGCCAGCAACTGACTTGCCAGCAGGGTTTCATCCGTGGCGTACCCTTCGCCTTCGCGCATTCTTTTTTCCCGCAGAACCTGACGCAGCTGCGCTTCAATGCGCTCAAACAGCTGGTTAATCCGTCCTTGCAGGCGATCTTGTTCAAACATTAACGCATGACCGGTGAGGATACGCGTCAGGCCTGGGTTGCGTTCGCCGAAGCCCAGAATCAACAACACAATTAAACGCAGACGCGCGCTGGTGTCTTTCTCATCTTTTAAGATCAGATTGATACGGGTAATCAGACTGTCTTCGATAAACTCAATCAGACTATCGAACATGCGAGTCTTACTGGGAAAATGGCGATACAGCGCCGCTTCAGAAACGCCGACGGAGGCTGCCAGTTTCGCTGTTGTGATGCGTTGGCTTCCATCGCTGGATTCCAGCATCAGCGCCAGAGACTGAAGTATTTCTTCGCGACGATTCCTTTTCGCAGTTTGTTTTTCTGCCATGTTACAAAATACCCCTGAAAATAAGCACTTGCCAGGCGAGCATCCACACTATGACCGCAGACTCAGCGTTTGCGGCGATGTTATGTCGTTATCAGGATGCGTAAATGTCTTACTTGCGACCAGAATGGCCGAAGCCGCCTTCACCACGGTCGGTGGCTTCAAACTCTTCCACCAGATTAAATTCGGCCTGTACAACCGGTACGAAAACCATCTGAGCAATACGTTCGCCTGGCTCAATGGTAAAGCTGTCCTGGCCACGGTTCCAGATGGAAACCATTAACTGACCCTGATAGTCAGAGTCGATCAGGCCGACCAGATTGCCGAGCACAATACCATGCTTATGGCCCAGGCCGGAACGTGGCAGCATTACCGCCGCCAGAGACGGATCGGCAATATGAATCGCCAGACCGGTCGGCACCAGCGTTGTTGCGCTAGGCGCCAGTTCTACGGCGTCATCGAGACAGGCGCGCAGGTCAAGTCCGGCGGAGCCGGAGGTGGCATAAGTTGGAAGCGGAAATTGCTGCCCAACGCGCGGGTCCAGAATCTTAACGTCGATTTTTTTCATCATAACGGGTCACGATCTCGTCGAGTAATAATTGGCCCAGGAGCGCTTTCCGTTCGAGCGGTAAGGCTTTATCTCCATCCTGCCAGAAAAGGTGTAATGCGTTGCTGTCGCTATTAAATCCTTGAGTTGAAAGCGAAACATCGTTCGCGCAGATCAGATCAAGGTTTTTGCGGATACGTTTTTGCCGGGCGTATTCTTCCACATTATTTGTTTCCGCGGCAAACCCAACGACATAAGGACGCTTGTCTTTGAGTGCGGCGACCCCGGCGACAATATCAGGGTTCTTGACCATTTTTACTGTTAATTCATCGCCCTGCGTCGCCTGTTTCTTAATTTTTTCACTGGCGACGGCGGCTGCACGGTAATCAGCAACCGCAGCACAGCCGATGAAAATATGCTGCTTCTGAACCGCTGCCTGGACTGCCGCTTCCATTTCCAGCGCAGTCATCACATCAATGCGCTGAACAAAAGGTGGTGTGGGCAGCGCAACGGGGCCGGAAACCAGCGTGACGTTGGCGCCGCGTCGTGCGGCGGCGGCGGCAATGGCAAATCCCATCTTACCGGAGCTGTGGTTAGAGATATAACGCACCGGATCGAGCGGCTCGCGCGTCGGGCCCGCCGTAATCATGATGTTGAGATGTTGCAGATCGTTGACAGGGGAGAAATGCGCTGCCGCCATATCCACAATGGTCAACGGGTCGAGCATGCGTCCTGGCCCCACGTCTCCACACGCCTGGCTGCCGCTGTCCGGCCCCCAGATAAGCATTCCGCGTGACGCGAGTACATCCAGATTATGTTGCGTGGCGGCGGCGCGATACATTTGCTGGTTCATGGCCGGAAGTACGGCAATCGGGGCGGGTGTCGCCAGACAAATCGTTGAAACCAGATCGTTAGCCATACCGGCAGCGACGCGAGCGATCAGGTCTGCCGTGGCTGGCGCGAGGATAACTAAATCCGCCCATTTCCCCAGCTCAATATGGCCCATCGCGGCTTCTGCGGCAGGGTCAAGCAGACTGTCAGAGACGGGATAACCCGACACCGCCTGTAGGCTCAGGGGCGTGATAAAGGCTTTTGCCGCTTCGGTCATCGCCACGCGGACGTCGGCGCCGCGTTCGCGTAAACGACGCACCAGTTCAGGGGCTTTATAGGCAGCAATGCCGCCGCTCACGCCGAGAACGATTTTTTTGCCAGCCAGGCTCATCATGATCTTTCCTGTTGGATTGCACCAGAAGGCGGACATTTTATCACAATCCTGAATCCCGTCGTGCAGTTGCCCGTAATTCACTTTGCGAGGCGCTACGCAGGAGTGAAATACGGGTGTCGATTCACCCCAGGAGCTATGCCACCATGAGGCGTACTTAAGGAGGTGAACGTATGGATGCGCCGGAACGTTTAATGCCCCGGGAAAAAATGTTGAAGTCAGGAATTGGTTCGCTGACGGATGTTGAACTGCTGGCGCTCTTTTTACGTACAGGAGTGCCAGGAAAAGATGTGATGGCTCTGGCGCATGAAACGCTGCAACGCAGTGGGTCGCTCTATGGGTTGCTGTCTGCGGATTTCGCGCAATTTCGCGGTACAGGTATCGGTATCGCTAAGTATGCGCAGCTTAAGGGGATTGCCGAACTGGCAAGGCGCTATTACAAGGCGCGCATGATGAAGGAAAACGCGTTGTTGAGCCCGGAAATGACGCGTGAGTTTCTGCAAAGCCAGTTGACGGGGGAAGAGCGGGAGATCTTCCTTGTGATCTTTCTGGATGCCCGGCACCGGGTGATTAAACACAGCCGTCTTTTTTCCGGCACGCTGAATCATGTCGAGGTGCATCCGCGCGAGATTATCCGCGAGGCGATAAAATTAAATGCTTCTGCGGTGATCCTTGCGCATAATCACCCCTCGGGGTGTGCAGAACCGAGCAAAGCGGATAAACTCATCACCGAACGTGTCGTAAAATGTTGTCAGTTCATGGATATACGAGTACTGGATCACCTTGTGATTGGGCGCGGAGAGTACGTTTCTTTTGCCGAACGTGGTTGGATTTAGAACACTTCGCGCGATCCATCGGGATCTTTGTCTGTTCGGGACTTGAGCACATCGCTTACACAGCGTATACTACGCCACCTTTGAGAATCTCGGGTTTGGCATTTGGGCCTGGCAATCGAGAGTTCACAATGAACTGCGATAACCAGGCTGAGAAGCCTGACGAGGCGCCAATACCCCATACGAAGCTCGAGCTAATTTGATTTTTGGAGAATAGACATGTCCCGAGTCTGCCAAGTTACTGGCAAGCGTCCGGTGACCGGTAACAACCGTTCCCACGCACTGAACGCGACTAAACGCCGTTTCCTGCCTAACCTGCACTCTCACCGTTTTTGGGTTGAGAGCGAGAAGCGTTTTGTCACCCTGCGCGTATCTGCTAAAGGTATGCGTGTAATCGATAAGAAAGGCATCGATTCAGTTCTGGCTGAACTGCGTGCCCGTGGCGAAAAGTACTAAGTACTTAGAGGAAATAAATCATGGCTAAAGGTATTCGTGAGAAAATCAAGCTGGTTTCTTCTGCTGGTACTGGTCACTTCTATACCACCACGAAGAACAAACGTACTAAGCCGGAAAAACTGGAACTGAAAAAGTTCGATCCAGTTGTCCGTCAGCACGTTCTGTACAAAGAAGCTAAAATCAAATAATTTTAGTTTCGATGTAGCAAAAAACCTCGCCCCGGCGGGGTTTTTTGTTTTCTGCGCGTCCCCATAATAGAGACATCTGTATTCGAGCCGGAGACGCTATGCCTGAATTACCCGAAGTTGAAACCAGCCGCCGGGGCATTGAACCCCATCTGGTTGGCGCAACCATCCAATATGCCGTTATTCGCAACGGACGCCTGCGCTGGCCCGTCTCTGATGAAATCTACCGCCTGAGCGATAAACCGGTTCTCAGCGTCCAGCGACGCGCCAAATACCTGCTGCTTGAGCTGCCTGACGGTTGGATCATCATCCATCTGGGTATGTCGGGAAGTTTGCGCATTCTGGCGGAAGAGCTGCCGGCGGAAAAACATGACCACGTCGATCTGGTGATGAGTAACGGTAAAGTGCTGCGCTACACCGACCCACGGCGCTTTGGCGCCTGGCTATGGACGCCGGTGCTGGAAGGGCACAGTGTTCTCGCTCATCTCGGCCCTGAGCCGCTGAGCGCGGAATTTAGCGCGGATTATCTGCAGGCAAAATGCGCGAAGAAGAAAACGCCGATTAAACCCTGGCTGATGGATAACAAGCTGGTGGTGGGCGTCGGTAATATCTACGCCAGCGAATCGCTGTTTGCCGCGCGGATCCATCCGGATCGGCTGGCTTCATCGTTATCTGCGGAAGAGTGTGAGCGGCTGGTGACGGCGATCAAAGCGGTACTGCAGCGATCGATTGAGCAGGGCGGAACCACGCTCAAAGACTTCCTGCAAAGCGACGGCAAACCGGGCTACTTTGCGCAGGAGCTACAGGTATACGGGCGGAAAGGGGAAGCGTGTCGGGTATGCGGGACGCCCATTATCGCCAGCAAACATGCGCAGCGGGCGACGTTTTATTGCCGGCAGTGCCAGAAGTAAGCTGATAGCCCCGGCGAGACGCCGCCGGGATGCCTACTTCAGCTTCTCCATCAGCGCCTGATGCACGTTCTCCGGCAGGAAGTGCGTGACGTCGCCCGCGTGGCGCGCCACCTCTTTCACCAACGATGACGAGATAAACGACCATTCCTTCGACGGCATCAGAAAGACGCTTTCCAGCTCCGGCATCAGGTGGCGATTCATGTGCGCCAGCTGCATTTCATATTCGAAATCCGCCACCGCACGCAGGCCGCGAATCAGAATATTGGCCTGCTGAGTGCGGGCGAAATTGGCCATCAGATCGCTAAAGCCCATCACTTCTACGTTGCCCAGATGCGCCGTTGCCTGCTGGGCCAGCGCCACGCGCTCGCTCAGATCAAACATCGGTTTTTTACTCGGGCTGGCGGCAATAGCGAGGATGACCTGGTCAAACATGCAGGCCGCGCGGGTCACGATATCAAGGTGACCGTTGGTGATGGGATCGAAAGTGCCCGGATAAATCGCCCGTTTTTGCATAATCATCCTCAATGCGTTTTCGGTGGCAGGTACGGTTCCAGGAGTTGTAACAGGCGTTGTAGCGCGCCCTGGTTCTGGTACAAGACCTCAACGGCGTGGCGACCGTAGAAGCTACGGTAATCGGCATCGCCTAACAGTGAGGATACCTCTTTTTCGAGACTTGCGGCATCGGTGACGGTGATAAGACCGCTCGCCTGCTCCAGACGCGCGCAGATATCTTTGAAGTTAAAGGTATGCGGACCCATGAGTACAGGAATCGCGTGCGCTGCGGCTTCCAGCGGATTATGCCCGCCGCGCTCAACCAGCGAGCCACCGACAAATGCCAGGTCGGCAATGCCGTACAGCAGCATCAGCTCGCCCATGGTGTCGCCAATGACCACCTGGGTGGTGGCGGAGGGTACTTCACCGGAGGAGCGGGTGATAAAGCTCAGGCCAGCCTGACGCGTGAGGTTGATGGCGTCGGGGAAGCGTTCCGGATGGCGCGGCACCAGAATCAGCAGTAAGTCCGGGTAGTGCTGCAGCAGCGCCTGATGGGCGGCAATGATGATGCTCTCTTCGCCTTCGTGCGTGCTGGTGGCGATCCACACCGGGCGACGCGGCGCCCACTGACGTCGCAGGGTGACCGCTTTGGCGGCCAGCTGCGGCGTAACGGAAATATCGAACTTCAGGCTGCCGGTAATGGTCACCTGATTATTTTTGGCGCCTAAGGTGACAAAACGCTGACCGTCTTCTTCATTCTGCGCGGCAATCAGCGTAATACGTTGCAGCAGCGTGCGCACGAATGAGCCCAGTTTGGCGTATCCGGCGGCGGAGCGCTCGGAGAGGCGTGCGTTAGCAATCACCAGCGGAATATGGCGGCGATGCAGGGCGGCAATCAGGTTGGGCCACAGCTCCGTTTCCATAATCAGCACCAGCTTAGGGTCGATTTTATCGAGGAAACGGTTGAGGGCATCGGGTAAGTCATACGGCAGATAGACGTGCTGGACGTCTTTGCCAAACGCCGACTGCACACGCTCGGAACCGGTTGGGGTCATCGTGGTCACAGTAATCGGCAGATCGGGATAACGGTGGCGCAGCGCGCGCACTAGCGGGATTGCCGCCAGCGTTTCGCCAACGGAGACGGAATGCAGCATGATCCCGCCGGGCTTCAGCGGCTGGCGGTAAAAACCGTAACGTTCACCCCAGCGTTTTCGGTAGGCTGGAGCCTTACGTCCGCGCACCCAAAGCCGTATCCAGATAAGAGGCTGAATAAGGTAGAGCAGAGCGGTGTAAAGCAATTCAAGCATAATAAATACTGAGTTATGAATGTGCTGTGGATTCTAAGTATTTACCTGAGGCTTTACCATTACTTTTGCTGTTTTTGGTCTAAATTATCCACAGCACCGGGGCTGGCCGTGGATATCACTGCCGATCCCCCTTTTTTATTCTGCTGGTTTCGGTTAATACCCCGGGATATTGGGGGAGGCTTTAGGCGGAAGTTATGGTGGCGGAAATTGTTTTATTGATATGATTTGTAAGGGAAAATATCTTTATTCGCGCGAAACGTATTCGGTTCGGATTGCGGCCCAGGAAGTGGTACACTAGCGCGTCAAAATAAGTGCAATATCAGTAATCAGGTAGCTGTTGAGCCTGGGGCGGTAGCGTGCTTTTTTCCTACTTTTACCGGAAAATCTCAACCAAAGAGTCGCTTGTGGAAAAGCCATTTCGAAAAATTCTGGTCATTAAAATGCGTTTTCACGGGGATATGTTGCTCACCACTCCCGTTATTAGCACGCTAAAACGCCATTATCCAGAGGCACAGGTGGATGTCCTGCTGTATCAGGACACGATCCCTATTTTGTCCGAAAACCCTGAAATTAATGCGCTGTACGGTATTAAAAATAAAAAAGCCAAAACGGCAGAAAAAATAACCAATTTCATCAGCACAATCAGGGCATTGCGTCGCAACAAATACGACCTCGTCATCAATATGGCCGACCAGTGGATGGCGGCGGTCTTAGTGCGCCTGCTGAATGCGCCGATGAGCATCTCGCAGGACTATGGTCACCGGCAATCGGCCTTCTGGCGTAACAGCTTCACGCATCTTGCGCCGTTAAGCGGCGACAACGTGGTTGAGAGCAACCTCTCGGTGCTGGCGCCGCTGGGGCTTGAGTCCCGCGTGGCGGAAACGACCATGAGCTATAACCCGGCCTGCTGGCAGCGCGTGCGCGGCGAGCTGGATAAAGCCGGCGTTGGCGAGCGCTATGTGGTGATTCAACCGACGGCGCGGCAGATATTTAAATGCTGGGAAAACGAGAAATTCTCCCGGGTGATAGACGCGTTGCACCAACGCGGCATTGAAGTGGTGCTGACCTCCGGGCCGGGCGCGGACGATCTGGCCTGCGTCAACGCGATCGCTCAGGGCTGCCAGCAGCCGCCGGTGACGGCGCTGGCTGGTAAAGTCAGCTTCCCCGAACTGGGCGCGCTGATTGACCACGCCGCGTTGTTTATTGGCGTCGACTCCGCACCGGGGCATATTGCGGCCGCGGTCAAAACGCCGCTGATTGCCTTATTCGGTGCAACGGACCATATTTTCTGGCGCCCGTGGTCGGATAATATGATCCAGTTCTGGGCCGGCGACTATCGGCCGATGCCGCCGCGCGAGCAGCGTAACCGCAATGAGATGTATCTTGCCGTTATTCCGGCAGAGGACGTTATCGCCGCTATCGATAAAATTCTGCCCGTTCCCGAGGCCGACTCTGCTACAGGCGAGGAATTATGATCGTTGCATTCTGTCTGTATAAGTACTTTCCCTTTGGCGGTCTGCAGCGCGACTTTATGCGTATTGCCCAGACCGTTGCGGCCCGCGGCCACCAGGTGCGCGTTTATACGCAATCGTGGGAAGGAGAGTGCCCCGAGGCGTTTGAGTTAATTCTGGTTCCGGTAAAATCTCATACCAACCACGGGCGTAACGCGGAATATTATACGTGGGTGCAAAATCATCTGCGTGAACATCCGGTTGCCAGGGTGGTGGGCTTTAATAAGATGCCGGGGCTGGATGTCTATTATGCTGCCGACGTGTGCTACGCCGAGAAAGTGGCGCAGGAGAAGGGCTTCTTCTATCGTCTGACGCCGCGCTACCGCCACTATGCGGCTTTCGAGCGCGCAACGTTTGAACACGGTAAGCCGACGCAGCTGCTGATGCTTACCGATAAGCAGATTGCAGATTTCCAGAAGCACTATCAAACCGAATCCGAGCGTTTTCATATTTTGCCACCGGGGATTTACCCGGACAGAAAATACAGCCAGCAGATTGATAACGCCCGTCAGGTTTATCGGCAGAAGAACGGTTTGAGCGAGTCGCAGAACGTGCTGCTGCAGGTCGGCTCAGACTTTACGCGTAAAGGCGTGGATCGCACGCTGGCCGCGATGGCTTCGCTGCCGGAGAGTCTGCGCCAGAATACGCAGCTGTTTATCGTCGGCCAGGATAAGCCGGGGAAATTCGCCGCGCTGGCTGAGAAGCTGGGGATCCACCGCAACGTTCACTTTTTCTCTGGCCGCAATGATGTGGCGGAGCTGATGGCGGCGGCAGACTTATTGCTGCATCCGGCCTATCAGGAAGCGGCAGGCATTGTGCTGCTGGAAGCGGTAACGGCGGGCCTGCCGGTGTTAACGACCCGCGTGTGCGGCTACGCGCACTATATCGCGGACGCAAACTGCGGCGCGGTGATTGACGAACCTTTCCGACAAGAAGCCTTAAATGAGATTCTCCTTAAGGCCCTGACCCAGCCAGCGCTGCGCGAGGCGTGGGCGGAAAATGCGCGCAATTACGCCGATACACAGGACTTATACAGTCTGGCGGACAGAGCGGCAGATATCATTATAGGTGATTTGGATGGTTGAGCTGAACGAACCGCTGGCCACGCTGTGGCGCGGAAAAGATGCCTTTGAGGAAGTGAAACATCTGCAGGGTGAGGTGTTCCGTGAACTGGAAACCCGCCGAACGCTGCGCTTCGAACTGGCCGGCGGCAGCTATTTTCTGAAATGGCACCGCGGCACCTCTCTCAAAGAGATCGTCAAGAACCTGATTTCCCTGCGTATGCCGGTGCTGGGTGCCGACCGTGAGTGGAACGCGATCCACCGCCTGCACGATGTGGGCGTCGACACCATGCACGGCGTGGGCTTTGGCGAGAAGGGGTTAAATCCGTTAACCCGCACGTCATTTATCATCACCGAAGATCTGACGCCCACCATCAGCCTGGAAGACTACTGCGCGGACTGGGTGGCGAATCCGCCGACGCCTGCGGTTAAACGCATGCTGATTAAACGTGTCGCCACGATGGTACGCAAGATGCATGAAGCGGGTATTAACCACCGCGACTGCTATATCTGCCATTTCCTGCTGCATCTGCCGTTTAGCGGTGAGGAAGAGACGTTAAAAATTTCAGTGATTGACCTGCACCGGGCGCAAATTCGCAACCGCGTGCCGCGTCGCTGGCGCGATAAGGATCTAATTGGTCTGTATTTTTCTTCGATGAATATTGGGCTGACCCAGCGGGATGTTCTGCGCTTTATGCGGATTTATTTTGATCGGCCGCTCAGCGACGTGATGAAGCAGGAGCAGGCGCTGATGGCGAAAGCCGAAGAAAAAGCGAATAAAATCAAAGAAAGAACGATCAGAAAGTCGTTGTAACGTTTGGGGCGGAGTATGGCGTATTCCTATTTAAATGCGGAAGAGATGATCAACGAAACGATTATCTTTGATGAGCGTGAAGCGGTTCAGGGCGGCTCGCCGTTCAATATCGCTTACGGTATTGATAAGAACTTCCTCTTCGGCTGCGGCGTCTCTATTGCCTCGGTTTTGCTGCACAACCGCGATATGGACTTTGTTTTCCACGTGTTTATCGATGTGCTGCCGGAAGCGGAAAAGCAGCATTTTTCGCAGCTGGCTAAGGACAACAAGACCTGTATTCAGATTCATATCGTCAACTGCGATCGCCTGAAGGCTTTCCCGACGACCAAGAACTGGTCCGTGGCGATGTATTTCCGCTTTATTATTGGTGACTACTTTATTGGCCAGCAGTCTCGCGTACTTTATCTGGATGCGGACATTGTGTGTCAGGGCAGCATAAACGAGCTGTCGACGCTGGCTTTAGGGGATAGCGTGGCAGGCGTCGTGCCGGAACGGGACAAGACGTGGTGGCTGTCGCGCAGTCAGAGCCTGGAATGCCCGGCTATTGAGAACGGCTACTTTAACTCGGGCGTGCTGTTGCTGAATATTCCAGCCTGGGCCAGCGAGTATGTCTCGGGCAAGGCCATGTCGCTGTTGTCTGATAAGAACGTGACCCGCAAACTGAGCTTTATGGATCAGGATATCCTGAACATTATTCTCGCCGGGAAAGTGACCTTTATCGCGGCTAAATATAATACGCAGTTCAGCCTCAACTATGAACTGAAAGACGCATTTATCAACCCGATTAATGACGCGACCGTGCTGATCCACTACGTAGGGCCGACGAAACCGTGGCATAACTGGGCAACTTACCCGAGCGCGGCGCCGTTCGTGAAAGCGAAAAAATCCTCCCCATGGTGCGAGCAGGCGCTACTTAATCCAGATAACTCAAATTATGCTCGATATTGTGCAAAACATAGTTTCAAACAACGTAAGTATTTTAATTGGTTAATAAATAATATTTATTATTACTATCTAAAATTGGCCCGCTAATAATAAAGGTAGCAGGATGAACGAATTTATTAAAGAAATATATAGTTTCGGGGTGACAAATGAAAAAAATAATTACCCGGAGCTAAATATATCTTATGGTATAGATAAGAACTTTCTATACGGTGCGGGTGTATCAATTTCGTCTGTATTACTGAATAACCAGGATATTAATTTTGTTTTTCATGTTTTCACAGATTATATTGATGATGAGTATTTAAATGCTTTCAAAAATACTGCGGAGCAATTTGATACGTCAATAAAAGTTTATCTTATTGACCCTCATTATTTTATTGATCTACCAACATCCGATGTATGGTCATATGCAACATATTTTAGAATTTATTCTTTTGACTATTTAAGCAGTTCGATATCAACGCTATTATATCTGGATGCGGATGTAGTCTGTAAGGGGAGTCTGAAGTTATTCACTGAAATTAATTTTAAAGATGAGTTTTCAGCGGTAATTCCTGACAGTAAAGCGACTCAAGAATCATGTAGTAATCGCTTAAATATTCCAGAAATGAATGGTCAGTATTTTAATGCCGGTGTGATGTTTGTAAACCTTGATAAATGGAAAAAGTCAAATTTAAAACCTTATTTATTGACTTTACTTAAAGGTGAAACTCGCTTTGGAAAATTAAAATATTTAGATCAGGATGCATTAAATATTTCATTTGAGATGAATAATATATATCTTCCAGGTATCTACAATACAATATATTCATTGAAAAATGAGTTGTCAGATCGAAAGCATGTCAAGTATCGGGAGGTTATTAATGATGAGACTGTGCTCATTCATTATACGGGCATTACTAAGCCATGGCATGCCTGGGCTAACTACCCTTCAGCAAAATATTTCCAGACTGCACGCGAAAGATCGCCATGGGTAGCATATCCACTTAAAGAAGCCAGAACAATTTCAGAGATGCAAAAAAAATATAAGCACCTATTTGTCCATGGTGCTTATATCAAAGGTCTGTTTGCAATGATTCAATATAAATTGAAAAAATAAATAAGAATAATATTTATATACAAATAAGGTTTTTCGATGAAAGTTTTAATCTATATTGTATCCCTACTTAGGGATACTGAAAGAAGAGAGAAGATTACGAGTGATTTTTCGAAGCTCGGAATAGACTTTCATTTTTTCGATGCTATTGATGCAAAAGAACCAAAAAATAAAATATTGATTGAGCAAGCAAGATTAAGTGGCGTCGGTCATAATATGACTGATGGGGAAATCGCGTGTACATTGAGTCACCAGTTTATTTATCAGGACTTGATATCAAGTAGTAATGATTGGATTATCATTCTTGAGGATGATGTAGAAATTGATAACCGCTTTAAAGAGTTTTGGTTATCTTTTAATGAAAATGAGCAGAAAAGATTGCCGAAAGATAATTTATATTTGCTTGGAGGACAGAAAGGACTGCACAGTTATCCTGTATTAGGTGTTAGTCTTTTTAGTGTCATAAAGGCTGGTAGCCTTCGATTAGGTCGCGTTAATTATAATAGAGACAAACTGCGTCGAACCTGTTGTTATCTGATGAATAAAACAATGGCGAAGCAACTTGTTGAATTAACTAAAAGTTATGGTACGTACCGGGCTGACAGTTGGCAACTGATGCATCAAGAAAAAATCATTAAAGAGTTTTATCTGAATGAAATCATATTCCATCCTATAGTTACCCCCCTAAATAGCCATCTGGAGTTGGAACGCAGTCTAATCTCCGGGCAGAAAAAAACGCGAGGAAAAGTAAAAGGAAAAATGAAATTGCTTCGTTCCTGGATTCGAGTCATTTTCTTCGCATTTCTAAAATAGATCGGTTTCTTTAGGTAAATAAATTTTGAATCTGCAAATTTTTAAAAATTACATATTCTTCATTGTGGTTTTTTTATGTTTTTTTGGGGGAGTGTTAATCCCCATAAACACAGACTATGCTAATAAGATAGTTATTGTTGTAGGCTTTACTTCTTTCGTCATGCTAATGCTTGAACGACAAGGCGGAGTGAGTAGAGGTACGCTATTTTTTGCCGTCGCTCTATTTATTTTAGGTGCAATAGATTTATTATGGTATGCATCCTATAAGACTGAATATGTTATCTATAAGAACGCGTATAGAGGGTATCTAGAAGCAGGGAAAATGTTTGTTTTTGGTGCTTTTGCTTTTATCTATATGTCGAAGAGTTCGCGAAAAGTAAATTTTAAATTTCATATAATAGCCAGTGTTCTGATGCAAGCTATCATATATATAGTTTCGTTATATCAGTACTATTGGCTGGGGGCAAGAAGGATTCCACTTTCGGCAATGGATGGTGGGATCGATCAGATGGGAGCGGCAACTATTGCCGCTTATATGATAACTTTTTGCTCTTTATATTCATCTATTGTATTTATAAACCTTTCGACAAAATATAAATGGTTTATTTTTTATGTGAATTTCTTGCTTAGCTTCTCAGTGATAATAATGACTGGCACCCGGGCAGCTATTTTTACCTATCCATTTATTGTTGCAATAATATTGTTTGCGCAATATTATCGGAACAAATTATTTCTAGCGAAGTGTATCGGTGGAATATTTATATCTTTGATGATTTGTGGTCTTGTATTTCAGCAATATGTGAATCATCGTATTACCCAGCTGCAACGCGATATTGTCAGTTATCAGACTTCAGATAATAGTGTTTCTTCTGTCGGTGCTCGCTTCTCTATGGTTATGGCGGGATTTAAAAGTGCGCCAGAGGGTTTAGAATGGCAATCTTTAGAGCAACGGGCCTCTAAGATTATTGCACTGAGCAAAGAGGATACTATTTATCAAGGCGCGACAGAATTCCTGAACGTTCATATGCATAATGATGTGATAGAGGCATTATCGACGAAAGGAGTAGTGGGTGTAGTTACTCTTGTTTTATTTTACGTTGCGTTAATTATATACTGCCTTTCTGAAGGACGGTATGCTTTATTAGTTTTTCCGGCATCCATTATATTATTTGGTATCAGTGACGTCATAACCCACGATAAACCAATACCAGCATCATGGATTATATGCTTGCTGCTATCGTCATTACTTTTAAAAAATAAAAGACAAGATAATTGCTAATATATTAGTGGGCATTATGCCCACTAAGAATTTGGCCCTATGGCGGTTTTATATAGGGCCATAACACTTTCTGCTTTTAGATGAGATAAATCTTTCTCAGGTGAACAGCACGCCACCTGGTTCTTCCCATATCCCCCAATCAATCCAGGGTCGGTCGGCCCATACAGCGTGATATTTGGGCGGTCCAGCGCCGCGGTTAAGTGGCTTAATCCGGTATCCACTGAAACAACAAATTCTGCACCTGCCAGCACGTGCGCCACCTTCTCCAGGCTCAGGCGCGGCAGAACGTCCACATAATCAAATCCCTCGGCCAGACGCTTTGCGCGGGCTTCTTCGTGCGGTGCGCCCCACGGGAGTTTAATGTGCAGCCCGCTCTCTTTTAGCAGACCAATCAGCTCCCGCCAGTTTTCTTCCGGCCAGTGTTTATCGTCACGCGTGGTGGCGTGCAAAAAGACGCAGTAGGGGGCTTCTGTTGGCGAACGATCGCCGAGGAAATGCTGGGCAATAGCATAATCACCCTGCGCATCGGGGATAGCGTAGCCGAGGCTTTTGGCAAACAGTTCGCGCGTACGTTCTACGGCGTGCTGCTGCTTCGCAATATGATGGCGACGGTTATAGAACAGGCTGGCCAACGGCTCGCGGGCGCTGCTCCAGTCCATACCGTGCTTCACCCCATGCGCCAGCCGGGTGACCAGCGCGGCGCTTTTTACCAGCCCCTGGGCATCGATGATCGCATCATACTTCACCGCCTGAACGGCATCACGGAAGGCTTTGCGCTCAGCCTTAATGGGGGCGGAGAACCACGCTTTGCGCCAGCGGCGGATGGCCACCGGGATCACATGGTCTACGGCGTCGTGCCAGGAGGGGATCTGCGCGAAGCCTTCTTCTACCACCCAGTCAAAACGAATGCCGGGAATGGCGCGCTGCGCGTCGGTTAACGCTGGCAGCGTGTGCAGAACGTCGCCCATGGAGGAGGTTTTTACAATCAGAACCCGCATGCGTCAGGCTTCCTCACTCGACAACAGTTCATTCAGCTCTTCCCGTACCCGCGCTGGCGTGATGTCGATAAGACTTTGATGGTAACCCTGCGCGGAGTCGCCTTTGCGTACCTTGTGATAGCCGGTAATCAACCGAATCACTCGCGCTTTGTTCGACAGCGGCGGCGTGAAGTCCGGGCTGCTTGGCCCGTAGAGCGCAACCAGCGGTCGGTTCAGGGCGGCGGCGACGTGCATCAGGCCAGAATCGTTGGTGACGATGGCCTTACAGGCGGCAATCAGCACCACCGCCTGCTCCAGCTGGGTTTCCCCGGCCAGGTTGCGGCACCAGCCCTTTTGTTCGTCGCTTAGCGCGGCGATGATCTCGTTACCGGCCTCGTTGTCTTTGGCGGAGCCGAAAAGAACAATCTGATTCCCTTCGTCGATCAGTTGCTTAGCAAGTGTGGCGTAGTGATAGTGCGGCCAGCGTTTTGCCGGGCCAAACTCGGCGCCGGGGCAAAAGCCGATCATCGGACGGTCGCTGGAGAGCGAAAACGCGTTACAGGCCAGCGACTTCTCGCCTTCGTTCACCTGCAGCTGCGGCCACAGCAGCGGCTGCGGCAGATCTTTCGCGCAGCGCATCACGCCTTTATCGTAGGCCAGCGCCACGTAGCGCTCGACCATCAGCGGCCAGGCGTCTTTATCCAGCACCCGTGCATCGTTCAGCAGGCCGTAGCGCATCTCGCCGCGCCAGCCGGTGCGCAGCGGAATACCGGCAAAGAACGGGACCAGCGCAGATTTAAAGGAATTAGGCAGCACATAAGCGCGATCATAGCGCCGCTCGCGCAGGCTATGGCCGAGCTTGCGCCGTTCGCCAATTTCCAGCGCGCCGTGCCCTAAAGGCATGGCAATCGCTTCATTGACTTCCGGCATCCGCGATAACAGCGGACGGCACCATGCGGGTGCCATCACGTCGATTATCGCCTGGGGATAGCGCGCCTTGAGCGTGCGATAGAGACTTTGCGACATCATCATGTCGCCCACCCATGACGGGCCGATCACCAGTATTTTCATGCTGAGTTCTTACGCGTCGCGGTTCAACCAGGCCATGTATTCCGTTACGCCTTCGGCGACGGTCTTGAACGGCTTATCGTAGCCGGCAGCGCGCAGGTTGGTCAGATCGGCCTGCGTGAACGCCTGATAGCGGCCTTTCAGTTTGTCCGGGAACGGAATGTACTCGATGCTGCCTTTCTTGTGGTATGCGAGGGTGGCATCAGCCACCGCCTGGAAGGATTCCGCGCGGCCGGTACCGAGGTTGAAGATGCCGGATTTGCCGTTTTCCCAGAACCACAGGTTTACCGCCGCCACGTCGCCGACGTAGACGAAGTCGCGCTTGAAGCCGTCGCTGCCTTCAAACAGTTTCGGGCTTTCGCCGTTGTTCAGCTGCGTGTTCAGGTGGAACGCGACGCTTGCCATGCTGCCTTTGTGGCCTTCACGCGGGCCGTAGACGTTGAAGTAGCGGAAGCCGACGATCGGTGAGTTCACTTCCGGCATGATGCGGCGTACGTACTCGTCAAACAGGAATTTGGAGTAGCCGTAAACGTTCAGCGGTTTTTCGAACTCGCGGGACTCAATAAAGTCGCTGGTGCGGCCGCCGTAGGTGGCAGCGGAAGAGGCGTACAGGAACGGGATTTCACGCTCCAGGCAGTAGTGCAGCAGCTCTTTGGAGTACTGATAGTTGTTATCCATCACGTACTTACCGTCCCACTCGGTGGTGGAAGAGCAGGCGCCTTCGTGGAACACGGCTTCGATATCGCCGAACTCTTCACCGGCCATAATCTGGATCAGAAAATCTTCTTTATCCATGTAGTCGGTGATGTCCAGGTCCACCAGGTTGACAAACTTGGTGCCGTCTTTCAGGTTGTCCACTACCAGGATGTCGGTAATGCCTTTGTCATTAAGCGCTTTCACGATGTTGCTGCCAATGAAGCCAGCGCCGCCGGTAACGATAATCATAGCTGTAACCTTTGAAATGGGAGGGCCCTGGAGTATCCCGGGCACGAATACTTCTTATCATACCATCACATTAGCCAGCCTTCAGCCTTTCACCGTACAGCGAGGTGAGGGACGCGTGATTTATGCTGCAAATAATTCATTCAGACATGCATCATCTCGTATCAGCGTATAGCTTTGGGTAATATGTGCCAAATTTTACCGAATCTGGAGAGTTGCAATGCGTGGTGATTTTTACAAACAGTTAACTCAGGACCTCGACACCGCCCGTGCGGAAGGGTTGTTTAAAGAAGAACGTATTATCACCTCCGCTCAGCAGGCGGATATCACCGTGGGCGACGGCAGCCACGTCATCAACTTCTGCGCCAACAACTATCTTGGCCTGGCGAACCATCCTGAGCTGATTAACGCCGCGAAAGCGGGGATGGACAGCCACGGTTTTGGTATGGCGTCCGTGCGCTTCATCTGCGGTACTCAGGACAGCCACAAAGCGCTGGAGCAGAAGCTGGCAAGCTTCCTCGGCATGGAAGATGCGATTCTGTACTCCTCCTGCTTCGACGCCAACGGCGGCCTGTTTGAAACGCTGCTCGGCGCAGAAGACGCCATCATCTCCGATGCCCTGAACCATGCCTCAATCATCGACGGCGTGCGTTTGTGTAAAGCGAAGCGTTTCCGCTACGCCAACAACGACATGGCTGAACTGGAAGCGCGCCTGAAAGAAGCGCGTGAAGCCGGTGCGCGTCACGTGCTGATCGCCACCGACGGCGTGTTCTCAATGGACGGCGTGATCGCCAACCTGAAAGGCGTGTGCGACCTCGCGGACAAATACGATGCGCTGGTGATGGTCGATGATTCCCACGCCGTCGGTTTCGTCGGTGAAAACGGCCGTGGTTCCCACGAATACTGCGACGTGATGGGCCGAGTCGACATCATCACCGGCACGCTGGGCAAAGCGCTAGGCGGCGCGTCCGGCGGCTATACCGCAGCGCGTAAAGAGGTGGTCGAGTGGCTGCGTCAGCGTTCACGCCCATACCTGTTCTCCAACTCGCTGGCGCCGGCAATTGTTGCCGCGTCGATTAAAGTGCTGGAGATGGTAGAGAACGGCGCCGAGCTGCGTGACCAGCTGTGGGCCAACGCCCGACTGTTCCGCGAAAAAATGACCGCCGCAGGCTTTACCCTGGCGGGCGCAGACCACGCGATTATCCCGGTGATGCTGGGCGACGCGGTGGTGGCGCAAAACTTCGCGCGCGAGCTGCAAAAAGAAGGGATTTACGTCACCGGATTCTTCTTCCCGGTGGTACCAAAAGGCCAGGCGCGTATCCGCACCCAGATGTCAGCGGCGCATACGACGGCACAAATTGAACGTGCGGTAGAAGCCTTTACCCGCATCGGTAAACAACTGGGCGTGATTGCCTAAGGGTCTCAGATGAAAGCGTTATCCAAACTGAAAGCTGAAGAAGGGATCTGGATGACCGACGTTCCGGAACCGGAGCTCGGCCATAACGATCTGCTGATTAAAATTCGCAAAACCGCGATTTGCGGCACCGACGTGCATATCTACAACTGGGACGAATGGTCGCAGAAAACCATCCCGGTGCCGATGGTCGTGGGCCATGAATACGTGGGCGAAGTGGTCGGCATCGGCCAGGAAGTGCGTGGCTTTAAGGTCGGCGACCGCGTTTCCGGCGAAGGCCACATCACCTGCGGCCACTGCCGTAACTGCCGCGCCGGGCGTACGCACCTGTGCCGCAACACCATTGGCGTCGGCGTTAACCGCCCGGGCTGCTTCGCGGAATATCTGGTGATCCCGGCGTTCAACGCCTTTAAAATCCCGGACAATATTTCCGACGAGCTGGCCTCTATTTTCGACCCGTTCGGCAATGCGGTGCACACCGCGCTCTCCTTCGACCTGGTCGGTGAAGACGTGCTGGTTTCCGGCGCGGGCCCGATTGGCGTGATGGCGGCGGCGGTAGCGAAACACGTTGGCGCGCGTAACGTGGTGATTACCGACGTGAACGAATACCGCCTGGAGCTGGCGCGCAAGATGGGCGTGACCCGCGCGGTGAACGTTGCCAAAGAGAACCTCAACGACGTGATGGCTGAGCTGGGCATGACCGAAGGCTTTGACGTCGGCCTGGAGATGTCCGGCGCGCCGCCGGCGTTCCGCTCGATGCTGGACACCATGAACCACGGCGGGCGTATCGCGATGCTGGGGATCCCGCCGTCGGATATGTCCATCGACTGGACCAAAGTTATCTTTAAAGGGCTGTTTATTAAAGGTATCTACGGTCGTGAAATGTTCGAAACCTGGTACAAGATGGCCGCGCTGATCCAGTCTGGCCTCGACCTGTCGCCGATCATTACTCACCGCTTCGGCATCGATGACTTCCAGAAAGGCTTTGACGCGATGCGCTCGGGTCAGTCCGGTAAAGTCGTGCTGAGCTGGGATTAATCCTCGTTGTATAACCGCTCCCCGGGCCTCGGTCCGGGGATTTTTTTGCCCGCACGCACAACAGGCAGCAACAACTTTCGCTGACCTTTTGCGGCTATCTATGTTAAAAATTGCCGTTAATTACACTGTTTGGCAGGATTTTATATGACCTACACCCCCGGTCTCCTGAGCGTCATCATGCCGCTTTACAACACGGGTGAGCCGTTCATCGCCTGTATGGATTCGCTGATTGCCCAAACCTGGCAGAATATCGAGATCATCATCGTTAACGATGGCTCGACGGATAATTCAGCCGAGCTGGCACAGTCCTACGTTGACCGCTATCCGCACGTTCATCTGCTGCACCAGCGCAATGCGGGCGTTTCGGCGGCGCGTAATACCGGCATGAAAGTGGCGAAAGGGGAGTACATTGCTTACGTTGATGGTGATGACATTGCCTATCCAGAGATGTACGAAACGCTGATGACGATGGCGCTAAAAGACAATCTCGACGTAGCGCAGTGCAACGCCGACTGGTGTATCGCCGAAACCGGCAAAACCTGGGCATCCATTCCGACTGACCGTATTCGCTCCACCGAGGTGATGACCGGGCCGGACTGGCTGCGTAAAGGGCTGGCGAGCCGCCGCTGGCGTCACGTGGTGTGGATGGGCGTCTACCGTCACCAGACTATCCGCGACGCGGGGCTGAGCTTTGTTCCCGGTCTGCATCATCAGGATATTATCTGGTCGACCGAGTTTATGTTTAACGCCAAACGCGCGCGTTACACCGAAGTGCCGCTGTACAAGTACTTCCTGCACGGCGCCTCCGTCAGCCGCCTGCCGCGCACCGGGCTGAAAAACCTGGCTTACCAGCGTCACTATCTCAAAATTACCCGCCTGCTCGATAAAATGAACCACGACTACGCCGGGCGCATTCCGATTTATCCGGAGTTTAAACAGCAGGTGATTTATGAAGCGCTGCGCGTCTGCCACTGCATTCGTAAAGAGCCGGACCAGAAGATTCGCGAGCGGATGATTGCCGAAGCGGAAGTCTCCGGCATGTTGAAACGCATGGTGAGCAATATTTGCAGCGTGAAGCTGGCGTATCAGGTCATGCTGTGGGCCATGCGCTTTAACAAATGGCGCGATAAATCACTCACGCCGCGCCGTCTGGCCCATCTTACGCTGGATCTGGAAGACTAACCGTTCTGCCACCCCTGCCACTGCAGCTGCATATACTGCACCAGCGTGCTGTGGGTGATGCTCTCGCTTAACACGTTGAAGAAGCGGCTGGCGTACACCGGCTCCAGCGGTTTCTTCGGCTGGCAGAGCTTCACGCCGCGGAACGGGTTGCGCGGGGTATTCGGCTGCGTTTGCGGCACGCCGCGATTCGGCGTTGAGGTATCGACCTGCGGTTCGTTGAGCAGGCTGCTTGGGCGTACCAGGGTGATATCCGGCGGCAGGTTATAGACCATTTGCTGTAAGACGCGCACGGTGGTGGGATGCGGATGGCCAATGGCAATCGCTGAACCGTTGCGGCGCGCCAGATCGACCGCCCGGTTAAACTGGCGGCGAATGTCCGCCTCGTTTTGCGTGTCGTCGAGGAACACCCGACGCTTAATCACCTTCACGCCGGTACCGTTAGCGGCGCGCATGGCCTGGCTGTTGCCGATGGTCATGCTGTCGAGGAAGTAAAGATTGTAGCGGCTGAGCGTCTGCATCACCTTCTGCATGCCGAACAGGCTGGAGGTCATCGCGCTGCCCATGTGGTTGTTCAGCCCCACGGCATACGGCACTTTATCTACCGCTTCGCGGATAATCCGCTCGATCTCATCGCTGCTCATATCCGGACGCAGCGTGTCTTTTTCCAGCGGCTGCTTGCTCAGCGGCGCCATTGGCAGGTGAATCAGCACCTCGTGCCCGGCGTTATGGGCTTTGGTGGCCATTTCCCGGGCGTGCGGGGCGTTAGGTAACACGGCGACGGAAATGGTGGACGGCATCGCCAGCACCTGATTTTCCTGATGCGGGCGATAACCAAAGTCATCGATAACGATAGAGAGCTTACCGGCATGGCTCGGCGCGGCGAAAACCAGCGCGCCGAGAAGTACAACCCGACGAAATTGAAGCAAAACTTATCTTCCCAACCACGGCAGTGGATTGACCGCCTGACCCTGGCGGCGAATTTCGAAATAGAGCGACGGTCGACCCTGACCGCCGCTGTTGCCCACCAGGGCGATCGGCTGCCCGGCGCGGACCTGTGTGCCGACGCTGACCAGCGCGCTCTGGTTATAACCGTAAAGGCTCATATCGCCTTTACCGTGCTCGACCACCACCACCAGGCCATAGCCCTGTAGCCAGTCGGCAAGGATGACGCGCCCATCGGCAATGGCTTTAACTTCGGTGCCTTCCGATGCGCTGATCACCATCCCCTTCCAACGTAGCTCACCTTGCAGCTGTTCGCCATAACGATGCAGCGTGGTACCGCGAACCGGCCAGTAGGCCTGACCGCGCGGCGCGCCCAGCCCTCCGGTGCGCGCCATCAGTGAACGTTCACTTTCGGAAGGTTTGTAGGTGGTGCCTTTGCGGGTGGCTTCTTGCTGACGGTTACGTACCGCCTGGGCCTCTTTGGCTTCACGTTCGGCGCGGGCTTTTGCCGCCGCTTCGGCACGCGCAATGCTATTGCGCAGGCGAGATTCGTTCGCCCGTAGCTCGCCAAGCTGTTGCTGGCCCTGCTCAATGGAGGATTCCAGCCCGGAAATTGTTTTCTGGCGCTCGTTACGCGCCGCTTCGAGTTTGGCCTGCTGGGCCTTCTGCTCGTACAGCAGCGTCTGCTGCTCGCTCTGTTTGTCTTCCAGCTCGGTTTTTTGCGCCGCCATCTCTTCGCGAGTTTGTTTCAGCTCGGCGATCGTTTCCTGGCGTGCCTGGTTCAGGTAGCCAAAATAGGCCTGCAGGCGCTGCCCGCGCTGGCTTTCTTCGCCGCTGAGAATTAGCTGAATACCGGTGTGCTCGCCCTGACGAAACGCGGCGTCAAGCTGCGCCGCCAGATTACGTTCCTGCGTGGCGCGCTGGGCTTCCAGTTTCGCCATATTGGCGTTCATCTCGGCGATTTGCGCATTGAGCTGCGTCAGCGAGTTTTGCGTTTCGCGTAGCTGACGCGCGGCGGCGGCAATGGCCTGTTCCTGCGCTTTAAGCTGGGCGAGAAGGGTGGAGCGTTGCTGCTGCTGTTGGCGTACCGCGCGCTCTTTGGCGGCGATATCGGCCTGAATAGACTGGAGCTGCGAGCGGTCGTCCGCATGGGCGGGCGCGGCGCACAGCAATACGCCAGCGCTGAGCGCGCTGGCGTAAAACGTGGACCGAAGCGTGGCCTCGGCCCATTTAATGGAATAGATCGCCTTTCCCCTCATGGGGAAGGATTATTCCACGATGAACAGCGGCTTACCAGTCATCTGTTGCGGGATTTCCATCCCCATCAGCGCCAGCATGGTCGGCGCGATGTCGGAGAGCTTACCGCCTTCCACCGCTTTGACGGTTTTGTCGCCAACGTAAATCAGCGGAACCGGCAGGCTGGTGTGGGCAGTGTGCGCCTGGCCGGTAGCCGGATCGCGCATCTGCTCTGCGTTGCCGTGGTCAGCGGTGACCAGCAGCTGGCCGCCCACTTTTTCCACCGCGCGGGTGACTTCATCCAGGCAGTGATCCAGCGCTTCAACGGCCTTCACTGCGGCTTCCATCACGCCGGTATGACCAACCATATCGCCGTTCGGGTAGTTACAGATGATGGTGTCGTATTTGCCGCTTTCGATCGCTGCAACCAGCTTCTCGGTCAGCTCGGCGGAGCTCATTTCCGGCTGCAGGTCGTAGGTCGCCACTTTCGGAGAGTTGATCAGAATGCGGTCTTCGCCTTTGAACGGCTCTTCGACGCCGCCGTTAAAGAAGAAGGTGACGTGCGCGTATTTCTCGGTTTCGGAGATGCGCAGCTGGGTTTTGTCATGGTTCGCCATCCACTCGCCGAAGGTGTTTTCCAGAGAGGCTGGCGGGTAGGCGCACGGCGCTTTGATGTCTGCCGCGTATTCGGTCAGCATAATGAAATCGCCCAGCTTCACTTCGGTGCGACGCTTGAAGCCGTCGAAGTCAGCGTTGACGAAGGCGCGGGTGATTTCACGGGCACGGTCGGCGCGGAAGTTCATGAAGATCAGCGCATCGCCGTCTTCCATGGCCGCATCGGCCTGGCCGGCAGCGCGGATAACGGTCGCTTTCACGAATTCGTCGTTTTCGTCACGGGCGTAAGCGGCTTCCTGCGCGGCAACGGCGGTGTCTGCCTGGAATTCGCCTTTTGCTTCAACCAGCAGGTTGTAAGCTTGTTCAACGCGATCCCAGCGGTTATCACGGTCCATCGCGTAGTAACGGCCAATGATGGATGCGACGCGGCCTTTGCCCAGCGCGGCGAATTTTTCTTCGAACTTCTGCAGGGAGCCGTTGGCGCTGCGCGGCGGGGTATCGCGACCGTCGAGGAAGGCGTGCAGGTAGATTTTTTCTGCGCCACGTTCCGCGGCCAGTTCAACCATCGCCATGATGTGATCTTCGTGGCTGTGAACGCCACCGGCGGACAGCAGGCCCATAATGTGTACCGCTTTACCGGCGGCAACCGCTTTGTCTACCGCGCCGGACAGCACCGGGTTAGTGAAGAACTGACGATCTTTGATTTCAACGTCAAGACGAGTCAGATCCTGATACACGATACGGCCTGCGCCCAGGTTCACGTGACCCACTTCGGAGTTACCCATCTGCCCGTCCGGCAGGCCTACTTCCAGGCCAGAGGCGTGGATCAGGGTGTGCGGGCGTTTGGCCCACAGCGCGTCCATCACCGGGGTTTTAGCGCTGTAAATAGCGTTATCCTGATGCTCTTCGCGGTAGCCGTAGCCATCCAGGATCACCAGTACCATAGGTTTTTTAGAAACCGACATTGCGACAACCTCATGCTCTAAAGACAGAAAATTTGCGTAATTTTACTACAGCTGAATCGATAAAATAACAATGAGAGATCAAAGAAAGCGGGGAGATGCGTACGGAAAAACGTTCATTTTCACCCTTTTTTCCGTAGCACTCCGCAGAAAACGCATTACATCGCGCGCGCTGGCTGTATTTGCGCCACGCCGCAGGTATACTCCTTCCCTGGTTTTTAAACATTACACGTCGGGAGCTGTTACCCCCCATGCAAGAAATTATGCAATTTGTAGGTCGTCACCCTGTCCTGAGCATCGCGTGGATCGCGCTGCTGGCGGCCGTGCTGTTCACCACCTTTAAAGGGCTGATGTCTAAAGTTAAGGTCATCAACCGCGGTGAAGCGACGCGCCTGATCAACAAAGAAGACGCGGTTGTTGTCGACCTGCGCCAGCGTGATGATTTCCGTAAAGGCCACATTGCCGGTTCCCTGAACCTGCTGCCGAACGAAATCAAAGCCAACAACCTCGGCGAGCTGGAAAAACACAAAGACAAGCCGGTTATCGTCACCGACGGTTCCGGGATGCAGGCAACGGATTCCGCAAACGCGCTGCTGAAAGCCGGTTTTGAAAAAGTATTCGTACTGAAAGAAGGTATTGCTGGCTGGAGCGGTGAAAACCTGCCTCTGGTTCGCGGCAAATAATTCCCTGCTCGTTCATCGAGTGAAGTCAGGAGAACTGTCATGGCGAAGATTGAAATCTATACCAAAGCAACATGCCCGTATTGCCACCGTGCAAAAGCGCTGCTGTCTGAAAAAGGCGTCACCTTCCAGGAGCTGCCGATTGACGGTAACGCCGAAAAGCGTGAAGAGATGATCCAGCGCAGCGGCCGCACGACGGTTCCGCAGATTTTTATTGATGCACAGCACATTGGCGGCTGCGACGACTTGTATGCGCTTGATGCGCGTGGTGGACTTGATCCCCTGCTGCGCTAATGCTTTGCGAAGCGTTCACGCCTGACCTGGGCGGGCGTGAAGCGTACCGCTTTTTTTTAAGGACAACACGAAAGGGTTTTTACACATGTCAGAACAAAACAACGCAGAAATGGCTTTCCAGATTCAGCGCATCTACACCAAAGACGTTTCCTTTGAAGCGCCGAATGCGCCGCACGTTTTCCAGAAAGATTGGCAGCCAGAGGTTAAACTTGATCTGGATACCGCTTCCAACCAGCTGGCTGAAGGCGTGTATGAAGTGGTGCTGCGTGTCACCGTAACGGCGACGCTGGGCGAAGAGACGGCTTTCCTGTGTGAAACTCAGCAGGCGGGTATCTTCTCTATCGAAGGCATTGAAGGAACTCAGATGGCTCACTGCCTGGGTGCCTACTGCCCGAACATCCTGTTCCCGTATGCGCGTGAATGCATCACCAGCCTGGTTTCCCGTGGGACCTTCCCACAGCTGAACCTTGCGCCGGTTAACTTTGATGCGCTGTTCATGAACTATCTGCAGCAGCAGGCTGGCGAAGGTGCAGAACAACATCAGGATGCCTGATGAACGCACTTAATGCTTCAATGACTGTGATCGGTGCCGGCTCGTACGGCACCGCTCTTGCCATCACCGTGGCAAGAAACGGCCACCAGGTTGTACTCTGGGGCCACGATCCCAAACATGTCGCGACGCTACAGCACGATCGCTGTAACGCGGCATTCCTGCCCGACGTTCCATTCCCCGATACGCTCCACCTGGAAAGCGACTTAGCGACCGCGCTGGCTGCCAGCCGCGATATTCTGGTGGTGGTCCCCAGCCACGTGTTTGGCGACGTACTGCGCCAGATGAAACCGCTGCTGCGCCCCGACGCGCGCCTGGTCTGGGCGACGAAAGGGCTGGAAGCCGAAACTGGCCGCCTGTTGCAGGACGTGGCGCGCGAAGCGCTGGGCGACGAGATCCCGCTTGCGGTGATTTCCGGCCCGACGTTTGCCAAAGAGCTGGCGGCAGGTCTGCCGACGGCGATTTCGCTGGCGGCGACGGACCCGGTTTTTGCCGACGATCTGCAGCAGCTGCTGCACTGCGGTAAAAGCTTCCGCGTCTACAGCAACCCGGATTTCATCGGCGTCCAGCTGGGCGGCGCGGTGAAAAACGTCATTGCCATTGGCGCGGGCATCTCCGACGGCATCGGCTTTGGCGCGAATGCGCGGACCGCGCTGATTACCCGCGGGCTGACCGAAATGTCGCGCCTCGGCGTGGCGCTCGGCGCTGACCCGGTGACCTTTATGGGCATGGCGGGGCTCGGCGATTTAGTCCTGACCTGTACCGACAACCAGTCGCGCAACCGCCGTTTTGGCATGGCGCTGGGCAAAGGGGCGCAGGTGCAGGAAGCGCAGGACAGTATTGGCCAGGTGGTCGAAGGTTACCGTAATACCAAAGAAGTCCGCGAGTTGGCGCACCGGGTAGGTGTCGAAATGCCAATAACCGAGGAAATTTATCAGGTATTATATTGCGGAAAAAACGCGCGCGAGGCAGCATTGACCTTATTAGGTCGTGCACGCAAGGATGAGCATAGCGGCAATTAATCGCAGGAAACCTTTGTCATCCGACGATCCGGCAAGCGCAGACTTGCCGATCGTTCCAATATGTCTGGAGTAAGCAATGTCGTGTGAAGAACTGGAAATTGTCTGGAACAATATTAAAGCGGAAGCCAGGGCTCTGGCAGACTGTGAGCCGATGCTCGCCAGTTTTTATCACGCGACGTTACTCAAGCACGAAAACCTTGGCAGCGCGCTGAGCTACATGCTTGCCAACAAGCTGGCTTCACCGATTATGCCCGCCATTGCCATTCGCGAAGTGGTGGAAGAAGCCTACGCCGCCGACCCGGAGATGATCGCCTCCGCCGCCTGTGATATTCAGGCCGTGCGCACCCGTGACCCGGCGGTCGACAAATATTCCACCCCGCTGCTGTACCTGAAGGGCTTCCACGCCCTGCAGGCCTATCGTATCGGCCACTGGCTGTGGGGGCAGGGGCGTCGCGCGCTGGCGATTTTCCTGCAAAATCAGGTCTCAGTCTCGTTCCAGGTCGATATTCACCCGGCGGCAAAAATTGGCCGCGGCATCATGCTCGACCACGCCACCGGCATTGTGGTGGGGGAAACGGCGGTGATCGAAAACGATGTCTCGATTCTGCAATCCGTCACCCTTGGCGGTACCGGTAAAACCAGCGGCGATCGTCACCCGAAAATTCGTGAAGGGGTGATGATTGGCGCCGGGGCGAAGATCCTCGGCAATATTGAAGTAGGGCGCGGCGCGAAGATTGGCGCGGGCTCGGTGGTGCTACAACCGGTACCGCCGCATACCACCGCCGCTGGCGTACCGGCGCGTATCGTTGGCAAACCGGAGTCGGATAAACCGGCGATGGATATGGATCAGCACTTCAACGGCATTAACCACGGGTTTGAGTACGGAGACGGGATTTAACGCTGCGGCGTTCCCGGCGTCGCTTCGCTCGGCCGGGCTACCTTCAAATGTAGCCCGGGCAAGGCGCCGCTTCCGGGAATGCGTTAGCTACGTAATACCGCGCCCGGATACCCCAGCTGGCGCCACGCCTCATACACCACCACCGACACCGCATTCGACAGGTTCATGCTGCGGCTGTCCGGCATCATTGGAATACGAATTTTTTGCTCGGGTGGCAGCGCATCGAGGATGGTCGCGGGCAGCCCGCGCGTCTCCGGGCCAAACATCAGAAAATCACCGTCCTGATAGCTCACCGCGCTGTGGGCGGGCGTGCCTTTGGTGGTCAGGGCAAACAGCCGCTGCGGTTTGGCGCTTGCCAGGAAAGCGGCGTAATCCGCATGACGCTGCACGGCGGTAAACTCATGATAATCCAGCCCAGCGCGGCGCAGACGCTTATCGTCCCACGCAAAGCCCATCGGCTCGATGATATGCAGATTAAAGCCGGTATTGGCGCACAGACGGATGATAGTGCCGGTATTCGGCGGGATTTCTGGTTCGAATAAAACGATGTTCAGCATGTTGCCCCCTGGATTGCGCGGGCAGGATAGCAGAATTTACGGAAACCCTCACCCCGGCTCTCTCCCTGAAAGGGAGAGGGAGCAGAGCAGGTCTGCGGGTGAGCAAACGAAACTGAACGATCCCCTCTCCCCGCTGGGGAGAGGGCTAGGGTGAGGGGAACAACCGGCGCAGAACTACGCAGCGCTCCCCTGCTTAATGGCGTTAAACGTCCGCGCCATCTCCGCATTATTCACCAGTGAATCGCGGCTAATCTCGTTAATCGATTTTGCCCCGGTAAGCGTCATCGCCACCTTCATCTCTTTCTCCACCAGATTCAGCAGATTCGCTACCCCCGCCTGGCCGTGGGTCGCCAGCGCGTACAGATAGGCGCGGCCCAGCAGCACGCTGTCTGCGCCCAGCGCGATCATGCGCACCACGTCCAGACCGTTGCGGATACCGCTGTCGGCGAGGATCGTGATATCGCCCTTCACCGCGTCGGCAATGGCCGGTAGCGCGCGAGTGGAGGAGAGCACGCCGTCGAGCTGGCGGCCGCCGTGGTTCGACACCACGATCCCGTCGGCACCGAAACGTACCGCGTCGCGCGCGTCTTCCGGATCAAGGATCCCCTTGATCACCATCGGGCCGTCCCAGAATTCGCGGATCCACTCGAGGTCTTTCCATGAAATAGACGGATCGAAGTTATTCGCCAGCCAGCCGATGTAATCTTCCAGCCCGGTCGGTTTACCGAGGTAGGTAGAGATATTGCCCAGGTCATGCGGGCGACCGTTCAGCCCCACATCCCATGCCCACTGCGGGTGGGTGACGGCCTGCCAGTAGCGGCGCATCGCGGCGTTGGTTCCGCTCATGCCGGAGTGGGCATCACGGTAGCGTGCGCCGGGCGTCGGCATATCGACGGTGAACACCAGCGTCGAGCAGCCTGCGGCCTTGGCACGTTCCAGCGCGTTACGCATAAAGCCGCGATCGCGCAGGACATACAGCTGGAACCACATCGGGCGCTTGATAGTCGGGGCCACTTCTTCAATCGGGCACACCGACACGGTGGAAAGGGTAAACGGAATGCCTTTCGCATCGGCGGCGGCGGCGGCCTGCACTTCGCCGCGACGGGCGTACATGCCGCACAGGCCCACCGGGGCCAGCGCCACCGGCATCGACAGCTGCTCTTTGAACAGCGTGGTTTCCAGGCTCAGGTCGGACATATTTTTCAGCACCCGCTGGCGCAGCGCCACATCGGACAGGTCTTCCACGTTGCGGCGCAGAGTGTGCTCCGAGTAGGCGCCGCCGTCGATGTAGTGGAACAGGAACGGCGGCAGAATGCGCTGGGCGGCGGCGCGGTAGTCACTCGCGGCGGAAATAATCATGCTTTTTTCTCCCTGGAAATTTCGTTGTGGTCGTCGGGCAGGCGGGTACTCCGCGCCTGGCGGGCCAGGTCTTCATCAAAACGTTTAATGGTGGTGTGGACAAAACCAAGGTGCGCCATCATCGCCTGACGCGCGCCTTCGGCGTCACCGGCGGTAATCGCGTTAAGAATCGCCAGATGCTGCTCGGTGAGCTTCGCAAACACCGGCGGCACCAGATACATCCGTTCACGGCTCTGGATCACCGACGATTGCAGTAGATCGAAAAAGCCGCGCATGGTTTGCAGCAGCACCACGTTGTGCGAGGCCTCGGCGATGGCCAGATGGAAGCGAACGTCGGCCTGTGAAGCGAGGTCCGGGTCATCGCTCTGGGTGGCGTCAAAGCAGAGGCGGATTTTTTCTTTATCGGCGTCGGTGGCGCGCATCGCCGCGTACCACGCGGTGCTGGCTTCAATGGCATGACGCGCTTCGAGGATGTCGAAGCTGTAGTCCGGGTCATCCGCCAGCAACGTCTTCAGCGGCTGCACGATATTCTGCTCCGACCAGCCTTCATGCTGCCAGCGCACGAAGGTGCCGCCGCCGCGGCGGCTAAGTAGCAATCCTTCGCTCACCAGCTTCGCCAGCGCCTCGCGCAGAGAGTTGCGCGAGACGCCGAGCTGGCTTGCCAGCTTGCGTTCGGCGGGCAATCGCATGCCCGCCTCCAGCTGTTGTTCTTCAATCAGCGCCCGCACGCGGCAGGCGACATCGTCTGACAGACGTTTGGGCAGGGTTATCACGGGATCATCCAGGTTAAGACGTAAGCCTGTAGCGTGGTGATCACGCCCACCATGCAGGTGAAGATCAGGCTATGTTTCACGGTGAAGCGGAACAGGTCGGACTCTTTGCCTACCAGTCCTACTGCCGCACAGGCGATCGCAATCGACTGCGGCGAAATCATCTTGCCGGTAACGCCGCCGGTGGTATTCGCGGCCACCAGCAGCACGTCCGACACGCCAATCTGCTGAGCGGCGGTGGCCTGAAGCGCGGCAAACAGGGCGTTGGAGGAGGTATCCGAGCCGGTCAGGAATACGCCCAGCCAGCCGAGGAACGGCGAGAAGAAGGTAAATGCGTGCCCGGTGTGCGCCAGTGCCAGCGCCAGCGTCGATGACAGCCCTGAGTAGTTTGAGATGAAAGCAAACGCCAGCACCATGCCGATGGAGTAAATCGGTAACGCCAGCTCTTTCAGCGTAGAGCCGAAGGTGTTGATGGCGTCTTTCGGCTTCATGCGTAGCCACACGATAGAGAGCAGGGCGGCAAACAGAATCGCCGTGCCGGTGGCGGAGAGCCAGTCGAACTTATACACCGCGGCATAGGCGGTCGCCTGGCTGACAACCGGCGGCATACGCGCAACCAGCTTGTCGAGATACGGCACTGAAATGTTAATCACCAGGTCGTACAGCGCGCCGCCCGGAGCAAACAGCGCTTTAAACGGCGGGATGCTCCACAGCGTGACGGTGGCGGTCAGGAACAGGAACGGCGACCATGCGCGGACGATTTGTCCGGCGGTGTAGCGAGTACGCGCCAGGTTCATATCCACCTGAGATGCGCCCATATCGCCAAAGCGGAAGATGCGTACCGGCTGCCAGCGCTTGAGGAACAGCGTCAGGCACACCAGCGACACCAGCGAGGAGATGATGTCCGGCAGCTCCGGGCCCAGGAAGTTAGAGCTGAGGTACTGGGCGATAGCAAAGGAACCGCCCGCCACCATCACCGCCGGCCAGGTCTCTTTGATGCCGCGCCAGCCGTCCATAATCGCCATGATCCAGAACAGCACGATAATGGTCAGGAACGGCAGCTGACGGCCCACCATCTGGCCGATTTCAAAGCTATCCAGCCCGGTAACCTGCCCGGCGACCAGAATCGGAATGCCCATCGCGCCGAACGCCACCGGCGCGGTGTTGACGATCAGGCACAGCCCGGCGGCGTACAGCGGGTTAAAGCCCAGGCCAACCAGCAGCGCCGCGGTAATCGCCACCGGCGCGCCAAAGCCAGCTGCCCCTTCCAGGAATGCGCCGAAGGAGAAGCCGACAATCAGCATCTGCAGGCGTTGGTCCGGCGTAATGGAGAGGATCGACGAGCGAATAATGTCGAACTGCCCGGTCTTCACCGAAATTTTGTAGACGAAAACGGCGGCGATAATAATCCAGGCGATCGGCCACAGGCCGTAGAAGAAGCCGTACACCACCGAAGCGAGCGCGCGGTCGACCGGCATTTTGTAGAACAGCAGCGCGACGGCCAGCGCGATAACCACCGTCCAGCTTGCCGCGACGTAGCCCTTCAGCTTGAGCTTAATCAGCGCAAAGAAGAAGAACAGGATAGGGAGCGAGGCGATCAGGCTGGATAGCCAGATATTGCCGGCCGGATCGTAGTTTTGTTGCCAGAGGCTCATGCAGGTCTCCAGGGGGCCACACGCGCTGGTCGGCGGTGAGTCTATGCTCATCTCTGCGTCACAGTTTGTGTAAAAGTGGCCCTGCCAATTAGGTGATGTAGGGGTAATGACAACGAATGGTTAACTAAATGTTATGTACTAGCAATGTGTTTGTGACTTTAAATGATGAAATTGTGAACCAATAGCGATTTGGTTGTGAAATTGGTTGGGCCAATTTGAGGGGGGAAAGAAGAGAACAAAACCTTCTCCCGGGCGGGAGAAGGCTCAGGGGCGGTGAATCAGAACTCGCTCTTCGCGAACCCGGTCATCACCTGCAGACCCATTTCACGGCCAAGCGCCGTCATGGGGTGAACAACCACCAGACCACGGACGCTTTTCTTCAGCTTGCCCATGTCGGCCTGTTCTTTTTTGGTAATCGGGCGGCTGAAGCCCATTTTCGTCAGCTTCTGCGCTTCTTTACTCAGCTTCTGAGTGTGAACTTCACGCAGGCGGGCGATTTCAGTTTCGAGCTTGGTTTTTTCTTCTTCCAGCTCGGCATATTTTTCTGCGCTTTCGACCAGAGACAGGCCTGCCTGCTGGTGGCGGATAGCGTCGAGCAGATCGCTCAGGCGCTTGATTTCATTTTTTTCGATTTCTTTCATCTTGCTGATATCTGATAACAAAATAGACGTAATAACGCTTAGTATGCGCGTTGTCGCTCATTTCTGGTAGTTAATTATACAAAATGGCCGTGTTTTATTACGTGATAATCAACGGCTCGCGACTATAACTTAATGAATAATATTAGTATTTCATAAATTAGTTAAGTCGATCGCTTTTTTGAAAATGAGTGACGAAAATCCGCACATTTTCCTCAACCCGTTACGTCAGGATTATCCATGCTTAGGGAAAGGTCTTAAAGAGGGAGAGCGACGATGAGTAAAATGGGCGAGAACGTACCGCAAATCATTGATAAAGCCGTAGACTTTATGGCCTCCAGCCAGGCTTTTATGGAGTATCTGCATAAACGTCCGCATTCGGACCGCGTACCCGCAGATATCCCAGAGGACAAAGCCGAGATGTTTCTGGCGCGACTGGCCCACTACCGTAACCTTTATCGTCCGGTGGAAACGCCGAAAAAGTAGTATAAAAAGCGGTATATTGACGCCGGTTTAACGACTTCTCCTGCTGGTGGTCCATCGCGGCCAGCCAGCGTTTTTTGCCGCCTGTCTTACTGAGTAAAAATTCCCTGCCGCCGGATGGCGAAAACGGCCATTGCGCATTATTTTCATATTACCAGCCATGAGCGTGTCGGCTGCCTGCAATTAAAAAATCCTATAAGCGTGAATCTGGGGCAGATATGTTTCTAAACTATTTTGCGTTAGGTGTGCTGATCTTTGTTTTCCTGGTCCTGTTTTACGGGATCATCATGATTCATGATATTCCCTATACCATTGCGAAAAAGCGCAACCATCCCCACGCGGATGCTATTCACACCGCCGGGTGGGTGAGCCTGTTTACGCTGCACGTCATCTGGCCGTTTTTATGGATCTGGGCCACCCTCTACCAGCCTGAACGCGGCTGGGGCATGCAGTCGCACATCAAGCCAGCCGAACCCGCGCCAGCTGCGGATGATACGCTTGCGCAGCTTTCCCTCCGGGTCACGGAGCTGGAGCAAAAACTGGCGCAAATTCGCCCCTCAGCCGACACGACGACGCCGGAGCAATAATCATGGATCTGCTGATTGTTTTAACCTACGTGGCACTCGCGTGGGCGGTGTTTAAAATATTCCGTATTCCAGTTAATCAATGGACGCTGGCGACCGCCGCGTTGGGCGGTATATTTTTGGTTAGCGGGCTTATTTTATTAATGAACTATAACCACCCCTATACCTATACCGCGCAAAAAGCGGTGATCTCGATTCCCATTACCCCGCAGGTTACCGGCGTCGTCAGCGAAGTGACGGATAAAAATAATCAGCTGATTAAAAAAGGCGAGGTGTTATTTAAGCTCGATCCGACGCGCTATCAGGCCCGCGTTGACCGCCTACAGGCGGATCTGGTGACCGCCACGCACAATATCCAGACGCTGAAAGCCCAGCTGTCGGAAGCGCAGGCCAATACCACCCGCGTATCCGCCGAGCGCGACCGGCTATACAAAGATTACCAGCGCTATCTGAAAGGCAGCCAGGCGCGGGTGAACCCGTTCTCAGAAAGCGATATCGACAACGCCCGACAGAATTATCTGGCGCAGGACGCGATGGTGAAAGGCTCCGTTGCCGAACAGTCGCAGATTCAGAGCCAGTTAGACAGTATGGTCAACGGCGAGCAGTCGCAGATTGTCAGCCTGCGCGCGCAGCTGGCGGAGGCGAAATATAACCTTGACCAGACGATTGTCCGCGCGCCTGGCGACGGCTATGCCACCCAGGTGCTGATCCGCCCGGGTACCTACGCCGCCGCGCTGCCTTTGCGCCCGGTGATGGTGTTTATCCCGGATCAGAAACGGCAGATTGTCGCCCAGTTCCGCCAGAACTCGCTGCTGCGTCTTGAAGCCGGCGACGAGGCGGAAGTGGTATTCAACGCCCTGCCGGGGCAGGTGTTCAGCGGCAAGCTGGCGAGTATTTTACCGGTCGTGCCCGGCGGCTCGTATCAGGCGCAGGGCACGCTCCAGTCGCTCACGGTAATCCCCGGAACCGATGGCGTACTCGCGCTGATTGACCTCGACCCGAACGCCGATGTGGATTCCCTGCCCGACGGCATTTACGCTCAGGTGGCGGTCTATTCCGACCATTTCGCTCACGTCTCGGTGATGCGTAAAGTGCTGCTGCGGATGACCAGCTGGATGCATTATCTTTATCTGGATCACTAGGATGACAAAATCCAGAAGGCGAATGCCGCTGCCTGAGCCATACTGATAGTTTTGTTGGCGCATGGAGATAAGAATGAAATTAGTCGGCAGCTACACCAGCCCGTTTGTCCGTAAGATATCGGTCCTGTTACTGGAAAAGGGGATCGCCTTCGACTTTATCAACGAGCAGCCCTACAGCCCCGACACCGGCGTGGCGCAGTACACGCCGCTGGGTAAAGTGCCCGCGCTGGTTACCGACGACGGCGAATGCTGGTACGACTCGCCAATTATCGCGCAGTATATTGAGCTGCTGAACGTCGCGCCGCAGATGGTGCCGTCCGACCCGCAGCAGGCGTTGAAAATCCGTCAGCTGGAAGCGCTGGCCGACGGCATTATGGATGCCGGGCTGGCCTCGGTGCGCGAGCAGGCGCGCCCGGCGGCGCAGCAGTCGGAAGAGGAAGTGCTGCGTCAGCGTGAAAAAATCAGCCGCAGCCTGGATGCGCTGGAAGGCTACCTTAACGACGGTACGCTGAAGACCGATGAACTCAACCTGGCGACCATCGCCATCGCCTGCGCGATCGGCTATCTCAACTTCCGCCGCATTGCGCCGGGCTGGTGCGTTGATCGTCCGCAGCTGGTGAAACTGGCCGAAACGCTGTTCCTGCGCGAAAGCTTTGCGCGTACCGAACCGCCAAAGGCTTGATTGAACGCTATAACGCGGCGGTGCAGTCCATTGTACAATCCCTTCCTATGAACTCCCTCTCCCGTCGGGAGGGGTAACATTTAACCGTCAGGCCTATTCATGACTACCGATACCCGTTCGCTCTACAGCCAGCTTCCCGCCACCGACCGCCTGCTTCGCGATCCCGATTTTGCCCGTTTACTTGAGGCCCACGGCCACTCGCAGGTGGTGGAACAGCTCCGCCTGATGCAGGAAGAGGCGCGGCTCTGCATTCGTGAGCAGCAGGCGCTGCCGCAGTGGAGCGAAAGCTGGGCGCAGGAGACGGCGCGGCGGCTCAACCGTGATTCGCAGAGCGCGCTACGGCCAGTAATCAACCTGACGGGAACCGTATTACATACCAACCTCGGCCGCGCGCAGCAGGCGCAGTCGGCGATTGATGCCGTTAGCCAGGCGATGCGCGACCCGGTGACGCTGGAGTACGATCTGGACGGCGCCGGGCGCGGCCACCGCGACCGGGCGCTGGCGGACCTGCTGTGCCGCTTAACCGGTGCGGAAGATGCCTGTATCGTCAACAATAATGCCGCGGCGGTGCTGCTGATGCTGGCGGCGACGGCGGCGGGTAAAGAGGTGGTGGTATCGCGCGGCGAGCTGGTGGAGATTGGCGGCGCGTTTCGTATTCCCGACGTGATGCGTCAGGCGGGCTGCGTGCTGCATGAAGTGGGCACCACCAACCGTACCCATGCGAAGGATTATCGTCAGGCGCTCAACGACAACACCGCGCTGCTGATGAAGGTACACACCAGTAACTACAGCATTGAAGGCTTTACCAAATCGGTGGAGGAAGCCGAACTGGCGGAAATCGGCCGTGAGCTCGGCGTGCCGGTGGTGGCGGATCTCGGCAGCGGTTCGCTGGTGGATCTCAGCCGCTACGGCCTGCCGAAAGAACCGATGCCGCAGGAGATGATTGCCGCGGGCGTGAGCCTCGTGAGCTTCTCCGGCGACAAGCTGCTGGGCGGCCCGCAGGCCGGGATTATCGTTGGCAGCAAAGCGCTGATCGCCCAGCTCCAGCAGCACCCGCTCAAGCGCGCGCTGCGCGCCGATAAAATGACGCTCGCGGCGCTGGAAGCGACCCTGCGTCTGTATCTGCACCCGGAAAAACTGGCGGCCGAGCTGCCGACCCTGCGCCTGCTGAGCCGCAGCGCACAGGAGATAGAGCAGCAGGCGCTGCGCTTGCGCGAGCCGCTGGCCGCCCGTTACAGCGAAGAGTTTGCCGTACAGGTGATGCCGTGTGCGTCGCAGATCGGCAGCGGATCGCTGCCTTCGGAAAGCCTGCCCAGCGCGGCCATTGCGCTGACGCCGCTCGACAGTCGCGGCAGCCGACTGGAGGCGCTGGCCAACCGCTGGCGCAGCCTGCCGGTGCCGGTAATCGGCCGCATTTACGATGGCCGCCTGTGGCTGGATTTGCGCTGCCTTGAAGATGAAACCCGTTTCCTGGAGATGTTGCTGAAATGATTATTGCCACCGCCGGTCACGTCGACCACGGCAAAACCACGCTGCTGCAGGCGATCACCGGCATTAACGCCGACCGCCTGCCGGAAGAGAAATCTCGCGGTATGACCATCGATCTGGGCTACGCCTACTGGCCGCAGCCGGACGGGCGCGTGCTGGGCTTTATCGACGTGCCGGGGCATGAAAAATTCCTCTCCAATATGCTGGCGGGCGTCGGTGGTATCGACCATGCGCTGCTGGTGGTGGCGTGCGATGACGGCGTGATGGCGCAGACCCGCGAGCATCTGGCGATTCTCCAACTGACGGGCAACCCGACGCTGACGGTGGCGTTAACCAAAACCGATCGCGTTGATGCGGCGAGAATTACTGAAGTGCGTGATGAAATCGCCGACGTGCTGCGTGAATACGGTTTTGAACAGGCTACATTATTTGAAACGGCGGCGACGGCGAATATCGGCATTGAAGCGCTGCGCGACCATTTACGCCAGCTTGCCGCTCGCGAGCACCCGGAGCATCAGCGTTTCCGTCTGGCTATCGACCGCGCTTTTACCGTCAAGGGCGCAGGCCTGGTGGTCACCGGCACGGCGCTGTCGGGCGACGTGCGCGTGGGCGATACTCTGTGGCTGACCGGCATGGGTACGCCGATGCGCGTGCGCGGTTTGCATGCGCAGAATCAGCCGGTTGAGCATGCGCACGGCGGGCAGCGTATTGCGCTGAATATCGTTGGCGCGGCGGAAAAGGGCGATATCAGCCGCGGCGACTGGCTGCTGACGGAAGCGCCGCCGGAGCCCGTTGAGCGGGTTATCGTTGAGCTGCAAAGCCACCTGCCGCTTAGCCAGTGGCAGCCGCTGCACATTCACCACGCCGCCAGCCATATCACCGGCCGCGTGTCGCTGCTGGAAAATAACCTCGCTGAGCTGGTGCTCGACACGCCGCTGTGGCTGGCGGATAACGACCGACTGGTGCTGCGCGATATTTCGGCGAAAGTGACGCTCGCCGGGGCGCGGGTGGTGACGCTGAACTCACCGCGCCGGGGCAAGCGTAAACCCGATTACCTGGCCTGGATCGCCGCGCTGGCGCTGGCAAAAACCGACGCTCAGGCGCTGGCGGCGCATCTCTCCCGCGATGCGGTGAAGCTGCGTGAGTTCGGCTGGGCGCGCCAGCTCAGCACGCAGGGGCTGGAACAGCTGATTGCCCAGCCGGGGTTTATCCTCGCTGGCGACTGCCTGCTGGATGCGCCGCTGGCGGCACGCTGGCAGCGTAAATTGCTGGACGCGCTGGCGCTGTATCACGAGCAGCATAAGGATGAGCCGGGCCCGGGCCGTGAACGCCTGCGCCGCATCGCGCTGCCGATGGAAGATGAAGCGCTGGTGCTGACCTTAATTGAGCAGATGCGTGAAAGCGGCGTGATTGCCAGCCATCACGGCTGGCTGCACCTGCCGGACCATAAGGCCGGGTTCACCGACGAGCAGCAGGCTATCTGGCAGAAAGCCGCGCCGCTGTTTGGCGACGAACCGTGGTGGGTGCGCGATCTGGCGACGCAGACCGGCACCGACGAGAATGCGATGCGCGGCGTGCTACGCCTGGCGGCGCAGCAGGGGATGATCACCGCGATTGTGAAAGACCGCTACTATCGCAACGATCGCATCGTGGCGTTCGCCAGCATGATTCGCGAGCTCGATCTGGAAAAAGGCTCCACCTGCGCGGCGGATTTCCGCGATAAGCTGAACGTTGGCCGTAAGTTAGCGATTCAGATCCTTGAATATTTTAACCGTATCGGCTTTACGCGCCGCCGCGGCAACGACCACTTATTGCGCGATGCGCTGCTGTTCCCGGAAAACAAAACGTAACAATTGATTTGAAAAAGATATCAAATCAAACACAAAAATATATTTATCACTATAAATCGCGACATTAACAACAAAATGCCGCGATTTTTATTTTTTACGTCGAGTAAAATGCTAACTGGATCGTGTTTTATGGGCGGTTAATGCTATAGCCTCGGGAGCTTGCTTATTAAATAAAGGAACTATCATGACTGCATCAACTTTCTTCATCCCTTCAGTGAACGTTATTGGTAACGGCGCCTTAAAAGACGCGATGAATACCATGAAAGACTACGGCTATCGCCGCGCTCTGATTGTCACTGATGCAGTTCTGAACAAGCTCGGCGTGGCGGCGGATATCCAGAAACGCCTCCAGGAATTTGACATCCTGAGCGTGGTATTCGACGGCACGCACCCGAACCCGACCACCGTTAACGTGGAAGAAGGCCTGGAAATGCTGCGCGCCAATGATTGCGACTGCGTCATTTCCCTGGGCGGCGGCTCCCCGCACGACTGTGCGAAAGGGATCGCGCTGGTCGCCTCTAACGGCGGCGATATCCGTGATTATGAAGGCGTTGATCGCTCTGCTAAACCGCAGCTGCCGATGATCGCCATCAACACCACTGCGGGCACGGCGTCTGAAATGACCCGTTTCTGCATCATCACCGACGTAACGCGTCATATCAAAATGGCGATCGTCGACAAGCACGTGACGCCGGTTCTCTCCGTCAACGACTCTTCCCTGATGGAAGGCATGCCGAAAGGGCTGACCGCCGCCACCGGTATGGATGCGCTGACCCACGCGATTGAAGCCTATGTCTCTATTGCCGCCACGCCGATTACCGACGCCTGCGCGCTGAAAGCCATCACCATGATTATCGACAATCTGCCGACCGCGGTAGAAAACGGTAGCAACAGCGAAGCGCGCGAAGCGATGGCCTACGCTCAGTTCCTGGCGGGCATGGCGTTCAACAACGCTTCCCTGGGCTACGTTCACGCGATGGCGCACCAGCTGGGCGGTTTCTACGATCTGCCGCACGGCGTGTGCAACGCGGTGCTGCTGCCGCACGTGCAGGTGTTCAACAGCAAAGTGGCCGCCGCGCGTCTGCGCGACTGCGCCCAGGCCATGCATATCGACGTGAGTGCAATGAGCGACGAGCAGGGCGCTGAAGCCTGCATTGAGGCCATTCGTAAACTGGCGCGCCAGGTGAACATCCCGGCGGGCCTGCGTGACCTGAACGTGAAAGAAGAGGACATCCCGGTGCTGGCGACCAACGCGCTGAAAGATGCCTGCGGCCTGACCAACCCAATCCAGGCAACGCACGACGAAATTATGGCGATTTTCCGCGCAGCCATGTAATTCCGCGCAAAGTAACAAAAAAGCAGAACGTTCACGTTCTGCTTTTTTATGGCCGCTGTTTTGCGCTGTAACCCCTGTTCGGTGATGCTGAACACATTATCTTCCGGCAAATAACTCTATAAAACATTGTTTCATTTTTATTCGTTTAACATAAAAAGGAATAATGCATGCGGAAGATATATTCATTAATTGTCATGCTCTCCGCTCTACCCGCAGTATCGCTCGCGGCGATAGATTGCCAGAAGCTGTCCGGCGATCGCTGGAAGGCGGGCGTTGAGGGCCAGCGGCAGGCCGACCTGGGCAATGGCTGCTACCTGAATCCCATTCTCTCTGGTGATCACCCCGATCCTTCCATTATTAAAGATGGTCAGGATTACTACATGACCTTCTCGTCATTTGAAGATTCTCCAGGCCTGATTATCTGGCACTCCCGCGATCTGGTGAACTGGCAGCCGGTTGGGCCCGCGCTGACGCAGCCAACTGATGCGGTGTGGGCACCAGACTTAGTGAAATATGGTGACCAGTACTATATCTACTTCACCACTAACCGCATCATTGATGAAAAAGGCACCAAAAAGAAAACGCTGTACGTGGTAACGGCGAAGGATATCCGCGGCCCGTGGAGTGCGCCGAAAGATATGGGGCTACAAAATCCGGCCAGTGACCCGGGGCATGCGGTGGGTGAAGATGGAAAACGCTATTTGTTTATGTCCGGCGGAAACCGTGTGCAGCTTAGCGATGATGGGCTGAGTACGGTAGGGCCGATGTCCGTAGTTTACACCGGCTGGCAATATCCTGAAGAGTGGGAGGTCGAAAGCTTTTCCCAGGAAGGCCCGAAGATTTTGCACCATGGCGATTATTACTACATGGTGCTGGCAGAAGGCGGAACGGCCGGGCCACCAACCGGGCACATGGTGATTGCGGCCAGATCGCGATCCATCAACGGGCCGTGGGAAAACTCGCCGCATAACCCGATTATCCGCACCCAGAATAAGCAGGAAAAATGGTGGTCGCGCGGCCATGCGACGCTGATTGAAGGGCCCGATAAGCAGTGGTACATGGTGTATCACGGCTATGAAAATGGCTTTATGACGCTGGGGCGGCAGGCGATGCTGGAACCTATCGTCTGGGGAGACGACGGCTGGTTCACCGCCTCCGGGGGCGATACCGGCAAACCGCTGCCGATGCCGAAGGGCGGCGAGGCCGTCGTGCACGGCATGGCGTGGTCCAATAGCTTTACGGCCGATGCGTTTCCGCTACGCTGGCATTTCTATCATGCACAGAATAATGAGCTACAGCGCGTTCGGCTCAATAACGGCGAGCTGGTGTTGCAGGCCAAAGGCTCGTCGCCAAAAGATACCTCGCCGTTGACGATGATTGCGGGCGATCGCGCTTATCAGGTAGAGGTAACCGCCCATTTCACCCCGCAGGCGCAGGCCGGACTGCTGCTGTTTTATAACCAGAAGCTGTACGTCGGGCTTGGGGTTAACGCGCAGGGCGTGGTAATGCACCGTTATGGCATGGAGCGAAACGAGAAGGCCCCGGCGCATCTGCAGAAGGTGAATACCGTCGATATCCGTATGATTAATCGCGAGAACATTGTGACCTTCTGGACGCGTCCCGCCGGTAGCGATAAATGGATAAAGTATCCGGTGCAGATGGAGGTATCAGGCTACAACCAGAACGTTGGCTATGATTTCCTCAGCCTGCGCCCGGCGTTGTATAGCGCGGGCGAAGGCAGCGTGACGTTTAGCCATTTTCGCTATCAGGCGCTGCCAGAGGCTGAGTGATTTTTTCGGCTACGTCGGTGATGAAAGGACAGAACGCTGGCGTTCTGTCTTTTCATTTTTGCGGCTTATTATTTCCGGGCACAACGCGCAGCGTTAGCTCGCGAAACTGCCCATAAATCCACAGTCCAAGCCAGCTCAGGCTGCCGATAACGGCGGTCAGAATTAATGCCAGCAACAGAAACAGCAGCGGGCTGAAAATGAGCGCAGGGAAGCCATGAACGATTTCTCCGTTCCAGCGAATGGTAATCAACGTAATACCTATCGCGCCGAGAATACCGTTGAACACGCCGAAGGGGACCAGTGAGCACAGCAGGCCGAGCAGGTGAATTCTATAGAGGCTGCCCGCGCTGATTTTCTTTAACGTCAGAGAGTGAAATTCGTCCATGGGGGTGAGTTACTTGCGGATTTTATTGTCAGGCGATTATAGGGGATTTGGCGTCGCTACGCTCGGCAGGTCTGATTTCAGACCCGGGCGGGCGCAGCGACGGCGGGGAGGTTACTCGCCTTCGTTAACCCAGATCGGCATCTCGCCTTCGCCACGGTTGGCCCAGCTAAACCACGGAATAAAGGTTAACGTCTGCGGCTGGCGCTGTGCCGGCGGCGTATCGTAATGCCACAGCGACTGCTGCTCCGGCTGGCTTGCCGTATGCTTAACGCCCTGCGCCTGCAGCAGCACCTTGTGAGCGAAAATGCCTTTGCCTTCCAGCTCGGTAAACGGCGCGTCTGCCGGCAGCCACAGATTATGCAGCTCCTCACCGTTATCGGCCTGCTCCAGGCAGTAAACCAGCGGCCCGCGCTGCACGGCGACCTTGCCGGCGACGTGGCGGACCAGCGGGTTGCCGTAGACCCGACGCACCGGCATTGGCAGCGTCAGCGTTAAGGTATCGCCTTCCACCCAGGTGCGGGAGATATGCAGATAGCCTTTTTTCACCGTTCCAGCCACGTCGCGACCGTTTAGCGTCACCAGCGGATCGCGGCACCAGTCCGGCAGGCGCAGCGCCAGCGTGTGGTTAACCGGATCCGGTGAATCAACGGCGATCTTGACCTGATCCTGCCATGGATAGTTACCGCTAATGCGCAAGCGCAGCGTTTGCTCGCCGACCGGGACCTCAACGCTGTTACCGATATACAGGTTCACGTATAGCGCATCCTGGCGCGGCGTGTAGATGTAGTGGCCGATTGAGGTCAGCACGCGGGCGATATTCGGCGGGCAGCAGGCGCAGCCGAACCAGCGCTGGCGCACCGGCTTCACGTGGTCGTAGATGTGGTTGAACGATAGCGTTTTCGGGTGCACTTCCAGCGGGTTAACGTAGAAGAAGTGCTTGCCGTCCAGCGCCATGCCGCCCAGCACCGTGTTATATAACGCGCGCTCCATAACGTCGGCGTACTGGCTGTCTGCCTCCATCTCCAGCATACGGCGGGCAAACATCATCAGGCCAATGGAGGCGCAGCTTTCTGCGTAGACCGTATCGTTCGGCAGGTCGTAGTCGCTGCTGAAGGCTTCGCCGCTGCTTTGTGAGCCGATCCCACCGGTGATGTACAGCTGGCGCTGCGCCATGTTGTTCCACAGGCGCAGGCAGTCCTGGCGTTTGTTTTCGTCCTGGCTCAGACGGGCGAGGTGCGCCACGCCGGTCATCAGGTAGACGAATCGCACCGCATGGCCAATAGCCGTAGGCTGCTCGGCAATGGGCTGATGCGCCTGGCTGTAAGGCTTGTCTTTCACCATCCATGCCGGGCCGTAGGTATTCCAGTAGGAGGTTTTACCGCGTTTTTCGTATTCGTCGTCGTAGAAGTGCGGCTGTTTACCGCGTTCTTCGACGAAATAATTCACCAGCGCCATATAGCGCGGCTCTTCGGTCACCTCATACAGGCGCATCAGCGCTAGCTCGATTTCCGGGTGGCCGGGGTAGCCGTGAATCTGGTTTTCTCCGGTGCCGAAGACCCGGTCGATATGGTCGGCGAGGCGGCACACCACTTCCAGCAGGCGACGTTTTCCGGTGGCCTGGAAGAAAGCGACGCCCGCTTCAATCATATGCCCCGCGCAGTACAGCTCGTGGCATTCGGCAAGATTGGTCCAGCGTTCTTGCGGGGCTTTGACGGTGAAATAGGTGTTCAGATAACCGTCGTCGCACTGGGCGGCGGCGACCAGTTCAATCACCGCATCGGCGGTTTTTTCCAGCTCGGCGTCCGGCTTCTGGCACAGCGACCAGGCGACGGCTTCCAGCCATTTCGCCACGTCGCTGTCCTGGAAGACCATGCCGTAAAATTCCCCCGCCTGCTGGCCTGCGGCAATGCGGAAGTTTTCTATCGCGTGGCTGGGTTCGGCATCGTCAATGCGGTCATTTAATGCATCCCATTGATAGGGGATTACCACATCGCGAACCAGCTGTTGATACTGGGCGAAAAACGGGTCATTAACTTTCAACGTATGCAGATTCACTTCCATAACAGACATGGCGAACTCCTCAGGACTGAACGTGACGGGCGCGAAGATCGGTGGCGATGCGCGCCATCATGGGATTATTGAGCTTGCAGGCGCGGATAGAGAACGCCAGCAGCAGGTGGAACAGGGCTGGCAGCAGGGTTTCCATCGACGTGATGCCCGCCAGCGATGATGCCGTTTGGTTTCCGACGCCGGGCTGATAGGCCACATAGATAAAGACAAGGCTAATAATGCCCGCGCTGGAGGCCCAGGCCAGCTTGATGAAAAACAGGTTAAAGGCGAAGTTCATGCCGGAGGAGCGCACACCGGTTTTCCATTCACCGTAGTCGTCGGAGAACGCCATCAGCGAGAAGTGTAGCGGCAGCGTGAAGCCAAGAATAATGCCGTTACCGAGAATGACCGCCAGCCATAAGGTCTGGTAAGCCGGGCCGGTGGGTAAGAACCACATCCCCAGCGCGATCGCCGCCAGCACCAGGTTGGTGTAGTAGTAGAGCTTGACGGTATCGAAGCGGCGCGACAGCAGGTTAATAATGACTGAGCCGAAAATAGACGCGAAGGTCACCATGGTGAAGAACAGGGAGGTGTAGCCGGTGGAGCCGCCCAGTACGTAGGTGATGAAGTACATATAGCCGCCGCCGCGGATATTAAAGACGTTAATCAGCAGGAACGACATCACCAGCATCAGCAGCAGCTGATCGTTTTTACGCAGCCCCGCAATGTGTTCACGCAGGGTAAATTTGCCCATCATGTCCAACGACACGCGCTCGCGAACCCAGAAGAAGCAGCACAGGAACATGACCGCGGCAATCGCGCATAGAACGCCGACGCCGTATTGATAACCCTGTGCCGTGTCGCCCTGACCAAGCGCCTTCACCAGCCACGGCAGGCCAACGGAGACCAGGAAACCCGCCACGCCGCACAGCACAAAACGCCAGGCCTGGCAGGAGATAACCTCGCTGTGGCGCGTGGTCATGGTGTTGATCAGCGCGCAGTAGGGCACGTTGATGGCGGTATAGCCCATCGACAGCAGCAGATAGGTGCCAAATGCCCAGGCGATCTTCACGCCTATGCTGGCGTCGGGAACGGTAAAGGTGAGTACGCCGATGATGGCGATGGGAAGCGCAATCCACATCTGCCACGGACGGAAGCGCCCCCAGCGGCTCTGCGTGCGGTCGGCCAGCACGCCCATAATCGGGTCGGAAATCGCATCAAAAACGCGAAGCGCCAGGAACAGGGTGCCAACCAGCGCAGGCGTCAGCCCAAAAACGTCGGTATAAAAGAAGGTCAGGAAGTTCATGATCAGGCAGGTAATCACGGTGCCGCCCGCATCGCCAAGGCCATAGCCGATTTTCTCGCGGACGGATAATTTCTCGTCCTGTGAACCGGACACGACCTCGCTGGTAGAAATAGGTGTAGCGGTCATGGGGTGCTCCTCGCAATGTGGAGATGTCTCTTTCAGTAGGGGTATTGTTGTAATGTCATGACCCGTTTAATTTTGCCTGGAAAGCGGCGACCAACAAGGTCACAAAGAAGTATAAAAAGTGGGTAATTCCGACCTGATGAGAAAAGTGTGAAGGCGATCGGGCATAAAATATTTTAGTTGTTAATAATCAGATAGAAAGGTCATTTTTTAGCGGCGAATAAGCGGGATATTTAATATTTATGCTCAATCTATCCATAGCGCTTCCGATTAAAGTTCAGAACGGTGGGCTATTTATCTCGCGCGGCGTGGGTCGTCACCCGGCGCGCAGACTGCGCTCATGGGAAGTCATATTCGTGGAAAAGGGGACATTAACGATTCAGGAAGAAGAGCATATTTTCCACGTTTCGGCCGGGGATACGCTCTTATTATGGCCAGGTCGTCGCCACGTTGGCGTTGAGGATTTCCCTACCGATCTGAAATTTTACTGGCTGCATTTCGAAGTGAATGCGCCCGTGCAGTCCCATCCGCTGTTAACCCAGCTGTCTATCCCGCAGCAGACCACCTCACACGACCCGCAGTACCTGATTTCTCTGTTTCGTCAGTTTCTGAACGAGCAGGAGAAAATTCAGCGCAACGCCTCGCTGGAGTTTATTTTACTGTTGATTTTGCAGCATATTTCGCTGTCGGCGCAAAATGAAGAGCCAAAAGATGAAGGCGGTACGGCGCTGGCGTGGAAGGCGCAGCAGGTGATTCATACCCGCTATCACCTGCCGCTCTCCACGTCGGCATTGGCAAAAGAGTTACACTGCAATGCCGACTATCTGGGGCGCGTGTATCGCCGGGTATTTCATCTGACGATTACCGAGGCCATCCACCGCCAGCGGGTGCGGGCGGCGGAAAAGCTGTTGAGCAACCACGCGCGTTCGCTTAAAGAGGTGGCCGAACAGTGCGGGTTTGCCGATGTGGGGTATTTCCGGCAGATTTTTCGCAAGCACACCGGGTTGACGCCTGCGGCCTGGAAACGGCGGTACTGCAAAGAGCATATTAATTCTGCTTGAGGCAAACGGCTGAATTTCGTCAGGCAGATAGCAAAAAATGCGCATCTCCCCTGTCGGATCAAAGCGTAGCGGCAGCCCGCTCTGGCACTCTTAAGCTTTATCGACCGTACGGAGAGGGGAATGAACCCGTTTATTGTTGCTGATTCCTTAAAGTGCATTGGCTGCCGGACCTGCGAGGTGGCCTGCGTGGTGGCGCATCAGGAACAGCAGGCTTGTGCGACCGTTTCGCGCGAGGCTTTTGTACCCCGCATTCGGGTGGTGAAGGGCGACGCGTTCTCAACGGCGGTGGCCTGCCATCAGTGTGAAGATGCGCCGTGCGGTAATGTGTGCCCTACCGGGGCGATAACCCGCGACAAAGAGGCGATCCGCGTCGATCAGGCACGCTGTATTGGCTGCAAGAGCTGCATGCTGGCGTGCCCGTTCGGGGCGATGACGGTGGCCGTGCAGCAGGCGCGGGCTCAGGCAATCAAGTGCGATTTATGTCACCACCGCGAGGAGGGGCCAGCCTGCGTGGCCGCCTGCCCGACGGGGGCGCTGGCCTGTATTGACGTCGGCCAGCTCTCCGTTTCTCGATTAATGTAGGTTATTGAAGTTCCAGCTGAAGGTCAGGCTGTAGCGCCATTCCCGGCTGTGCGTGTCGGTTGGCTTATCACCGACCGGGCGCGCGGCCTCGACGGTAACGCTGTAGTGTTTGTTGTCGCCAACCATCACCCCAGTGGCCACCGATGCCAGCCGCTGATGCGGAAATCCCGGCGCGTTGAACCACGTTTGTGCGGTATCGGCCAGCACGTAAGGCTGTACGGTCGCAACCCAGGTGCTCTCTTTGCGTTGATGCAGATAGCGCAGCTCAAGCTGCCCGCCGTAGCCGTAGTCACCGCTGGCTTCGCCGTCCTGGTAACCGCGACCAAAACGCTGGGCGCCGAAGCTGACGCGCTCTGGCTCTGGCAAATCGTTATCTGACCAATCGCCCTCCAGCGACGTGGAGAGGCGCCAGGTATCCGTTATCATCCATGCCGCGTCGATATTGCTTTTCCATAGGGTAAACGAGAGATCGTTGCCCTGCACCGGCGCGGCGTCGGCCAGCGAAGAGGCGTTAATGCCCTGGCGTAGCGTCAGCTTGCCGTTGATGCTGGCGCGGTCGAAGGCCTGAAAGCCATTCATGCCCAGTTCCAGCGCCGGATAGCGGACGTGTGATTTTTGCGTCAGGCCTAAGATTTCCTGCTCGTTAACGATGGCGCGGATGTGGTTGTCGTTACGGCGGTCGGTGTAATCCAGTCCGCCGTTAATATTGAACTGCCGTTTGCTGGTTAAGATCACCGGATAGCTGAACATCGCGCCGCCGTTGTATTGGGTGGTTTTCTGGCGCGATTCTATGTAGCCGGCGGGGAAGTTTAACAGGCGCGAATAGTCGCGCGGATCCTCGCGATAAAAGCTGCCCTTGAGCTGCATCATCAGCCCTTCATCCGTCAGGAACTGCTGATAGTTCAACCCGAGATAGGATTTGCGCGTCGAGCTGTCTAGCGGGATCAGGGTGGCGACCCCGAGCTGATCGCCGTAGCTGGTCAGGTTGCTGAGTGAGCCGTTGACGAACGCCATATTCTGACTGCGGCGGGTGTCGATCGTTGAGGAGATATCCCAGATACGCGGCTGCATCCCGACGGCCTGCATCGCCGCTGCGCCGTAGATATTCTGCGGTAGCTTCGCGTTAGCATCGACGGTCACGCCCGGGGTGCGCGTCATCAGTTGGGTATAGCGGTCGAAGGTGGCCTGGGTGAGCGGTTTCTGCGCCATGATTTTGGTCGCCAGACGCTTCAGGCGCTCGGCGATATTAGGGTTGTTGCTTTTTATATCGCTGTGGGCGATATAGCCTTCGACCAGTACGATTTTGAGCGTGCCGTCCTGAAAGTTGTTATCCGGAAGCCAGGCATAAGAGAGTGGATAACCGTCGGCACGATAGCGCAACGTAATATCGTTCACCAGCCCGGTCAGCGTTTTTAACGGCACCTGTTTATGGGCGTAGGGAACAAAAGGACGTAATAGTTCTTTTAATGGATAAACCGTGCCGCCAATAAATTGAATATGGTCGACTTTAATCAGCGTTTCGGGCGTTAATTTATTTTTGGGCACGCTCACGCTTAAACCTGGAGCGGCGGCTACGGGGGCTTGCGGTGTGCTGTTATTTTCTGCTTTAGCCGGGTTATTCGGATCAATCAATGCGGGTAATGTGTCTGCTCGGGCAATATTAAGCAGAACGATCCCCGATAGCGCATAAACCAGGGTAGTTTTCATGGCGCATTCCTTGTGTATTTTTTTGTGCAAGGATCATTATTGTTATTCTGCTGAAAAACGTGCCCCCATTGCGGGGGCACGGAACGCATTAATAAATGTATAGCTTATTTTTTAGTTGTTAACCCGAGCAGACCGCTTAAACCCCCTAAGGCACCGCCGCTGGTTCCTGTGCTGGCTGTTCCGGTACTGCTGCTACCGGTATTGGTGCTTGTGCTTACGTTCAGGCTTCCCGTGACGTTAGCTAACAGGCCGCCGCTGGTTCCGGTAGAGCCGCCGGTAGTGCCTCCGCTACTGGTGGCGGTTGGTTTCACCAGACCACCGGCGTCGGTCACGATATTACCGACGCTGGAGACCACCTGGCCCACGCCGCTCAGCGCAGGGGACGTGGTGCCAACCTGGCTGCCCACGCCGCTCACGGTGGTCCCGACCTGAGTCAGCAGGCCGTTAACCGGCGTGCCTACTCCGGTTGCCGTCCCTACGCCCTGAGTCACGCCCTGCACGCCGGAGAGCGTGTTATTGACCACCGAAGTTACGCCGGTGGTCGTCGCCGTCACGCCCGGGCTTTGCAGGGTGCTGGTCAATCCGCTGCCGGTGCTGCTGACAATCTGGCCCGTGCTGTTAACGACGTTGCCAACGACACCGGTGACACCGGCTACCGGGGTTCCCGAGGTGCTGGTGGAGAGATTACTCCCCACGCTGGAAACGGTATTGCCCAGTACGGTCACGGTGTTGGTTGTGCCCTGTAGCGTTGTCCCTACGCCGTTGGTATTTGACGAATTGCCAATACCATACCGGTGGTGACGCCGGTTCCCAGCGTATCGACCGCGTTACCCACGCCGCTCACCGTAGTGGAAATGGTTGAGGTGACCGGGTTATTGCCGGTGGTGGTGGTCAGCTGGCTTCCCAGACCGCCCAGCGTGTCACCCACGCCGGACACGGCTTTACCGGTATCGCCGACAATGCTGTTGATGGCGTTATTAGCGGTTGTACCGCTGCCGCCACCATTACCGCCGCCATCTCCACCGCCGGAGCCACCACCATTACCGCCGCCATCTCCACCGCCGGAGCCACCACCATCACCGCCGCCGGAGCCACCGCCGCTACCGCCGCTACCGCCACCAGAGCCGCCAGAACCACTACCGCCAGAACCGCTGCCACCTGACCCACTACCATCGCCGCCGCCAGAGCCGCTCCCCTGAGTGCTGCCATTTTTAGCCGTTGAATGAGAGCCCCCGCCGCTACCGCTACAGGCGGAGAGTGAGAATGCAATAAGAACCGCCACAGCAATAATGCTTAATTGGCTAACGTTTTTAGAGTTCATAACCATACTCCACCAGTTAAAACGCCGAGTGCGTATTAGTCAGTGTAAGTAGAAAATTAAGCCTTGCATGGCACGTTTCTTTTCATACGAAAGGCGGAATAAATCCGATTTAATTTAAGGTTAAACAAAGTCTGCTATGTAAATTAATATGCTTTGATGAAACAAGCTGTTACTTGGTTTTTAACATGTTAAGCCGGAATGAATAATTGCTTTAAATGTTTAGCAATAATGAAATGGCGCTTTAAATTGGGAGTAATCCGAGCGAAGAGAAGGGTAAATATTTCGGTTGTTATTTTCTGAATAACATTCGGGATCACCGAAAATATCGGCCTCAGAGAGTAGAGGCCGATATATTGTATATTATGAATGCTCGCGCCAGGCTAATTCAATTTCTTCAGCAAGGATTTTTACCCCGGCCTCGATTTTATCCGGGTCCGGTACGTAGTTCATTCGCATACATTGATGGGTATGATCCCACGGCTTATCCAGTCCCGGGAAGAAGAAGTCGCCGGGTACCATTAGCACGCCGCGTTTTTTCAGACGCTGGTAGAGCGTTTCGGTGGTAATCGGCAGATCTTTAAACCACAGCCACAGGAAAATCGCGCCTTCCGGCTTGTGGATCAGGCAACGTTCTTCCGGCAGGTAGCGGCGCAGGGTGGCGATAGTTTCCTGCACGCGCTGATAATAGAACGGCTTAATGACCGTTTCTGACAGGCGTAGCAGGTCGCGGCGCTTGATCATCTCGCACATGATGGCTGGGCCAATCCCGCCTGGGGCGAGGCTGATAATGCCGTTCATATTGCTGATGGCGGTGATGATTTTTTCGTCGGCGATGATGATGCCGCAGCGGCTGCCCGGCAGGCCAAGCTTAGACAGGCTCATACACAGCACGATGTTCGGGTTCCACAGCGGGGTCGCCTCGCTGAAGATAATCCCCGGGAACGGCACGCCGTAGGCGTTGTCGATAACCAGCGGGATGCCGTGCTGGTTGGCCAGTGCATCCAGCTGCTTCAGCTCTTCATCGGTGATGACGTTGCCCGTGGGGTTGGTCGGACGTGAAACGCAGATCATCCCGGTATCTTTATCAATAGGCAGATTTTCGAAATCAACGTGATATTTAAACTGGCCTTCTGGCAGCAGCTCAATGTGGGGACGGGTTGAGGCGAACAGATCGTCTTCCAGCCCCGAGTCGGCGTAGCCAATATACTCCGGCGTGAGGGGGAACAGTACCTTGCGGGTGGTACCGTCGGCACTGCGGCCGGCGAACAAATTGAACAAGTAGAAAAACGCGCTTTGGCTGCCGTTAGTCAGTGCAATATTCTGCGGTCCGATATCCCAACCTAATTCATTACGCAGCATATTGGCCAGCGCGACGAGTAGTTCGTTTTTCCCCTGCGGGCCGTCGTAATTGCACAGCGCATCAGAGACTTTGCCGCTTTCCAGCATCTCCGCCAGTAGATTATTAAAATAGGTATTCATCTCTGGGATCTGCGCCGGGTTACCGCCGCCAAGCATGATGGCGCCTGGGGTGCGTAAACCGTCGTTGAGGTCTTCCATCAGGCGGGTAATGCCTGAATGGCGGGTGAATTTGTCGCCGAAAAGAGAAAATGTCATAGCCAGATTTCTATTGCTTGTTCCGTGAAGTGGGTAACGATAACGCCACTGACGATGCGGTGCAAATGGCGTTAAGGCAGGGTCTTTAGTGGATAAAGTGAGATATTGCGGTATAAGCAGTTTTTTATTCTGCAAAGGCCCGGGCTAAAGCCGCGGGCCTGGAGGAGTCTCTATCAGCGCTTCCCGGCCCAGACAACCATGACCTTGTCCTCGCCGTATTCACGCACAAATCCGTAGCCTTGTGGCAGGGAGAGCGTGCTTTGTTTTCCTTCGCCAATGGCCGGATGACGGGCGCGGAACTGCCCCAGTTTTTGCCAGTGCGCCACCGTAGCGGCGGATTGACCGGCGACATCCTGCCAGTTCATGGACGAGCGCGTGCCTTGTAGCGGGTCGGAACCGGTGGGGCCAAACGGGCGATCAGATTCGTCGCCGTAGAAGATTTGTACCGCACCGGGCGCGAGCAGCAGCAGCTCGGCGGCGTTGTCGCCTTTTTCACGGAACAGGCGGGTATCGTGCGATGACAGGTAGCTCAGGACGTTAAAGCTTTGCAGCTTATCGGCCATTTGCTGCCAGGTCTGGTCGATGTTAGCCAGGCAGTCGCTGGCCTTTGCCGCCTGATCCTGGTAATCAAAGTTGATCATCGCGTCAAAGCCGTGGCGGTAGTAGTCGCTTTCCATTACGCCGTGCCCCCAGGCTTCGCCGGTCATCCAGAACGGCGCGTCGTCCATGGCCTTTTGCGGGTTGGCCTTTTTCCACGCCGCCAGCGCGGCCACCGACTGCGACTTGAGCTGCTGCCAGGCCGCCATCTCTACGTGCTTAGCGGTGTCGACGCGGAAGCCATCAATGCCGTAGTCGCGCACCCATTGGCTGAGCCACTGGGTCAGGTAATCACGCGGCGTGAAGCCGTCGACGGCGCGGGCGCGGGTATCCGGTTTGTGCTGGAAGAAATGGGGTAACCCGCCTGGAGCGGTCGATTCCGTTTTCAGATCGGGCAGAAACGCCAGCGACATCGTCAAATCATCAAAACCGGGGTTGTCGTAGTCGCCAATATCGGTGCGGATCCACGCTTTACCCCACCATTTATCCCATGCGGCCTTGTCGCTGAAGTTGATGTAGTCGTTGAAGCTGTGCCAGCTTTGCCCCGGGCCGGGCTTCCAGTCGGTCCAGCGCTGGCCCAGCGTTTTCGCCACCTCGTCGCCCTGCAGGTACAGCGCGCCGAACTGATATTCCTGCATGTCGGCCAGCGTCGCGTAGCCGGTATGGTTCATGACCACGTCGAAGAGGATACGGATGCCGCGCTGGTGGGCGCCATCAACCAGCGCGCGCAGATCGTCCTCGGTGCCCATATTGGCATCCAGCCGGGTCCAGTCCTGAGTGTAATAGCCGTGGTAGGCATAATGTGGAAAATCGCCCTTGGTACCGCCACCCACCCAGCCGTGAATTTGTTCCAGCGGCGAGCTAATCCACAGCGCGTTGACGCCCAGCTTTTGCAGATAGTCGAGCTTGCTGGTCAGGCCCTTCAGATCGCCGCCGTGGAAGGTGCCGATTTCCTGCATACCATCTTTCTGACGCCCATAGCTGTTGTCGTTGCTGGGATCGCCGTTCACGAAACGGTCGGTCAGCACGAAGTAAACGGTCGCGTTGTGCCAGCTGAACGGTGCGGTGGCGAGGACGTCGGCGCTTTCCAGCAGCAGTAAACCGTTGCTGCTCTCCGCGGGCTGTAAGGTAATTTTCCCCTGCGTGACGACCGCGGTCTGCCCGCTATAAAAATCGCGTACCTTGCTGCCTTCGGCGAAGGTCTGGCCGACATCCAGCGTCAGCGGTTTACCGTCCCAGCGCGGACACTGGCGAACGTTAACCTGCGCACTGCGGCTTTCGGCCTCGCTTTGCACGGCGATAGTCAGCGTGGGCGTGCCGGAGCGGGTATCAATTTCAAGCGTATAGCTGCCGTCGCGGAACAGCCGCCACTACGGCGCATCCCCCTGACAGGGTTCGAGCGACAGCATCTGGTTAAGGCGAACGGCGTCAGAGGGCTGCCAGCACTGCTGATCAAGATTCAACCTCAGAGCGCGGGTACCCTTCGCGAGCGTTTTCTGGCTGGTGAATTTCCCCGTGCCATCGGCTACAAAGGCGGGGAAGTCCTGCGTGGTCCAGCTGGCGGCGCTGGCGATAGCGGGGAGCAGTAGCGGTACAAGGGCGGCAAGCTTCATAGCGTTATCCTGTGCCTGGGCATTTTTTCTTCAGTGTGCCAGCAGGTTATCGCGCTGTACTCATCCTTATCCAGGGAGGAGGAAAAGGGCTGAGTGATGGTGGTCAAAAAATGCGCTAAAATGAGATATACCTAGCATTTCGTCTGCGTAATTTGTCTTATGCTGAATCGCGTCCGTTTGCTCGTTTCAGAATCGGACTATTTCCTGAACGTGCGTTGACGGGCTATTTTTGTTATAATTTGAGATTCATCTCTCAATTTTATTAAATAAGAAGGCGTTGGAATGATTGCATCCGACCAGGAGACCTAATGATATCGACTCCCATCCGACGATATGGGGCCGCGATACTAATGTTACTCATCTGCACATTTTCAGGTGGGGTGTTCGCAAAAACACACACGGTAACAAAGCATCAGAAAGCCTCGGTAACCAAGACGAGTTTAAGTAAGGCCAGCAGTAAACAAGAGTATTCTCGCAATAGTGTAAAGAGTAGTTCACTTCCTGATTTGCGAAAATACCCTTCCGGAACCCCAAGGAAAAGAGCGTTTCTCCGGACGGTAATGCCTTATATCACAAGTCAAAATGCTGCCATTACTGCGGATCGTAACTGGCTGGTTTCCAAACAGTACGAAGGCCGCTGGTCGCCGTCTGAACGTGCGCGCCTGAAAGATATCGCTGCACGCTACAAAGTCAGCTGGAACGGCAATACCCGTAAGGTGCCGTGGAATACGCTGCTTGAGCGCGTCGATATTATTCCTGGCAGCATGGTCGCCACGATGGCCGCCGCCGAAAGCGGCTGGGGTACCTCGAAGCTGGCGCGTAATAACAATAATCTGTTTGGCATGAAGTGCGGCAGAAGCTGTGGTTCAGGTTCAATGAACGGCTACACCCGGTTTAATTCGGTGAAAGAGTCCGTTCAGGCTTATGCCAGAAACCTCAATACGCATCCGGCCTATGCCTCGTTCCGTAAATCACGCGCCCAGCTGCGTAAAACGGATCAGGAAGTCACCGCTACCGCGATGATTCATAAGCTGAAAGGTTATTCCACCAAGGGGTCGCGCTATAACGACTACCTGTTCGCGATGTACCAGGATAACCAGCGTCTGATTGCGGCACATATGTAATCGCTGCTGAATATCAAAAAAGGCCTTCCATCTGAAGGCCTTTTTTGTGGGCGGGGGTCAGGCTTGAATCAGCGCCTCGCTATGCTGCTCGCGATACTCCTTTGGCGTGGTGTCGTACTCTTTTTTGAACACCGAATAGAAATACTGCAGCGACGGGTAGCCGCACATCTGCGAAATTTCGTTGATAGACAGCGATGTAGACACCAGCAGGCTGCGCGCTTTTTCCAGCTTCTCGCTGTGGATCACCGCGTGAATGGTTTCGCCCACTTCCTCCTTAAAGCGCTTCTCCAGGTTGGAGCGCGAGATGCCGACGGCGTCCAGCACCTGTTCAACCTTAATTCCCTTGCAGGCGTTGTTGCGAATATAGTGCATGGCCTGGATGACGGCGGGGTCGTTGAGCGAGCGGTAGTCCGTTGAGCGTCGTTCCATCACCCGCATCGGCGGCACCAGCACCCGCTGTAGCGGCAGAACTTCATTATCGAGCAGACGCTGCATCAGCTTGGCGGCCTGATAGCCCATCTGCCGTGCGCCCTGGGCGACGGACGAGAGCGCCACCCGGGAGAGGTAGCGGGTCAATTCTTCGTTATCAATGCCGATCACGCACAGTTTTTCCGGCACCGGAATATGCAAATGCTCGCAGGCCTGCAGGATATGGCGGGCGCGGGCATCCGTGACGGCAATAATGCCGGTTTGCGGCGGCAGGGTTTGCAGCCAATCCGCCAGCCGATTTTGCGCATGCTGCCAGTTCTCCGGCGCAGTTTCCTGGCCCTGATAGATGACGCCGCGGTACTTCTCTTTGGCGACAATCTGGCTGAAGGCATATTCGCGCTCCTCGGCCCAGCGCTTGCCGCTGGCGGTAGGTAGGCCATAGAAGGCGAAGCGATGGACGCCTTTCTCTTTGAGATGTAAAAAAGCGCTTTCAACCAGCGCGTAGTTATCGGTCGCGATGTAGTGAACGGGAGGATACTGCTCCTGGCGGTGATAGGAGCCGCCCACGCCGACGATAGGGACATCGACGTCGGTGAGCAGCGCTTCAATGGTGGGATCGTCATAGTCGGCGATAACGCCGTCTCCCAGCCACTCTTTAATGTTTTCGATCCGCGCGCGGAAATCTTCTTCAATGAAAATATCCCACTCGGACTGCGACGCCTGTAAATATTCGCCAACGCCTTCAACCACCTGACGGTCGAAGGCTTTGTTAGCGTTGAACAACAGCGTCACGCGGTGACGTTTTCCAAACATGGTTCAGGGTTCCTCGTGAAACATGAGGGGTGTTGCCGGCCACTGATTCGGCAACACCACGGCCAGGCAATTACGCACGCCGTTTGGTTGCGGAGTCCATCCAGACGGCAAGCAGTAAAATCGCACCTTTCACGATATATTGCCAGAAAGTGGGCACGTCCATCATACTCATTCCGTTATCGAGCGAGGCCATAATAAATGCCCCCATGACGGCGCCAGCGACGCTGCCGACGCCGCCCGCCAGGCTGGTACCGCCGATCACGCAGGCGGCGATGGCATCCAGCTCAGCAATGTTGCCCGCGGACGGCGAGCCGGCACCCAGACGTGAGCTTAAAATCAGCCCGGCAATCGCCACCATCAGGCCGTTAATGGCAAATACCGCCAGCTTGTTACGCTCGACGTTGATACCGGAAAGACGCGCGGCTTCAATATTGCCGCCAATCGCGTAGATACGGCGGCCAAAGGCGGTGCGGGTTGCCATAAACATGCCGCCGAGCAGCAGCAGCGTCAGCAGCAGCACTGGCGTGGGTACGCCGCGATAGTCGTTCAGCAGCCAGATGGCTCCCAGCACAATGACCGCCGTCAGCGCCTGACGCCCGACCACGCCGGTAGACGCAGGCGTTGACAGCCCCATCGACTGGCGGCGCATTCTGCCACGCCATTGCCAGGCAATAAACGCCATCAGCCCGACGGCGCCAAAGGTAAAACCGATGCCGTCTGGCAGATAGCTCTGACCAATTTGCGACATCGCCGCGCTGGTGGGCGACACGGTGGTGCCGTTGGTGATGCCAATCAAAATGCCGCGAAACGCCAGCATCCCCGCAAGGGTGACGATAAACGATGGCACCTTACGATAGGCTACCCACCATCCGTTCCACGCGCCGAGTACCAGCCCCATTGCCAGCGTCACGATAATGGTGAGCGGCAGCGGCCAGCCGAGCCAGACGTCGAAAATCGCCGCCGCGCCCCCTAACAATCCCATCATTGAGCCGACGGACAGGTCGATTTCGGCCGAGATAATCACAAACACCATCCCGACGGCGAGTATGCCGGTAATGGCGGTCTGGCGCAGCAGGTTGGAGACGTTACGCGCGCTCAGGTAGGCGCCATCGGTGGTCCAGGTGAAAAACAGCATGATCACAATAATGGCCGCAATCATGACGAAAACCTGCAAGTTCAGCGATTTTAGCCGCAGCGTCGGGGCCGCTGCGGGGGTGGCCAGTTTCATTTCAGACGGATTGTTTTTCGACATGGCGTTCGCTCCTTAAGGCGGCTTCCATCACATTTTCCTGAGTCAGGTTATGGTTCACCAGGTTGGCTTTGAGTTTCCCTTCGTGCATCACCAGCACCCGATCGCTCAGCCCCAGCACTTCCGGCAGCTCAGAGGAGATGACGATGACGGCGATGCCTTGCTGCACCAGTTGATTGATAAGTTTATAGATTTCATACTTCGCGCCGATGTCGATACCGCGCGTGGGTTCATCCAGAATCAGGATGCGCGGGTTCAGCAGCAGGCAGCGGGCCAGTATCGCTTTCTGCTGATTGCCGCCGCTCAGTCGACCGATGGCCAGATCCGGGGAGGAAGTTTTCACCTTCAGACGCTGAATGGATTGCAGGATGCACTGCTGTTCCCTGGCGTCATCGAGGCTGCTCAAGGCGCCACTGAAGTCGTTGAGCGCGGCAAGCGTGATGTTTTTGCCAACCGCCATCACCGGCACGATGCCGTCCTTTTTGCGGTCTTCTGGCACCATCGCAATGCCGTGGCCAATTGCCTGCTGGCAGCTGCGGATATCGACCTGCTTACCGTCGATAAAAATGCGCCCCTCCCAACGGCCGCGCCAGACGCCAAACAGGCACTGTACCGCCTCGGTACGCCCCGCGCCGACCAGCCCGGCAATGCCGAGGATTTCGCCGCGTTTCAGGCTGAAAGAGATGTCGTTGACGCGCTTGATATGGCGGTTAACCGGATGCCATGCGGTCAGATGCTCGACGCGCAGGATCTCCTCGCCCGCAGCGTGCGGTTCGCTGGGGTAGAGCGCCGTCAGCTCGCGGCCCACCATCATGGTGATGATGTCATCTTCCGTCATGTTGCTGGCGTCGCGGGTGCCGATATGCTGACCGTCGCGGATAACGCAGATCGTGTCGGATATCGCTTTGACTTCATTCAGCTTGTGCGAAATATAGATACAGGCGATGCCGTGGTTTTGTAGATCGCGGATGATATCCAGCAGGACGGCGGTCTCTTGCTCGGTCAGCGAGGCGGTCGGCTCATCAAGGATCAGCAGCCGCACCTGTTTGTTGAGCGCTTTGGCGATTTCGACCAGCTGCTGCTGGCCAAGCCCCAAATCGCCAACCCGGGTATCCGGGGAAATGGCGAGATTAACCTGTGCCAGCAGCTTTTCGCAGCGCAGGGTCATGGTGTCGTAATCAAGCACGCCACGGCGGCCGATCTCAGCACCGAGGAAAATATTTTCCAGCACGGTCAGATGTTTAACCAGCGCCAGCTCCTGGTGAATAATAGCAATACCTTTACGCTCGGTATCGCGAATATGCGTCGGCTGTAGCGTCTCGCCGGCGAAAATAATCTCTCCGTCATAGCTTCCGTGCGGATAAATACCGCAAAGCACCTTCATTAAGGTTGATTTGCCGGAGCCATTTTCGCCACACAGGGAAACAACCTCGCCTGGGTTTAATCTGAGGCTGACATTATCGATAGCCTTCACGACCCCGAAGGCTTTGGTAATGTTCTTCATTTCAAGTAAATACGGCATAAGTACTGGTGCTCCACGTAAGCCTGGCTACCGGGTATTCCCGGCGGCTACGCTGCCCCGGCGCTGGAGCCGGGGCATACTATTCAGAGTTCACTCTTCTTATGGAAACCGTCTTTCACAACGGTATCGTCAATGTTGGTTTTATTGACTTCGATAGGGGTTAACAGGCGCGACGGAACGTCTTTCAGCCCGTTATTCAGCGTGGCGTCAGATTTTGGCTGCTGACCGTTGCCCAGCTCGACGGCGATCTCTGCGGCGCTGTTCGCCAGCAGGGTAATCGGCTTGTAGACGGTCATGGTCTGGGTACCGTTGAGGATGCGCTTCACGCCCGCCAGGTCTGCATCCTGGCCGGAGATAGCCACTTTACCGGCCAGCCCTTGCGCGCTTAAGGCCTGGATTGCGCCGCCCGCGGTGGCGTCGTTAGAAGCGACAACGGCATCAATTTTGTTGTTATTGGCGGTGAGGGCGTTTTCCATAATCTTCAGCGCGTTTTCCGGCAGCCAGCCGTCAACCCATTGATCGCCGACGACTTTAATTTTGCCATCATCGATATACGGTTTTAATACTTTCATCTGCCCCGCGCGGAACAGCTTGGCATTATTATCAACCGGCGAGCCGCCCATCAGGAAATAATTCCCCTGGGGTACCTGATTGACCAGGCTTTGCGCCTGCATTTCGCCGACTTTTTCGTTATCGAAAGAAATATAAAAATCGATATCGGCGTTATTTATCATGCGATCATAGGCTAATACTTTAATGCCTTCTTGTTTCGCTTCTTTAATGACGTTACTCAGTACCTGACCGTTATAAGGAATAATAACAAGGACATCCACGCCGCGGTTGATCATATTTTCGATCTGCGACATTTGCGTTTCTTCATTGCCGTTGGCGGACTGCACAAAAACCTGTGCGCCAAGCTGTTCGGCTTTCTTAACGAAGATATCGCGGTCTTTCTGCCAGCGCTCAAGGCGCAGGTCATCAATGGCCATACACCGATCTTAACTTCTTTGGCGCTGCTCGCCATGCTGGTGAGAAGCAGTGAGGCGCAAAGCGTGAGGCAAAGGTTCTTTATCTTCATAATCGTAATGCCTTCTGTAGGATAAGGTGGTGAGATTGGCGATAAAAGAAACAGCGATGACTTAACACGCAGCAAATTTTTAACATGTAAACGGCGGCTGGCAATTACAGATTTTTATCTTGCCATTACGATATTTCGTTTAATTGCTGATTTTTGACCGCGATCTGATTTTAAAAGTTGGGAACGACAAATTTGCGTACATAAAACGAGGCGGATTCCATTTTATTTTGCGAGCCAGCGCACATTTGTGGATTCTCTTAATAGCAGTGTGAAATAACGTAATTGAGAGACCGCCATTCAGAATTCAGTATGACCATACGAATTATTCCTCGCCGCCTGTCAGATTATGGAGTTCATTATGCAAGCATATTTCGACCAACTGGATCGCGTTCGTTTTGAAGGCCCAAAAACCGAAAATCCGCTGGCGTTCCGCCACTACAATCCGGATGAACTGGTGCTGGGCAAACGTATGGAAGATCACCTGCGCTTCGCCGCCTGCTACTGGCATACCTTCTGCTGGAACGGCGCGGACATGTTTGGTGTCGGCTCCTTTAATCGTCCATGGCAGCAACCAGGCGAAGTCATTGAGCTTGCAAAACGCAAGGCAGATGTCGCTTTTGAATTCTTCCACAAGCTGAATGTACCTTACTACTGTTTCCATGACGTGGACGTCTCTCCGGAAGGCGCTAGCCTGAAAGAATATCTGAACAACTTTGCGCAGATGGTCGACGTGCTGGCGGAAAAACAGCAGCAGAGCGGCGTGAAGCTGCTGTGGGGCACCGCAAACTGCTTCACTAACCCGCGCTACGGCGCAGGTGCTGCGACTAACCCGGATCCAGAAGTGTTCAGCTGGGCGGCGACGCAGGTGTTTACCGCGATGAACGCCACCCACAAACTGGGCGGTGAAAACTACGTGCTGTGGGGCGGCCGTGAAGGCTATGAAACCCTGCTGAATACCGACCTGCGTCAGGAGCGCGAACAGATTGGCCGCTTCATGCAGATGGTTGTTGAGCACAAACACAAAATCGGCTTCCAGGGTACGCTGCTGATTGAGCCAAAACCGCAGGAGCCGACCAAGCACCAGTACGACTACGATGCATCAACCGTGTATGGCTTCCTGAAGCAGTTCGGTCTGGAGAAAGAGATCAAGCTGAATATCGAAGCCAACCACGCCACGCTGGCGGGCCACTCGTTCCATCACGAAATCGCCACCGCCATCGCGCTGGGCCTGTTTGGTTCTGTCGATGCCAACCGCGGCGACCCGCAGCTGGGCTGGGATACCGACCAGTTCCCGAACAGCGTGGAAGAAAACGCGCTGGTGATGTACGAAATCCTCAAAGCGGGTGGCTTTACCACCGGCGGTCTGAACTTTGACGCCAAAGTGCGCCGTCAGAGCACCGACAAATATGACCTGTTCTACGGCCATATTAGCGCGATGGACACCATGGCGCTGTCGCTGAAAGTGGCGGCCCGCATGATTGAAGGCGGCGAGCTGGATAAACGCGTTGCCAAGCGTTATGCCGGCTGGAACGGGGAGCTGGGCCAGCAAATCCTTAAAGGCCAGATGTCGCTGCAGGACCTGGCGAAATACGCTGAGCAGCATCAGCTGGCGCCGCAGCACCAGAGCGGCCATCAGGAGCTGCTGGAAGGGCTGGTAAACCACTACCTGTTCGACAAGTAATTTCAGCTTTGCCGTACACCATGCCCGGGGCGTAAGCTTCCGGGCATCGTACCACCTAAAGGAGCAGTCGCGATGTATATCGGCATAGATCTAGGCACTTCTGGCGTTAAGGCGATCCTGCTGGATGAGCAGGGCACCGTGCTGGCCTCGCACACGGAAAAACTGACGGTTTCCCGCCCGCATCCACTGTGGTCTGAGCAGGATCCTGAGCACTGGTGGCAGGCGACAGATCGCGCCATGAAGGAGCTGGGCCAGCAGCATAGCCTTCAGGGGGTAAAAGCCCTGGGGATTGCCGGGCAGATGCACGGCGCTACGCTGCTGGATAAACAGCAGCGCGTGCTGCGCCCGGCGATTTTGTGGAACGATGGCCGCTGTGCCGAAGAGTGCCAGCGGCTGGAAGCGCAGGTGGCCACCTCGCGACAAATTACCGGCAACCTGATGATGCCTGGCTTCACCGCACCGAAGCTGCTGTGGGTGCAGCGCCATGAAGCGGAGATTTTCCGCCAGGTGGATAAAGTGCTGTTGCCGAAAGATTATCTGCGTCTGCGTATGACCGGCGATTTCGCCAGCGATATGTCAGATGCGGCGGGCACTATGTGGATGGACGTGGCGAAGCGCGACTGGAGCGATGAGATGCTCGCTGCCTGTCAGCTGACTCGCGATAACATGCCCGCCCTGTTTGAAGGCTGCGAGGTGACGGGGCAACTGCTGCCTTCGGTCGCTAACGCCTGGAATATGCCCGCGGTGCCGGTGGTAGCCGGTGGGGGCGATAACGCTGCGGGAGCGGTCGGCGTGGGTATGGCGGACGCGGGCCAGGCGATGCTATCGCTGGGGACCTCCGGCGTCTACTTTGCGGTGAGCGAAGGCTTCCTCAGCAAGCCGGAAAGCGCGGTACACAGCTTCTGTCACGCGCTGCCCGGGCGCTGGCATTTGATGTCGGTGATGCTCAGCGCGGCATCGTGCCTGGACTGGGCGGCGAAGCTGACCGGCCTGGAGACGGTCCCTGCGCTGATTGCCGCTGCGCAAACGGCCGACGTTAGCGCGGGACCAGTCTGGTTCCTGCCGTATCTCTCCGGAGAGCGTACGCCGCACAATAATCCGCAGGCCAAAGGCGTGTTCTTTGGGCTGACCCATCAGCATGGTCCTGCCGAACTGGCGCAGGCCGTGCTGGAAGGTGTCGGCTTTGCGCTGGCTGACGGCATGGACGTCGTGCACGCCTGCGGCGTAGAGCCAAAAAGCATTACGCTTATCGGCGGCGGCGCGCGCAGTGCCTACTGGCGGCAAATGCTGGCGGATATCTGCGGTAAACAGCTGGATTACCGCACCGGCGGCGACGTCGGCCCGGCGCTGGGCGCCGCGCGTCTGGCGCAGCTGGCTATCCATCACGATCGTCCTTACGCTGACCTGTTGCCACAGCTGACGCTGGAGCAGGCGCATCTGCCGGATGCACAACGCTTTGCGCGCTATGCGCCGCAGCGTGAGACGTTCCGCCAGATTTATCAGCATCTGCTGCCGCTAATGTCCTGATACAACGCATAGCCCGCTCCCTCAAGGAGCGGGCTTCTCTTTGTTCTCCCGCGCCTTTATGTATTCCGAAACTGTCGCTTTTGCTGTGTTACTCCAATGTTAAAAGATTATCGTGCGCGATAATGGCGGAGTTGTCAGCAAGGGAGATGCTTATGGTAACCATCGTTAAATCACCGCGTTCGGCCTTGATTGCCGGCATTGTGCTGTATCTGATTTGTCTTTGGCGCGGCTGTCCGCATCTGGAGGATAAAGCCTATTTTCTGGCGATTTGGGTACTGGGAATCTTTGCGATTGCGGCGCATCGGCAGGCCGCGCAGGCGTCATTCGCCGCCTTATGCCGTCTGGTTCTGCTGTTAACATCCGGGTTACTGCTGGTGGGGATATGGAATATGCCGCTGGCGCTAGCCTATAAAATTCTCGCCGTCGCGGCATGGTTTAGCTGTATGTACGGCGCCGCACTGTGGCCGCGGCGGGTGCTTTCTAACTGATCAGGTTACGTTTATCTATGCGCTGTAAGGCCATCGAGAGCAGCAGGCTGCCCGCCAGGGTTATCGCAAAAACCCACGGGATATCCAGCGCGGGCCAGCTTTTGAGGTCGATATTCCAGCTTCGCAGCAGGTAAATAATAAAGGCGTGAAAACCGTAGATGCCCAGCGAGTGGCGAGAAATTAACCCCAATCCCGGCAAAATACGCTGATTCAGGGTGTTTTTAATCACGATGAACAGCGACGTCGCGCAGAGAAAGACCATCGGGCCACAGTACACATACCAGGTATCGCCAAAGTTACCGCGCCATTGCAGCTCATGCAGCGTGCCGCGCGAAATAATCCCGACCCCGAGGGCAAACAGCAGGCCACAGATCCACGTTAGCCCCTTGCGGCCGGTCTCCATCATGCCCAGCGCCCGGCCAAGCAGGCCATAAAGCACGTAGTAAAAGGTATCGCCGTTGATGTACAGATTCACCGGCAGCCAGGTCGCGCCGTCGGTTTTGAGCGGCGGGGTGTTCGGGTTGGCGACAATACCGATGACCACCATCAGCGCGAACAGCATTTTGCCGCTGATGGCTTTTACCTCAATCAGCGGTGAGACCAGATAAATCACCATGATGGCGAAGAAAAACCACAGATGGTAGAAAACCGGCTTTTGCAGCAGATTCTTCAGCGATGTCTCAAGGTTGATTTGGGTAAAGGCGGCAATGAAGAGCAGGGCGAGGGTGCTGTAAAATAGCAGGCATAGCGCAATGCGCAGGAAATGGCGCGGCTGCGCGCTGCGCTGGCCAAAAAACAGGTAGCCGGAAATCATAAAAAACAGCGGTACGCTGACGCGTGAGGCCGAATTCAGGACGTTAGCCAGATCCCAACTGAACGGGCTGATGTCGTGCGGGTGGGTCACAAACCAGGTTGTGGTATGGATCATCACCACCATCAGGCAGGCAATACCGCGTAAGTTATCAATCCAGCTAATTTTTTCTTGCATCAGATACCCTAATCTCCGCTATAAATATATTCAGACCACGCTGCCGTAGGCGCTATTTCACTGGATAATTCTGAGTTTTGCACCCTTGTGCTTGTAGAGTTATGGTGAGGTTCGCACAATGCGGAAGTGTGATAGGGGACAGCCTAAAATAATAGCCTGGTAAGATAAATAATGATGATGAAGTCTCTCCCTCCTTTGCTGGCGCTGGTGCTGCTGGCGGGGTGCTCGTCGGCCGAGCCGCCAGCGGCGCAAAAAACGCAAAGCGCAAAAATGAATCCGGCGCGCTCGCTGAGCATGGAGCAGCTCTGTAAAGACAACGCGGCGGAGCGCTATAACACCGCGCCGCAGAAAATAGACGTCACTGGATTTGAACGTTTCCAGGGCAGCTACGAGCTGCGCGGCTATACGGCGCGTAACGAAAGTTTTGTCTGCTCATTCGACGCCGACGGCGGCTTTTTACACCTCTCAATGCGTTAAAACAGGCCCGGGAGCAGCAAGATCCGGCCTGTTTTCCCCAATTTTCCTTAAACAATCCCCTTTCATACTGTATATCTCGCAGCCAGCGGGTATACTGACTGCTTCCTTTAAATCCACACGTATCCAGCACGAAATCATATGCAAAAGTTTGATACCAGGACCTTCCAGGGCCTGATCCTGACCTTACAGGATTACTGGGCTCGTCAGGGCTGCACCATTGTTCAACCACTGGACATGGAAGTTGGCGCGGGCACTTCTCACCCAATGACCTGCCTGCGTGCGTTGGGGCCGGAGCCGATGGCGACCGCCTACGTGCAGCCGTCCCGCCGTCCAACCGATGGCCGCTATGGCGAAAACCCGAACCGTTTACAGCACTACTACCAGTTCCAGGTGGTGATTAAGCCGTCTCCGGAAAATATTCAGGAGCTGTACCTTGGATCGCTGAAAGAGCTGGGTATGGACCCGACCATCCACGATATTCGCTTCGTGGAAGACAACTGGGAAAACCCGACGCTGGGCGCCTGGGGTCTGGGTTGGGAAGTGTGGCTGAACGGTATGGAAGTCACGCAGTTCACCTACTTCCAGCAGGTCGGTGGCCTGGAGTGTAAGCCGGTGACCGGTGAAATCACCTACGGTCTGGAGCGTCTGGCCATGTACATTCAGGGCGTAGACAGCGTTTACGACCTGGTCTGGAGCGACGGCCCGCTGGGTAAAACCACCTACGGCGACGTGTTCCATCAGAACGAAGTGGAGCAATCCACCTATAACTTCGAATACGCCGACGTCGACTTCCTGTTCTCCTGCTTCGAGCAGTATGAGAAAGAAGCCCAGCAGCTGCTGGCGCTGGAAAACCCGCTGCCGCTGCCTGCCTACGAGCGTATTCTTAAGGCTGCCCATAGCTTTAACCTGCTGGATGCGCGTAAAGCCATCTCCGTCACCGAGCGTCAGCGCTACATTCTGCGCATTCGCACCCTGACCAAAGCAGTGGCAGAAGCTTACTACGCTTCCCGTGAGGCCCTTGGCTTCCCGATGTGCAACAAGAATAAATAAGAGGCGGCCATGTCTGAGAAAACTTTCCTGGTGGAAATCGGCACTGAAGAGCTGCCACCAAAAGCGCTGCGCAACCTGGCGGAATCTTTTGCGGCCAACGTGACCGCAGAGCTGGATAACGCTGGCCTCGCGCACGGTAAAGTTGAATGGTTTGCTGCCCCGCGCCGTCTGGCGCTGAAAGTGGCGAATCTGGCGGCCGCGCAGGCGGATCGCGAAGTCGAAAAACGCGGTCCGGCGATTGCCCAGGCGTTCGACGCTGAAGGTAAACCGAGCAAAGCGGCAGAAGGCTGGGCGCGTGGCTGCGGTATCACCGTCGATCAGGCCGAGCGTCTGACCACCGACAAAGGTGAATGGCTGCTGTATCGCGCACACGTGAAGGGCGAAAGCACCGAAGCGCTGCTGCCGAACATGATTGCCACCTCGCTGGCGAAACTGCCGATCCCGAAACTGATGCGCTGGGGTGCCAACGACGTGCACTTCGTGCGTCCGGTTCACACCGTGACCCTGCTACTGGGCGATCAGGTGATCCCGGCCACCATTCTGGGTATTCAGTCTGACCGCGTGATTCGCGGCCATCGCTTTATGGGCGAGCCGGAGTTCACCATCGACAATGCCGACCAGTACCCGCAGATTCTGCTGGAACGCGGCATGGTGATGGCGGACTACGAAGCGCGTAAAGCAAAAATCAAAGCGGACGCGGAAGAAGCGGCACGCAAGATTGGCGGCAACGCCGACCTGAGCGAAAGCCTGCTGGAAGAAGTGACCTCGCTGGTGGAATGGCCGGTGGTGCTGACCGCGAAGTTTGAAGAGAAATTCCTCGCGGTACCGGCGGAAGCGCTGGTGTACACCATGAAGGGCGACCAGAAGTACTTCCCGGTTTACGACAACGCGGGCAAGCTGCTGCCAAACTTCATCTTCGTGGCGAACATCGAATCGAAAGATCCGCAGCAGATTATCGCCGGTAACGAGAAGGTGGTTCGTCCGCGTCTGGCGGATGCCGAGTTCTTCTTTAATACCGACCGTAAAAAGCGTCTGGAAGATAACCTGCCGCGTCTGCAGACCGTGCTGTTCCAGCAGCAGCTGGGCACGCTGCGCGACAAAACTGACCGTATTCAGGCCCTGGCGGGCTGGATCGCCGGCCAGATTGGCGCTGACGTGAACCACGCTACCCGCGCGGGCCTGCTGTCTAAGTGTGACCTGATGACCAACATGGTCTTCGAGTTCACCGACACCCAGGGCGTGATGGGCATGCACTACGCGCGTCACGATGGCGAAGCGGAAGATGTGGCCGTGGCGCTGAACGAGCAGTATCAGCCGCGCTTTGCCGGCGATGACCTGCCGTCTAACCCGGTAGCCTGTGCCGTAGCGATTGCCGACAAGATGGACACCCTCGCGGGTATCTTCGGTATCGGCCAGCATCCGAAAGGCGACAAAGACCCGTTTGCGCTGCGTCGTGCCGCGCTGGGCGTGCTGCGTATTATCGTTGAGAAGAACCTCAATCTGGATCTGCAAACCCTCACCGAAGAAGCGGTGCGTCTGTACGGCGACAAGCTGACCAACGCGAAAGTGGTCGATGACGTGATCGACTTTATGCTGGGTCGTTTCCGTGCCTGGTATCAGGACGAAGGTTATACCGTTGACACCATCCAGGCGGTACTGGCGCGTCGTCCGACCCGTCCGGCAGACTTCGATGCGCGTATGAAGGCGGTGTCTCACTTCCGTACTCTGGAAGAGTCCTCTGCGCTGGCTGCGGCCAACAAGCGTGTGTCGAACATTCTGGCGAAGTCTGACGAGACGCTGAACGATATCGTTCACGCCTCCGTCCTGAAAGACGCGGCGGAAATCAAGCTGGCGGGCCACCTGGTGGTGCTGCGCGATAAGCTTCAGCCGTACTTTGCCGAGGGTCGCTATCAGGAAGCGTTGATTGAACTGGCGTCCCTGCGCGAGCCGGTAGACACCTTCTTCGAGAACGTGATGGTCAACGCCGACGACAAAGACGTGCGTATCAACCGTCTGACGCTGCTGTCCAAACTGCGCGAATTGTTCCTGCAGGTAGCGGATATTTCGCTGCTCCAGTAACACGAAAGCGTTAAATAAAAACCTGCCTGATGGCAGGTTTTTTTATATCTGTTGTTTTATTACGTGAATCATTAATAATTATCTTGCCTATAATGCATGTTGTTTTTATTGATGAATGAAAAATATTTTAGGAATACATTAAAATAGGTGGGTGATTATTTTAAGGTAGAATGCTGGTGGGTGCTTGAGACTGTTTGTCTCAGGTATTCACCGAAAGGCAAACAGAGAAAAGCCCCACCTGACTATAAATCAGAATGCACTGCACCCATTTAGTTGGACTCTCTAATTGGAGAGTCCCATGTCCAGACGTAAATATACCTTTGAAGAACGCCTCCAGGTGGTTATGCATTATTTCACTACTGATGAGGGTTATCGTTTGACATCAGCACGCTTCGACGTCCCTCGAACCCAGGTAAGATTATGGGTTGCAGCCTATGATGCTTATGGGGAAGAGGGATTAAAATCCAGGGACAAGGGAGTCTCTGTTGACCCAGAGGTCAGAATTGAAGCTGTTAGAGCTGTACTTTCAGGTCAGATTTCCCAAACGCAGGCGGCTGCCAAATTTAAAGTTGCTGGCGCCGCTTCGATAGGCAAATGGATAAAAGTGTTCAACGAACATGGAGAGGACGGTTTGCGTTCTTTACGTGTTGGTAAGAAAAGGGCACCCCATATGATTGATGACCCTGTTAAAGCGGAAGCTGTACTGGAATATTCGAAGGATAAACGGATTCGAGAGTTGGAAAAAAAAGTCCACTTCCTTGAATTACGAGTTCTTTATCTAAAAAAGCTGAAAGCCTTGGTTCGGTAAGAGAGAAGGTTCAGGTTATCAATGAACTAAGGCAGTACTACCCATTAGAGCACCTGCTTCAGATAGCTCAGATACCCCGGAGTACATTTTACTATCACCTGAAAGGACTTAAATCTCCGGGGAAATATGATGATATAAGAAGTCGAATCAAAGAGATATATTTTGATAACCGTGGTCGTTACGGCTATCGCAGAATTACGCTTGCTCTCAGACGAGAAATTGGCGTAATCAATCATAAAGTCGTTCAACGATTGATGACATCAATGGTTCTTAAAGCAACCATCAAAGTTAAGCGCTACAGTTCATGGCGTGGTGAGTGTGGTGAAATTGCTGAAAACATTCTGAAGAGAAACTTTAAAGCCACGCGACCTAATGAGAAATGGGTCACTGATGTGACTGAATTTGCGGTAAATGGCCGGAAACTCTATCTTTCCCCTATCATCGATCTCTTTAATAACGAAGTTATTTCCTACAGTATTTCAGAACGCCCTGCGATGTCGATGATTGATGAAATGCTATTGAAGGCATTCGCCAGGCTGGATGACGACAGTAGGCCAGTACTTCACTCCGATCAGGGCTGGCAATACCGACACCGTTGGTATCAGTATCAGTATCAGTTGAAGTCTTCTGGTATCCTGCAAAGTATGTCCCGAAAGGGAAACTGCCTGGATAATGCCTGTGCTGAGTGTTTTTTCGGGGCATTGAAATCAGAGTGTTTTTATACCAGTGAATTCAATGATATTGATGAACTCAAGGTGTTTCTTGAGGACTATATCCGCTATTACAATACCCGTCGGATCAGCATTAAATTAAAAGGCCTTAGTCCGGTTGAGTATCGTCTGAAGGCCTACCCATTACGAATTTAGTTCTGGTATCAGATTTTGCTCTGATTAACGCGTGCTGATAACGCTTGGTGGCTCTCTTTTCGCTCGCTGTAGCGATCGGCAAGGTATCCCGTATGCCCTTTCAGTAGCAGCGTTATTTTAAATAGTTCCTCAGTGACATCAACGATACGGTCGTACCATGAGGACGGCTTCATGCGCCCATTTTCATCGAATTCCTGCCAGGCTTTTGCTACGGAGGACTGGTTGGGAATTGTGAACATACGCATCCACCGGCCCAGTATCCGCATCTGGTTAACAGCATTGAAGGACTGTGACCCGCCGCAGACCTGCATTACTGCGAGAGTTTTTCCCTGAGAGGGGCGAACAGCGCCTTCACTTAATGGAATCCAGTCAATCTGAGCTTTCATTATCGCGCTCATGGCACCGTGCCGTTCCGGGGAACTCCAGACCATTCCATCACACCATCTGACCAGGCTGCGAAGCTCAACGACTTTCGGATGCGTTTCTGGCGCATCGTCGGGTAACGGTAGCCCTGAAGGATTAAACATTTTCACTTCTGCGCCCATGACTGACAGCAGCCTTCCAGCTTCTTCTGCTGCAAAGCGGCTGTAGGAACGTTCTCGCACTGAACCGTACAGGATCAGGATTCTGGGGGGCTCCTGCAGGTGCAGGCGTTCGGCAATGTGTTGATCAAAGCATTCAGTATTCAGGGCAGGAAATTGTTCCATTTTTCTCCTCCGGAGAGAGCAGGTGATTTCAAAATCAATACATATGATTTACCATATGTGTATTCTAAAGGGAACGGAGTGAAAAATGCTACAACCTGTTCAGCTTTTCAAAATCCTGTCGGATGAAACCCGGCTCGCCATCGTCATGCTTCTCCGGGAGTCCGGAGAACTGTGCGTCTGCGATATCTGTGCGGCCACCTCCGAATCGCAGCCCAAAATATCGCGACATATGGCTATCCTGCGCGAGGCCGGGCTGGTACTTGACCGTCGGGAAGGCAAATGGATCCACTATCGTCTGTCACCCCACATACCGGCATGGGCAGCAGAGACAATCACGACGACCTGGCAGTGTATGCGGGAGGATGTGCGTGAATGGCTGGATAAATCAGCCTGCACCTCCTGCTGAGAAAGAAAAACACATTTACATAATCATATATAACGGAGTCTGATATGCTTTTGGCAGGGAGTATATTTTTACTGACGCTGGTACTGGTGATCTGGCAACCCAGAGGCCTGAGTATTGGCTGGAGCGCGAGTATCGGGGCAGTGCTGGCGCTGGGAACCGGTGTCATCCATATCGCTGATATTCCCGTTGTCTGGAATATCGTCTGGAACGCTACAGCGGCATTTATTGCGGTCATCATCATCAGCCTGCTGCTCGATGAGTCCGGCTTCTTTGAATGGGCCGCACTGCACGTCTCCCGCTGGGGTAACGGACGTGGCCGCCTGCTGTTCACCTGGATAGTCTTGCTCGGTGCCGCTGTTGCTGCGTTGTTTGCCAATGACGGCGCCGCGTTGATCCTGACGCCGATTGTGATTGCGATGCTGCTCGCACTGGGGTTCAGCCAGGGCACGACACTGGCCTTTGTCATGGCCGCAGGATTTATTGCAGATACGGCCAGCCTGCCACTCATTGTTTCTAACCTGGTGAATATCGTCTCGGCGGACTTCTTTGGTCTGGGCTTTACGCAGTACGCCTCCGTTATGATCCCCGTGGATGCGGCAGCGATTGCGGCCACGCTGATCATGCTGCATCTCTTCTTCCGCAGGGATATTCCGGCCACGTACGACGTTTCGCTGCTGAAGACGCCTGCCAGCGCGATCAAGGATCCGGCAACCTTCAGGGCGGGCTGGATTGTCCTGTTATTGCTGCTTGTCGGTTTCTTTGTTCTGGAGCCGCTGGGGATCCCGGTCAGTGCGATAGCGGCGGCTGGCGCAGCAGTGCTGTTTGTGGTGGCGAAAAGAGGCCATGCCATCAACACAGGGAAAGTCCTGCGCGGTGCGCCATGGCAGATCGTTATTTTCTCGCTGGGCATGTACCTCGTGGTCTATGGCCTGCGCAATGCAGGGCTCACGGAGTACCTGTCTGGCGTGCTGAATCTGCTGGCAGACAAGGGGTTATGGGCAGCGACGTTCGGCACCGGCTTCCTGACGGCATTTCTCTCATCAGTGATGAACAATATGCCGACGGTACTGATTGGCGCGCTGTCGATTGACGGGAGTACGGCGACCGGCGTCGTCAAAGAGGCAATGATTTATGCCAATGTGATTGGCTGCGATTTAGGCCCGAAAATCACTCCGATTGGCAGTCTGGCAACCCTGCTGTGGCTACATGTGCTTGCCCAGAAAAATATAAAGATTACCTGGGGATATTACTTCCGTACCGGCATTGTTATGACTGTGCCGGTGCTGTTTGTCACTCTGGCCGCGCTGGCGTGGCGGCTCTCTGTCACTTTGTAATGAGATACTGATATGAGCAACATTACCATCTATCACAACCCGGCCTGTGGCACCTCACGCAACACGCTGGAGATGATCCGTAACAGCGGCAACGAACCGACGATAATTTATTATCTCGATACGCCCCCGACCCACGATGAGCTTATTAAACTTATTTCAGATATGGGAATTACGGTACGTGCATTGCTGCGCAAGAATGTTGAACCTTATGAACAGCTTGGTCTTGCTGATGGTAAGTTTACCGATGAGCAATTAATCGGGTTTATGCTGGAACATCCTATTCTGATTAATCGCCCTATCGTAGTAACCCCCTTGGGAACTCGTCTGTGTCGTCCTTCAGAAGTTGTTCTGGATATTATCCCGGAGTCTCAAAAAGGTGCATTTACTAAAGAGGACGGTGAAAGAGTTGTTGATGAGAGCGGGAAGAAAGTGAGCCTATAATAACCTGTAATATGGATTATTCGGTCGCTGTGAATATACTTTATCTGTGTCTGTAAATAAAAAAGAGTCCATTATAATATGGACTCTTTCTCTGAAGCCTCGTTAATTCTGTCCAACTTTTGGGGGGCTGTGCAGAATGAGGCCGCCTCTATGCATGAACACCATAAGGGTAGCCTCTTACTTGTTGAAAATCAACACAGGAGGCGAGGGATGCCGCAAAAATCTATGTTGTATAGTTTAATAGTGAAATGTCTCACTATTCTATTATTTACCTGGATGGTTCGTGATTCATTATGTGAATTGCATATTAAGCAAGGTCGTACTGAATTAGCGGCATCTTTAGCCTGCGATATTAAACAGTAAGGGCTGATGGCGGGGCATCGTCCCCGCCATTCTGACGGCGTGATGCATTCTCTTTGCACCCAATTAGATTGATCTCAATAATATAAAAGCCTCCTGTCTACGGAGGCTTTTTTCTTTACGTTTCGCGCGCTGCGTAAAAAATAGTCTTGAAACCCGCCGCACAATACGTTTATCCTTGTTGCGACGAATCCCTCGTCTCACTGAGGCACACTGAAAATGGACAAACACACCTGCTGAATTCGAATCCTTGCCGGGCACATGCCGCGGGCAGGGGAGTTATTGATTTCACTCAGGAGTGCTTATGGCCCATTGTGCGCAATCCCCCTCTTTTATTTTGCATCAGGTCACCTGTCAGTTTGCGACGGGCGATACCCTTTTTGGCCCGCTGAATCTGTCGCTGGAGAGGTCGTTATGCGGCCTTGTCGGTCGCAACGGCGTAGGGAAAACCCGGCTACTGCGTCTGCTGGCGGGTAAAGATGTTCCCTCTGACGGGCATATTGAATCTCTTACTTCGTGGGCCTATGTGGCGCAGCAGCATACGGTCTCCCCTGAAATGACGCTGTCCACCCTGCTCGGCTACGACACGCACTTTGCGGCGCTGCAGCGCATGGCGAGCGGCAATGGGCTGGCGGAGGATGTTGAGACGCTTGACGGTTATTGGGATCTGCCAGAGCGTCTGAATACCGCGTTTCTGGCGGCGGGGCTGGGGGTGTTTGACCCAAACCGCCCCGCGATTTCCCTGAGCGGCGGCGAGCGGGTGAAGGCGCTGCTCTGTGCGGCGTTTACCTCCGGCGCGGATTATCTGTTGCTTGATGAACCGACCAACCATCTTGACCGTCCCGGGCGTGAATGGCTCTATCACCAGCTTGATGAGTGGCGAGGTGGCGCGCTTATTGCCAGCCACGATCGTGAACTCCTGGCGCGAATGCCGCGCATCCTGGAACTGACGGCGTCGGCGCTACGCAGCTACGGTGGCAGCTACGCGGATTACCAGCAGCAGCGCGATACTGAACGCGCGGCGGCGCGAGCGGCGCTGGAGCATGCCGCCACTGAACGGCGTCGCGTTCGGGCGCGTCTGCAAAAGGAACACGATGATTGCCAGAGGCGCTCGGCTAAAACCCTGCGCACTGTCGATAGCCTGAATATCGCCTCCTTTGAGCGCGTAAAATACAAGGGAGCGGCGCGCGAGCGGCCGGGGACGCTGCTCAATCAGCATCGGCAGCAAAACGCGGCGCTGAGTCAGGCGGTAACGCAGGCGCGGGAGCGTGTGGAAGAAGACGCGCCGGTCATGTTTACCCTGCCTGGCAGCCAGGTGGCGGCGGGCAAACAGGTGCTGGTCCTGGACGCGCTGCGCTTCGCCCATTCCTCGACGCCTGCGCTTAACTGGCGGCTGGACGGCCCGATGCGTGTCGCGCTGCGCGGCCCGAACGGCTGTGGCAAAACCACGTTGCTGAAAACGCTGATGGGGCTGGAAACGCCGCTCGGTGGGAGCTGTCAGGTGTCGGTTAGCGCGGCATGGTTGGATCAACACCTCACTCAGCTGGACCTGTCACGCTCGGTGATAGAACATCTACGCGCGGGAGAAACGCCGTTAGCGGAAGGCGCACTGCGTACCCGTCTGGCACAGCTGCAGCTCGGCGCGGAGAAAGTTAATCTACCGCTGGCAATGTTGAGCGGTGGGGAACGCTTAAAGGCAGCGCTGGCCTGCGTTTTGTGGCGTCGGGAGGCGACGCAGCTTTTATTGCTGGATGAGCCCACCAACCATCTCGATCTGACATCGGTTCAGGCGATTGAAGCCGCGCTAGCGGGGTTTCCCGGGGCGATGATTGTGGTGTCGCACGATGAGGCGTTTTTGCAGGGGCTGAAGCTGACGCACAGCCTGACATGGCAAGAGAGCGGTTGGGTTTTTACGGCGTTATAAATAAAAAAATCCCCGCCATAAGGCAGGGATTTCGTATTCTTAGCGGCGTGAACTTACAGAGAAGTTACGTTGCCAGCTGCCGGGCCTTTAGCGCCGTTTTCGATGGTGAAGGAAACTTTCTGACCTTCGTCCAGGGATTTGTAGCCATCGTTCTGGATAGCAGAGAAGTGTACGAACACGTCTTTAGAACCATCGTCAGGAGTGATGAAGCCGAAACCTTTGTCAGCGTTGAACCATTTTACGATACCATTCATTTTAACGGACATAGAAATTAACTTTAAAAATTAATTGAGCCTTACGGCGATATGGCATGCTTTACAGAATTTAAAGCGTAAAGGAAATGTCGCTACGAGGGGTACCAATGGATAACCTTGAAGGGAACTGCTTTACTCAACTGCTTTGTGGTCTGTATGTCAAACCGTGGAGGCATTAACGCATACTTCTGACCTCAAAAGCAAACGTTATCTGTCTATGTTTTTCAACGAAGCGGGAACAATAGCCGATACAAATGACGCTAATGTACTGATAAATAGGTAGACTTAAGGTCTGTTGGTGTTTTGTAAAAAAGCGTCATGAAACCCCGGCAGCCTGACTGCCGGGGCAAAAATTAGACTTTTTGCGCAGATTCCGGCAGCGACGCCGGGTCGCTGTTGCCTTGATTCTGCTGACGTTTACCGGCCGCGTACTTGATCATCAGCGCAATCGCGGACAGCACCGCCGGAATGGCCAGCAGGGCGAAGATGGTTTTAAACGACAGCTCCGCCTGCATCAGGAAGGCACCGCTGAAGGCACCGAGAATGCCCCCGAAGCGGCCCAGACCCAGCATCCAGGCGACGCCGGTGGCGCGCCCCTGAGTTGGGTAAAATCCGGCGGCCAGCGCGGGCATCGAAGACTGCGCGCCGTTCATGATGGTGCCGGCGATAAACACCATCACGCCCATCAGCACCAGGCTATGGGTTGAGAATCCCACCAGGCAGACAAAGACGCCGGTCAGCAGATAGCCTACCGCCACCACCTTGTTTGGATTCATCTTGTCCATCAGCGCACCCAGCACCAGTACGCCAATACCGCCGCCCAGCGGGAACAGGGCAGTGATTACCGAAGCCTGGCTGAGGGTTGCGCCGGTTTCGCGGATCAGCAGCGGCAGCCAGCTGGTCAGCAGATAGAAAATCAGCAGCCCCATAAAGTAGGTCAGACACAGCATCACGGTACCCACAAGGTAGCGCGGGGAGAAAATCACGCCCAGCGCGGACTTTTCTTTCACCTGGCCGGCCTCCTGCAATACGAAATGCGTGTTGTCAGGCAGTGGCGCGATACGGCGCAGAATGCGGGCAATGTGCTGCTGAGGCTGATTTTTTACCGCCAGATAACGCGCGGATTCCGGCAGCAGGAAAATCAGCGCGACGGCCAGCGCCAGCGGCATCACGCCGCCGAGAATCAGCACGCTCTGCCAGCCATAGTGCGGGATCATCCAGGCAGAGATGAAGCCGCCCATTGACGAACCAATCGGGAAACCGACGAACATCAGGTTGACCAGCAGCGCGCGGCGGCGTTCCGGCGCATATTCGCTCATCAGCGTCGCGGCGTTAGGCATCGCCGCGCCCAGCCCCAGGCCGGTTAAAAAGCGCAGCACGGTCAGCTGAGTCAGCGAAGTGGCGAAAGCGGTAATCAAACTGAAACCGCCAAAGACCAGAATGGACAGCACCAGCACCTTCTTGCGGCCGATGCGGTCAGCCATGGGGCCAGCGGTTAATGCGCCCACGGCCAGACCGACCAGCGCGGCGCTCATCACCGGGCCGAGATCGGACTTTTGTACGCCCCATTCCTGCACCAGGTCAGAGGCAATAAAACCAATAATGGCGGTATCAAATCCATCCATTGCGACGGTCACAAAGCACAGCACCAGAATCATCCACTGGTACTTTGAGAAAGGATGGCGGTTGATAAAAGCCTGAATATCCGTTGTTGTCTGTGTTGTCATGCGGTAATTCCTGCTAAGCGTTGTAAGAGAGCGGGCTTTATCCTCTTGTCTCTCCCACGGGTAGTGAGGTGTTTGGGCGATTATCGAACGTATTGTCGTTAATCGTTCATTTAATCAAATCACTTACCGGGTCTTCCCACAACGTGCCGCCGGGCGGAAGTGTGCGATTATCGTTCCCTGCGCCTGGCGGGAATCGCAATTATTGTAAAAAATTGCTGAATATCATTAGGTTAACTTTATTCCTTGCCTGTGATTTCATTGCTATAAATGTGATGGATGCAACAGCTTATTAACATTTCCAGTCAACCGCAGCGGAACGTATGAAAAAGGTATCTTGCGGCGCGGCTCTGGACTATCCTTGACACCGTCAGGCACGTGTGTGCCGGTTTGCGCTTTTTTTGGTTGAAGGAGTAAGAAAATGGCGACAGGAAAGTCCTGCTCTCGCTGGTTTGCGCCTCTTGCGGCGTTATTGATGGTTGTTAGCCTGAGTGGGTGTTTTGATAAGGAAGGCGATCAGCGTAAAGCATTCGTCGATTTCCTGCAGAATACGGTAATGCGTGGCGGCGAACGCCTGCCGACGCTAACGGCTGACCAGAAAAAACAGTTCGGTCCGTTTGTTTCCGACTACGCCGTCATTTATGGCTATTCACAGCAGGTGAGCCAGGCGATGGACGCGGGTCTGCGTCCGGTTGTTGATAGCGTGAACGCCATTCGCGTACCGCAGGATTACATGACCCAGCGCGAGCCGCTGCGTCAGGCGAATGGTTCGCTGGGCGTATTGAGCCAGCAGCTGCAAAACGCCAAAATGCAGGCCGATGCCGCGCACGGTGCGCTGAAGCAGGCCGACGATCTGAAGCCGGTCTTCGATCAGGTCTACAGCAAAGTGGTTACCACCCCGGCGCAAGCGCTGGAGCCGCTGATCCCCGCCGCCCAGGTCTTCACCCAGCAGCTGGTGCAGGTCGGCGACTTTGTTGCTCAGCAGGGTACGCAGGTGAGCTTTGTGGCGAACGGTATTCAGTTCCCGACCTCGCAGCAGGCTAGCCAGTATAACGCGCTGATTGGCCCGCTCGCGGCACAGCATCAGGCCTTTAGCCAGGCGTGGACTGCGGCGGTTAACGCCACCAAATAACGTTTTTAACGGACTTCAGGCCCTTCATATCCGCTGGTATGAGGGGCTTTTTATTGCCTCCGGCATGAAACGGGTTTGCATCAGCTGACGGTTTGTACCTATTTTCCTCCCGCTATTCCATTCTCTATTTCGCATTGCTATAACCCATTTACGCATGATGTTTATTGTCGATTTATCTATTCATTAATTATTTGCTGATTATTCTATTAATTAATTCCTGATGTGAATGATGTCGGATAAATAACATCTGACATCGCCGGGAATGGAATAGCATTGGAGCCTTTATGAAATTAACCGTAATCGGTGGCGGCGGCGTCAGATCGATATTTCTGGCCAAATCGCTGGCATGGAATGCGCATCGCATTAATCTGACTGAAGTCGTGTTTCTGGATAATTCAGCAGAAAATCTGGCGACCTTTGGTGAAATCGCCCGACATGTCTTTCAGTCGATTCGCCCGGATATTCAATTTTCGCTCAGCGAAGACCCGCAAAGCGCAATCAGAAACGCGAATTATATTATTACCACATTGCGTGTGGGCGGCGATGAAAGCCGGGTGCGGGATGAACGCATTGCCTTGTCGCATAATACGTTAGGCCAGGAGACAACGGGGGCGGCGGGTTTTGCCATGGCGCTGCGCTCCATCCCCGCGATTCTGGACTATTGCCGGATGATTGAAGAACTGGCGGTGCCAGACGCCATTCTCTTTAACTTCACCAATCCCTCAGGCATGGTGACGGAAGCGATTATTAAGTCCGGTTTCAAACGTCGCGTATACGGTATTTGTGACGCGCCATCCGAACTTATTCGTGAACTGCCAGCCGTACTGGGCTGTGATGAATCCGCCCTGAAGGTTGAATGCTATGGATTAAACCATTTCTCCTGGTTTAGCAATATCACGGTTGATGGCGTGCCCGTTTCGGCCGCGCTGGCAAAAAATGCGACGCTATATGAAAAAACCACCATGCAGTATTTCTCTGCGGACCTGGTGGCGCAATGTGATAATCAGCTGCTGAATGAATATCTCTATTATTACTATTATCGCCAGGAAGCGCTTGACGCTATTCAGCAGGCGGCGGAAACCCGTGGCGAACAGATCGCGCGAATTAACCAGCAGATGCGCAAAGCGCTGCTGACGATTGACGTAAAGCAGCACCCGGAAGACGCGTTTGATATCTGGATGCAGCATTATCTGTGCCGTGAAAATAGCTATATGCAGAGTGAATCGCAGAAGGAGAAACCGCATCCGAGAGCGGCATTAACATTAACCCAGTTTATTGAAGAGCCGGATACCGGCGGCTATGCCGGCGTCGCGCTGGATATTCTGGAAGCCGTTAACAGCCAGCAGACCAAGCGAATCGTGGTGTCGTTAACCAATAACGGCACGCTGGATTTTTTACGTCCCGATGATGTGATTGAAATCAGCTGCGATTTGAACAGCCAGGGGCTGACGCCGGTTAAACCAAGCGCGGTGCCGCAGGCGCAGAAGAATATGATTTCCTGCGTGAAGGAGTATGAGCGGCTGGCCGTTGAGGCCATTCTGACGCAAAACCGCGATGTGGCGGTTAAGGCTTTAATGGCTCACCCCTTAATTGGTTCATGGAGCCTCGCGACAAAACTGGTTCATGCCTATCTGGACGATCCTCAATATCGGCACTGGCAGTAAGGAGGCCAGATTCAGATGTGGGTAGCCCGGTAGTCGGGAAAACCGTGTCGCCTCTGGCTGGCACGGTTTTCCGGCACTACCCGGGAGAGGATTCTGGGTTGACGACTGAGTTACAGGGATCGAAATGAAAGAAAAACTACAAACCTATGGCAAAGCGATGCTGGTTCCCATCTCTCTGGTGGCGATTGGCGGGCTACTATTAGGCGTCGGCGGCGCGCTAACCTCGGAAGTGACCATCAATTCGCTTGGCGGTCATTGGGACAGCTGGTCACATTCCTTTTTCTTTAAATTTTTCAGCGTAATAAAAGGTCTTGGCGACGTAATCTTTAAAAACCTTGGCATCCTTTATGCCGTCGGCGTCGCGTTCTCGTTATCGAGAAAGGAAAACGGCTGGGCTGCGTTTTCTGCCATGGTGGCCTATATATCCATGCTGACGACGATATCTATCCTGTTAAAAAACCACGGGTTGAGCGTCGATAACACCACCATTAGCAGCTTTGTTTCACAAGGGCAGTCGACCATTCAGGCGACGAAATCCGCCGCGCTGTTTACCACCGAGTTGGGCTATTTTACCTATCGAACCGGGGTGTTTGGCGGTCTTGCCGTCGGCTTCAGCATCGCGGCCGTGCATGCGCGTTTCTACAATACCAAGCTGCCGGTGATCCTCTCTTTCTTCTCCGGGACCCGTACGGTTCCCATCCTGTCGCTGCTGGCCGGCGGTGCGCTGGGGATCTTTTTCTTTTTCTGCTGGCCGTTTGTCGGCCATGTGCTCGGGAATTTTGCCGGTTTTGTGCATGATTCCGGCTTAATCGGCACGTTTGTGTACCGCTTTGTTAATGAAATCCTGATCCCATTTGGTATGCACCCTCTGCTGTCGTTACCTATCCGCTGGACTGAGCTAGGGGGTTCCACGGTAGTCGACGGCGTGATTGTTTCCGGTACTTCCGCGATTCAGATGGCCCAGTTAGCCTCTTCGGAGCCTGGAAAGCTGCTGGTGCGAGCATTTATGGGCGGCAACGCGATCATTAACTTCGCCATTTATCCCGGCATTGCGCTGGCGATGTACCACACCACGCGCCCGGAAAATAAGAAGAAAGTGGCGGCGCTGCTTATCTCGGTGGTGGTTTCCACGATTGTATTTGGCATTACCGAACCGATTCTGTTCACCTTCTTGTTTATTGCGCCGTGGCTCTATTTTCTGGTGTATGCGCCGCTGGCGGCGATTGGCGAGGTGCTGGCCGAATTTAGCCAGGTATCGGTGTATCAGGGCAATATTAAGGACTGGATCCCCTTCATCTTCCGCCCTGAAAAGCTCAATATGTGGCCATTCCTCTATCTGTTCCCGATTTTCTTTATCGTGTCGTATCTTATTTTCAGGCTGTGTATTCAGTACTTTAATATAAGAACGCCGGGGCGCGACGAAGCCGAAGATGACGGTGATATCAAACTCTACAGTAAAAAGGACTACAACGAAAAGAACGCACAGGGAGCCGCACCTCAGCTTGATAAAGGCCATGCATCCCCGGCCAATGGGCTTGCCGGGGAGATCATTGCCGCGCTGGGTGGGCAGGAAAATATTGTTGAGGTGGATAACTGTATCTCTCGTCTGCGGGTGATCCTGCACAACGTTGAACTGATCGCCGACGATCGGCACTGGAAAAACGAATTGAACGCAATGGGCGTGGTCCGCGTCGGCAAGAATGGGGTGCAGGTTGTTTATGGCCCTGATGTCTGCCGAATCGCCGTTGAGGTCAGAGAGCTGCTGGAGGCATGAAATGCGTTTAACCTATCGCTTTACGCAGCAAACCTGCGAAGTTCACACCTCGGTAGTGGACGTTCCGGCGGGCAGCGACATCCATATCACGCTACTTAACGGGCCGTTTGAACATTTCTTTCTGCTGCTTAAGGATCCGACAAAGCGCCTTCGGGCGCTATTCACCTGGAAATCGCGGATCCAGCACTACTGCCTGCGCCAGGCTATCAGCGATGAGGCGAATTTAACCGTGCCGGGGCCGATAGCGGGCGGAGAGTGGCAGTTTACGGTGGTTAAACCGGGGAAGCTGCTGGGCGAAGCCGCCATTGATATCAACTGCGTTCCCGGCGCCGTGACGGGCAGCGGCAAGCCGCAGATTGATGTGTTAAACCAGCCGTTTGCTCGCGTTGTGAATCCACAGCACCGCTGGTATCACGGCGATCTCCACGCCCATACCCTCTATTCAGACGGTCGCGTTGCGCTGGATGACGTTCTGCATATTGCCGAGCAGCGGCAGATGGATTTTCTGGCCATCACCGACCATTCCATTGTGACCACTCATGTTGCGGATTGTCGGCCTCTGATTATCCCCGCTACCGAGCTGACGTTTGATAATGAGCTGCACTACAACGTTTTCGGCGTTAAGCAACTCATTGATTATAGTCAGTATTGTGAAGGCGGTATCAACGTCACCGATTTCATCTCGCGGCTGCACACCGACCTCGCACAGGCGGGAAACGTGCTCTCAATCAATCACCCATTTGCTGAAGGTATCAGCCTGGGGCATGAGTTTGATTTACGCTCGGTTCACCTGCTGGAAGTGATTAACGCCCCGCATCTTGCCGATCAGCCCATTGATAATGAAAAAGCCATTCGCTTTTTTGATTTTTTATGGTCAAAAGGGCTGAGAATCTTTGCGTCCGGCGGGAGCGACGCCCATAAACCCGGCGTGCAGGGCGGCTATCCGCTAGGGCTGCCCCGCGTGTCGATTTACTGTGAAGGTTTGAGCCTGGATGCGCTGCTTCAGGGGCTACGGTCGGGGCGAACCCTGATCGGTCATAACGTAACCTGTACGCTGAACATGCTTCACCACGGCGTACCGGTGTTTCCGGGCGACCAGATCAGCGAGCCGGTCATTTTCCAGGCTGAGTGTACCGAGCGCCCGCTGACCTGGAGAATGATACGCAACGGTGAGTGTATTCATGAGTTATATGGTCAATCTTATGACTATACGGTGGTGCCCGGTGCTGCGGATATGTTCCGCCTGGAGGGCCGGGAAGGGGAGCGTACGGTGTTCTTTGCTAATCCGGTTTACTCCGCGCTCCCGGCGGCCAGTGAATATCGATTTTCGGTTTTGTTGCAGGATTTTCTGGCTCAGGACAGCGCCAGAGCGCGCTGATTTTTATCATCGAACCACTGCTTCAGGCACTGTTCAAAGGCCAGAATGCAGTAGCCAAAAAACGGATTTGACCAGTAGATATCGTCATCAAACTTTTGCGGGTCATGGATGATAAACGCAATATCCGCAGCCTGCGCAAGCGGGCTGTTATGATCGCCGGTAAAACAAACCAGTTTGATGTTTTTATTTTTCAGGGCGTTGAGCCAGTTTAAGGTCGACGTGCTTCTTCCCGATTTTGATATTATCCAGATGCACTCCCACGGCGTGGCCGTTTTTTGTTCCAGAATTTCGTAATCAGGCCATAACGAGAGGCTGGCGTTAACGCCGGTAACCAGAAATTTATTGTAAACATACTGGGCGACCAGCTGCGAAAACCCGCTACCGTGGATGAGCAACTTCGCATTTTCTATCAGCGCGAACAGATCGTTGATTTTGTTCGCTGGCTCAATATGCATAAAGTTGCGATCGTTGGTGAGCTCCAGCCGGGGCTGCGCAATATTGAATTTTATAAAGTAAACCATTTCCAGCCAGCCGCTGTAGCCCAGCTTTTTGGCTAGGCGAACGAGCGTGGAGGGGTTGCTGTGACAGGCTGTCGCCGCTGAACGAATGCCTTCGCGCAGACAGCGCTCGGTATTATTTTGAATATAGTCGAGTATTGATATTTCCGTTTTATGTAAGGGGACATCACGCAAAATGTTGAAAATATTCATCCTTCCCTCCAGGTGAAGGACTACTGTAGCGTGTGAAAAGAATAAATCTGCGACCTGAGTTTTAAATCATGATGCCATCGCGGGGCGATGGCATCATTTCGGAACTTATTGCACCTGCGGGTTCACGCAGTTCTTCTCCACCTTCCCTTGCAGCGCATCAATCAGGTTATCCACCGCGCAGGCCGCCATGTTGTAGCGGGTTTCGTGCGTCGCGGAGCCAATATGCGGCAGGGCGACGACGTTGGGCATCGTCAGCAGCGGGGAGCTGGCCGGCAGCGGTTCCTGTTCGAACACGTCCAAACCGGCGGCGTGAATATCGCCGTTACGCAGCGCGGAGATCAGCGCTTTTTCGTCGACCACCGGGCCGCGGCCGGCGTTGATAAAGATGGCGGATGACTTCATGCGGGCAAACTGCTCGGCGCCGAACAGGTGGTACGTTTCATCCGTTAGCGGCAGGATCAGACAGACAAAATCCGCTTCATCCAGCAGGGTGTTCAAATCGCAGTAGCGGGCGTTGAAGCGCTCCTCCGCCTGCTCATGGCGACGGCGCGCGTTGTAGAGAATCGGCATGTTGAAACCGAAATGCGCGCGCTGCGCCAGCGCCATCCCGATGCGGCCCATCCCGACAATCCCCAGCGTTTTATGGTGCACATCAATACCGAACCAGTCCGGGCCGATGCCTTTGGTCCACTCACCGGCCTTCACCCGCTCGGCCACTTCCACCACGCGACGAGCGGAGCTGAGCACCAGCGCCATCAGCGTATCGGCGACCGTTTCGGTCAGCACCGTTGGCGTGTGCATCAGCAGCACGCGGCGGGCGTTGAGCGCCTCGACGTCAAAGTTATCGTAGCCCACGGAGATGGTCGACGTTGCGCGAAGCTTAGGCATCTTCTCCAGCAGGGCGGTATTGACGGTTTCACTCGAGCCCAGCAGACCTTCCGCATCAGCGAACGCCTGGGCGTGTTGCGCCACCGTCTCCGGGCGCAGGTTAGGCACCTGGGTAACGCTAAAATGCGCTTCCAGGCGACGCAGTAAATCGTCAGGTAACGCTTTGTAGAGAATAATGGACGGCTTCATACAAATCTCCGTGAGTTAATATTTAAGCGTGGCGTGCGCCAACGGGTAGCGGTTGATTATTAGCAGGCTTAACGATCAGAGTTAGCCATACTGAGGCAAAAAGTGCTACCCCCATAAAAATGTAAGAGGCCGACGGGCTGCCGGTGGCACCGTTGAGGTAGCCGACGAACCAGGAGCCGAAAAACGAACCGAGCGCGCCCATGCTGTTGATAAGCGCCATGGCGCCGCCCGCCACGTTACGCGGCAGCATCTCAGGAATGATGGCGAAGAACGGGCCGTACGGGGCGTACATCGCGGCTCCGGCAATCACCAGCAGAATATAAGAGAGCCAGAAGTGGTCCGCACCGACGGCCCACGAGCCGATAAAGGCAAAGCCGGCAAGCAGCAGCAGCGGCCAGACGAACAGGCGGCGGTTCTGCAATTTATCGGAAGCCCAGGAGACGACAATCATCGCCACCGTGGCGGCCAGATACGGGACGGAAGAGAGCCAGCCCACTTCGACCATGCCAAGGTTAGCGCCGCCGCTGCGGAGAATCGACGGCAGCCACAGCACGAAACCGTAGACGCCGATGCTCCAGGCAAAATACTGCATGCACAGCAGGATTACGTTGCGGGAGCGGAAGGCCTCGCCGTAGTTGCGCACCGCCTTAATGCCCTGCTGTTCGCGCTCCAGCTGCGCCTGCAGCGCGGCTTTTTCAGATTCGTTCAACCAACCGACCTGCGATGGCTTATCTTTTACCAGCACCCACCAGCAGAAGGCCCAGATAACCGCCGGGAAGCCTTCGATAATAAACATTTCACGCCAGCCGAGTGCCTGAATCAGATAGCCAGATACCACCGACATCCACAGTACCGTGACCGGATTGCCGAGGATCAGGAAGGTATTGGCCCGCGAGCGTTCCGATTTGGTAAACCAGTTGCTGATGTAAATCAGCATTGCGGGCATCACCGCGGCTTCGACGACGCCGAGAATAAAGCGAATCGCCGCCAGCGCCGGGATATTGGTGACCATCCCGGTCAGCGAGGCGCAGACGCCCCACAGCACCAGGCAGGTAAAGATCAGCTTACGTACGCTGCGGCGCTCGGCGTAGATAGCGCCGGGAATCTGGAAGAAGAAGTAGCCGAGGAAGAACAGGGCGCCCAGCAGGGAGGAGATCCCCTTGGTGATACCCAGATCTTCGGTGATCCCGGCGGCGGAGGCGAAACTGAAGTTCGCGCGGTCAAGGTACGCCAGGCTGTACGTGATAAACACGATCGGCATGATGTACCACCAACGTTTTGCTGCGTTTGTTGAGCTGTTCATAGGCCTGCCTCTATTGTCGCTGCGCCGCCGCTGTATGTAGGGTACAGGGTGGCCACTATCATAACGTGACGTTATTCGCCTAACGCTTCACGCGTGGGTAAACCTTCGCTGTCGCCCTGGACCTGAATGGCCAGCGCGCCAATTTTATTGCCTCGGGTCACGGCCTGATGCAGCGAACGGCCTTCCAGCAGCGCGCTGATGACGCCTACCGCAAAACCATCCCCGGCACCGACGGTATCGACAACGTTGTCGACTTTTACCGGCGCAACGTTGCCCTGTTCGCCGTCGGCCGTTTTGTACCAGGCACCATCTGCGCCGGTTTTCAGCACCACCGCTTTTACGCCGCGATGCAGATAGAAATCAGCGATGGCTTCCGGCGTCTGCTGTCCGGTTAAAATCATCCCCTCTTTCAGGCCGGGTAACACCCAGTCGGCCTGGAACGCGAGCTGGTTAAGTTTCTCCACCATTTCCGCTTCGCTTTTCCACAGCACCGGGCGCAGGTTCGGGTCAAAAGAGAGGGTTTTCCCCTGTGCCTTCATGGTGCGGGCGGTGTGGTCCAGCAGTGCATAAGAGCTGGCGGAGAGCGCTGCCGCCACGCCGCTTAAGTGCAGATGGCGGGCGCTGGCGAAGTAATCATCGTGATAATCATCAATGGAGAGATGGCTGGCTGCGGAGCCTTTGCGGAAGTATTCCACAATGGGATCGGTTCCATTTTCGACTTTAGATTTGAGCTGAAAGCCGGTTGCATGCTGTGGGTCGATAGTCACGCCGCAAGCATCAATGCCTTCTTTTTTCAGCGAATTAAGGACAAAGCGGCCAAAGCTATCGTTACCCACGCGGCTGACCCAGCCCACCTTCAGGCCGAGGCGCGCCAGGCCGGTGGCGACGTTCAGTTCAGCCCCCGCCACGCGCTTGATAAACTGCTCCACGTCGGCAACATCGCCGGTCTGCGTGGCAACAAACATCGCCATTGCTTCGCCGATGGTGATGACATCCAGAGAATTTTTCATTGCTTACTCCTTGCGTAACAGTTCGACGTAGCGGCGGGTGACGGCGGTCAGGTCATCTCCTGCCAGCGGGAACTCAATGCCGCGTGGTACGTCGCCAGGTAGCTGATTCAGCAGCGCCAGCCAGCGGGCGTCGGCCTCATCGGGCGGAAGCGCGCGGTAGCTGTCGTGATGCGGCACGGCGGCTTTGACGTGGATGTAACCGACGGACGGCGCCAGCTGCTCCGCCGCGGTTTCCGGCTTCTCGCCGACCCACAGCCAGTTGCCCATATCAAACGTCAGCTGAACGGGCAGCTTCTGCGTGTGGCAGGCGGCATTGAAGCGCTGCATCGGCGGCAGGCGTCCGCAGGGGGTTTGATCGTTCTCTACCACCAGTTTCATACCGCTGCTCGCCAGCCAGTCGCGCAGCGTGTTGAACGACTCGGTATGGCGAAAGTGACCCAGCGACACTTTCAGCCACAGCGCGCGCAGCGTGGTGGCTTCCTGAAGCAACGCGGGGAGCTGAGGATTGAGGGAGCCATCGGCCATAAACAGCGCTTCGGGCGCGGAGTAACAGGCCAGCAGGCCGCAAGATGCAACGGCGGAAGCTAATGCGGGCAGCGCCTGAAGCTCTCCGGGGGTCAACATCTCGCGGCGGATTTCCACGCCGTCGGCCCCGGCGCTGGCGATGATGGGCAGCATGGCGTGTTGCCCGCCGGCGCTGCTTACAACATCGTGACCATAGGCGGCGGTGACCACCATAATTTTTCTTTGCATAGGGACTCCGAATCTGACGCTATGTCTACTACGCTAGATGGAATCGGTTCCAAAGAAAATGTCACCGTGTTGAATTTATGATCGCCATCACGAAGGAAGATTAACGGGCCGTTGAACCGCGGACGATCAGCTCGCCAGAAAAGACCTGCTCATGAATGGAATCCGCCGCCCCTTCAATGCGCCGCACCACCTGCTCAACGGCGGCGTAGCCAATCTGCCAGGTCGGCTGCTTGAGCGTAGTGATGCCCACGCCCGCCAGCTCGGCCCACTCCAGTTCGTCAAACCCCAGCAGGCCGATATCGCTGCCCCAGTTCAGGCCGATGCGCTTGAGCGAGCGGGCCACCTGCAGGGTGAGCGCGCCGTTGGCGGAGATCACCGCTTTGCGCATTCCGCGATGCTGCTGGTGGAACTGGCGCAGGGTGTTATCGAGCTGGGCGTTCTCCGCCAGCGGCACTTCGGCGTTGTCGGCGACGACCCCGGGATAGCGGGCCAGCGTGGCGCGGAAGGCGCTCAGGCGCTCACGGCGCGTGTTGACGGTGCCCAGCGGCTCGCTGAGGAATAGCAGCGCTTCAAACCCTTGTTCAATCAGGTGTTCGGTAGCGGTAGTGGCGGCTTGGGTGTTATCCAGCCCGACCACGTCGCAGGCAAAATCGGGAATTTTGCGGTCGATCAGAACCATCGGCAACGCGGACTGCTGCAAGCGTTGCAGCCCCTCTTCACGCATCCCGACGGCGTTGACGACGATCCCCTCCACCTGATAGCTGCGCAGCAGGTCCAGATAGTGCAGCTCCTGGTCCACCTCGTTATTGGTGTTACACACCAGCGGGGTAAACCCTTTTTCGCGGCAGGCGGCTTCAATACCGCTGAGCACGTTAACGGAGTAGGGGTTGGTGATGTCGGCGATAATCAGGCCAATCAGGCGGGTACGGCCGCGCTTCAGGCTGCGGGCCATCAGGCTTGGGCGGTAGTCGAGCTCGGCAATGGCGGTTTCAATGCGGGCCAGCAGCGCGTCGGAAAGCAGATGTTTCTCGCCGTTAAGGTAACGGGAAATGCTGGTTTTGCCGGTTTTCGCCGCTTTTGCCACATCGCTGATGGTGGGGCGCGCTGATTTTGCCATGGGAAGGTCTCTCGCCTGAAAGTGACAACACCTTAACGCGAAAATCTGGCTAATCAAGTATTTTGCCGGGTGGGAAAGCCACCCGGCGATAACATTACTGCATCGGGCTTAAGGTAATTTCTACGCGACGGTTCTGCGCTTTGCCCTCTTCGGTGCTGTTGCTGGCGATAGGATTCGCCGGGCCCATACCGGAGGTCCGCACGCGTGTCGCCGCCACGCCCTGGGTGATCAACGAGCTGGCGACCGAGTCGGCGCGCTGCTGAGACAGCTTCATATTAAGCTGCTGGCCGCCGGTGCTGTCGGTATAGCCAATGACGTTGACCGCGGTTTTCTCATACTCTTTCAGCACCATTGCCACGCCGACCAGCGTGTTGGCGCCCGCCGGTTTCAGGGTGGCGGAGGAGCTGTCGAAGGTGACGTTATTGGGCATGTTCAGCACGATATTGTCACCGTTACGAGTGACGCTCACGCCGGTGCCCTGCATTTTTTCGCGCAGTTTGGCTTCCTGCACGTCCATGTAGTAGCCCACGCCGCCGCCGAGCGCCGCGCCCGCCGCAGCGCCGATCAGCGCGCCTTTGCCGCGATCTTTCTTCGACGACGAAAGGGCGCCGACGCCCGCGCCGACTAATGAACCAATGCCCGCGCCGATGCCGGATTTACCCGCTTCGCGCTCGCCGGTGTAAGGGTTGGTGGTGCAGCCTGAGATTGCCAGCGCGCCGCTGACGATGGCAGCGATCGCAAATACACGTTTTTTCATCTTAATTCCTTAATGACGTTCTTATTTTTCGCCACAGCGACCGTGGCGCGTCATTATGACTTGCGAAACAGACGAAAATTCTTGGGAACTCTCTGAAATTTGTAAGTAACATTAAACGGCGCAATCTATCACCGACGCCACCTGCAGGAGCGCTCACTTGTCTACGCCATCTTCTCCCTATACCGTTTTAACCGCTGCCCACTGGGGCCCGATGCTGGTCGATACCGACGGCGAACAGGTGCTCTCTTCACGCGGGGCGCTACAAACGTCGTTTACCAACTCGCTGCAAAGCGCGGTGCGCGATCAGGTGCACAGCAAAACCCGCGTGCGTTACCCCATGGTACGCAAAGGTTTTCTGGCGTCGCCGGATAGCCCTCAGGGCGTACGCGGCCAGGATGAATTTGTGCGGGTAAGCTGGGATGACGCGCTGGCGCTGATCGATCGCCAGCATCGGCGTATACGTGAAACCTATGGCCCGGCGTCGATTTTTGCCGGCTCTTACGGCTGGCGCTCCAACGGTGTATTGCACAAGGCGGCGACGCTGCTGCAACGCTATATGAGCCTTGCCGGGGGCTATACCGGCCATCTGGGGGATTACTCAACCGGCGCGGCGCAGGCGATCATGCCGCACGTGGTGGGCGGCAATGAGGTCTATCAGCAGCAAACCAGCTGGCCGATGGTGCTGGAACATACTGACGTGGTGGTGCTATGGAGCGCCAATCCGCTGAATACGCTGAAAATTTCCTGGAATGCTTCCGATGAGCAGGGGCTACCCTATTTTGAAAAGCTGCGCCAGAGCGGCAAGCGGCTGATCTGTATCGATCCGATGCGATCGGAAACCGTCGCCTTTTTCGGCGAGTCGATGGAGTGGATCGCCCCGCATATGGGCACCGACGTGGCGCTGATGCTGGGCATCGCCCACACGTTACTGGTGAATAACTGGCACGATGCCGACTTTTTATCGCGTTATACCGCCGGTTTCCCGACGTTTGCCGAATATCTCCTGGGGAGCCGCGACGGCGAGGTGAAATCCGCCGAGTGGGCAGCGGCGATTTGTGGGATTGACGCGGGTAAAATTCGCGAACTGGCGGATATCTTCCATAAAAATACCACCATGCTGATGGCGGGCTGGGGCATGCAGCGCCAGCAGTACGGCGAGCAAAAGCACTGGATGCTGGTCACGCTGGCGGCGATGCTGGGGCAGATTGGCACGCCGGGCGGCGGCTTTGGGCTGTCGTATCATTTTGCCAACGGCGGCAACCCGACGCGACGCGCGGCGGTGCTTCCGTCAATGCAGGGCACGGTGCCGGGCGGCGTGGATGCGGTGGATAAAATCCCGGTCGCGCGCATTGTCGAAGCGCTGGAAAACCCCGGCGCGCCGTATCAGCACAACGGTATGGATCGCCATTTCCCGGACATTCGTTTTGTCTGGTGGGCGGGCGGCGCCAACTTTACCCACCATCAGGACACCAACCGCCTGACTCGCGCCTGGCAAAAGCCCGAGCTGGTGGTGATTTCCGAATGCAACTGGACGGCGGCGGCACGGCACGCGGATATCGTGCTGCCCGCCACCACCTCGTTCGAGCGTAACGATCTGACCATGACCGGCGATTACAGCAACCAGCATCTGGTGCCGATGAAGCAGGTCGTACCGCCGCGTGATGAAGCGCGTGATGACTTTACGGTGTTTGCAGACCTCAGCGAGCTGTGGGAGCCGGGCGGCCGCGCGCGCTTTACCGAGGGCAAAAGCGAGCTGGAGTGGCTGGAGAGCTTCTACCAGATTGCCGCCCAGCGCGGCGCAAGCCAGCAGGTGACGCTGCCGCCGTTCGACCGCTTCTGGCAGGACAACGCGCTGATTGAGATGCCGGAAAGCGAGCAGAATGCGGCGTTCGTGCGTTTTGCTGCTTTCCGCGCCGACCCGCAGGCCAATCCGTTGAAAACGCCGAGCGGTAAAATTGAAATTTATTCCGAACGTATTGCCGGCTTCCAGTATGCCGACTGCCCGCCGCATCCGATGTGGCTGGCGCCGGACGAGTGGCACGGCAATGCGCAGCCGGGGCAGCTACAGCTGCTGTCGGCGCATCCGGCGCACCGCCTGCACAGCCAGCTAAACCATACCTCGCTGCGCGAGCGCTATGCGGTAGCCGGGCGCGAGCCGATTACCCTGCACCCGCGGGATGCGCAGGCGCGGCAGATTGCCGACGGCGACCTTGTCCGCGTGTGGAACCATCGCGGGCAGGTGCTGGCGGGCGCGGTGGTGAGCAACGACATTAAACCCGGCGTGATATGCCTGCATGAAGGCGCGTGGCCTGATTTTGCGCACGAAGCAGGGGGGATCTGCAAAAACGGGGCGGTGAACGTGCTGACCAAAGATATCCCCAGCTCGCGGCTGGGGAACGGCTGCGCCGGTAACACGGCGCTGGCTTGGGTCGAGAAATATGCCGGGCCGGCGCTTACGCTAACGGCGTTTGATCCGCCTGCCAACGCATAATCCACGTGGGATGCCGGGTCTCTTCCTGCCACGCGCTGTCTTCGATACGAAAGCCCTGCGCGTGGTAGAAATTCACCGCCCGGCTGTTTTTCTGATACACCTCGAGGCTGAGGTCGGAAAAGTGCTGCTTCACCACGTTGATCAGCGAACGACCGATGCCGTGGTGGATGGCCTCCGGCGTGACGAACAGCGCGCCGATAAAGCGTGATTCAATCACGCTGACAAACCCCTGCAGGCGCTGCTTATCTTCCCATACCCAGGTCTCGGCGGCGGGAAGGTAGGTATCGCGCACAATACCCAAACTCTCCTGCCAGTACTGCGCCTGAATAAACGGGTGCGCATAGGTGGTGCTTTCTAACCACAGCTCAAGTAACGGGTCGAACTGCTTAGTGTTCCATTTTCTGATCATGCTGAACTCCAGGATGGCAGAAGCAGGTAGTCACATGGTCGTTGACCAGCCCGCAGGCTTGCATGAAGGAATAACAGATCGTGGTGCCAACGAATTTAAAGCCACGTTTTTTCAGCGCTTTTGACAGCGCGTCTGAGGCGGGCGTTGACGTGGCGATGTCGCCCAGCGTCGCGGCCTGAGTGACGATTGGGGTGTTATCGACAAACGACCAGACGAAGTCATTGAATGATTCGCCGCTGGCCTCCATCGCCAGGAAGGCGCGGGCGTTGCCGATAATCGCCTGAATTTTACCCCGGTGGCGAATGATGCCGGCGTCCAGCACCAGTCGCTCGACGTCGTCTTCGGTCATGGCGGCAACCTTAACCGGGTCGAAATGGTGGAAGGCGCGACGATAGTTCTCGCGCTTTTTCAGTACGGTGATCCAGGAAAGCCCGGCCTGCTGGCCTTCCAGGCAGATCATCTCGAATAATTTCTGGTTATCTCTTTGGGGAACGCCCCATTCGGTATCGTGATACTCGATGTAAAGCGGATCCTGGCTTACCCAACCACAGCGCTGCATTTTTTTCTCCCTGTTTTTGTCGATGGCGCACGCATAACAATAAAACCCTGCACTTCGCTTGACGCCTGTCATAAAGAGACAATAGTTAATACAGGGATCTTTATCCCTAAAAACATAACAATAACAGCCAAAATTGGCTCTTTCTGGAGTCACTTAATGAATAATAAGAAATGCAATGGCCTTTGGCGATGTGCTGTGCCAGCGTCGGTTTTCGTGTGGATGTTACTATCGCCACATGCGAATGCCTGGCAACAGGAATATATCGTGACTGACTCACAAAGTAATACTGCGGAGCGCTATACATGGGATAGCGATCACCAACCGCGGTACGATGACATTCTGGCGGAGCGTATCGAGGCCGTACAAGCCGGCGCGGGGCTGAATATGAATCTCCCGGACGCGACGCCGCTGGATGCGACAAAAACCCTGAGCGTTGGCTGGAACTTCCCGCTGACGGAAAGGCTCACCACCGGGCCGGTCGCTTCGTGGCACTACGATGGCTCTCCGGGCTTTATGTGGAATGAATTTGGCGATACCGCCAGCGCCGGTGCGCAAACCGATCCGCTGTGGCATGCGAGCGTGAGCACGCTGGGGTGGCGCGTGGATTCGCACCCCTGGCTGGGCATTCGCCCGTGGGCACAGGTGAGCTATAACCAGCAGTTCGGCGAGAATCAGTGGAAAGCGCAATCTGGCCTGAATCGAATGCCAACGACCACCCAGGACGGCAACTGGGTCGATGTGACCGTCGGGGCGGATATGTTACTGAACTCACATCTGGCGGCCTATGCGGCGCTCTCGCAGGCGGATAATATGGCGGCAGGCGCGAACTATCTGTATACCATGGGCGTCAGCGCGCGTTTTTAATCACGCAATATATTCAGCAGCGGAATGATTTTTTCAATGTCATTCATTCCGCTGCTGATGCATTTCATTCCGTCCTCAATGCATTTCATGCCTTTTTGAACCAGCGAAAATGTTAACTTCGTTATCGTTGGCAGCAGTTAATTCAAGAAGGCATCTTCATCATGAACGCTGCAACTAAAAATCACACTCGCTGGCTGACATTGTTCGGCACCATTATTACCCAGTTCGCCCTCGGTTCTGTTTATACCTGGAGTCTGTTCAACAGCGCGCTGTCCAGCAAGCTGGACACCTCGGTCAGCCAGGTGGCGTTCTCCTTTGGCCTGCTTAGCCTCGGTCTGGCGCTCTCCTCGTCCGTGGCGGGTAAGCTGCAGGAACGCTTTGGCGTTAAGCACGTCACCATCGCTTCCGGCCTGCTGCTAGGGCTAGGCTTCTTCCTCACCGCCCACGCCACCAGCCTGATGATGCTGTGGCTGAGCGCCGGTATTATCGTTGGCCTGGCAGACGGCGCAGGCTATCTGCTGACGCTCTCCAACTGCGTGAAATGGTTCCCGGAGCGTAAAGGGCTGATTTCCGCCTTTGCGATTGGTTCTTACGGTTTAGGCAGCCTCGGTTTCAAATTTATCTGTAGCCATCTGCTGGCGACCGTCGGCCTGGAAAAAACCTTTGTGATTTGGGGCACGATTGTGCTGGTGATGATTGTCTTCGGCGCGATGCTGATGAAAGACGCGCCGAATCAGGAAGCGCAGAGCCATGACGGCGTGGTGGAAAATGACTTCACGCTGGCGGAATCCATGCGTAAACCGCAGTACTGGATGCTGGCCGTGATGTTCCTGACCGCCTGCATGAGCGGCCTGTACGTGATTGGCGTCGCTAAAGATATTGCGCAGGGGATGGTGCACCTGGATCTGGCAACCGCCGCCAACGCCGTTACCGTTATCTCGATTGCTAACCTGAGCGGCCGTCTGGTGCTGGGTATTCTGTCCGACAAAATCGCCCGCATCCGCGTGATTACGATTGGCCAGATTATTTCACTGGTCGGGATGGCGGCGCTGCTGTTCGCTCCGCTGAATGAAATGACTTTCTTCGCCGCGATTGCCTGCGTGGCCTTTAACTTCGGCGGTACCATCACCGTGTTCCCATCGCTGGTGAGCGAGTTCTTCGGCCTCAACAACCTGGCGAAAAACTACGGCGTGATTTACTTAGGCTTCGGTATCGGCAGCATCTGCGGTTCGCTGATTGCCTCAATGTTCGGCGGTTTCTACGTGACCTTCTGCGTGATTTTCGCCCTGCTGATTATCTCGCTGGCGCTGTCCACCACCATTCGTCAGCCGAAGACGGAAATGCTTCACGAAGCGCACGCTTAACAATATTGCCCTCCTCAATATGATGATTCAGGCCAAATATTTTTGTAAATATTTGGCCTAATCACATCCGCAGCGAATACTTTTCCCCTTTCTTGTTGTCTACTTACCGCGCTTGCAAATGCGGCCCTCTGGGCATAACGCATAAATTAACTAGTCTACTAATTCTGTGATTTGTAACTGGTTTTTTATTTTTCCCTTTTTCCAGGGTCATTTTGAATGAGATATATCAAAGCGATGTCGCTGCAAAAGCTGAGCCTTTTGCTGGCGGTATACATCGGCTGGTTTATGAATTATTCCGTGTTGGTCCGTCGTTTCGAGGGTTATCTGTCGGACTTTAGCGTCGAGAAAGGGATTTTTATCGGCATTGAACTGGTGAGCTCGCTGCTGGTGACGTTCTTCCTGCTGCGCCTGCTGTCGCTGGGTGGACGCACGCTGTGGAAAGTGCTCACCACCGCCGTGGTGCTGATTTCCGCCGGTGCCAGCTACTACATGACCAACCTTAACGTGGTGATTGGCTATGGGATCATTGCCTCGGTAATGACCACCGATGTCGATCTCTCTAAAGAGGTGGTGGGCTGGCATTTCATCTCGTGGCTGGTGCTGATAAGCATCGTGCCGCTGGTGTTTATCTGGTTTAACCGGGCGCGCGATACGCTGCTTTATCAGCTGCTTACGCCAGGCCAGCGCCTGCGCGGTATCGGTGCCGTGCTGCTTTGTGTGCTGCTGGTATGGGGGCCGATTCGCCTGATGGAAGCGCATCTGAAGAAGAGTGAACGCTTGTCGCAGGTGGATATGCCAAGCTACGGCGGCGTGCTGGCCAACTCCTATCTACCGAGCAACTGGGTTTCCGCGCTGAGCCTGTACGGCTGGACCCAGGTTGACGAATCGCTGGATACCAGCGATCTTATCGACCCGGCGAAGAAATTTACCTACGTCGAGCCCAAAGATATTGATGACACTTACCTGGTGTTTATTATCGGCGAAACCACCCGCTGGGATCACATGGGCCTGTTCGGCTATGAGCGCAACACCACGCCGGGGCTGGAGAAAGAGAAAAACCTGGTGGCCTTCCGCGGCTACTCCTGCGATACCGCGACCAAACTTTCACTACGCTGCATGTTCGTGCGTCAGGGCGGGGCGAGCGATAACCCGCAGCGGACGCTGAAGGAGCAGAACGTGTTTGCGGTACTGCATCAGCTCGGTTTCACCGGTGACCTGCTGGCGATGCAGAGCGAGCTGTGGTTCTACAGTAACACCATGGCCAACAACATCGCCTACCGCGAGCAGATTGGCGCCGAGCCGCGCAACCGGGGTAAGAGCGTGGACGACATGCTGCTGGCGGATGAAATGAAAAACGTGCTGGCACGAAACGGCGTCGACGGTAAGCATCTGATTATCATCCATACCAAAGGTTCGCACTTTAACTACACCCAGCGCTACCCGCGCAGCTTTGCAAAGTGGACGCCGGAGTGTGTGAACGTGGACGATAAATGCAGCAAAACGGAGCTGATTAACTCGTACGATAACTCAATCACCTACGTCGACCACTTCCTGGTGAACGTTTTCGACCAGCTGCGCGACAAGAAGGCGATCGTCTTCTATGCGGCGGACCACGGTGAGTCGATTAACGACCACGAGCGTCTGCACGGCACGCCGCGCAAGATGGCGCCGCCAGAACAGTTCCGCGTGCCGATGATGGTATGGATGTCGGATAAGTATCTGGAGAACCCGGACCACGCGAAGTCGTTCGCCTGGCTGCAAAAGCAGGCGGCGATGAAGCAGCCGAAGCGCCACGTGGAGCTTTATGACACCATTATGGGCTGTCTGGGTTACACTTCTCCGGACGGTGGCATCAACGAGCGCAATAACTGGTGCCACGTTCCCGAGGCCAAAAAGTCGGCGCAGTGATGGCTTTCTGGCCGAACGAAGGGCTTTTGTAAAATAAGGGATTGACGAGGGCGGGGCACAGCAGTAAGATGCGCCGCATTCGGTGATTGGCGCAGCCTGGTAGCGCACTTCGTTCGGGACGAAGGGGTCGGAGGTTCGAATCCTCTATCACCGACCAATTTGAAAAAGCCGCTCTCTGAGCGGCTTTTTTGCGTTTGTGGCCCGGTGGTATTCCCGGCGTCGCTGCGCTCGGCCGGGCTACGGTTGATGGGTATCCAGGCGTTTACGTGCGGAGCGCCGGCATGTAGCCCGGGCGAGGCGTTTACGCCGACCCCGGGGCGGTTGACGCCCGCACCACCAGATCCGGCATTTCCCCCTCGCTGTGGCTCACTGCTTCCCCTGCCAGGACGGCAAAGAGCAGCGTGATTGCCTGACGCGCCACTTCATCAAGGTGCATATTTACGGCCGTCAACGGCGGCACGGATTCGCGCGCGCGAATACCATCATAGCGGGTGACCACGCGTATCTGCTCGGGAATGATCACCGCCTTTTCCTGAAAAGCGCGCACGGCACCGCTGGCAAAGGTGTCTATCAGCACCAATATTCCGTCGACATCCGGATGGTCCTGCACAAGCTGGCAGGCTGCACGATAACCCGCCTCTTCCCCTTCATGTTCATTGAGATAATAAACAATCGGCGGCTGTTTTCCCTGACACCAGCGGCGATAGGTTGCCTCGGTTTCCTGCGTTGACGTACGGCAGGTGTTGCCAACAAAAAGCGCGCATCTTCCGGCCCCCGCGTCCTGCAGGTGCGACAGCAGCAGCTGCGCCGTTGCCGCCGAATGGAGCTCAACCCACGGTACCGGCGCGTCGGTCCCCGGCGTGCGGCCAATGGTCACGCAGGGGATACCGGCCTGGGCCAGCGCTGCAAGCTGCGGATCGTTTTCTGCCGGTTCAATCAGAATCGCAGCGTCAAAACCGACCGCATCGAGCGGGTTCGCGCCAGGGGGCACCAGAATCAGCGCGTGCTGTTTATCCAGCGCCATCATCGCCGACGTCAGCGCCACTTCCATCATAAAACCTAACCGCGACGCCCCGGAGGCGATGGTCAACGGTAGCGAAGAGAGCAGCGCGATGGTGTTGGTCTTACCGGTACGCAGCTGGCGAGCGCGAATGTTCGGCGTGTAGTTCAGCGCCTTGATGGCCTCTTCAATGCGCCGCCGCGTTTCCGGCTCGACAAAGCGGGTATTGTGCAACGCATTGGACACCGTCCCCGGCGACACGCCAGCGTGGCGGGCGACATCAATCAACTTCGCGCGTTTTTTCTCTTGAGCAGCCATCTGCTTCCTGACCTTCGGAATTTTACGCACAGAGTAACATATTTACCCGACGATAACGTTTGCCTTTTCTCGCTTAAGATCGCAAAAAACTCTTCATTAAAACGTTTTAATGGGTTATTTTGACGAAAATTTATTCCTCAGGAGGCGATATGGCACACTTAACTCAGGATCCATCTTTCACCCTCGGACGCCGTCTGGCGGGCCTGATCTACGCCGATAAAGAGAAGAGCTTTGGCGGCTATACGCTGTTTGCACCTCAGACCTCTGAAGGGCGCGTTTATCTGGTGGACGCGCAGGGCGACATTGCGCACCAGTGGCAGCTTCCGGTTCGTGCCGGGCGTGATGCGGTGCTGCTGCCAAACGGCAATCTGGGGTACAACGGCAGCCATGCTACCTCGGCAAATCTCTATCCAGCGTGGGATCTCTGGCACGGCGGCGACTTCTACGAAGTGACGCCGGATAACGAAATTGTCTGGCACTACGAAGATATCCATCACCACCACGACGCCCAGTGGCTGGCGAACGGCAACCTGCTGTATACCGCCGCCGCGCCGCTGCCGGCCGATATCGCTGCTCGCGTCACCGGCGGCGATCCGCGACGTGATGCGCCGGACGGCGTGATCCAGAGCGACGTGGTGAAAGAAGTGAATCGCGATGGGGAAGTGGTGTGGGAGTGGCGCGCCTGGGAGCACCTCAACCCGGAAGATTTCCCCATCCATGAGATTTTTGACCGTCGCCACTGGCCGATGATTAACGGCCTCTCCGTAACCCGCGATGGCCTGGTGCTGATGAGCCTGCGCACCACCTCTGGCGTTATCGCGGTGTCCAAAGAGAGCGGCAAGGTGGTGTGGCACGCGGGCCCGGAGGTGGTAGCGCAGCAGCACACGCCGGTGGAGATGGAAAACGGGTCGATTCTGGTGTTCGATAACGGCAACCTGCGTCCGGGCGTCACCTCGCCGCACTCCACGGTGCTGGAGTTCGATCCGCAAACCAAAGCCATTACCTGGCAGTATCGCGATATCTTCCCGCCGGCCTTTTTCTCGCCGTATATGGGCAGCGCGCAGCGGCTGGCGAACGGCAATACCTTTATCTGCGAATCGGCGTTTGGCCGTCTGTTTGAAGTAACGCCGCAAGGTGAAACGGTGTGGGAATACATCATTCCGTTCTTCAATGAGTATCCGGAGCACCTGAGCAAAGGCATTATTCCAGGTAAACAGAACAGCGCTTTCCGCGCGCATCGCTATGCCGCCGACGCGATTGCGTGGCTGAAATAATTTCCGCCGCCAGCCTGCGCTGGCGGTGATTTTCTGATGTTTAACGGGAGGCAATCATGCCGCAACCTGGGCTTACCACGCCGGATAACGACGCATTACCCTGGCAAACCACCTTTCTTCTGGCGCTTCAGCACGTGCTGGTCGTCGCCGCGACCCCCATCACCTCCGTCTTTCTCATCGCTAAAGCGCTCCATTTCACCGATGCGGTGACCGCGTCAGTGCTGAGCGCCACCTTTCTGATGTGCGGGCTGGGCGCCATGCTGCAAAGCCTGGGCGTGAAGGGCGTGGGCGCGCGTCTGCCGTTTATTATGGTGCCGGGCGGCGCGCCGATTGCCATTTTTGTCGCGATCGCCCTGCAAACCAATATCCAGACGGCGGTTGGCGCGGTGATCTTAACTTCAATATTCTATTTTCTGGCGCTGCCCATTTTCCGCCGCTGCCTGCACCATTTTCCGCCGTTTATTATCGGCATCATGCTGCTGATGGTGTCGATTAACCTCATTCGCCTGTATGGCGGCCTGATTATCGGCCAGCCGGGCAGCACCGATTTCGCCCATCCGACCAGCATTATTTTGTCGCTGGGGACGATTCTGATTACGCTGGTGTTCGCGCTGGTCTTTACCGGTATTCTGCGTCAGCTGGCGGTGATGTTTGGCCTGCTGGCCGGGACGCTACTGGGCATGATGCTGGGCAGCACTGACTTTAGCGGCGTAAGCCACGGGCCGCTGTTCAGCGTGCCGCAGCTGTTCCCCTTCGGCTGGCCTATATTCAACCTTTCCGCCTCGTTGCCGTTACTGATTTACGCGGTGATATCTATGGCTGAAGCAACTGGGCAAACGATTGCTACCGCGGAAATCGTCAATTCCACACAAAACGTCCGTGAGGCCATTCCGCGTACCATTCGCGGTGATGCCGTCATGTCGCTGCTGGGCGGGATTTTTGGCACCTCGCTGATCATTACCTCCGGTGAGAATATCGGCGTGGTGCGCACCACTAACGTTAAATCGCGCTACGTCACCGCCGCGGCGGGAGGGCTGCTGATTCTTATCGCGCTGTTCTCGCCGCTGGTGCGTCTTGCGACCTGCCTGCCCGGGCCGGTGGTGTGCGGTACGGCGGTGATGGTGTTTAGCATTATTGGCGTGATTGGGATCGATCTGATCGCCCGCGAGCCGCTGCATACGCCGGGTAAAACCTACGCGCTGGCCATGGGGCTGGCGATGGGGATGCTGCCGATTCTGGTGCCGGGTCTTTATCAAAATTTCCCATCGGGTGTGCAGATGGTATTTGGCAATGGCATGACGGCGGGAACATTGACGGCGATTCTGGTTAACTCCCTTTTTAACTGGAGTGAAAAACGCAGCCTGGCCCGCGCGAAAAACTAGACCTCGGAGGGCGGGCCGCTGGCCTGCCCTTATCAGGGGACGGCGCATCGTCTTTAGCCTGTTTGTTCACAATTCCGTGACATATTCCATTGTATTTTCGTATATATAGATGAATCTTTTTTCACGCCGCTTATGGGTAACCTCAGCATTTTCACCTGTGCGTTTTAACGTTCGCGGCATTTATCGCTCAGATAATCAGCATATCGAAAGAAATTTTTCACATAATGGCTAATTGTTAATCACTGAATGTTGCAAAGTATTAAGTGAATAACTCTGCCTTCTTGCCCATAGCATAAATTTCTCTGCTGAAAATAGGGCTTCGGGGTTTTTTTAATCTTTGCCCATCCATTCTCACCTTCAATACAAATCGCGGTTAACTGTATTGACGTTTTCACATTCTATTGACAGATTGTAGGGCATGAGGGGCATTTCATGGAGAATCCGCACTGCAACTCAGATGTTCCAGTGAACGGAATCCCGCCTCCACATATGCATCGACCAAGCCGGGTAAAAAATAAATAAAGGCCAGGCGGTGTAACCCACTGCAAAGGGTAAACAACACATATCACATTGGAGCAGAATAATGAGTATTTCCTTGAAGAAGTCAGGGATGCTGAAGCTGGGCCTCAGCCTGGTCGCCATGACCGTTGCCGCCAGCGTACAGGCCAAAACCCTGGTTTATTGTTCAGAAGGCTCGCCGGAAGGCTTTAACCCACAGCTCTTTACGTCTGGTACCACTTACGATGCCAGCTCCGTACCTATCTATAACCGTCTGGTTGAATTTAAAACCGGCACCACGGAAGTCATTCCGGGCCTGGCTGAGAAGTGGGATATCAGCGAAGACGGCAAAACCTACACCTTCCACCTGCGTCAGGGCGTGAAGTGGCAGGATAACAAAGAGTTTAAACCGACTCGCGACATGAACGCCGACGACATCGTCTTCTCCTTCGATCGTCAAAAAAACGCGCAAAACCCGTACCACAAAGTCTCTGGCGGCAGCTATGAATACTTTGAAGGCATGGGCCTGCAGGACCTGATTAGCGAAGTGAAAAAAGTCGACGATCATACCGTGCAGTTCGTGCTGACTCGCCCGGAAGCGCCGTTCCTGGCCGACCTGGCAATGGACTTCGCCTCTATTCTGTCAAAAGAATATGCTGACAACATGCTGAAAGCCGGTACGCCGGAGAAAGTGGACCTGAACCCAATCGGTACCGGCCCGTTCCAGCTGCTGCAGTATCAGAAAGACTCCCGTATTCTCTACAAAGCCTTCCCGGGCTACTGGGGCACCAAGCCGCAGATCGACCGTCTGGTCTTCTCCATTACGCCTGACGCTTCCGTGCGTTACGCCAAGCTGCAGAAGAACGAATGCCAGGTGATGCCGTACCCGAACCCGGCCGACATCGCGCGCATGAAGGAAGACAAAAACATCAATCTGATGGAGCAGGCGGGTTTGAACGTCGGCTATCTCTCCTTCAACACCGAGAAAAAACCGTTTGATGACGTGAAGGTGCGCCAGGCGCTGACCTACGCGGTCAACAAAGAAGCGATCATCAAAGCCGTTTATCAGGGCGCTGGCGTGGCCGCGAAAAACCTGATCCCACCAACCATGTGGGGCTATAACGACGACGTCAAAGACTACACCTACGATCCTGAGAAAGCGAAAGCGCTGCTGAAAGAAGCCGGCCAGGATAAAGGCTTTACCGTTGAGCTGTGGGCGATGCCGGTACAGCGTCCGTACAACCCGAACGCTCGCCGCATGGCGGAGATGATTCAGGCTGACTGGGCGAAGATCGGCGTACAGGCCAAAATCGTGACCTACGAGTGGGGCGAATACCTCAAGCGTGCGAAAGCGGGCGAACACCAGGCGGTGATGATGGGCTGGACCGGCGACAACGGGGATCCGGATAACTTCTTCGCCACGCTGTTCAGCTGCGCGGCGGCGAAAGACGGCTCCAACTACTCCCGCTGGTGCTACAAGCCGTTTGAAGACCTGATTCAACCGGCGCGTGCGACCGACGATCACAACAAGCGTATTGAACTGTACAAACAGGCTCAGGTAGTGATGCATGACCAGGCTCCGGCGCTGATCATCGCCCACTCCACCGTCTATGAGCCGGTGCGTAAAGAAGTCAAAGGCTATGTGGTTGACCCGTTAGGTAAACACCACTTCGAAAACGTTTCTGTCGAATAATAAAGACGATGCCTTAACCGGCAGCGCACGCTTCCTGCCCCCCTTGGGGCGGGAAGCCGCGCCGTATCTGCGCCTCTTGCATTCGGGAAGGGCGGCAGATTTGTGAGCAATACAGATGACCTGTGACCAGGCGGGCCGTCATTAGAGAGAATCAGGGTTATGTTGCAGTTCATCCTCAAACGATTGGGTCTGGTGATCCCGACGTTTATCGGTATCACCCTCCTCACGTTTGCCTTCGTGCATATGATCCCCGGCGATCCGGTGATGATTATGGCCGGCGAGCGTGGTATTTCCCCTGAGCGTCACGCCCAGCTGCTGGCTGAACTCGGCCTTGATAAGCCGATGTGGCAGCAGTACCTCCACTATATCTGGGGCGTGCTGCACGGCGACTTAGGGATTTCATTAAAGAGCCGCCTCCCGGTGTGGGACGAGTTTGTGCCGCGCTTTAAAGCGACGCTGGAGCTCGGTATCTGCGCCATGATTTTCGCCGTCGCCGTGGGTATCCCGGTGGGCGTGCTGGCTGCGGTGAAACGCGGCTCCATCTTCGACCACACCGCCGTTGGCCTGGCGCTGACCGGCTACTCCATGCCGATTTTCTGGTGGGGCATGATGCTGATTATGCTGGTCTCGGTACAGTGGAACCTGACGCCGGTCTCCGGACGCGTCAGCGATATGGTGTTCCTTGACGACACCAATCCGCTTACCGGCTTTATGCTGATCGACACCGCCATCTGGGGCGAAGAGGGCAACTTTATCGATGCGCTGGCGCATATGATTCTGCCGGCCATCGTGCTGGGCACCATCCCGCTGGCGGTAATTGTGCGTATGACCCGCTCCTCCATGCTGGAAGTGCTGGGCGAAGATTACATTCGTACCGCCCGCGCCAAGGGGCTGACCCGCATGCGGGTGATTATCGTTCACGCCTTGCGTAACGCCATGCTGCCGGTGGTCACCGTTATCGGCCTGCAGGTGGGTACGCTGCTGGCGGGCGCGATTCTAACGGAAACCATCTTCTCCTGGCCGGGCCTGGGGCGCTGGCTGATTGATGCCTTACAGCGCCGCGACTATCCGGTGGTGCAGGGCGGCGTGCTGCTGGTGGCGACGATGATTATTCTCGTCAACCTGCTGGTAGACCTGCTGTACGGCGTGGTGAACCCGCGCATTCGTCATAAGAAGTAAGGGGCCGTCATGTCACAAGTTACTGAGAATAAAGCACCGGTGCCGATGACCCCGTTACAGGAATTCTGGCACTACTTTAAGCGCAATAAAGGCGCGGTGGTGGGGCTGGCGTATGTGGTCATCGTGCTGTTTATCGCCATCTTCGCCAACTGGATTGCGCCCTATAACCCGGCGGAACAGTTCCGCGATAGCCTGCTGGCACCGCCGGCATGGCAGGAAGGCGGCAGCCTGGCGCACCTGCTGGGCACCGATGATGTGGGCCGTGACGTGCTGTCGCGCCTGATGTACGGCGCGCGACTGTCGTTGCTGGTGGGCTGTCTGGTGGTGGCGCTGTCGCTGGTGCTGGGCATCGTGCTCGGCCTGGTGGCGGGGTACTTCGGGGGCCTGATTGATAACATCATCATGCGCGTCGTCGACATCATGCTGGCGCTGCCAAGCCTGCTGCTGGCGCTGGCGCTGGTGCTGGTGGCGATCTTCGGCCCCTCCATCGGCAACGCCGCGCTGGCGCTGACCTTTGTCGCCCTGCCGCACTACGTCCGCTTAACCCGCGCCGCCGTGCTGGTGGAGGTCAACCGCGACTACGTGACCGCTTCCCGCGTGGCGGGCGCTGGCGCGATGCGTCAGATGTTCGTCAACATTTTTCCGAACTGCCTTGCGCCGCTGATTGTTCAGGCGTCGCTTGGTTTCTCTAACGCCATTCTCGATATGGCTGCCCTCGGCTTCCTGGGGATGGGCGCTCAGCCGCCTACCCCGGAGTGGGGCACCATGCTCTCTGACGTGCTGCAATTCGCACAAAGCGCCTGGTGGGTCGTGACCTTCCCGGGGCTGGCGATTCTGCTGACGGTGCTGGCATTTAACCTGATGGGTGACGGTCTGCGTGACGCGCTCGATCCCAAACTGAAGCAGTAAGAGGTTCGAGATGGCGTTATTAAATGTAGATAAATTATCGGTGCACTTCGGTGACGAAGGCACACCGTTTAAAGCCGTAGACCGCGTGAGCTACAGCGTGAATCAGGGCGAAGTGGTCGGGATCGTCGGGGAGTCCGGCTCCGGTAAGTCGGTGAGTTCGCTGGCGATCATGGGGCTGATTGATTACCCCGGCCGGGTGATGGCGGAAAGCCTGGCGTTTAACGGCCAGGATCTGAAGCGGATTTCTGAAAAAGAACGCCGCAACCTGGTGGGCGCCGAAGTGGCGATGATCTTCCAGGATCCGATGACCAGCCTCAACCCCTGCTACACCGTCGGTTTCCAGATTATGGAAGCCATTAAGGTGCATCAGGGCGGCAATAAGAAAACCCGTCGTCAGCGGGCGATTGACCTGTTAAACCAGGTGGGGATCCCGGATCCGGCATCGCGTCTCGACGTCTATCCGCACCAGCTTTCCGGCGGCATGAGCCAGCGCGTGATGATTGCGATGGCGATTGCCTGTCGTCCGAAGCTGCTGATTGCCGATGAACCGACGACCGCGCTCGATGTGACCATCCAGGCGCAGATTATCGAGCTGCTGCTGGAGTTGCAGCAGAAAGAGAATATGGCGCTGATCCTGATCACCCACGATCTGGCGCTGGTGGCCGAAGCGGCGCACAAAATTATCGTGATGTACGCCGGTCAGGTTGTCGAGACCGGCGCGGCCAGCGATATTTTCCGCGCGCCTCGCCACCCCTATACCCAGGCGCTGCTGCGCGCGCTGCCGGAGTTTGCTCAGGATAAAGCGCGTCTGGCTTCGCTGCCGGGTGTGGTACCGGGTAAATACGACCGCCCGAACGGCTGCCTGCTGAACCCGCGCTGCCCCTACGCCACGGAGAAATGCCGTAGCGTAGAGCCGGATCTGAACACCGTTGACGGCGCGCGCCAGTCGAAATGTCACTACCCACTTGATGATGCCGGGAGGCCGACACTATGAGTACGCATGAGGCCACCTCGCCGCAGCCGCTGCTGCAGGCCATCGATCTGAAAAAACACTACCCGGTGAAGAAGGGCATTTTTGCCCCGGAGCGTCTGGTGAAAGCGCTGGACGGTGTCTCCTTTACCCTTGAGCGTGGCAAAACGCTGGCGGTGGTGGGCGAGTCCGGCTGTGGCAAATCCACCCTTGGCCGCCTGCTGACGATGATCGAAATCCCGACCGGCGGCGAGTTGTACTACCAGGGGCAGGATCTGCTCAAGCACGACCCGCAGGCGCAGAAGCTGCGTCGGCAGAAAATCCAGATCGTGTTCCAGAACCCGTACGGTTCACTCAACCCGCGTAAGAAGGTGGGGCAGATTCTGGAAGAGCCGCTGCTGATTAACACGTCGTTCAGCAAAGAGCAGCGCCGTGAAAAAGCGCTGGCGATGATGGCGAAGGTGGGTCTTAAAACGGAGCACTACGATCGCTATCCGCATATGTTCTCCGGCGGCCAGCGTCAGCGTATTGCTATCGCCCGCGGTCTGATGCTCGACCCGGACGTGGTGATCGCCGACGAACCGGTCTCCGCGCTCGACGTTTCCGTTCGCGCGCAGGTATTGAACCTGATGATGGATTTGCAGCAGGATCTGGGGCTGTCTTATGTGTTCATCTCCCACGACCTGTCGGTGGTGGAGCACATCGCCGATGAGGTGATGGTGATGTACCTGGGCCGCTGCGTGGAGAAAGGGACGAAAGACCAGATCTTCAACAACCCGCGCCATCCGTACACTCAGGCGCTGCTCTCCGCGACGCCGCGTCTGAATCCGGACGAGCGCCGCGAGCGCATCAAGCTGACCGGCGAACTGCCAAGCCCGCTCAATCCGCCGCCGGGCTGCGCGTTCAACGCCCGCTGCCGCCGTCGCTTCGGGCCGTGCACGCAGCTCCAGCCGCAGTTAAAGGATTACGGTGGTCAGCTAGTGGCGTGTTTCGCCGTCGACCAGGATGAGAATCCAGAAAAGAGCGCGTAGCGTATGCGCTACCTGAAGGCCGCAGAGGTGACACTCTGCGGCCTTTTTTATTCGGGCGCAATTCTGAAAAAGGGTTTCTCCCGGCGAGTTGCAGGGACGATTACCGTATTATCGACGGCAAGCCGGGCATCCGGTGAGGCGCAATGTTGCGGGGGCTTGATCCCCGGCGGCATGCGTTGCTGGAAAGAGAAAGCCCCCGCACGTTGTTTGGTATAAACCAGCAACATAACGAGGGCCATTCACTTGCCTGGACAACAAGAGAATAGCCGCGAACGGTTGCTATTGCAATTGGCGGTTCTATGACGCTTAACGAAGCGTTAGTGCTTGCGGTTGTGACCTCCATCGTCGGCCCACTGGTGGTCGCGCTGGTACGTCACTTCTTCAGGTTCTAAGCTGACGGGGCGTCGTGGCTGCCGCAATGGCAACATGCGCCCGAACCGGGCCGCAGAGGTAAAACTCTGCGGCCTTTTTCGTGAGCACCAACGGCGTGTTATTGCGGGTACGGCACCCAGGCACCGCCGTTCAGGCGAACGTACGGTTTGCCCTGGTATTGCATCACCACCGCGTTGGCGTTCTCCGAGACGGCGGCGGTCTGCGGCAGATTGCTGGTCAGCGCCGACCAATCGACGCTGTCTTCAGTAAACAGCTTGCCGTCCACCGCGCGGGCCACCAGCTCGGAAATGGCGAGGTAGCTGCTTGGTTGGGTGATATCGATCGCCGTACCCTGATGCGGCGCCTTCATACCAAAGAACTTGATAGCCGCCGGGACGTGGGTAATTGAGGGGCTTGGAATGTCGCGCAGGCCAGAAACCTGCATCTTGTCACCCTGCAGCGCCGCGCCGTGCTCAGGGACGACCACCACCATCACTTTACGGCCCGATTTCTCCAGCTCGGTAAAGAAGGTATCCAGTTCATCAAACAGCTTCTGCCCGCGGGCCTTATAGTCTGCCGTTTTGCTCTGACCCGGATAATGGTTACCGTCGTGCAGCGGCAGAATATTGTAGAAGGTTGCAGAGCGGCCACCCGCTTGAATATCCGGTGACTGCATCCAGCGATTAAGCGTTGCGAGATCGTCATACACCGGTGAGCCGTCGAACGAGAGCAGATTAACCGGCAGTTTGCTCTGGTCCATCAGCGGACTCTGCACGCCGCCGTATTCACGTACTTCTTTGAGGAAGTCGCCAAAGACGCCGTCGTGATCGAGCATCAGGTGCTGCGTAAAGCCCAGCTTCGACAGGTTATCGAACAGGTAGCACTGGTTACCCGCAGGCTGATACAGGCTGGTGTGCGACGGCTGGCCGCAGCTGGCGCGCAGCAGGCGAATGGCCGCCGGGCCGCTGTAGGAGGTCGCGGAGTTGAAGTTGCTAAAACGGATATCAAAGTGCGACCACAGCGGATGCTGCATCAGCGCGGCGGCTTCAAGATCGGAGTTCGCCAGCGAGCAGATGTTGATGACCAGCAGATCAAACGGCTGCGCGTCGTCCGGTAGCTGCGTCGGGAAGGTGGTCGCGCGCTTGCTTTCCGAGGCGTAGAAACTGTTCAGCCAGGCATTCAGGTTGTCCGAGGTCGGCGCCGCGGTTTGCGCCGGGATATCCCCGCTTGCCGGCGCGCTGCCGCTCGCAGCTACCGCGGGGGCAGTGGTGTTGGCGGTTGTCGCCGTCGCATTCTGCCCGGTTGGCCACAGGCTAAACGACGGGCCGACCAGCGTGCTCAGGTTAATCCATACCATGGCTACCACGACGAACACCGTAATCCGAATCCACTGGTTCAGGAACAGCCACGCTACCAGCAGGACGAAGAAGGCGCCGACCATTTGCCAGTTAATAAAGCGGGTGATTAGGTCCCAGATGTAGTCGGCGCTAAAGCCCGCAATCTGCGAGCCCTGGCTCATAATGCTTTCTGGCCCCGGTAGCCATGTGTCGTGCCAGAACAGCGCAAAACCGATGGGAATCGCTATCCAGTGCCGCCAGCGGTGCAGGCGGCTGTTGGGCAGCGGGAACAGCAAAAATGCCATAAACACCAGGTTCTGCATGGCGTGAAAATTCAGGTACCCGGCCCACAGGAGGCCAAATTTGACCAGGAAGTAGAAGTTCCACCCGGAAAGGCCCCGCCAGTAATGCCAGGAGGACGGGGTCGCGGCAGCGTTTTGCTTCGAATTAGTCATTTTTTGATTTTGCCCTGACGGCCAGATCCCGGCGCAGCACGCCTACTGGCTTAACATAACGGGGTTTAAGAAACATCAAGCGGAAGGCGTTTTCAATTCGACGCTGATGATGGCGCGCCAGATATCCCAGCGGGAAAAAAATGAGCGCGCACAACACAACCAGTTGAATAATATCGCTTATTGACATCATGACGATTTCTCTTCGGTATCGGCAGACAAACGCAGCGGTTCCGGATAGCGACGCCAGCTGTTGCCCTCGTAGGTGGCATTCATCACGTTGGTCGGTTTCGGCGCCAGCTGGAGCGGCTTGGTCCACAGTTCAGGCTTCACGTCGCGCATGATCAGCAGTTCAGCAGCAATCTGCTTATCTTCAAACCAAATCATACGGTTAGAGAAAATATCGCCGGTCGGGAGTGGGAAAATATGGTTCAGCGCTTTATCCAGGTCGTTGACCCGGCAGAAGGGCAGGAACAACACCAGACGACGGTCAGCGATAGTGACGATATCGCCCATTCGGTGAGGGCGGCACAGCGTCAGCGCTTGTTCGACGCGCAGCCCCGGAGCCGGGCGCAGTGCGACCATTACCCCTTTACTGTCGGCGGGCAGCAGCGTGTTATTAACCACTTTTTGCACTGAATCGCAGAACACATCCCACTTTTGATAGCCTTTCAGCTTCAGGGGTTCCGTGTTGGCCAGCAGGGTGGTCAGATCTTCAGGAACGTGGCGATTGAACTGCTGCGTCTGCACGCTTTCAATCAACGTCAGGCTGCGAGACAGCGGCGCGCTCGCGGAAATCACCAGGTTGGCACCGCAGCTAAGCAGCAGGCGTTCATCGGTGGCGCGCAGGCTCGGCGTGGTTTCGCGGGCGATGATTTTTAACGCGCTGCCGCGCTGGCGGCGCAGGGTATGAATATAGCGGGCAAGCTGTTCAACCTGGCTATTCTGGCTCAGCGCGAAAATCACCGTGGCGGCCTGGGCGGTACGCGCGGCATTAAATACGGCGTCATTCGTATCGAATAAGGTCCAGTGTTCCGAAAGCGCCGGTGCACCTTCAAGAATATTGATATTACTCAGAACTTCTTTTTCGTCACTACGCGGTTGGACATTTGCAACCTCTTCCTGCGCTAAATGCCAGCCGTTGTCATTTTGTTTAATTAAAAGCTGTTGACGTGCGCTGACGCCTTTTTCATTAGCCCAGTAAGATATATCCAGAAGTTGACTATCACCCTGGTAACGTAAACTCGCGAGGCCAGAGAGCGAACGGTATTCGCCCAACAATAGCGAGGTTAAGGCATCTGCATTGTTTCCAGGGCTAAGAACTAAAAGCGTGCAATGGTAGTATTTCGCCCATTGTTGAGAATTGTTTACCCATTTGAAGAGTTTTTCGCCGGATATATTTTTCCAGGCGTTGTGGGAACATAAAAGGATAACGAAATAATCTTTTGGCTCTAGCGTGCACAGCAAATCGCGGCGCATAAAGTTTAGACCATTCTGGCTATCCTGCATGGTAAAAAGCGAAATTTTTTTGGGACCAGTATTATCCTTTAACACTATGAGGTCATTAGGGTTTTCACCCATGCTGACCACTGCAACCCTGGCTGAATCCGACTGCGCGGCCAGCGTCTGGTTTAGCAGGCTAACGGCATCCTCGTGGCGGTCAGTATTGACCCACCACACGCCGCCAGCGGGCATATGGCTCACTTCATCCCACAGCGACTGAATACCAAGTGAAAATATGGGGTTCATCGTGTCCCTCTTATCGACGAAAATCCTGAGTATAAGTTTACTAGTGTCATCGTCAGAATAAACCTAATATTGAAATTAAATAGCATCAGATTTAGCATGTATACTCTAAATAATTCGAGTTAACGCCAGGCGATAAGTGAGTAAATCCCCTGAAAATTGCATAACTATGTGGCTAAAATGAGTAGAAGTGGAAGTGCTCATCTGCCATCAAAAGTATGATGAGTATAAACGAATTTCATGGAAAGGTTGCCATTCGAGAGATACGGCGCATTCGTACTTTGATTTCAGAGGGAGTAAAAAAATGCCAGATAACGAACCTATGACATCAGTTGATTCGCAACTCGGTTACACTTTCCAGAATGATTTTCTCGCATTGAGCCGGGCTTTCTCTCTACCCAATATAGATTACACTGATATTTCCCAGCGTGAAAAATTAGCGGCGGCGTTTAAGCGATGGCCGCTGCTGTCTGAGTTTGCAGAACAAAAAGCCGAACAAGAATAAGGAAGCCTGATGGCTATTCTGGGATTACAGGGCGTGCGGGGTGGCGTAGGTACCACGTCAATCACGGCGGCCCTGGCATGGTCATTACAGCTGCTCGGGGAGTCGGTGTTGGTTATCGATGCCTGCCCCGACAATATGCTGCGCCTGTCATTCAATGATGATATCGCTCGCGACAGCGGCTGGGCGCGCGCGGTGCTGGACGGCAAAGACTGGCGCGATACCGCGCTGCGCTATACCTCGCAAATCGATGTATTGCCGTTCGGCAAGCTGCACCCCGGTGAACAGCAAAACGTCGGCGCTCTCAGCGAGGCGCTGTCGATTATTGCCACCATTGCCCAGACGCTGGAACGTGAGGGGCGCTACCAGTGGATCCTCATCGACCTGCCGCACGGTTTCTACCCCTGGACGCCTTCTCTTGTCGAAGCCTGCCATTACACCCTGACTATCGTTAAACCCGACGCCAACTGCCATATTCGCCTGCATCAGCAGCCGCTGCCGGCCAATACCCACATTCTGCTGAACGGCCTGCGGATGAGCAGCCCGTTGCAGGAAGATCTGTATCAGGTCTGGCTGCAAACGCAGCGCCGCCTGCTGCCGGTGGTGGTGCATCGCGATGAAGCGATGGCGGAGAGCCTCGCCAGCAAGCAGCCGCTGGGCGAGTATCGCCACGACTCCCTGGCCTCTGAAGAAATGATCACGCTCGCCAACTGGTGCCTGATGCATTATGCCGGTCGGCACCCGGCGGAAGAGAGCGAATCATGATTCGCCTCAGCAGCTGGATCTTCGTCCCGCCGGTGTACGCGCAGATACGCGCGCGCTACGTTGGCTATCGGCGCGCCGGCTCGTCCTGGCTCGCCGCGACGCTGGCCTGCCTGTGGGTAGGGCTGGCGTGGATGTTTTTACCGCTGGAAAATTCGCGCTGGCAGGCGTTACAGGCGCGACAGGAAGAACTGTTTCCGCATATTCGCTTTGCTCGCCCCCGGCCGTTAGATCCGCTGCGCTACGTGCTGCAGGCGCTTTGGCTTATCATCAGCAAGCCGCCGGAAACGCGCCGTGCCGTCGCCTGGCGGCCGCTGGCGGGCGTCGATCGCCTGCGCGAGCGCTACAACCAGTGGGCGGAATCGCTGCCCGGCCGCATCAATGCGCAAACCGGGCATCTTGATAATAAAAAAGAGCTGGCGCACCTGAACCCCAAACTGCGCCGGGTGGTGCTTGGCGTCGCCGTTGTGCTGTCGTTGCTGCTGGCGCTGGTCTGTATCACTCAGCCGTTTAACCCGATTTCACAGTTTATTTTCCTGATGCTGCTGTGGGGCGTGGCCCTGCTGGTGCGCCGCATTCCGGGCCGCTTCTCCGCGCTGATGCTGATCGTCCTGTCGCTGACGGTCTCCTGCCGCTACATCTGGTGGCGCTACACCTCGACGCTGAACTGGAACGATCCGGTAAGCCTGGTATGCGGCCTGATCCTGTTATTTGCGGAAACCTACGCCTGGATAGTGCTGGTGCTGGGCTACTTCCAGGTGGTCTGGCCGCTGAACCGTCATCCGGTACCGCTGCCGAAAGACATGAACGAATGGCCGACGGTCGATATCTTCGTGCCGACCTACAACGAAGATCTGAACGTGGTGAAAAATACCGTTTACGCGTCGCTCGGCATCGACTGGCCGAAAGATAAGGTCAAAATCTGGATCCTCGACGATGGCGGCCGCGAAGCGTTTCGGCAGTTTGCCAAAGACGTTGGCGTGGAGTACGTGGCGCGTACTACGCATGAACATGCAAAAGCGGGGAACATCAACAATGCGCTGAAGCTGGCGAAGGGCGAGTTTGTGTCGATCTTCGACTGTGACCACGTGCCGACCCGCTCGTTCCTGCAGATGACCATGGGCTGGTTCCTGAAGGACAAAAAGCTGGCGATGATGCAGACGCCGCACCACTTCTTTTCGCCGGACCCGTTTGAACGTAACCTCGGCCGTTTCCGTAAGACGCCGAACGAAGGCACGCTGTTCTACGGCCTGGTGCAGGACGGTAACGACATGTGGGACGCCACCTTCTTCTGCGGCTCCTGTGCGGTCATCCGCCGTAAGCCGCTGGACGAAATTGGCGGCATCGCCGTTGAAACCGTTACCGAGGATGCGCATACCTCGCTGCGTCTGCACCGCCGTGGCTACACCTCCGCCTATATGCGTCTGCCGCAGGCGGCGGGGCTGGCAACGGAAAGCCTGTCGGCGCATATCGGCCAGCGTATCCGCTGGGCGCGCGGGATGGTGCAGATCTTCCGCCTCGATAACCCGCTGTTTGGTAAAGGGCTGAAGCTGCCGCAGCGGCTGTGCTATCTCAACGCCATGTTCCACTTCTTATCCGGCGTGCCGCGGCTGATCTTCCTGACCGCGCCGCTGGCCTTCCTGCTGCTGCACGCTTACATCATCTACGCCCCGGCGCTGATGATTGCGCTGTTCGTGCTGCCGCACATGATCCACGCCAGCCTCACCAACTCGAAGATTCAGGGGAAATATCGCCACTCCTTCTGGAGTGAAATCTATGAAACGGTGCTGGCCTGGTACATCGCTCCGCCGACCATGGTGGCGCTGTTTAACCCGCATAAAGGCAAATTCAACGTGACCGCCAAGGGCGGGCTGGTGGAAGAGGAGTACGTCGACTGGGTTATCTCCCGGCCGTATATCTTCCTCGTGCTGCTCAACCTGGTGGGCGTGGCGTTCGGTATCTGGCGCTACATGTACGGCCCGGAGAATGAAATTCTCACCGTGTGGATAAGCCTGGTGTGGGTGTTCTACAACCTGATTATCCTCGGCGGCGCGGTGGCCGTGTCGGTGGAGAGCAAGCAGGTACGCCGTTCGCACCGCGTGGAAATCAAAATGCCGGGGGCGATTGCCCGCGAAGACGGCCATCTCTTCTCCTGTACGGTGCACGACTTTTCCGACGGCGGCGTGGGGATTCGCATCAACGGCGACGCCCAGGTGCTGGAAGAGCAAAAGGTGAATTTGCTGCTGAAACGCGGCCAGCAGGAGTACGTCTTCCCGACGCAGGTAGTGCGCGTGCTGGGCAGCGAAGTGGGCCTCAAGCTGCTGCCGATGAGCACCCGTCAGCATATCGACTTTGTACAGTGTACCTTTGCGCGCGCGGATACGTGGGCGCTGTGGCAGGACAGCTTCCCGGAAGATAAACCGCTGGAAAGTCTGTTCGATATTCTGAAGTTAGGGTTCCGTGGTTACCGTCACCTGGCCGAGTTTGCGCCGCCGGTGGCGAAGGAAATTTTCCGGTCACTCACCCTGCTGGTGGCGTGGGTGGCCTCATTTGTACCGCGTCGTCCGGAACGTGAGGCGGTGATCGAGCATCCGCTATCGGCTTTGGCTCAACAATAATGATGATTATGCGATGAAAAGAAACCTTTCCTGGATTTGTGCAGTGGCGATGGGGATGGGCAGTTTACTGCCGCTCACGACGCATTCAGAACCGACGCCAGAAGTGTCGGTGGCACCGACCGTTCAACCGGATGCCGCAGACCCAGCGGCGGTTGCGACGCCTGAGGCCGCGCCGGTGGTGGTGGAAGACGCGCCAAGCCGTGACGTAAAGCTTTCTTTCGCCCAGATAGCGCCGCCGCCCGGTAGCCTGGTGCTGCGCGGCTCCAATCCGAACGGTGGCGTGGAGTTTGGTATGCGCAGCGACGAAGTGGTGTCGAAGGCGCTGCTGAATCTGACCTACACGCCGTCGCCGTCGCTGCTGCCGATCACCTCGCAGCTGAAGGTGTATCTGAACGATGAGCTGATGGACGTACTGCCGGTCACCAAAGAGCAGCTGGGGAAAAAGGTCACGGCGCAGGTGGCGGTCGATCCGCTGTATATCACCGATTTTAACCGCGTGCGCCTCGAGTTTATCGGCCACTATCGCGACGTGTGCGAAAACCCGGCGAACAATACCGTCTGGCTGGACGTCGCCCGTAACAGCTCGCTGGATTTAACCTACCAGTCGCTGAAGGTTCGTAACGATCTCTCGCACTTCCCGGTGCCGTTCTTTGACGCGCGCGACAACCGCACGCTGGAACTGCCGATGGTCTTTGCCGCTTCACCAGACCTGCAACAGCAGCAGGCGGCGGGGATTATTGCCTCGTGGTTTGGCGCGAAGGCGGGCTGGCGTGGGCAGAATTTCCCGGTGCTGTTTAACACGCTGCCGGAGCGTAACGCGATCGTCTTTGCGACCAACGATCGTCGCCCGGACTTCCTGCGCGAACACCCGGCGGTAAACGCGCCGACGATCGAAATGATCGACCACCCGAACAACCCGTACGTGAAGCTGCTGGTAGTGTTTGGCCGCGATGATAAAGACTTGCTGCAGGCCGCGCAGGGGATTGCGTCGGGTAATATCCTGTTCCGTGGCGATAGCGTCACCGTTGATGAAGTGAAGCCGCTGCTGCCGCGCGTGCCGTACGATGCGCCGAACTGGGTGCGTACCGACCGTCCGGTCACCTTCGGCGAGCTGAAAACCTATGAGCAGCAGCTTCAGTCTACCGGGCTGGAACCCGCGTCAATCAACCTGTCGCTGAACCTACCGCCGGACCTGTACCTGATGCGCAGCACCGGCATTGATATGGACCTCAAGTATCGCTACACCATGCCGCCGGTGAAAGACAGCTCGCGGATGGACATCAGCCTCAACAACCAGTTCCTGCAGTCGTTTAACCTGGACAGTACCCAGGATGTCAACAAGCTGATGCTGCGCCTGCCGGTGCTGCAGGGGCTGTTGGACGGCAAGAATGACGTCAGCATTCCCGCGCTGCGTCTGGGCGCAATGAACCAGCTGCGTTTTGACTTCCAGTATATGAACCCAATGCCGGGCGGTACGGTGGAGAACTGCGTTACCTTCCAGCCGGTGCAGAACCATGTGGTGATTGGCGACGACTCGACGATCGACTTCTCAAACTACTATCACTTCCTGCCGATGCCGGATTTACGCACCTTTGCCAATGCGGGCTTCCCGTTCACCCGCATGGCGGACCTGTCCGATACGGTTATCGTGATGCCGAAGACGCCGTCGGAAGCCCAGATCAGCACGCTGCTGAACACCGTGGGCGTGGTCGGCGGTCAGACCGGCCTTGCCGGGACGAGCATGACCATTGTCGATGACGGCAGCCAGATTAAGAGTAAAGACGCCGACCTGCTGCTGATTGGCTCCATTCCGCAGCAGCTGAAGGACGATAAACATATCGACCTGCTGGTGAACGCCACCCAAAGCTGGGTGAAAACGCCGGTGCGTCACCACGACCTGCCGAGCATCTATATGGATGAGGATGACCGTCAGGCCAGCGTGCAGACCGGCATCACCTCCTCCGGCCCGATGGCGGCGGTGGTAGGCTTTGAATCGCCGTATCATAAACAGCGTAGCGTGGTGGCGCTGCTGGCCGATAGCGACAGAGGCTACACGCTGCTGAACGGCGCGCTGAACGACAGCGGCAAACGCGCGGCGATGTTTGGCTCGGTGTCGGTGATTCGTGAATCCGGCGTCAGCAGCCTGCGCGTGGGGGATATCTACTACGTCGGCCACCTGCCGTGGTTTGAACGCGTCTGGTTCGCGCTCTCCAACCATCCGGTGCTGCTGGCTATCTTTGCGGCGATCAGCATCGTGCTGCTGGCGTGGGTGCTGTGGCGTCTGCTGCGTATCATCAGCCGCCGTCGTTTGGATCCGGAAGACGAGTAAGCCACGATGAAAATGCTGAGCTGGATCGTTCTGCTGTGCGCTCTCGGCGGCCAGGTACAGGCCGCCTGTGACTGGCCGGCCTGGGAGCAGTTTAAAAAGGACTACGTAAGCGCGGAAGGGCGCGTGATCGATCCCAGCGATTCCCGCAAAATCACCACCTCCGAAGGGCAAAGCTACGCGCTGTTCTTTGCCCTGGCGGCCAACGATCGCCAGATGTTCGCCACCCTGTATAGCTGGACGCAGAACAATCTGGCGCAGGGTTCGATGCGCGAGCATTTACCGGCCTGGCTGTGGGGTAAAAAGAGCGCCGACGAGTGGACGGTGCTGGACAGCAATTCCGCTTCCGACTCCGACATCTGGATTGCCTGGGCGCTGCTGGAGGCTGGCCGGCTGTGGAAAAATGACGACTACGCCGCCACCGGCAAAGCGCTGCTGGCGAAGATTGCCGCCGATGAAGTGGTGAAGGTGCCAGGGCTGGGGCTGATGCTGCTGCCGGGTCGCGTCGGCTTTGCCGAAGAGACGCGCTGGCGCTTTAACCCAAGCTACTTCCCGCCGCAGGTGGCGCAGTACTTTAGCCGCTTCGGCGAGCCGTGGACGACACTGCGCGAAACTAACCTCAAGCTGCTGCTCGATACCGCGCCGAAAGGCTTCTCACCTGACTGGGTGAGCTATGAAAAAGCGAAAGGCTGGCAGTTGAAAGATGCGAACGTGGTGGGCAGCTATGACGCTATTCGCGTCTATCTGTGGGTCGGGATGATGCACGACGCGGACCCGCAAAAAGCGCGCCTGCTAAAACGCTTTAACCCCATGGCGGCGCAGACCGCCAGGCACGGGCTTCCCCCGGAAAAAGTGGCGATTGCCACCGGGAAGGTGACCGGCGATGGCCCGGTCGGTTTTTCCGCTTCACTGCTGCCATTCTTACAGGATCGTGACGCTCAGGCCGTTCAGCGCCAGCGCGTTACCGACCAATTTCCCGGCGCGGATGCTTACTATAGTTATGTTCTGGCCCTCTTTGGCCAGGGCTGGGATCAACACCGTTTTCGCTTCAGCGCCCGCGGCGAATTACTACCTGACTGGGGCCAGGAATGCGCAAGTTCACACTAAGTTTACTCACCCTCTCTCTGGGCCTATCGCTGGTACAGCCGCTCTATGCGGAAACCTCGGCGGAAGAGCAGTTGCTCAACCAGGTGCGCCTTGGCGAAGCCAGCAAGCGTGAGGATCTGGTGCAGCAGTCGCTGTACCGACTGGAGTTGATTAACCCCAATAATCCCAAAGTGCTGGCGGCTCGCCTGCGCTATATGCTGCGTCAGGGCGATACCGCCGGCGCGCAGCAGCAGTTGAAAAAGCTGGCGCAGGCGGCGCCGAACTCGGCGGAATATAACGCCTCACGCGTGGAAATCGGCCTGAACACCGATGCCGGGCGTCAGTCGCTGCAGCAGGCGCGCCTGCTGGCCACCACCGGTCACGTGCCGGAAGCGCTGGCCGAATATGAAAAAGCCTTTAATGGCCCGCCGCCGGACGGTGACTATGCCGTGGAATACTGGACGGCGGTGGCGAAACTGCCCGCCCGGCATGACGAAGCGCTCAAACATCTGCAGGCGCTGAACCGGCAGAACCCCGGCAACGTCGGCCTGCAAATGACGCTGGCCAATACGCTGCTGGCTGATAACCAGCGCGATGCGGCGTTTGCCGTACTGGAGCAGATGGCGAAATCCGCGGGCGGTCGCGGTCCGGCGAGCGATCTGTGGTTCAACGCCATTAAGAGTCAACCAGCCAGCCCATCAAGCGTGCAGGCGCTGCAGCGTTACCTGCTAATTTTTACCAGCGGCGAGTCGGCGGACAGCGCCCGCGCGCTGCTGGCCGAGCAGCAAAAACAGCTGGCGGATCCGGTGTTCCTTGCGAAGGCCAAAGAGGCCGAAGCGGAAGCGAACAAACCGCAAACCTGGGAGCTGTACTGGCCGCTGATCCGCAAAGGCGACGCGGCGCTGAAGGCCAACAATCTGGCGCAGGCACAGAGTTTCTACCAGCAGGCGCGTAAGCTGGATGCCACCGACAGCTATGCGGTGCAGGGGCTGGGCGACGTGGCGATAGCGCGTAAAGATACCGCCGCGGCCGAGCGTTACTACCAGCAGGCGCTGCGTCTGGACCGCAGTAACAGCGGCGCGGTGCGCGGGCTGGCGAACATCTACCGCGACGAGTCGCCGGAAAAAGCCACCGCGTTTATTAACGGCCTTTCGGCCAGCCAGCGTCGTAGCATCGATGATATTGAACGCAGCCTGACCAATGACCGACTTTCGCAGCAGGCGGAAGCGCTGGAAAATCGCGGCGAGTGGGCGCAGGCGGCGGCGTTACAGCGTCAGCGTCTGGCGCTATCGCCGGACGATGTCTGGATCACCTATCGTCTCTCCCGCGATCTGGTGAGCGCCGGGCAGCGCGGCGAAGCCGACCGCCTGATGCTCAACCTGGCACATAAGAAACCGACCGACGCCGAACAGGTGTACGCCTACGGACTGTATCTCTCCGGCAACGGCCAGGACCCGGCGGCGTTAACGCATCTGGCCGCGCTGCCGACGTCGCAGTGGACCGATAACATTCGCGAGCTGGACCAGCGTCTGCGCAGCGACCAGCTGCTTGCCCAGGCCAACCGTCTGCGCGACGGCGGGCAAGAGGCGCAGGCGATTGCGCTGCTCAAGCAGCAGCCGGAATCCCCGCGCATCCATTCAACGCTCGCCGATTGGGCGCAGCAGCGCGGCGATAACGCCACGGCGCTGGCCGAATACAACGCGGTGCTGGCGAAAGATCCCCAGAACGAAGATGCCCATCTGGGGCTGGCGGAGGTCTACGCCGCCGACGGCAACCGGTTTGCCGCGCGCCAGCAGCTAGCCGAGCTGCCTGCCGAAGGTGAGCGCTCGCTTAACACCCAGCGCCGGATTGCGCTGGTCAGCGCGCAGCTGGGCGACACCGAGACCGCGCAGAAAATGCTGACCGCCATCGTGCCGCAGGCAAAAGCACAGCCGCCATCCATGGAAAGCGCGATGGTGCTGCGTGACGCGGCGCGCTATCAGGCGCAGGGCGGCAACCCGCAACAGGCGCTGGAGACCTACAAAGACGCGATGGTGGCGGCGGAGATTTCGCCAACGCGGCCGCAGGATAACGACACCTTTACCCGCCTGACGCGCAACGATGAAAAAGATGACTGGCTGAAGCGCGGCGTGCGCAGCGATGCGGCGGATCTTTATCGCCAGCAGGATTTGAACGTCACGCTGGAGCACGATTTCTGGGGATCCAGCGGCACGGGCGGCTATTCCGATCTGAAAGCACACACCACCATGCTGCAGGTGGATGCGCCGCTCGCCGACGGACGAATGTTCTTCCGCTCTGATATGGTGAATATGGATGCAGGCAGCTTCTCGACCGACAAAGATGGCTACCATAATGAGCAGTGGGGCACCTGCGACCTGGCCCGCTGTAATGGCTCCACCAGGCAGAGCGACAGCGGCGCCAGCGTCGCCGTCGGCTGGAAGAACGATACCTGGAACGCCGACATCGGCACCACGCCGATTGGCTTTAACGTGGTCGACGTGGTCGGTAGCCTGAGCTACAGCAACGATCTCGGCCCGCTGGGCTATACGCTCAACGCCCACCGTCGGCCCATTTCCAGCTCGCTGCTGGCCTTCGGCGGGCAGAAAGATAACGGCAGCGGCGCACATCCGGGCACCACCTGGGGCGGCGTGCGCGCTAACGGCGGCGGCCTGAGCCTGAGCTACGATAAAGGTGAAGCCAACGGCGTCTGGGCCTCGCTAAGCGGCGACCAGTTGACCGGTAAAAACGTTGCCGACAACTGGCGCGTGCGCTGGATGACCGGTTACTACTACAAGGTCGTCAATGAGAACAACCGCCGGGTGACCGTCGGGCTGAACAACATGATTTGGCACTACCAGAAGGATCTGAGCGGCTATACGTTAGGCCAGGGCGGCTACTATAGCCCGCAGGAGTACGTCTCCTTCGCCGTGCCGGTGAACTGGCGTCAGCGTACGGAAAACTGGTCGTGGGAGCTGGGCGGCTCCGTCTCCTGGTCGCACTCGCGCACCAAAACCGAGCCGCGCTATCCGCTGATGAACCTGATCCCGTCACAATGGAGGCAGGACGCGAGCGACGATACCAACGGCGGCGGCAGTAGCCAGGGCTTCGGCTACACGGCGCGGGCCATCGTTGAGCGTCGCGTAACCTCCAACTGGTTTATCGGCGCGGGCGTGGATATCCAGCAGGCGAAAGACTATACCCCAAGCCATGCGCTGCTGTACGTGCGTTACTCCGCCGCCGGATGGCAGGGTGACCTCGATATGCCGCCGCAGCCGCTGGTTCCTTACGCCGACTGGTAACGGCATCTATTCTGATATAGGTATTCGTCTTATATAACCCGGCTTGACGCCGGGTTATAATTATCGCGCCAGAGTCCGTTTTGACTTTGCCGCCAGCCTCGTTATTCTCAATGCCTGAGCAATACGTTCGTACCTGTGGAGAGCTCTTTTGCGCGTCAGCCGTTCACTTACTATAAAACAAATGGCTATGGTTGCTGTTGTCACCATGTTGTTTTTGTTCATCTTTTGCTTCATTTTGCTGTTCCATTTTGTCCAGCAGGATCGCTATAACACGGCTACGCAATTAGAGAGTATCGCACGTTCGGTGCGCCAACCCCTTTCCGCCGCTATCCTCAAGGCCGATATTCCGGAGGCCGAGTCCATTCTCGGACGCATCCAGCCATCGGGTATTGTCAGCCGCGCGGACGTGGTGCTGCCAAACCAGTTTCAGGCGCTACGCATGAGCTTTATCCCGGAGCGCCCGATCCCGGTGAGTATCACCCGTATTTTTGAGCTGCCGGTGCAGATTTCGCTGCCGCTCTATTCGCTGGAACGCCCGGCAAACCCGCAGCCGCTGGCCTATCTAGTGCTACAGGCCGACTCCTGGCGGATGTATAAGTTTGTGATGAGCGCTCTGGCAACGATAGTGACCGCTTACTTCCTTCTGGTGTTGATTCTGACCGTCGCCCTGACCTGGTGTATCAACCGGCTCATCGTCCGGCCGCTGCGCAGTATCGCCTATGAGATTCACGATCTGCCGGGCGCGGACCGCATCGGGCATCAGCTGGCGCTGCCGCGCCTGCACCACGACGATGAAATCGGCACGCTGGTCCGTAGCTATAACCGTAATCAGCAGGCGTTAATGCGCCAGTACGATGAACTGAGCAGCCAATCGACCCGTTTCCCGGTGTCGGATTTGCCGAACAAAGCGTTCCTGCTGGGGCTGCTGGAACAAAGCCAGGCGCGTAAAACGCCGGTGGCGCTGCTGGCGATTGCCTGCGAAACCTTGCAGGACACCGCGGGCGTGCTGAAAGAGGCGCAGCGCGAGATGCTGCTGCTGACGCTGGCCGAGAAGATTAAGCAGGTGATCACCCCGCGTATGGTGCTGGCGCAGGTCAGCGGCTATGACTTCGCCATTCTGGCCTATGGCATCAATGAACCATGGCACGCAATTACATTAGGTCAGCAAGTACTCACTATTATGAATGAACGCTTGCCGATGCAGGGCATCCAGCTGCGCCCGAGCGCCAGCATTGGGATCGCCATGTCCAGCGATGGCCTGACCGCAGAGCAGCTCTACCGTCGTTCCCTCTCTGCCGCGTTTACCGCGCGGCGTAAGGGTAAAAACCAGATTGAGTTCTTTGACCCCGAACAGATGATCAAAGCGCAGAAACGGCTGACCGAAGAGAGCGATATTCTGACGGCGCTGGATACCCAACAGTTCTCTATCTGGCTCCAGCCGCAGGTGGATACCCTCACCGGTAAAGTCTGTAGCGCCGAGGTGCTGCTGCGCCAGCGGCAGGAGGACGGCAACTGGGCGTTACCCAACGATCTGATCGACAGCATTGAGTCCTGTGGCCTGATGGTCACCGTCGGTCATTGGGTGCTGGAGGAGGCCTGCCGTCAGCTGGCGGTGTGGCAGTCGCGCGATATCATGCTGCCGCTGTCGGTAAATATCTCCGCGTTGCAGCTGCTGCATCACGATATGGTCTCTGACATGCTGGCCCTGCTGGACCGCTACCGCATTGCGCCGGGCACGCTGGTGCTGGAAGTGACCGAAAGCCGCCGCATCGACGACCCGAAAGCGGCGGTGGCGATCCTGCGCCCGCTGCGTAACGCCGGGGTGCGTATTGCGCTGGATGACTTCGGTATGGGCTATGCAGGACTGCGTCAGCTGCAACATATGAAATCCGTACCGGTCGATATTCTGAAGATTGATAAAATCTTTATCGATACGCTGCCGGAAGACGCCAGCATGGTCGCGGCCATTATCCAGCTGGGGCGCAGCCTTAATCTGAAGATGGTTGCCGAAGGCGTTGAAAATGAAGAACAATATTCATGGCTTCGCGCCGCGAACGTAGATGTGTTGCAGGGTTTCCTGTTCGCCCGTGCGGTGCCGCCGGAGGTGTTTGAACAGGATTATCTCGGCCAGGAGAAATCGCTGTTACCGAGCGAAAGGACATAGCGATTGTGCGTGTCAGCTCAAAGATTTAACAATTAAACATCAAATCAACGTACAAATATTTCGATTATGTTTCTCGGATGTTATTTTGTGCTCACAGGTGAAAATAACCCCTACTTTTCCTGTGGCTATAGCTTAAGGACATCCTATGAAAACCTCTTTCTTCAAAAGCCTCTATTTCCAGGTGCTGACGGCGATAGTGATCGGCGTGCTGCTCGGTCACTATTACCCGGAAATAGGCGCACAAATGAAACCGCTCGGCGATGCCTTCGTCAAACTGATTAAAATGATTATCGCGCCGGTTATCTTTTGTACCGTAGTGACGGGAATCGCTGGCATGGAAAGCATGAAAGCGGTTGGCCGCACCGGCGCGGTGGCGCTGCTGTACTTTGAAGTGGTCAGTACCATCGCCCTGATTATTGGTCTGGTGATTGTTAACCTGGTGCAACCCGGCGCAGGGATGAACGTTGACCCGGCGACGCTTGACGCCAAAGCGGTCGCCATGTACGCGGAGCAGGCGAAGGACCAGGGTATTATCGCCTTCCTGATGGATATTATTCCGTCGAGCGTCATTGGCGCCTTTGCGAGCGGTAACATCCTGCAGGTGCTGCTGTTTGCGGTGATGTTTGGCTTTGCGCTGCACCGCCTGGGTAACAAGGGCCAGCTGATTTTCAACGTCATTGAAAGTTTCTCGCAGGTCATCTTCGGCATCATCAACATGATCATGCGCCTGGCGCCCATCGGCGCGTTCGGGGCGATGGCCTTCACCATCGGTAAATACGGCGTGGGCACGCTGGTGCAGCTCGGTCAGCTCATCATCTGCTTCTATATCACCTGTATCCTGTTTGTGGTGGTGGTGCTGGGCTCGATTGCCCGCGCGACCGGCTTCAGCATTTTCAAATTTATTCGCTACATCAAAGAAGAACTGCTGATTGTGCTGGGAACGTCCTCCTCGGAGTCCGCGCTGCCGCGTATGCTCGATAAGATGGAAAAACTGGGCTGCCGTAAATCGGTAGTGGGGCTGGTAATCCCGACCGGCTACTCGTTTAACCTCGACGGGACTTCCATTTACCTGACGATGGCGGCGGTGTTTATCGCCCAGGCGACCAATAGCCACATGGATATTTTCCATCAGGTGACGTTGCTGGTGGTGTTGCTGCTTTCGTCGAAAGGGGCGGCCGGGGTGACCGGCAGCGGCTTTATCGTGCTGGCGGCGACCATCTCGGCGGTAGGGCATTTACCGGTTGCCGGCCTGGCCCTGATTCTGGGGATCGACCGCTTTATGTCTGAAGCGCGTGCGCTGACCAACCTGATCGGTAACGGCGTGGCGACCATCGTGGTGGCGAAACGCGTGAAACAGCTGGATGCTAAACAGTTGGACGACGTGCTCAATAACCGTCCGACCGCCAAAAAACCGCACGAATTATCCTCTTAATCCTCTGAGTTCCGCCCGTACTCCCTTGCTGGAGTGCGGGCTCCTGCGCATAATGAGGCGGCGTCATGAATGGGCTGTGATAGCCTATGGCCGTCGTAAACTTTATTTTCCTTAGCCATGTGACGTTTTTGCGATCGTGTGGTCTAACTGACGTATTTACTTCATTATTTTAGGCAATCGCTCTATGGCGGTTGTCTTTGTAACCAGGAACGTTCATCAGGGGTTCACATGCAGGGCACAACAATTCGACTTTTAGCCGGTGGTTTGCTGATGATGGCAGCGTCCAGCTATGTGCAGGCAGAAGCGCTCCAGCCGGACCCGGCCTGGCAACAAGGCACGCTGTCTAACGGTTTTCAGTGGCAGGTTCTCGCCACGCCGCAGCGCCCGAGTGACCGTGTAGAAATTCGGCTCTCTATTGATATTGGTTCGCTGAATGAAAGCGCTCAGCAGACCGGCTTCAGCCACCTTATTCCGCGTATCGCGCTGACCCAAAGCGGCAGCCTGCCAACCATGCAGGCGCGCTCAATGTGGCAACAGGGCATTGACCCGAAGCGCCCGCTGCCGCCGGCGATCGTCTCGTATGATTACACCCGCTTTAACCTGAGCCTGCCGAATAACCGCAGCGATCTGCAAAAAGAGGCGCTGAACTGGCTGGCGAGCTCGCTGGGCAAGCCAAATATCACCCAGGAAAGCGTCAACTACGCGCTGAGCGTGCAGGATATGGTCGCGACCTGGCCGCAGGATACCAAAGAGGGCTGGTGGCGCTACCGCCTGAAAGGCTCAACCATGCTCGGCCACGACCCGGCTGAACCGCTGAAGATGCCGGTTGATGCCAAGCAGGTGGCCGATTTTTATCAGAAATGGTACACCCCGGACGCCATGACGCTGATCGTGGTCGGCAACGTCGACAGCCGTGCCACCATTGAACAGATTAGCAAGGCTTTTGGCGAGCTGAAGGGCAAACGTGAAACGCCGGCGGCCATGCCGACGCTGTCGCCGCTGCGCCCGGAAGCGGTGAGCATTATGACCAACGCGGTGCGTCAGGACCGTTTATCCATCATGTGGGACGCGCCGTGGACCCCTATCCGCGAATCGGCGGCGCTGCTGCGCTACTGGCGCGCCGACCTGTCTCGCGAAGCGCTGTTCTGGCACGTGCAGCAGAAGCTGAGCCGTACCAACACCAAAGATATCGGTCTGGGCTTCGACTGCCGCGTGCTGTACCTGCGCGCGCAGTGCGGCATTAACCTCGATTCGCCGGGCGAGAAGCTGGAAGGCAATCTGGGGCTGGTGGCGCGTGAGCTGGCCAACGTTCGCGATAACGGTCTGCCGCAGGATGAATTTGACGCGCTGGTCGCTCAGAAAAAGCTCGAGCTGCAAAAGCTGTTTGCCACCTACGCGCGCATGGATACCGACGTGCTGATTGGCCAACGCATGCGTTCGCTGCAAAATCAGGTGGTGGATATCGCGCCGGAGCAGTATCAGAAGCTGCGTCAGAGCTTCCTCGATTCGCTGACGCTGGAGATGCTGAATCAGGATCTGCGCCAGCAGCTGTCGCAGGATATGGCGCTGATTTTACAGCAGCCTACCGGCGAGCCGGAGTTCAATATGAAGGATCTCCAGGATACCTGGAGCAAGATCATGCTGGCGGAGAAGGCTGAGGCCGCGTCGGCTGCGGATGAGAGCCATCAGGATGTGACGGATATTCCGCCGGCGCAGTAATTTGCCCGGTGCATGCCCCCTCACCCTAACCCTCTCCCCAATGGGGAGAGGGGACCGATCGTGCACATGCTGAGGTCCGCTTTTCTCCTTCGCTCAATCTTGCGGTTTGCACATCCTGCTTTTCTCCCTCGCCCCTCTGGGGAGAGGGCCGGGGTGAGGGGAAACCTCTGCACCTATTCTCCAGACGAAAAAAAACCTCTCCCAACCGGAAGAGGTTCTTTCCTACCCGAAACCTTAAGCAGGCATCGCGTCGCGCGGAATAATCGCCCCGCGGTGCTGAATGACGGTGCTGGCCGTCAGGTGGCCGCGTTTTGCCGCCGCCGCCGCGTCGCCGCCGGTCAGGCGCACGGACAGGTAGCCTGCGCTGAAGGAGTCACCCGCCGCCGTGGTATCAACCACTTTCTCTTTCGGCAGCTTAACCGCCGGTACGTCAACCAGCGCTTCGCCGGTAATCGCCACCAGGCAGGAGTCGGCGCCGCGTTTCACAACCACTTCGCTCACGCCTGCGGCCTGAGTACGAGCAATCACTTCTTCAACCGGCTTCTCGCCCCACAGCGCGTCTTCGTCGTCGAGGGTCAGGAAGGCGATATCGGTGCATTGCAGCATCTGCTGATAAACCTGCTGCGTCTCTTCTTTGCTGGCCCACAGGCGCGGACGGTAGTTGTTGTCAAAGATGACTTTCCCGCCGTTCGCGCGGCACTGCTTCAGCAGCGCCAGCAGTTTTTCACGGCTGGACGGGCTTAAAATCGCCAGGCTGATGCCGCTCAGGTAGAGGTAGTCAAAGCCTGCCAGCTGCTCGCAGATAGCGGCAGACTGCTCGCTCTCCAGCCAGAACTTTGCCGCGGCTTCGTTACGCCAGTAGTAGAAGGTACGCTCGCCGGTGTCATCGGTTTCGATGTAGTACAGGCCCGGCATACGGTCGCTCATGCGTTGAATCAGGTCGGTTTTGACGTTCTCTGCCTGCCAGGCGTCCATCATCTGCTGGCTGAAGGTGTCGGTACCCAGCGCGGTCACGTAGTTGACGCTGAGTTCTGCAGGGGAGACCTGGCGCGCGATATAGACGGACGTATTTAAGGTGTCGCCGCCGAAGCCGCGGTTAACTTGTGCGCCCTTCTCGGACAGCTCAATCATGCATTCGCCAATCACGGCAATTTTTTTGGACATAGTCATCAACCTGATTCGGTAAATTTTTCGTAGTGTGCGCTGTGGCTAATCGATGGTCAACTATATTAAAACATCGTTCCATTATTTTTTTTGAGCTAGCGCGTGTTACGACGTATTTGTCCGCGTTGGGGGAAAATAAAATGCCCGCGTTGAACATAAAGTTCTCAATCGCAACGCCGATAACCTTAACACCAGACCCTCAGACCCTCTATTCACAGGAAGCCTAAATGACGTTAAAGCAGGTGAGCCAGCGGGCGAGAGTTCCTGATGCGGAGCTAGAAAGCCTACAGCAGCTGCGTTATTGGCAAGAGTGTGAGCGCGTCTATACCTACCAGCCTATCTACACCACGCAAGGCCGCCTGATGGCGATCGAAGTGCTAACGATAGTGACCCATCCCTCTCAACCGCAAAAGCGTATTGCCCCGGATCGTTACTTCGCCGCCGTCGCCATCGGCCAGCGGATCCACGTCATCAAAGAACAGGTGGCGATGCTGGCAAAAAAGAAACAATTCTTTGAACAGAATAAGGTGCTGGCGTCGGTAAACGTGGACGCGCCTACGCTGCTGGAAATGCGCCAGGACCGGATCCTGAGAACGATGATTGAAACGCTGCCGTGGCTGCGCTTCGAGCTGGTGGAACATATGCCGCTGCCGCAGGACTCTTCGGTGGCCTCGCTGTGCGAATTCGGCCCGCTGTGGCTGGATGATTTTGGCACCGGGATGGCGAACTTCTCGGCGCTGAATGAAGTGCGCTATGACTACATCAAAGTGGCGCGCGACCTGTTCATCATGCTGCGCAAAACCCCGGAAGGCCGCAAGCTGTTTATTCTGCTGCTGGAGCTGATGAACCGCTACTGCGAAGGGGTGATCGTCGAAGGCGTAGAGACGCTGGAAGAGTGGCGGGAGGTGCAGCAGTCGCCCGCCCATGCGGCGCAGGGCTATTTCCTCTCGCGTCCGGTACCGTTCGCCCATCTTGATGAGGTGTTCTTGTCACTTTGAATCGGGCTGTTTCCGCTAAATCTGCCCGTCTGGACTATCTTTAGGACAGGCAAGGGAAGAACAGAGGAAGCAGCATATGACCAGAGCAGGCAAAATTGCCGCCGCGATAACAGGGACTTTCTTGTTGTTGATCGTCGTACTCATCGTGGTGATTGCGACATTTGACTGGAACCGACTCAAACCGACCATCAACCAGAAAGTCTCTACGGAACTCAACCGTCCATTCGCCATCCGCGGCGATTTAGGCGTGGTATGGGAACGCCAGAAGCAGGAAACCGGCTGGCGAAGCTGGGTGCCGTGGCCGCACGTCCACGCGGAAGATATTACCCTCGGCAACCCGCCGGACATCCCCGATAAAACGATGGTCCATCTGCCCCGCGTGGAAGCCACGCTCGCGCCGCTGGCGCTGCTGACCAAAACCGTCTGGCTGCCGTGGGTTAAGCTGGTGAAGCCCGACGCGCGGCTGATTCGCCTGTCCGAAAAAAACAATAACTGGACCTTTAATCTCGCCGGAGGCAAGCAGCAGGACCCCAACGCACAGCCCTCCAGCTGGTCTTTCCGCCTCGACAATATTCTCTTCGATCAGGGGCGGATCGCGATTGATGACAAGGTCAGCAAGGCGGATATCGAGATCCTTGTCGATCCGCTGGGCAAGCCGCTGCCGTTTAGCGAGGTGACGGGCAGCAAAGGTAAAAATGAAAAATCCAACGTTGAGGATTACGTTTTTGGCCTGAAGGCGAAAGGGCGCTATAACGGCGAACCGCTGAGCGGTACGGGGAAAATTGGCGGCATGCTGGCGCTGCGCGGCGCGGATGCCTCGTTCCCGGTGCAGGCCGATTTCCGTTCCGGTAATACCCGGGTGGCGTTTGCCGGGGTGGTGAATGACCCGATGAAAATGGGCGGCGTCGATCTGCAGCTGAAATTTTCCGGCGATTCGCTGGCGGATCTGTATGACCTGACCGGCGTGCTGTTGCCGGATACGCCGCCGTTTGAGACCGACGGTCGGCTGGTGGCGAAAATCGATAGCCAAAAATCCTCAGTCTTTGACTACCGCGGCTTTAACGGGCGGATTGGCGATAGCGACATTCATGGTTCGCTCAGCTACACCACCGGTAAGCCGCGTCCGAAGCTGGAAGGCGATCTGGAGTCGCGACAGCTGCGGCTGGCGGATTTAGGCCCGCTGATTGGCGTTGATTCCGGCAAAGGCGCGGAACAGTCGAAGCGCGCGGAGCAGAAAAAGGGCGAGAAAAGCATTCAGCCGGCGGACAAAGTGCTGCCGTATGACCGCTTCGAAACCGATAAATGGAACGTGATGGACGCCGACGTCCGCTTCAAGGGGCGGCGTATTGAGCACGGCAGCAGCCTGCCGATTAGCGATCTCTCCACCCACATCGTGCTGAAAAACGCCGACCTGCGTCTGCAACCGCTGAAGCTGGGGCTGGCGGGCGGCAGCATCAACGCCAACATTCATCTGCGAGGAGATAAAAAACCGATGCAGGGGCAGGCGGATATTCAGGCCCGCCGCCTGAAGCTGAAAGAGCTGATGCCGGACGTTGAGCTGATGCAGAAAACCCTCGGCGAGATGAACGGCGACGCCGAGCTTCGCGGTACCGGCAACTCCGTCGCGGCGCTGCTCGGCAACAGCAACGGCAACCTGAAGCTGCTGATGAACGATGGTTTAATCAGCCGTAACCTGATGGAGATTGTGGGCCTGAACGTCGGTAACTTTATTGTCGGGCAGATTTTTGGCGATGATGAAGTGCGGGTGAACTGCGCGGCGGCCAACCTCGATATCGTCAACGGCGTGGCGCGTCCGCAGATTTTCGCCTTCGATACGGAGAACGCGCTTATTAGCATCAGCGGCACGGCAAGCTTCGCCTCTGAGCAGCTGGATTTAACCATCGACCCGGAAAGTAAAGGCATCCGCATTATTACCCTGCGCTCGCCGCTGTACGTGCGCGGCACCTTCAAGAATCCGCAGGCTGGGGTGAAAGCGGGGCCGCTTATCGCACGTGGCGCCGTCGCCGCCGCGCTGGCGACGCTGGTCACGCCGGCCGCCGCGCTGCTGGCACTGATTTCCCCCTCCGAAGGCGAGGCAAACCAGTGCCGGACGATTCTGACGCAGATGAAGAAATAAGAGGAGTCAGGCCGGATAGGGCGCGGCTGCGCCGCTATCCGGTCAATCAATCACAGCGACTGATGGCGCGTCTCATGGGTTAACAGCAGCGCAATCAGCGTTAGCGCGGCCATGCAAGCCAAATAGATGCCAACCGCGGCCAGCCCATAGTTCGACTGCAGCCAGGCCGCGATATACGGCGCGACCGATGCGCCCAGAATCGACGACACGTTGTAGGAGAAGGAAGCGCCGGTATAGCGGACTTCCGTCGGGCACAGCTCCGGCAGCAGCGCCCCCATTGGGCCAAAGGTCAGCCCCATCAGGCTCAGGCCGACCAGCAGGTACAGCATAATCAGCGCCGGATTACCGGAGCCCAGCAGCGGCTGGAAGAAGAACAGCGCGAAAATGATAATCAGGCTGGTAATCACGATCATGCTTGGGCGACGACCGAAACGGTCTGCCAGTAGGCCCGCGATCGGCACCATCACGCCAAAGCCAATCACCGCCAGCATCAGCATCCACAGCACTTCGTTACGCGGCAGGCCCAGGCCATTCGGCACGGCGGCGGTGCTGTAGGTCATGGAATAGACGGTCATGATGTAGAACAGCGTATAGGTAGCCAGCATGATAAAGGTGCCGAGTACCGTCACGCGCACGTGCTTGCTGAGCAGGGTACCCATCGGCACTTTGACCTGCTTCTTCGCGGCGGCGACTTTGGCGAATACCGGCGTCTCATGCAGCGATACGCGCACGTACAGGCCGATGATGACCAGCACGGCCGAGAAAATAAACGGTACGCGCCAGCCCCAGGTCATGAACTGCTCGTCGCTCAGCAGCCAGGAGAGCAGCAGGAAGGTGCCGTTGGCAAAGAAGAAGCCAATCGGCGCGCCCAGCTGCGGGAAGGAGCCGTACAGCGCGCGCTTACGCGGCGGGGCGTTTTCGGTGGCCAGCAGCGCCGCGCCGCCCCATTCACCGCCTAAGCCCAGACCCTGCCCAAAGCGCGCCAGCGCCAGCAGCATCGGCGCCAGAATGCCGATCGATTCATAGCTCGGCAGCAGGCCGATGACAACGGTCGAGATCCCCATCGTCAGCAGCGACGCAACCAGCGTCACCTTGCGGCCAACGCGGTCGCCGAAGTGACCAAATAGCGCGGAACCGATAGGGCGCGCGACGAACGCAATGGCGAACGTTGCCAGCGATTGCAGCGTTGCCGCCGCCGGGTCACCCTGCGGGAAGAAGATGTGCGGGAAGACGATGACCGCTGCGGTGGCGTAAATATAGAAGTCGAAAAACTCAATGGCGGTGCCGATAAGCGAGGCCACGACGACTATATTGCGCGAGTTAACCGGAGCGGTTGCCTGGTCGTTGTCGAGTGTTGTGCTGGTCATAGTGTTTTCTAATATTTATAGCGAACGAAAGGCCATATTAGACATAGCAAAAGCGACATTTCAATCTGTAACGGGATTGTAAAATGACGCTAAGAAGGGGAAAAAGTGGATAATTTTTATACCGGGAAATAAGCATCCATGAAATGCTTCACATTTTTTATAACTTAGATGATAAAACTGGTTTTTGGTTAAATAAAAGTTACGGGCTGGATTTATATGCTGAAACGAAAGGCTGGGCTGAAATTTTCAGCCCAGCGGTGCGCTTAGCTATGGGTTTTTCCCGGCATGCGCGGGTCGTCTTTGTATTCCGCGGTGGCGATCCACGCCGCGCAGAACAGCGTCAGGCGGGCGAAGAAGTAGAAGAAGGCCATCAGGCCAAGCACCGAACCAAACGCCGCGCCGGAAGGTGATTTCACCAGCGTGGGGAGCGTCCAGGTCATGATAATTTTAATCACTTCAAAGCCGATGGCGGCGATAAAGGTGCCGCGGATCAGCGCCTTCTTGCGCGGACGATGGCGCGGCAGACGCCAGAAAATCCAGAAGAACAGCAGATAGTTAGCGAAGATAGAGATTGCCAGGCCAATCAGCCGCCAGGCGGGTTTCAGCCACTCGATGCTGTCGAGGTACAGCGCCGAGATAATCATCTGCTGGGCGGAACCGGCCACCGAGGTGATGGACAGCGTGACGATCAGCGCAACCAACAGGCCAATCAGCGACACGAAATCACGCAGGTATTTTACCCAGATAGCCTCCTGGTCCTGCGGCGTGCGCTCCCAGACGTCGCGGGACTGCGCGCGAATCGCTTCGCGCAGGTTGCCCATCCAGTTCACGCCGGAGTAGAGGGCAATCCCCAGGCCGACCAGCCCGACGGTGGTGCGCTGCTGAACGGCGGTATTGATGGTGCTTTTTAAGGTGGCCGCTAGCGTCGGGTCGCTGACGTTGTTGAGGATCTTATTGAAAATATCCTGCAGCAGCGTGGGGTGCGAGGCGAGGATAAAACCGGCGGCGGCAAACGACACCATCAGGATCGGGATCATCGATAGGAACGAGAAGTAGGTGATCGCCGCGCCGAACTGGTTACCCATCCGGTCATTGAAGCGCTCGGCGGCGCGAATCAGGTGGGCGATAACCGGGCGGCGCTGAAGCTTCTGCGCGGTGCTGGTGACGGTATCCAGCGCTTTGCTGGCCTTTTGCTGTAGACGTTTGTCGTTGTTTTCCGACGTCATCAGGACGAATTTCCTTTTTCATTGCTTTTAATTGAGTATAGAAGGTTCCCCGGCGTCGGTGCTGCACACCTCATCCGGGCTACCTGTTGCCGTAGTCCGGACGAACGAAGTGACGCCGGGAGGCTTAATCGACATATTCGCGCAGCACTTCGGTGAGCCACTCCATCAGTACATGTACCCGGCGCGACAGATTGCGGCGGTGCGGGTAAATCAGCGAGACCGGCATGGGCTCGGCCCGATACTGCGGCAGAACCTCCACCAGTTTGCCGTCGCGCAGCGCTTCACGGACGCCCACGCGCGGTACCTGAATGATCCCCAGCCCTGCCAGGCAGGCCGCGTGGTAGGTTTCGGTACTGTTTACCGTCAGCACGCCGCCGGTTTTTACCCACTGCGTGCCGTTATCCCTCGCCACTTCAAAGCCTTGCGGACGTACGCCGAGGTTCACCGCATAGTGTACCAGCGCATGGCTGCTGAGATCTTCCAGTGATTCCGGATAGCCGAAGCGGGCGAGATACGCCGGGCTGGCGCAGTTGATGAGGGTGAGCTTGCCGAGCGGGCGGGCAATCAGCCCGGAATCTTTCAGCGCACCGACGCGCACCACGCAGTCAAACCCTTCGCGAATCACATCCACCAGGCGGTCGCTGCTGCTCAGTTCCAGTTCAATACCGGGATAGTGCTGCAAAAAGTCGGGCAGCCGGGGAATGACCACGTTACGCGCGATGGCGATCGGCATATCCACCCTTAACCGTCCGCTGACGCTACTGGGGTCGCTCTGGAACATGCTGTCCAGTTCCTCCAGGTTGCTCAGCAGATCTTTGGCGCGTTCAAAGTAGACCATCCCATCCTGAGTCAGTAGCACGCGGCGGGTCGTGCGGTGCAGCAGGCGGCAGCCAAGGTGGTTCTCCAGCGCCTGAATCTGCCGCGATACGCTACCTTTAGGAAGACCCAGCGTGTCCGCCGCTCGGGAAAAACTCTCCAGTTCGGCCACGCGGATGAACAGCTGCATTGCGTGTATTTTATCCATCTCAATGACCTATTGTTGTTGTGGATGAGACAGTGAAGCGTAATCAGAGATATTTATTGTTTTTTTATCACCTAATAAGCTTGTTCTCAACGTACACACCATGAGAAATGAGGTTTCCTATGAACCAGCGTATTGCGATCGTCACCGGCGGCAGCCGTGGATTGGGGAAAAATGCGGTATTAAAGCTTGCCGCGCAGGGAACGGATATTATTTTCACCTACCACAGCCAGCGCGATGCGGCGTTGCAGGTAGTGGCTGAAGTGGCGCAACTGGGGGCAAAAGCGGTGGCATTGCAGCTGAACGTCAGCGAAACCGCCAGCTTTGCCGCCTTCGTCGGGCAGGTCAAAACCCAGCTCCAGCAGGAGTGGGGGCGTGAGACGTTTGATTATTTAGTGAACAATGCCGGTATCGGCCTGTATGCTCCGTTTGCCGAGACCTCGGAAGCGCTGTTTGATGAGCTAATGAACATTCACTTTAAGGGGCCGTTCTTCCTCACTCAGCAGCTTCTGCCGCTGATGGCCGACGGCGGGCGCATCCTCAACGTCTCGACCGGGCTGGCGCGCTTTGCGCTGCCGGGATATGCGGCCTATGCATCGATGAAAGGGGCGATGGAGGTGCTGACCCGTTATCAGGCGAAAGAGCTGGGCGCGCGCGGGATCTCGGTGAACAGCATTGCGCCGGGCGCGATCGAAACCGACTTCGGCGGCGGGCATCTGCGCGACAACGCAGAGCTGAACCACTATGTGGCTTCACAAACCGCGCTGGGTCGCACAGGACTGCCGGACGACATCGGCGACGCTATCGCCGCGCTGCTGAGCGACAATCTGCGCTGGATGACCGCACAGCGCATTGAAGTCTCGGGCGGGATGTTCCTGTAACCACGCCGCATTATTCATATCATGCTGAAATAAGTCCTAAGGTGGACTTATTTCAGCTTCTGCTTCCGCTTTCTCCCGCCATGTAATACATTTCGTGAAATTAATATTCATTATTAGCTCTTCCTCTAATCCTTTTCTTAATCCCGGTGTGATGAACTATGTGAATACGTAATTGCAGCCCGAGGGGTGTAAGTATTCATAATCTTGATGTTTATATTGCCGGATATCTCCGTAGAATGCCCCATGCCAAACGGCGAGTTCTTATTTTGTGCCGTAAGGATTACTCTTTCGAGCATTAAGAGCTGATTATTTTTAATGGGGAAAGCGTTATGCAGGTAGTCATGTTTGACAGGCAGTCAATATTTATTCATGGAATGAAAGTTAGCTTACAGGAACATATTCCAGGAATTGATGTTTATGCCGTCAGTCAGGCAGATGACCTGTGGCGGCAGCTGTTACACCATCCGGAGGCGTTGCTCATTCTGGACGGCGAAATGGAACCGGGTTTTTGTCAGTGGCTGTTGCAGGAGAAGTATCAGCAGTTTCCAGAGTCGAAAGGGATTATTGTCGTCAATGAATATAATCAGGCATGGCTTGGCAATATGCTGGCATTTAACGTGCAGGCGATTATCCCACGCGATGCTGGCGTTGAGACTTTTGTGCAGACCATCAAAAGCGTGATGCGTGGGTTAATTTGTTTACCCAGCGACTGGCGAATGGAATCTGAACACACCAAACATGGGCTGGAAAGTTTAAGCCATCGGCAACGGGAAATATTAACCCTGCTCGCTAACGGGGAAACCAATAAAGAGATTAGCCGAACGCTGAATATCAGTACCGGGACGGTAAAGGCGCATCTGGAGTCTTTATACCGCCGTCTGGATGTAAAGAACCGCACGCAGGCGGCGATGCTGCTCAACCATAGCCAGAATTTACCGCATATCGTGCTGGAATAACGCGGATTCAGCCTGGCGCTGTAAGGCCAGGCTGTTTTGTTGCTGACCCTCGCGCTGCCATTCCGCCAGCGCGGCGCGAAAATCTTCGCGATTAATCGCCTGTACGATCGCCGAACGCTGTAGCCCTTCCGGCCCGAGACTGAACGCCAGCGACAGCAGCGCATCGAACTGCTGCTGGCCGAGCGGCACGTTGACGCACTGGCAAATCAGCTGCTGATAGTCTTGCGTATCACGCTGAAATAGCGCCTCGGCCTGCGCGTGACTAATACCTGCGTCAAAGCGTTCCCGATCGCGGATAAGATGGCCATAACCAATCAGCCATAACCCCTGCGCGTCGCGGTATTTCTCCAGCGAAAGCCCCTGAAAACGCTTAATCAATTCCAGCCCCTGCGGACTGGCTGCGGTAATCCCTGTGCTCATAACGATCTCTCTGTGGGTGAACAGAGAAGTGTAAAAGAGCCGCAGGCGCTCGACTATTGGCCGGATGACGGTGAATGATTATATTTGTGGTTAAGTAAGCCAAACAGCCAGTCGTTGTGCCACTGACCGGCGAGGAAATAGCTCTCGCGCAGTTCACCTTCGAGGCGGAAACCGAGCTTCTCCAGCGTGCGGCGGGAGGCCACGTTGCCTGCCGTGACCGTCGCCGTCAGGCGGCGGATGCCGCCGGCGCTAAAAGCATAATCGCACACCGCGCGCAGGGATTCGGTGCCGTAGCCTTGTCCCTGCGCCTCAGGGGCGAATAAAAATCCCACCTCCGCGCAGTCGGCGTCGCGATGAAGATAGCCGGTGATGCCGAGCGGCGCGTTTTGCGCATTGCGGACCATCAGGCATAGCCAATGCGCGTCGCCGGGAGACCAGTGGGGCAGACGGGCGTCAAAGGCGGCGCGGATCTCGCTCTCGCTGCGCTTATCCGCTACATAGCGCATCACCTGCGGGTGCTGCTGGAGGGCCAGAAAGAAGGGCCAGTCGCTGTCGATAAGCTGCGTGCAGACTAAATGTTCGGTGGTGAGCGCGATCATAATTTCACATCCTGAGTGGTGGCACAGGACTGTTAATTTGCCTGATTTCGGCTATGGTGTAACGACCAAAATAACATAAAAATAACATATTAAGCCTAAGGCGAAATGGCCTTGCTGTGGGTTAAGGAACGTGAAGATGTCGACGTCATCGCGTCAGGTTGGTCAGCACTTCGAGCATTGTCTGAGCATCATTCGCCAGGCCTCTATTGAAATTCTCACCCTGCTTAAGCTCCGCGTCACGGAGGGCAAAGATCCCCGCTGGTTTCTGGAACAGCTGGATCAGGCGCGGCTGAACCTCGGCGGCTGGGGGGCCGTGGCCCAGCGTTTGAGCATCAACGACAGCCAGCTGAGTGAATTTATGCTTCAGCTCCGGCATCTTCAGCAGGGTATTCCCTCGTATGAACATGGGCAGGGGGCGACGGAGAATCAGCTGATTGCAGCGCTGCGTTTTGTCGTCACGCTGGAGCAGATTAAACAGCAGCAGCCGCTGCTGATGTTCAACACCGGTTATGCCAACGACGCCGAACAGCTGCAGGAATCGGCGCTGCGCCAGCTGCGGGGCGTTGAGCTGACGCTGAGGGGTCTGATTGGCGAGGTCTGGCCCGACGAGCCGCATCTACACCCTTTTCTGAAGTCGCAGTTTGGCGCGCAGGCGTGCGCCCGCTGGCACTCGCGTAGCCCGTCGGGTGAGCTACTTGATGGAATGACTTTCAGCGAGATGGCGCTGCTGATTGTTGATAAAAAGACGTTCTCCCGGTACTTCGCTTCGCTCTTCAACTATGCCTCTGCGCTGACGTTTCTGGTCGAGCAGCGCGTCACGCTGCATTTGTTTCTCGACGATATCCGGCGGATGCGAAACTCGGTGCTGTCCCACCGGCCGCTGGGGGAAATGGAGTGTCTGCTGCTGGAGATTTACGCGCAGCAGATCGCCGCGCCGGTCCAGCGCGCGTATGAACAGGGCCGCACCCGCGTGAATCCGGCCAGCCTGATGGCGGCGGACGGTGGCGAGGTGCAGCACTTCTGGGAGCGGGCGCACGACGCTGCGCGCCGCTACGGTCTGGACGGGCAGCCCATTCCCGACAGCATTGAACGGCTATCGCATAAAAAGCGGCAGCGTGCCGATTCGCGCGAACGAATAATTGCCGCCGTGCTGTGGTGCGCGGTGGGTGTGACGGTGCTGGGCATCGTGCTGGGCGGTATCGGCCTGCTTACCGCCTCGCCGGAGCCGGCACCGCTCGCGGCCGCGCAGCATCAGCCGCAGGCGATGGCGGCCGAATCCCGCGTCGCGGTTTCACCGCGTGAAGCTCTTGCCCGCCGGGGGATCCTGTGGGACAGCAATGCGCTGCGCTCGGCCATCGACAGCAACAATATCGACGTGGCGGAACTCTTTTTACGCGGCGGGATGAACTGGCAGCTGGCCTGGACCGATCGGGCGATGTCCGCCGGGTACGACGCGGTGCTGAATCTGCTGCTGCGCTACCGCCTGCAGATGGACGAACCAAAACCCTGCCGTCGGTTTATCAACACCCTCACACACGAGATGTCGCAGGGCGCGCCGCTGAACCGGACGCGGCAATCGTATCTCCAGACCTTCTGCACGACGCCCGCGGTGGTGGCTCGCCAGCGGCTGGCGGTGGATAACGCGCAGCGGCGCAATCAGGCCATCGGCAATGCCGAAAGCAAAAAAGGGCTGCAAATACAGAAGGCTATCTATGATGTGATTCGTTAAGCGGGCTGCGTGACGAGAGAAGCGCGGTGGTACACCCCTGCAACCCCCGTTTATCTCTCGTCACGCAAGGCGGTTAAAGCAGACGATAGTGCGCGTCTGGCTTCATTTTGGCGGGGATAACGCTGTCCTTTATCATCTCTCTGAGATCGATCTCAATGGCGTTGCAAATTGCGTTAAGCGGCAGGTCGTTGTCTTCGGTACCGAAGGGGTCTTCCAGCTCGGTGGCGATGGCGTCGAGCGCCAGCAGCGCGTAGGTGGTAAAAATAGAGAACAGCAGCGTTAAAAAGCCAAAGTCATGAATCAGCAGCAGCGGGTAGACCGCGCAAAAAATCCCCACCGTGCGGTGCAGCAGCAGCGAATAGGCGTAAGGAATTGGGGTGTTGCTGATGCGCTCGCAGCCGCCCTGGATAGTGCTCATCTGATTCATATAGTGGTTGAAGTTGCGGTACACAAATTCGTTTGGCCGATGCTGATACAGCCACAGCCCCACGTTTTGCAGCAGCGCGTTGCAGGGGGTGGTGAGATGCTGATAGTCGAGCGCGCGCGATACCGGCACCGGGCCGTGACGGAGCTTGGCCTTCAGCGTGGTGCAGTAGGTGACTACCAAATCCAGCACCACCTTTTTCTCTTCCGCGCTGGCGTTGGTGGTGTTGATCACTTCGCGCATCAGCGAGCGGCTGACGATCAGTAAATCACCCCACAGTTTGCGGGCTTCCCAGTAGCGTAGCCACGCGGTGTTGTTGCGAAAGCCGAGAAACACCGATATCGAAATAGAGATACCGATGAAATAAAACGAGCTTTCCTTCGCAATAATGCCGTGCAGATGCAGCATCGGCAGCGCAAACAGATACGCGATGTTAAGCATGATAAAGAAGCAAAGCTGGGGAGAGATTTTTCTCATGATGGAGCCGCGCCATGAGAACAATTTACGCAACCAGCTTTGCTCTGGCCTGACGATCATCGTTTACGCCTTATCCGGTGACAGCGCTAAAATGGTGTCGTAAACCACCTGCAGGCGTTCGAGATAATGCGCAAACACCTGTGCTTTATCCTGCAAGGGAATGTGGCGATCGAGATGACCGTGGACGTCAATGCAGGCCGATTGCAGCTCGATGCGCCCCAGTTCCTCAGACTCCACCTCAAACTGAATCTGGATTTCACCGAACACCCGTGAGCGAATGATATGAATATTGATCCCGCTGAAGACGTTCACGCTTAAGCGGCCTTTCTCACTCGGCTGAATATGGTGATGATACATCCGCTCGGTGGCGGTGATCTGGGTGATAAGCTCCATGGAATAGATATTCCAGTATTTATCCATTTTGTTTTTCTGATTGAAAATCAGCAGCGATTTTTCTTCCAGTGAAGTAGCACAATGAGTCATTTTGTTTACTTATCGATAGAGTGGTTTAACAATATTGGATGCAGGCACATCCACTTTTATATGGCGTTGTTAAGAACGTCGTATTGCGTCACAAAGTTGATATAGTCACGGAGCACCGTGGGATTATGAGTTTTGCTCTGATAAATCATCCACAGGTCTATTTTCTGCACGGCCCAGTGCGGTAATAGCGCGACCAGTTGACCGCTTTGTAAATACGGTTTGGCGATATATTCCGGCAAAATAGCGACGCCGGTTCCCTGGAGCGCCTGTTGCAGAATATAGGTCAGGTTGTCGCTGGTGTGGCGCAGCGGCATGGTGAGTTCATAGGACTCATCCTGCTGGAACAGGGCGATGCTTTTCCATGTCCGATGGGTAATCAGATCGCAGGTTTGTAGCTCATCCGGGCGCTGAATATCGTGCTGCGCCTTGTATTCCGGCGTGCAGACGATAAAGCGGCTAAAGGTGCCAAGAAAGCGGCCAATGCAGGTGTCATCCGACGGTTTACCGATGCGATAGGCAACGTCAAATTCGCTGCCTACCGAGCCATAAAACGAGTCGGCGGTAATCAGCTGCAGCTCAATATTCGCATGGGTTTGCAAAAACTGATGGTGCACAGCGGGCAGAATGCTGGCCATAAACCCCGGTGGCGCGATGATTTTGAGCTTACCCCCGGTCTTATTATGCAGCGCCTGCACCGTTTTATCGCCGCGGATACTGGCATCCACCACTTCATGGCAGTAGGCCAGATAGCGCTCGCCGTCGGCGGTCAGTGAAATCTTGCGCGTCGTGCGATTAAGCAACCGGAGGTTGAGATATTCCTCAAGTGCGCTGATTCGTTGGCTGACGCGTGATTTAGTCATACCCAGTTCAGCGGCGGTTTTGGTAAAGGAACCATTTTTTACCAGCAGCGCGAAAAGCGCCATATCCTGAACGTGCTTGAGCATAACCTGACCTTAATGTATGACAGCGCAAAATTATACGTAGGGCTAATATCCCTGTATAGACCGGATTGTTTAATTCATCAGACTGAATTGTTTAATTATCCGCCCTTACAAAATAACACACTTCAGATATGATCGGCGGGTTAGTAAACCATAAATAATAAAGTAGCAAGCGAATGCCTATTACTGGTTATAAATATAATCAATGATGGTTATTTTTGCTGAATATTTATTTTATGGGATAGTCAGGCTAAAAAATCTGTATAAAAAGAAAGTGAAAAATAAGCGCATGTTTCTAAAGAGTAAATTTTGTAGTGGAGTGCTGGTCGGTTTGTTGGCAATGAATATTATCTTTGATGCGCTTCTGGGAAGCGAACTGTGGGTATGTCGCTATCCGTTCTTAGCGGGCTCGCTGGTGGTGGCGATTGCGGCACAGGGGATGGCGCTGAGCCGGTTGTGTCAGAAAATCCTGCACGCCTGATGCGGCGTGCAGGTGCGAATTAATCCAGCGTAATCCGCGCGACGCTGTCCGGCCCTTTGGTCGAACTGTCTTTGTTGAAGTCTTGCTTGAGGGTCACGTACAGCGTTTTGCCATCGTCAGACAGCAGCAGGCTGTTGGGACGGGTGCTGAAATCCCAGCTCTGCTTCACTTCATAGCTGGTTGCGTCCAGGCGCAGTACTTTTTTCGACTCGCGCTGGCTGATGAATAACGCGTTACGCTGCGCGTCAAACTTGATGCCCAGCGCATCGCCTGCAATACGCTTGATTACCTTGCCGGTGTGCTCATCAAACACCAGCGTGGTTTTGGCTTTCGAATCGTCGGTGACGAACAGACGGCCGGTTTTCGGATCTTCCGCCATATTCAGCAGCAGATACTCTTTGCCGTCGCCCGGCGTCCAGCGCTGTTCAATCTTGTAGCTTTGCGGGTTGATCACCAGCACTTCGCCGCCGCCGTTGGTGGCGTAGATGCGTTTTGTCACCGGAGAGTAAATGATGCCGGTAACCCATTTGCCTGCGTTATCAATACGCGCTTTCACGGTCATGTTGCTGGCATCGACCACCGAGATATAGCCCGGATCGGCCACGCGGCCGATAAACAGCAGGCCATTGTGGAACAGCACTTCGCGCGCGCCGGTTGGGTCACCATCTTTATCTTTTTTCTCATCCAGCATCAGGCGCTGCAGCACCTTGCCGCTTTTGGCATCCACTTTTGACACGCTGGCGTCCAGCGAGTTGGTGACGTAGAACACCTTACCGTTGTCATCGACCGCCATGCCGAAGTTTTTCAGATCGGTATGGGTGGTACCGGTCGTGGCGAGGGTGGTGGGATCCAGACGATAGATGACGCCGCCGTTCACGTCTTTAAAGCTCTGGGCGCTCGCGACGTACAGCGCTTTTTCCGCCGGGAAGAACGCCATTTCGTACAGGCCATCGCCAAGCTCGCGCTGGGCGACGGAAGCAGCCGTCTTCAGCGCACTTGCGCTCTCGGCGGGCTGCGCATTCTCAGCGGCGGCAGGCAGGACGGGCAGGGTAAATGCGGCGATTAGCGCAGCGCAGAGCGCCGTTTTGCGCGGGCTGAATAACGATACCATTCTCAACTCCATCATTGGATAAGCGGCTCCCGGCAGAGGTGACGGGATATTTTTAATAAGAATGAGAATAATAATTATTTATATGAAATGCGCAAACCGTTAATTGTAGGGGGGGACGGAGGACAGGGCGATCCGCTGCGCTGCCGAGAGGTGCTGTGGGTGAATACGAGCATCAATGCTGAATTAACTGTTTGATATAGAACAGGTATACATTTATTTACATTTAACTGGCGAAACTTTCTGTGTAATTTAAAGCGAGTGATTATCATTGGCATTCTCATTTGTTGCCTTTGTCGCTTTTTATGCAGCTCAATAGCTTACGGAAAAGTGCGTCATTCCCTGACGCTGCGGGCGGAACGGCTTCACTCACAACAACAAGATTTGATGGGAAACGTTATGTTCTTTAATGGCAGGGAAATCAGCGGCAAGCCGCTAACCGTTTCGCTCCTCGCGCTGGCGATTCACGGCTTTATTCAGCAGGCGCAGGCGGCGGAAACCGCTCAGGATATGGTCGTGTACGGCGGCACGGAAAGCACGGCGGATGAACAGCAGGATTATGCGGTCAGAACGACGCATGCCGGCACCAAAATGACGCTGGCGCCGCGCGATATTCCGCAGTCGGTCAGCGTCGTAACGCGCCAGCGTATGCAGGATCAGGATCTGCAAACGGTAGAAAATGTGCTGTCTAATGCCACCGGCATTTCCGCACAGCAGATTGACTCAGAACGCACCTATTTCTACTCCCGCGGCTTTGAAATCACCAACTTCTCCTATGACGATATTCCGACCTCGCTGGGCGACGCGTGGAACTACGGCGATGCGGCGGAAGACACCGCCATATACGACCGGATTGAGATCGTGCGCGGCGCCAGCGGGCTGATGACCGGCGCGGGCGACCCCGGTGCGACGGTCAATATGGTGCGCAAAAGAGCGGACAGCAAGGTGGCAACCGGCAATATCAGCGCCAGCTACGGTAGCTGGAACGCTCAGCGTTACGTGGCCGATCTTTCCACGCCGCTGAACAGCGACGGCAGCCTGCGCGGGCGCGTCGTCACGGGATATCAGGACCAGGACAGCTGGCTTGACCGCTACCATAAAACCAAAAAATTCCTCTATGGCGTGGTAGATGCCGATCTGACGGACAGCACCACGTTGTCGCTGGGCTGGGACTACCAGAAATCGAACACCGGTAACCCGACCTGGGGCGGCCTGCCGAGCCTCTACAGCAACGGCACGCGTACCCACTACGACCGCAGCACCAACACGGCGGCGGACTGGACGCGCTATCAGGTTGAATCCCGTAAGGTGTTTGTCGATCTGACCCACGAGTGGGATAACGGCTGGTCCTACCGCTTCAACGGTACCCACGGCGAGCAAACCTTTAATGACACGCTGCTGTACGTGATGGGCAACCCGGATGCCGAAACCGGCGACGGCGCGAGCGGCTGGGGCAGTAAAGATAAGGGTAAACGCACCGTCGACTCGTTCGATACCTACGCCAGCGGGCCGTTTACGCTGCTGGGCCGCCAGCATCAGCTGATGGCCGGAGCCAGCTACAGCCGCCAGCATAACGCCACCTTCAGCGAGGATGGGCCGATGGAGGCCAGTCAGATAGGCATCTTCGACAACAACTGGAACGGCAGCGTTGCGCAGCCGGAATGGGGCGACTGGTACCAGAACGCCGATGATATCGTCCGCCAGAAATCGGCCTATACCGCCGCGCGTCTGTCGCTGGCTGATCCGCTGTCGTTGATTATCGGCGCGCGCTATACCCAGTACAGCACCGACGGCAGCAGCGGCGATATGCGAAAATACAACATCACCCCGTACGGCGGGCTGGTGTATGACCTGACGGAAAGCCTGTCGGCCTACGCCAGCTACACCTCTATCTTCGCGCCGCAGACCAAGCGCTCCGTGAACGGCACGTGGCTGTCTCCGGTGACCGGCAAGAACTACGAAACCGGCCTGAAGGCCGACTGGATGGACGGGCGGCTGACCACCAACGTGGCGGTGTTCCGTATTGAGCAGGAGAACGTTGGCGAAGAGGTCAGCGGCGAATTTGTCAACGGCTCTAGCGAGCAGGCGTACCGTGCGACCAGCGGCGCGGTGAGCAAAGGGGCCGAGTTTGAAGTCAACGGTGCGGTCACCGACAACCTGCAATTAACCTTCAGCGCCACGCGCTACGTCGCCACGGACAGCGACGGCCGCTACAACAGCTTTGCGCCGCAAACCCAGCTGAAGCTGTTCACCCGCTATCGCCTGCCGATGATGCCTGCGCTCACCGTCGGTGGCGGCGCTAACTGGCAGAATCGCGTCTATAAAGACGTGACCGGGCCGGACGGTTCGACGCAGCGTTTGTATCAGGGCAGCTATCCGCTGGTTAGTCTGTTCGCGCAGTATCAGGTCACCAAACAGCTGGCGGTGCAGGCGAACGTCAACAACCTGTTTGACCGTGAATACTACTCGTACCTGGATGATTCCGCGGTATACGGCGAGCCGCGTAACGTCTCGGTAAGTATGAGCTACGCGTTCTGATAAACGATTCGCGTCGTGCCATAAAAAAAGCCAGACGAATGTCTGGCTTTTGTCGTTTGGGCGATGGGCCTTAGCGCATGGTAACGAACTCTTCCGCCGCCGTTGGGTGAATCGCCACGGTGTTGTCGAAGTCTTTCTTGGTGGCGCCCATTTTCAGCGCCACGGCGAAGCCCTGCAGCATCTCGTCCATACCGAAGCCGATACCGTGAATACCGACAATCTTCTCTTCCGGGCCCACGCACACCAGCTTCATGCGGCACGGCTGGCGGTGTGAGGTCACGGCGGTGTACATGGCGGTGAAGGAGGATTTATACACCTTCACGGCGTCGTCGCCGTACTGCTCGCGCGCCTGCGGCTCGGTTAAGCCGACGGTGCCAATGGGCGGGTGGCTGAACACGACGGTCGGAATATTGCTGTAATCCAGATGCTCGTCCGGCTTGTTGTTAAACAGACGCTCGGACAGACGACGGCCCGCGGCCACCGCCACCGGCGTCAGTTCCACCGCACCGGTGTTATCGCCCACGGCATAAATGCCCGGCACGTTGGTGTTCTGGAACTTATCAACGACGATGTAGCCTTTGTCGTTGGTTTTCACCCCGGTAGCCGCCAGGTTGAAGTTGTCCGTTTCCGGTTCGCGGCCAATCGCCCAGATCAGGCAATCGACGGTCTGGCTGCGGCCATCTTCCAGCGTCAGCGTCAGGCTGCCGTCAGCATTCTTAACCACCGCCTGCGGAATGGCGTTAGTGTGCAGCTGCGGGCCTTCTGCGTTCATCACTTCGACCAGCGTCTCGACGATCAGCGGGTCGAAGCTGCGCAGCGGCGCATGTTTACGCACGAACAGGTGGGTTTCTGCGCCCAGGCCGTTAATCACGCCCGCCAGCTCAACGGCGATATAGCCCGCGCCGACCACGGCTACGCGCTTCGGCAGCGCCGGCAGTTCGAAGAAACCGTTAGAGTCGATACCGTATTCCACGCCCGGAATATCCGGGTGGCTCGGACGGCCGCCGGTGGCAATCAGGATATGATCGGCGGTGATCGTCTCACCGTTCACTTCGATGGTTTTAGCGTCGACGAAGCGCGCAAAGCCTTTAATCACATCGACTTTATTCTTACCCAGTACGTTATCGTACGAGGTGTGGATACGGTCGATGTAGGCGGTACGGCTGGCGATCAGCTTGTCCCAGTCAAAGTGGTTGATGGTGGTATCGAAACCGTAGTCCGGGCCATACAGATGAATGGCTTCACGGATCTGCGCGGCATGCCACATCACTTTTTTCGGCACGCAGCCGACGTTCACGCAGGTACCGCCCAGATCTTTGGCTTCAATCAGCGCGCACTTCTGGCCGTACATGGCCGCACGGTTGATCGAGGCGATACCGCCGCTGCCGCCGCCGATAGCGATGTAGTCGTAATGTTTGGTCATGGCCGCTCCTCAAACGTTCAATGTCGAGCGGGTGAGCGTCATGCTCCCCGCCAAAATACTCGCGATTGTATACCTGAAACTGATAGGTTCCACCGATGCCTGCGATTACTCCGGCACGATCCAGTTTACCAGCGTGTGGCCGGTACCTGCCGGAACCAGCTTGCTGTGCAGCCACGGCAGCACGTTGTTCATCTGCGCTTCCAGCTTCCACGGCGGGTTGATCACAATCATGCCGGAAGCGGTCATGCCGCGCTGGTCGCTGTCCGGACGCACCGCCAGCTCAATTTGCAGGATCTTACGAATGCCGGTCTCTTCCAGATCGTGAACCATGCGTTTGATCTGCTGGCGCAGCACCACCGGATACCACAGCGCGTAGGTGCCGGTGGCAAAGCGTTTGTAGCCCTCGCTGATGCCGCTGACCACCGCCTGATAGTCGGTTTTAATTTCGTACGGCGGGTCAATCAGGATCAGGCCGCGACGAGAGACCGGCGGCAGCTTAGATTTCAGCTGCAGATAGCCGTCGGCGCGTTCTACGCGAGCGCGGCTGTCTTTCTGGAATTCAGAGCGCAGCAGCGGGAAGTCGCTCGGGTGCAGCTCGGTCATTTGCAGGCTGTCCTGCTCGCGCAGCAGCTGGCGGGCAATCAGCGGAGAGCCCGGGTAGTAACGCAGCTGGCCGCTGCGGTTGAAGTGCTCGACCACGGAGATATACGGCTCCAGCTCGGCGGGCAGGTCGTCCTGCTGCCAGATACGGGCGATGCCTTCCAGGTATTCACCGGTACGTTCGGCGTGCTCGCCGCTCAGCTGATAGCGGCCGGCGCCGGCGTGGGTGTCCAGATAGAGAAACGGTTTCTCTTTCTCTTTCAGGGATTCAATGATCAGACTCTGAACGGTGTGTTTGAGGACGTCGGCGTGGTTGCCTGCGTGAAAGCTGTGGCGATAACTGAGCATGGATGCGGATATTCCGGGAATTAAATAAGTTAACGTATAGTTTACCGCAGATCCGCCGAGATTACCGCTATCGCCCATTCAGAGGAGAACCTCCAGGGCTGACATTGAAATTCCCCCAACTATCCCCCATTCTAGATCCATAGCGAAAGCGCGATGGAGCGCTTCATTTCTTTCTTAGACCAGGACTGCGCATATGACCAATCCATTACTGACCCCCTTCGACCTGCCGCCGTTTTCCCAGATTCAGCCCGAACATGTTGTTCCTGCCGTGACCAAAGCACTGAACGACTGTCGTGAGAATGTGGAGCGCGTTGTTGCACAGGGCGGGCCGTATAGCTGGGAAAACCTCTGCCAGCCGCTAGCGGAAGTGGACGATGTGCTGGGGCGTATCTTCTCGCCGGTCAGCCACCTGAACTCGGTCAAAAACAGCCCGGAACTGCGTGAAGCCTACGAGCAAACGCTGCCGCTGCTCTCCGAGTACAGCACCTGGGTTGGGCAACATGAAGGTCTGTACAAAGCGTACCGCGACCTGCGTGACGGCGATAACTACGCCACCCTGAATACCGCACAGAAAAAAGCGGTCGATAACGCGCTGCGTGATTTTGAACTGTCCGGTATCGGCCTGCCGAAAGAGAAACAGCAGCGCTACGGCGAAATCGCCACCCGTTTGTCCGAGCTGGGTAACCAGTACAGCAACAACGTGCTCGACGCCACCATGGGCTGGACCAAGCTGGTGACGGACGAAAGCGAGCTGGCCGGAATGCCGGAAAGCGCGCTGGCGGCGGCGAAAGCCCAGGCGGAAGCCAAAGAGCAGGAAGGCTACCTGCTGACCCTGGATATCCCAAGCTACCTGCCTGTCATGACCTACTGCGACAACCAGGCGCTGCGTGAAGAGCTGTATCGCGCCTACTCCACCCGCGCCTCCGATCAGGGGCCGAACGCCGGCAAGTGGGACAACACTCCGGTGATGGAAGAAATTCTTGCGCTGCGCCACGAGCTGGCACAGCTGCTGGGCTTCGAAAGCTATGCCTTTAAATCTCTGGCCACCAAAATGGCGGAAAACCCGCAGCAAGTGCTCGACTTCCTGACCGACCTGGCCAAACGTGCCCGTCCGCAGGGGGAAAAAGAGCTGGCCCAGCTGCGCGCCTTCGCCAAAGCCGAATTTGGCGTTGAGGAACTTCAGCCATGGGATATCGCTTACTACAGCGAGAAACAAAAACAGCATCTGTACAGCATCAGCGACGAGCAGCTGCGCCCGTACTTCCCGGAAAACAAAGCCGTTAACGGTCTGTTTGAAGTGGTAAAACGCATTTACGGCATCACCGCAAAAGAGCGTACCGACGTTGACGTCTGGAATCCGGAAGTGCGCTTCTTCGAACTGTATGACGAAAACAACGAACTGCGCGGCAGCTTCTACCTCGACCTGTACGCCCGCGAACACAAACGCGGCGGGGCCTGGATGGACGACTGCGTCGGCCAGATGCGCAAGACCGACGGCACGCTGCAAAAGCCGGTTGCCTATCTGACCTGTAACTTCAACCGCCCGGTGAGCGGCAAACCGGCGCTGTTTACCCACGACGAAGTGATCACCCTGTTCCATGAGTTCGGTCACGGCCTGCACCATATGCTGACCCGCATCGAAACCGCCGGTGTCTCCGGCATCAGCGGGGTGCCATGGGATGCGGTCGAACTGCCAAGCCAGTTTATGGAAAACTGGTGCTGGGAGCCGGAAGCGCTGGCGTTTATCTCCGGTCACTATGAAACCGGCGAACCGCTGCCGAAGGAGCTGCTGGATAAAATGCTGGCGGCGAAAAACTACCAGGCGGCGCTGTTTATTCTGCGTCAGCTGGAGTTCGGCCTGTTCGACTTCCGCCTGCACGCGCAGTACAACCCGGAGCAGGGGGCGAAAGTCCTTGAGACGCTGGCGGAAATTAAGAAACAGGTTGCCGTGGTACCGGGCCCAACCTGGGGCCGCTTCCCGCACGCCTTCAGCCACATTTTTGCCGGTGGCTACGCGGCGGGTTACTACAGCTACCTGTGGGCCGACGTGCTGGCGGCGGATGCGTTTTCCCGCTTTGAAGAAGAGGGCATCTTCAACCGTGAAACCGGTCAGTCGTTCCTCGATAGCATTCTGACCCGCGGTGGTTCGGAAGAGCCGATGACGTTGTTCAAACGCTTCCGCGGCCGTGAGCCTCAGCTCGACGCCATGCTGGCGCATTACGGCATCAAGGGCTGATTGTTCGCGTGAAAATTTGTTTACTGGATGAAACGGGCGCCGGAGACGGCGCCTTATCTGTTCTGGTCGCCCGCTGGGGGCTGGAGCATGATGCAGACAACCTGATGGCGCTGGTGATGACGCCGGAACATCTGGAACTGCGTAAGCGAGACGAACCGAAGCTTGGCGGCATCTTCGTTGATTTTGTCGGCGGGGCGATGGCGCACCGACGTAAATTCGGCGGCGGTCGCGGTGAAGCGGTGGCGAAGGCGGTTGGCATCAAAGGTGACTATCTGCCGGACGTGGTCGATGCCACCGCCGGGCTGGGGCGCGATGCGTTTGTGCTGGCCTCCGTCGGCTGCCGCGTGCGGATGCTGGAGCGTAACCCGGTGGTGGCGGCGCTGCTCGACGACGGTCTGGCGCGTGGCTATGCCGATGCGGAAATTGGCGGCTGGCTTCAGGAACGTTTGCAGCTGATTCATGCCTCAAGCCTGACGGCGCTAACCGATATTACCCCGCGTCCGCAGGTGGTGTACCTCGATCCAATGTTCCCGCATAAACAGAAAAGCGCGCTGGTGAAGAAAGAGATGCGCGTGTTTCAGTCGCTGGTGGGGCCGGATCTGGATGCGGATGGCCTGCTGGAACCGGCGCGTCAGTTGGCAACTAAACGGGTGGTGGTGAAACGCCCGGACTACGCGCCGCCGCTGGCGGACGTGGCGACGCCGAACGCGGTGGTCACCAAAGGGCATCGGTTTGATATTTATGCGGGGACGGCGGAGTAATTTTTCCTCCTCACCCCAAGGGAGAGGGAACCGATCGTGCGGCTTGCACCCTCAGCCTTTCCCCTCGCCTTAAGGGGAAGAGGGCTCTCTGCTTTTCTCCCTCGCCCCTTTGTGGAGAGGGCCGGGGTGAGGGGGCTTGCACAATCTTAAACAAACGGTGCCAGCGGGTCCGCAATCTCAAACGCTACTGCACGATCCGCTTTCGGCGGGTAAATCAGCTCGCTAACAATCGACACCTTCAGCTTTTTCGCCTCTTCGCGCGTCAGTTTCACCTGCTGATCCCAGCCTTCGCTGTACACCGCACCCCATGCGCCCAGATCCAGACAGGTGACGTACATCTCCTGGCGGTACGGCAGCGGCGCCACGTCCAGCACGCTCGCCGCGGCGTTGTTCCCGGCGAACTTGCCCAGCAGAATGGCGTGCTGGCAGGTCATCAACGCATGGTTGCCTTTGTCATCGGTCGCCGCGTAGGCGACGTCGCCGGTGGCGTAGATATCGTCATGACCCAGCACCTGCAGGTTGCCGTTCACATGCAGACGACCCTGACGGTCACGCGGGGCATCAATCTGCGCGGTCAGCCCATTGGCCTGAACGCCGACGGTCCAGATAACGGTCTGGGAGGCGATAACCTGCCCATCTTTCAGCGTGACGCCAGATGCATCCACGCTCTCTACATCTGCGTTCACCAGCCACTCCACGCCCAGATCGGCAGACGCTTCGATAATCACGTCGCGTAATTCTTTGCTCCAGCGGCCGCCCGGCTGCGCGCCGCGCTCAACTACGACAACTCTGGTCTTAGCATCTTGGCCCAGGATTTCACGCAGACGGCCAGGAAGCTCCAGCGCCATCTCAATCCCAGTGAAGCCGCCGCCGCAGACAACCACGGTGTTACGCGCTTCGCTCTCAGGCTGGCCAGCCAGATCTTTCAGATGCTGCTCCAGCACCGTCGCGCTTTCCAGCTGGTCGAGATCGAATGCATGCTCGGCGGCACCCGCAACGATATCGCGGTTTACATGGCTGCCGCTGGCCAGCACCAGGCGATCGTAGCGGCGAAGACGCACTTCACCGTTCTCGTTTTTCCAGCTCACCTCTTTCGAGGCCGGAAGGATTTGTTCCACGGTGCCGCGCAGGAAGTTGACGCCGGTGACGTCGAACAGTGGCATCAGCGGAGAGACCAGCGTCTGGACGTGGCTTTCATAAAAACGCGGACGAACGCGCAGCTCTGGCTGTGGCGCAATCACCGTAATATCAACGGCCTGCTGGTGTTTGTCTGCCAGACGCGCGGCGCTCAGCGCTGCCCACATACCGGCAAAACCGGCACCGACGATCAGAATTTGTTTACGCATTAGGTTTGTCTCACTGTTCACTACGATTAATTGACTCGGATTTTATTGGTCGTAGTTAAAGATTGCAACGTGATTCGCTTCAGCAAACGCACTGGAAGATGCATTTTGAATTTATCTATTTGATATTTAATTATTTAAATTTTTGATCGATCAGTATTTATGCTTGCTATCTGGAATGAGTCAGACGAAAAAGCTACAATAACTCAGATTAATTTTGGCTGAGATAAGAGCGCATGGCATTTTACAGTTCCGGGGTTGAATACGGCATCCATAGCCTGATGTGTATGGTGGACGGCAAAGGCGACGCCCGCGATATGAGCGTGCGCGAAATTGCCGAGCTGCAAAGCGTTCCCTATGACTATCTGGCCAAAATATTTACCCGTCTGTCGAAGGCCGGGCTGGTGCGCAGCAGCGAAGGGAAGGGCGGCGGTTTTCAGCTGGCGAAACCGGCTGAGGACATTACGGTGCTGGACGTGGTCAACGCGATTGACGGCGATAAGCGTATTTTTGAGTGCCGGGAAATTCGCCAGCGTCTGGCGGTGTTTGATGAACAGCCGCCGGAGTGGGCCTGTGAAGGTATCTGTGGCGTGCGTTCGGTGATGGACATGGCGCAGCAGCGCATGGAAGAGGCGTTAGGCCAGCATACGATTCTGGACCTGGCGCGTAAGATGTACCGCAAAGCGCCGGACACCTTCGTGGTGGAAGTACAGGAGTGGATTGCCGGGCGTAAGGGGAGTTGAATTAACGCCGGGAAAACCCCGGAGTCGGCGCTCTCGCGCCTCGTCCGGGCTACCGATCAGACTTATTCTTCTTCGTCGTCTTTCAGTGGAACGATAAGCATGTCGACATGGACGGTGTTGATAAGCTGGCGTGCAGACGACATCAGCTTGCTCCAGAAGTCCTGGTGATGGCCGCAGACGACCAGGTCCATATCGTATTTTTTAATCGCATCAACCAGCACCTGGCCCAGGTCGCCGCTGCCGCTCAGGGTTTCGGTGATAGGGTAGCCTGCGTTGGTGGACAGTTCCGTCAGCGCGTGGTGGGTCTCTTCGGAGATGCGTTTTTGCATATCGCCAAGATTAACGTCAATCAGCCCGGTGTAGAGATCGGAATAGTTCACGTCAACGTGAATCAGCGAAACTTTTGCATTGTAGGGGCGAGCCATTGATACCGCTTTTTCCACCAGAACTTTGCTTTCCGGGGAAAGGTCGACTGCGATCAGAATGTGTTTGTAAGCCATAGTGTTACTCCTTCCATAAAGTTGTCGATGACTGTTGGACCAGACAGCCCATGCGCTGTCCCTTGCCCGCGTCCTGCGTGCTGAATGCGCGGGGTTTGCCCTTAAAGACCTAATTGTAGAAGATATTTCTACCTTATAGCGGCCTTCGGGCGCCGTCAATGCATCCGGTTCGCCAATTAGTTAAACAAATTTTTCCATCTTACGTATTGATAACGATTAACCTTGTGGTAAAAAATTTAACTGATCTCCTACACTATTTAATGAGCCGATCGGATAAATAAACGTGATCTGAATCGCACTCTTTTACTGAGGTGTTGGTGGGTTATTGGGGAGCGGGATGTCCTGGGGTCTCCGAGGACTGGTCGCCGGGGAGGAGTTATGATCAGCACGATTGCGCTGTTTTGGGCCCTGTGTGTCGTTTGTGTGGTAAATATGGCACGTTACTTCTCATCGTTGCGTGCATTATTGGTTGTACTACGTGGTTGCGATCCCTTGCTTTATCAGTATGTTGACGGCGGTGGTTTCTTTACCTCGCACGGTCAGCCGGGCAAACAAATGCGTCTGGTCTGGTATATCTATGGGCAGCGATATCGCGATCATCATGACGATGAGTTTATTCGCCGCTGTGACCGGGTGCGTCGGCAGTTTATTTTGACCAGCTCGCTGTGTGGTCTGGTGGTGATTAGCTTAATTGCCCTGATGATTTGGCACTAAGTAAAAAAAAACGGGCCAGTTTCCTGACCCGTTTTCTGTTTGTGCCAAACGCGCTTAGATAAGCTTCAGAGACAGCCAGTACAGCACGCCGGACAGCAGGATAGACGCCGGCAGCGTGAAGACCCAGGCCATCAGGATGTTGGTCACGGTTTTTCGTTGCAGACCGCCACCGTCAACGACCATGGTCCCCGCAACGGAAGACGACAGAACGTGGGTGGTTGATACCGGCATACCGGTATAGCTTGCCAGGCCGATGGAGACCGCAGACGTCATCTGCGCCGCCATACCCTGAGCGTAGGTCATGCCTTTCTTACCGATTTTCTCACCGATGGTGGTCGCCACACGACGCCAGCCGATCATCGTACCGATACCCAGCGCCAGCGCGACGGCCATGATAATCCAGATTGGCGCGTACTCGATGGTGCTCAGCATGTCGGTTTTCAGTTTCTTCAGCAGACGCTGATCGTCGGCGTTCACTTCCGGCATCTTCGCCACTTTATCGGTGGTATCAGAGATGCACAGCATGATGCGACGCAGCTGGCCGCGCTGTTCAACGGAGAGGCTGTCATAGCTCTCAATGTTGGTCAGCATGGCTTTTGCACGGTCGAGCGCGTTGATGGTATTGGCCGGATGGCAATGGAACTCAACGGCCGCTTCCGCTTCTGGGGTCAGCTGTTCAGCGCTGCTCGCTACTTTCAGCAGCAGCTCTGGGCGCTGCTGGAAGAAGGTTTCAACGTTGTTGATCGCATCGCGGGTACGGGTAATTTCGTAACCGGAAGCGTTCATATTGACCACGAAACCGGCCGGGGCAACGCCAATCAGCACCAGCATGACCAGACCAATGCCTTTCTGACCGTCGTTGGCGCCGTGGGAGAATGCCACGCCAATCGCCGAGATGATCAGAGCAATACGCGTCCAGACCGGCGGCTTTTTCTTACCGTCTTTCTTTTCACGCTCAGCCGGGGTCAGGTGGATACGGGCGCGTTTTTTGGTACCGCTCCAGTAACGACGCAGCAGGAAAATCAGGCCACCCGCGACAACCAGACCCACGATAGGTGAGATAATCAACGAGCCGAAAATGTTAATCACTTTCGGGATGTTGAGCGCCTCAACCACTGACGTGCCGGTCATCAGCGCATTGGTTAAACCAATACCGATGATAGCGCCGATCAGCGTGTGGGAGCTGGACGCCGGCAGACCGAAATACCAGGTGCCGAGGTTCCAGATAATGGCCGCCAGCAGCATGGAGAAGACCATGGCGAGGCCGTGCGCGGAGCCCATATTGAGCAGAAGATCCGTCGGCAGCATATGCACGATCGCATAGGCTACACTCAGACCGCCCAACAGAACGCCGAGGAAGTTAAAGATCGCCGCCATCGCTACAGCAAGCTGCGAACGCATGGCGCGGGTATAAATTACGGTAGCAACCGCATTCGCCGTATCGTGGAAGCCGTTAATCGCTTCGTAGAACAGGACAAATATCAGCGCCAGAACTAACAACAGCCCGGTATGTAAATCCAGGCCAGCAAACAAATGTAACATAGGACGTTACGCCATTTTGAGGACATGAACGCGCGGCATTATCAGGGACATTGGCGGCGCGGGCAAAGTGAAATCTCTACTTTTTTTGATATTTATCCGTATTCGTTAAAAGGTTGAAAAAAAATATTTCCCTTGTATCAATCAGATAAGTCGGGTTTGTCGATATTTCACTGGTATGACATCCATGAAAAATTTACACTTCCCGACAATACCTATGTTGAGGATAGTGCGTGGAAAGGTTTGATGCCATAGTAGTGGGTGCCGGAGCGGCAGGAATGTTTTGTGCAGCCATGGCCGGGCAGGCAGGCCGCCGCGTTTTGCTGTTGGATAACGGTAAAAAACCGGGGCGTAAAATCCTGATGTCCGGCGGCGGTCGCTGTAATTTTACTAACCTTTATGTCGAACCCGCGGCTTATCTCAGCCAAAACCCGCATTTTTGCAAATCTGCCCTCGCGCGCTACACCCAGTGGGACTTTATCGACATGGTCGGCAAGCACGGCATTGCCTGGCATGAGAAAACCCTCGGCCAGCTGTTCTGTGATGATTCGGCGGAACAGATTGTGGCGATGCTGGTGGCGGAATGCGAGAAGGGTAACGTGACCACGCGTCTGCGTAGCGAAATCCTCAGCGTGACCCGCGACGAGCAGGGTTACACCTTACAGCTCAACGGCGATACCGTGGCGGCCGAGAAACTGGTGATCGCCAGTGGCGGCCTGTCGATGCCGGGGCTGGGCGCTTCGCCTTTTGGCTACAAAATTGCCGAGCAGTTCGGCCTGAAGGTGCTGCCGACCCGCGCCGGGCTGGTACCGTTCACTCTGCATAAACCGATGCTGGAACAGTTCCAGGTTCTTTCCGGCGTCTCCGTACCGTCGGTGATTACCGCTGAAGACGGCACGGTGTTCCGCGAAAGTCTGCTTTTCACCCACCGCGGCCTGTCTGGCCCGGCAGTGCTACAAATCTCCAGCTATTGGCAGGCCGGCGAATTCGTCAGCATCAACCTGCTGCCGGATATCGAACTGGGCGACTTCCTCGACGCCCAGCGCGCCGAACACCCGAACCAGAGTCTGAAAAATACGCTGGCGATGCAGCTGCCGAAGCGTCTGGTGGAGTGCCTGCAACAGCTTGGTCAGATCCCTGACGTCACTCTCAAGCAACTGAACGTGCGCGAGCAGCAGACGCTGGTCGATACGCTGACGAACTGGCGCGTCCAGCCGAACGGTACCGAAGGCTACCGTACGGCGGAGGTAACCCTCGGCGGCGTCGACACCAATGAGCTCTCTTCTCGCACTATGGAAGCGAAGAAAGCGCCGGGCCTGTACTTTATTGGCGAAGTGATGGACGTCACCGGCTGGTTGGGCGGCTATAACTTCCAGTGGGCGTGGTCCAGCGCCTGGGCCTGCGCGCAGGCCCAGGCGGAGTAAGGCTATTAATGCTGCTGGCTAAACAGTGTCAGCAGCGTCTCCACCTGTTCATCCAGCGGCGTTAAATCCCGTTTGACGATCAGGTGCAGCGGCGTCGCGCGTCGCACGCCATGATTCAGCGGTAGCCGCTGTAATATCCCCTGCGCCAGCTCTTCCTGAATTCTCTCCTCCGGCAGCCAGCCATAGCCGACCTGATACATCACTGCGTCAATCGCCGCATCAATCGTGGAGAAGGTCCAGGCATCCCGCGTTTCCTGACGGCCGCTGTCGCTGTCGGCAATACGGATCAGCGGCCACGATCGCAGTTGCTCATCGCTGAGCGGGGCTGGTAGCTGAAACAGCGGATGATCGCGATGGGCGACGGCGACGAAGTCGATGTTCATCAGCCATTCGCCGCGACCGGTAATATCCTGCCGGCGGGTGAGTACCATTACATCCGCTTCGGCCTGCACGCCGTCGGCGTCGCTGGCGTTCTCCAGCACCTCGGTGAGCCGCACCTGGGTTTGCGGGTAGCGTTGCTGGAACTGGCGCAAGATGGCGAACAGCCGCTCGCGCGGAAAAATGCTGTCGACCACCAGGTCCAGCCGCGTGCGGGTGCCTTCACGCAGCGTGGCGGCGCGGCTTTCGACCCACGCAAAAGCCTTGAGCAGCGGCTTCACCTGGCCCAGCAGCAGCTCTCCCGCCGGGGTAAGCACCGCCCGTCGGCCTTCGGGGGCTAATAACGCCACGCCCAGCCGTTCCTGTAGCAGCGACAGGTTATAGCTAACCGACGACTGGCTGCGGTGCGTTTCTTCTGCGGCTTTCGCAAAGCTGCCGAGCTCGACGACCTTTTCCAGCAGCGCCCATTGTTCGAGGGTGGTCTTATGCATAATTGATTTAAAAATCCGATGAATTTCATCCAAACATAGCGTTATTCATTTAGATTTTAAAGCAATAAGATCTCTGCATCGACACAAGGAGATTTAATGATGAGCAACTTTGATAAACATGATTTGAGCGGCTTCGTGGGTAAACATCTGGTCTACACCTATGACAACGGCTGGAACTACGAAATTTACGTGAAAAACGACAACACCCTCGATTACCGTATTCACAGCGGCATCGTGGCCAATCGTTGGGTGAAAGATCAGCAGGCCTACATCGTGCGTGTGGGTGAAAGCATTTATAAAATTTCCTGGACCGAGCCGACCGGTACCGACGTCAGCCTGATTGTGAACCTGGGTGATAAACTGTTCCACGGCACCATCTTCTTCCCGCGTTGGGTGATCAACAACCCGGAAAAAACCGTCTGCTTCCAGAACGATCACATCCCGCTGATGAATGCTTACCGCGATGCGGGCCCGGCCTATCCGACTGAAGTGATTGATGAATTTGCGACCATTACCTTTGTTCGCGACTGCGGTGCGAATAATGACAGCGTGATTAACTGTGCCGCCAGTGAATTACCGAAAGATTTCCCAGCGAATTTACGCTAAGTATTAATAGTGCGGCTATACATTATTTATTACATTAATATGCAACGATATAAATACCTTGTTTAGCCTGCGTTGAATAACGTAAGCCAATGCCCAGCTACGATGTAAGCTGGGCATTTTATTTTATCAAGCTTTTACCGTAGGTCACTTGGTTAACTTATTGATTTTGTTTACCAACCATTTATTGTGCCCACCACGGCGACTTTCTTAATCTTATCCTAAGATAACATTGATACTTTTACCGTCATCGAATGTTGTTGGCTGGAATATCACGTTATCCATTCCTGTTTTAAACCAAAAACAACGCTCGAATCATTTATTGATGAGGCTGGTTTGCTCATTTGAGTAATAGGGTAAGGAACATTCATGAGTGATTTTCTGCCGTTTTCCCGCCCTTCCATGGGCGAGGCGGAGTTCGCGGCGCTGAAGGACGTGCTGCAATCCGGTTGGATCACCACCGGGCCAAAAAATCAGGCGCTGGAAGAGGCGTTCTGCGCGCTAACGGGTAACCGTTTTGCCATTGCCGTGAGCTCGGCCACCGGCGGCATGCACGTAACGCTGATGGCGTTGGGTATCGGCCCCGGCGATGAAGTCATCACCCCCTCCCAGACCTGGGTCTCCACGCTGAACATGATCGTCCTGCTGGGGGCGACCCCGGTGATGATCGATGTCGATCGCGACAATCTGATGATTACCCCGGAAGCGGTTGCAGCCGCCATCACGCCACGTACGAAAGCCATTATTCCCGTGCACTACGCGGGCGCGCCGGCCGATATTGACGGCATTCGCGCGGTGGCCGAGCGTCACGGCATTCCGCTGATTGAAGACGCGGCGCATGCGGCTGGCACCTACTATAAAGGCCAGCACGTGGGCGCGCGCGGAACGGCAATTTTTTCCTTCCACGCGATCAAAAATATGACCAGCGCCGAGGGCGGGCTGATTGTCACCGATGATGAATTGCTGGCAAACCGCATTCGCAGCCTGAAGTTTCATGGCCTGGGCGTCGACGCCTATGACCGCCAGACCCACGGCCGCGCGCCGCAGGCGGAGGTGATGAGCCCCGGCTTCAAATACAATCTCGCCGACATCAACGCCGCGCTGGCGCTGGTGCAGCTGGGCAAACTGGGCCAGGCCAACCAGCGCCGCAGTGAGATTGCCCAGCGCTACGCGCGTGAGCTGGCGGATACGCCGTTCGCCCCGCTGGCCGTTCCGCTCTGGCCGCATCTGCACGCCTGGCACCTGTTTATTATTCGCGTTGATGAGCAGCGCTGCGGCATCAGCCGTGATGCGCTGATGGAACAACTCAAAGCGCAAGGTATTGGCACCGGGCTGCACTTCCGCGCGGCGCATACGCAGAAATATTACCGCGAGCGTTTCCCGGAGGTTTCTCTGCCGAATACGGAATGGAATAGCGCGCGTATTTGTTCACTTCCTCTTTTCCCGGACATGACCGATGACGACACTACGCGCGTTATTACGGCGCTCCATCAGCTAGCGGGGCGTTGAAATGTTTGAGTATCCCTTAGTTAAAAAAGTCTCTGTGGTGATCCCGGTGTACAACGAGCAGGATAGCCTGCCGGAGCTGATTCGCCGTACCGACGCCGCCTGCGCCACCTTAAATCGCGACTATGAAATTCTGCTGGTTGACGATGGCAGCAGCGACGACTCCGCGCGCATGCTGGTTGACGCCGCCGAAGCCCCGGGCAGCCACATTGTGGCGGTGCTGCTGAACCGCAACTACGGCCAGCATTCGGCGATTATGGCGGGCTTCAGCCACGTCACCGGCGATCTGATCATCACCCTCGACGCCGACCTGCAAAACCCGCCGGAAGAGATCCCCCGGCTGGTCGCAAAGGCCGACGAAGGCTATGACGTGGTCGGCACCGTGCGGCAGAACCGCCAGGACAGCATCTTCCGTAAAACCGCCTCGAAGATGATCAACCGCCTGATTCAGCGCACCACCGGCAAAGCGATGGGCGACTACGGCTGCATGCTGCGCGCCTATCGTCGGCATATCGTCGATGCGATGCTCAACTGTCATGAGCGCAGCACCTTTATCCCCATTCTGGCAAACACCTTTGCCCGCCGCGCCGTGGAAATTCCGGTGCAGCACGCCGAGCGCGAATTTGGCGACTCGAAATACAGCTTTATGCGCCTGATCAACCTGATGTACGACCTGGTGACCTGCCTGACCACCACGCCGCTGCGCCTGCTAAGCGTAGTCGGCAGCGTGATTGCGCTGCTTGGCTTCGCCTTCTCGCTGCTGCTGGTGGTGCTGCGCCTGGTGCTGGGCGCGGAATGGGCAGGCGACGGCGTATTCATGCTGTTCGCCATTCTGTTCATGTTTATCGGCGCCCAGTTTATCGGCATGGGCCTGCTCGGGGAGTATATCGGCCGCATCTACAACGACGTGCGCGCCCGTCCCCGCTACTTTATTCAACGTGTTGTACGCCAGCAAAATCTGGATTCTGAAGAGGAAAATCGTTCATGAAAGCTGTTGTATTTGCCTACCACGACATGGGTTGCACCGGTATTCAGGCGCTGCTGGACGCCGGATACGACATCGAGGCGATCTTCACGCATCCGGATAACGCCGGTGAAAATCACTTTTTTGGCTCCGTCGCCCGTCTGGCGGCCGAGCAGGGCATTACCGTCTACGCGCCGGAGGATGTGAACCACCCGCTGTGGGTAGATCGCATTCGCGCGATGGCGCCGGCGGTGATTTTCTCCTTCTACTATCGCAACCTGCTGTGCGACGAAATCCTCAGCCTGGCGCCGAGAGGGGCGTTCAACCTGCACGGCTCGCTGCTGCCGAAATACCGTGGCCGCGCGCCGCTGAACTGGGTGCTGGTGAACGGTGAGAAAGAGACGGGAGTGACGCTACACCGCATGACTCACCGCGCCGATGCGGGCGATATTGTCGCTCAGCAGCGCGTTGAGATTGCCGACGCCGACGTGGCGCTGACTCTGCACCGTAAGCTGTGCGCGGCGTCGCAGACGCTGCTCGGCGATGCGCTGGCGAAGATTCGCAGCGGCCAGGCCGACGAACACGCGCAGGATGATACGCAGGCCACCTACGTGGGGCGTCGTACCCCGGAAGATGGACGTCTGGAGTGGGAAAAACCGGCGCAGACGCTGCATAACCTGGTGCGCGCGGTGAGCGACCCGTGGCCGGGGGCGTTTGGCTATGTTGGCACCAACAAATTTATCGTCTGGAAATCTCGCGTGCGCACCGACATGCCGACGGCGAAGCCGGGCACCGTGCTGTCCGTGGCACCGCTGGTGGTCGCCTGCGGTGAAGACGCGCTGGAAATCGTCACCGGCCAGAGCGCTAACGGCGTTTACATGCCGGGCGCACAGCTGGCGCCGGCGCTGGGGCTGGTGACGGGGGCACTGCTCTCCAGCCGCCCGTTCGTCGCCGTTAAGCGCCGCACCCGCGTGCTGATTCTTGGCGTGAACGGTTTTATCGGCAACCACCTGACCGAGCGTCTGCTGGCGGACGACAGCTATGAAATTTACGGCCTGGATATCGGCTCTGACGCCATCAGCCGCTTCCTCGACTGCCCGCGTTTCCACTTTGTGGAAGGCGATATCAGCATTCACTCCGAGTGGATCGAATACCACATTAAAAAATGCGACGTGGTGCTGCCGCTGGTGGCCATCGCCACGCCGATTGAGTACACCCGCAACCCGCTGCGCGTGTTTGAGCTGGATTTCGAAGAGAACCTGAAGATCATCCGCGACTGCGTGAAGTACAACAAGCGCATCATCTTCCCGTCCACCTCCGAAGTGTACGGCATGTGTACCGATGCTAACTTCGATGAAGATACCTCGAACCTGGTGGTGGGGCCGATCAACAAGCAGCGCTGGATCTACTCGGTGTCCAAACAGCTGCTGGATCGCGTGATTTGGGCCTACGGTGATAAAACCGATCTCAAGTTTACCCTGTTCCGGCCGTTTAACTGGATGGGGCCGCGGCTGGATAACCTGAACGCCGCGCGTATCGGCAGCTCCCGCGCGATCACGCAGTTGATCCTCAATCTGGTGGAAGGCTCGCCGATCAAACTGATCGAGGGCGGCAAACAGAAGCGCTGCTTCACCGACATCAGCGACGGTATCGAAGCGCTGTTCCGCATCATCGAAAACAAAGACGGCCGCTGCGACGGGCAGATTATCAACATCGGTAACCCGGACAACGAAGCGAGCATTAAAGAGCTGGCGGAAATGCTGCTTGACTGCTTCGAACGCCATCCGCTGCGCGACCGCTTCCCGCCGTTTGCCGGGTTCCGCGAAGTGGAAAGCAGCGACTACTATGGTAAAGGTTATCAGGACGTTGAGCACCGTAAGCCGAGCATTCGCAACGCCATACGCTGCCTGGACTGGCAGCCGACGGTTGAGATGCAGCAAACGGTGGAAGAGACGCTGGACTTCTTCCTGCGTACGGTTGAACTGACGGACGAAAAAACATCATGAGAAAAGTCGGTTTGCGCGTTGATGTCGACACCTTTCGCGGCACGCGCGAAGGGGTGCCACGGCTAATGGCGGTGCTCAAAAAGCATCGCGTGCAGGCCAGTTTTTTCTTCAGCGTCGGGCCGGACAACATGGGGCGCCACCTGTGGCGCCTGGTAAAACCGAAGTTCTTGTGGAAGATGCTGCGCTCGCGGGCGGCATCGCTGTATGGCTGGGATATTCTGCTGGCCGGGACGGCGTGGCCGGGGCGTCTGATTGGCGAAGCCAACGCGGAGATTATCCGCAGCGTCGCGCAGGTGCATGAGGTGGGGCTACACGCCTGGGATCATCACCGCTGGCAGCAGTGGAGCGGGGTGTGGAGCGAGCAGCAGCTGATTGACGAAATCGCCCACGGCCTGTCTGCGCTGGAGGCAATAATTGGCCGCCCGGTGACCTGCTCGGCGGTGGCGGGCTGGCGCGCCGACCAGCGGGTGGTGAAGGCGAAAGCGGCGTTCGATTTTCTCTACAACAGCGACTGCCGCGGTACCCAGCCGTTTATTCCCCAGCTCAGCAACGGCGAGACGGCCACCGTACAGATCCCCGTGACGCTACCGACCTGGGATGAGGCGGTTGGCAGTACGGTCAGCGCGGACGGCTTCAACCGCTGGCTGCTGGAACAGATTCGCCGTGATACCGGCACGCCGGTGTATACCATCCACGCGGAGGTGGAAGGCGGCGCCTATGCCGAACAGTTTGACTACCTGCTGACCCTTGCGGCACAGCAGGAAATTCGTTTTTGCCCGCTGAGCCAGCTTCTCCCGGAGGACTTCCGTCAGCTACCGGCCGGGAAGGTGGTGCGCGGAGAAATCGCCGGCCGTGAAGGCTGGCTGGGTTGCCAACAACTTTTGAGCGCTGATGTATGAAATCCCTTCGCGACGGTATTTCGTTAGCCGCACTGTTTATTGTGTATTACCTGGTTCCGCTCAACTTCCGGCTGCTGTGGCAGCCGGACGAAACCCGCTATGCGGAAATCAGCCGGGAGATGCTGGCGACCGGCGACTGGGTGGTGCCGCATTTTCTCGGGCTGCGTTATTTTGAAAAGCCGATTGCCGGTTACTGGATTAACAGCATCGGCCAGTGGCTGTTTGGCCACAATAACTTCGCGGTGCGCTTTGGCGCGGTGTTTTCTATCACCGTGTCGGCGCTGCTGGTGGTCTGGTTGGCGTGGAAAATCTGGCAGGATCGCAAGGCAGCGCTACTCTCCGGCGCGATCTTCTTAACCGTATTCCTGGTCTACGGAATTGGCACCTACGCGGTGCTGGACCCGATGATTACCCTGTGGATGACGCTGGCGATGGGCAGCTTCTGGCTGGCGGCGCAGGCGAAAACCAGCGGTGAGCGCTTCTGGGGTTACGTGCTGCTGGGCGTTGCCTGCGGTATGGGGGTTATGACCAAAGGCTTCCTCGCGCTGGCGGTGCCGGTGATTAGCGTGCTGCCGTGGGTGGTGGCGCAGAAACGCTGGCGGGAAGTGCTGGTCTGGGGCTGGCTGTCGGTGCTGGTCTGCGTGCTGACCGTTCTGCCGTGGGGGCTGGCGATCGCCGCGCGTGAAAGTGACTTCTGGCGCTACTTCTTTTGGGTTGAACATATTCAGCGTTTTGCCCAGAGCGATGCCCAGCATAAAGCGCCGTTCTGGTACTACCTGCCGTTCCTGATCGCCGGTAGCCTGCCGTGGCTGGCGCTGCTGCCCGGCGCGTTGCAGCGCGGCTGGCAGGAGCGCGAAGGCCTACGCGGCGGGTTATATCTGCTGGGCTGGGTGGTGATGCCGTTCCTGTTCTTCAGTATCGCCAAAGGCAAGCTGCCGACCTACATTCTGCCGTGCTTCGCGCCGCTGGCGATGCTGATGGCGCGCTACGCGGTTGAGGCGGCAAAAGCGGGCGCTAGCGCGCTGCGGGTGAACGGCATCATTAACGTCGTCTTCGGCGCGGTTGGGCTGATCGCGGTAGCGGTGGTCTCGCCGTGGGGGCCGATGAAGCACCCGGTCTGGACGCAGATCGAGCTGTATAAATGCGTGCTGGCGGCGGTGGCGTTCTTCTTCTGGGCGCTGATGGGCTGGATGTCGATAAAACAGAATGCGCAGCGCTGGACGCTGGCCGCGCTCTGCCCGCTGGGGCTGGCGCTGCTGGTGGGAATGGCGATTCCCGATCGCGTCACCGACAGTAAGCAGCCGCAGTTCCTGGTCGATATTGTCAGCGAATCGCTGGCGCCAAGCCGCTACGTCCTGAGCAACAGCGTCGGGGTGGCCGCCGGGCTGGCCTGGGAGCTGAAGCGCAGCGACGTGATGCTGTACGGCCAGCAGGGCGAGCTGAAATACGGGCTTTCGTATCCTGACGCTAAAGACCGCTTTGTCTCTACCGAGGCGTTCCCTCAGTGGCTGGCCGCGCATCGCCAGCAAGGGCCGATCTCGCTGGTGCTTTTGCTCTCTCGTGACGTACAGTTAGCACAACTGCCGCTGCCGAAACCGGATGAGGTGTATGTGATGGGCCGCACCGTCTTTATTCAGTACCGCCCGCAATGATCGCGTGGGCCTGTCTGCTGCTCGCCAGCCTGTTGAGCTGCGGCGGGCAGCTGTGCCAGAAACAGGCGACCCGCCCGGCCCGTAAAGGGCAGCGCGGGCGTCACCTGCTGACCTGGCTTGGGCTGGCGCTGGCGCTGCTGGGGCTGGGGATGCTGCTGTGGCTGCTGGTGCTTCAGCAGATCCCGGTCAGCGTGGCCTACCCGATGCTGAGCCTGAATTTTGTCTGGGTGACGCTGGCCGCGCGTCTTATCTGGCGCGAGCCGGTCAGCCGCCGCCACTGGGCGGGAGTGGCGCTGATTATCGTCGGTATTGCGCTATTGGGGAGCAGCGCCTGATGGGGCTTATCTGGGCATTAATCAGCGTGGCGCTGGTAAGCGTCGCGCAGTTGACGCTGCGCACGGCGATGACCGCGCTGCCGTCGGCGACGCAGCCGGTGGCTTTTTTACTGCATCTTCTGCATTTTGAAACCGGCACGCTGGCGCTGCTGCTCGGGCTGCTGGGCTACGTGGCTTCGATGGCCTGCTGGTTCTTCGCCCTCAAGCGTCTTCCGCTGGCGAAAGCCTATGCGCTGCTGAGCCTGAGCTACATGGTGGTGTGGCTGGCGGCGATTGTGCTGCCCGGCTGGCATGAGCCGTTCTCGTGGCGCGGCCTGCTGGGAGTGGTGGTGATTATCGCCGGTGTGATCACCATCTTCTGGCCAAACAAACTGACACCTCACCGGTAGTCCTAATTGGGCAATGCCGCCTTCCCGGCGACAAAATGTGCAATAATGTCATTTTTGTTGCATCTATAAGGGATTATCTATGCCAGCGGCCGACGCCGAGGCGCCGCTTAGCGGTCTGCGCCTCAATCTGCGTATTGTCTCCGTGGTGATCTTCAACTTCGCCAGCTATCTCACCATTGGCCTGCCGCTGGCAGTGCTGCCCGGCTATGTGCATGATGTGATGGGCTTTAGCGCCTTCTGGGCCGGTCTGGTGATCAGCCTGCAATACTTTGCCACGCTGCTGAGCCGCCCCCACGCCGGGCGCTACGCCGACCAGCTCGGGCCAAAAAAAATCGTGGTCTTTGGCCTGTGCGGCTGCTTCCTGAGTGGCGTGAGCTATCTGCTGGCGGCGTTTGGCGGCGGCTGGCCGTTGCTCAGCCTGGCGCTGCTGTGCCTGGGGCGGGTGATTCTCGGCATCGGCCAGAGCTTTGCCGGTACCGGCTCAACGCTGTGGGGCGTTGGCGTGGTGGGGTCGCCGCATATTGGCCGGGTGATCTCCTGGAACGGTATCGTCACCTACGGGGCGATGGCGATGGGCGCGCCGCTCGGGGTGCTGTGCTATCGCTATATTGGTCTGCAAGGGCTGGCGCTGGCGATTATGGCCGTCGCCGCCGTGGCGATTCTCGCGGCGCTGCCGCGTGAAGAAGTAAAAGCGAAAAAGGGCAAACCCATGTCCTTTCGCGCGGTGCTTGGGCGCGTGTGGCCGTACGGCATGGCGCTGGCCTCCGCCGGGTTTGGCGTGATCGCCACTTTTATCACCCTGTTTTATGACGCCAAAGGCTGGGACGGCGCGGCCTTCGCGCTCACGCTGTTCAGCTGCGCGTTTGTCGGCACGCGGCTGCTGTTCCCCAACGGTATCAACCGCCTGGGCGGCCTGAACGTGGCGATGATCTGTTTTGCCGTTGAGGTGGTGGGGCTGCTGCTGGTCGGCATTGCGATGACGCCGATGATGGCGAAGGTCGGCACTTTCCTGGCGGGGGCGGGCTTCTCGCTGGTGTTCCCGGCGCTGGGCGTGGTGGCGGTAAAAGCGGTGCCGCAGCAGAATCAGGGCTCCGCGCTGGCGACCTATACCGTATTTATGGATTTGTCATTAGGCATCACCGGGCCGCTGGCCGGGCTGGCGATGGCGTGGATGGGCGTATCGTCGATTTATCTCGCCGCAGCGGGGCTGGTGGCGGTGGCGTTATTGTTGGGCTGGCGGCTAAAAAAACGGCCTCTGGCGTAAACACGCGAGAGGCCGTGGTATCGTTACGCGCAATCAGTTAATGACCAGCGTATTAATGATTTGCTCGGCCTGAGTCTGCGCCTGCTGCTGGTTGTCCGCCGGCAGCGTGACCTGCATAGTCAGCAGTTTGTTATCGACTTTACCCAGCACTACGGAAGAGTAGGCGGTCTGGCCTTTCGCAGAGATGATGCTATCCAGTTGCTGCAGGGTGTGGCCTTTCAGCTCGATGGATTTGTTGGTCACGACCTGCAGCTGCGGGTCGCGGCTGCGCTGCTGATCCTGCAGGCGGGTCGCCAGCACGGAGAGATCTTCATCGGTGCTATCGCCGACGATCACGATGACCGCTTTCTGACCGGTGGCGTCAGAGTAGACGTGCATATTGTTGCTCTGGGTGCCCAGCTTACCGCTCTGGTCGGTCATCCCGGCAGGCAGCGTGAAGCTCAGCTTCCCGTCCATCAGGTTAATCGTCTGACCCGCAGCATCGCTGGCGGCAGCCGAATCCTGTGCAGGGGTGCTGGTATCGCTGTTGTCGCAGGCGGCAAGCCCCATCACCAGCAGGCCAATACCAACATATTTCACCAATTTGCGCATTGACTTCTTCCTTTCGCTAAATAGCCATGAACGGCTCATTTGCCTATCTTAACACAACCCGTCAAATGCACCCTTAACCTGGCTGCATTGCTGACAAATCAGATTTATCTGCCAGCCTTTTCAATAGCATATTCAGCAGTACGCCGTACATCGGCAGGAAGAAAATAATGCTAATGAGCACTTTAAAGCAGTAGTCGACGAGGGCGATTTCCACCCAGTGCGCCGCCATAAACGGGTCGGTGCTGCGCCAGAAGGCAATGAAGAAGAACGCCAGCGTATCGCTGATGTTGCCGAACAGCGTGGACGCGGTCGGCGCCAGCCACCAGCGACGGTTCTGACGCAGGCGGTTGAACACGTGAACGTCGAGGATCTGCCCCAGCGCATAGGCCATAAAGCTCGCGGCGGCGATACGGGCGACGAACAGGTTAAAGTGCGCCAGCGCGCCGAAGCCCTGCCATTCGCCCATATAAAACAGCGACGAAATCACGTAGGAGACCATCAGCGACGGAACCATCACCGCGAACACGATGCGTCGTGCCAGCGGCGCGCCAAAAATGCGCACGGTCAGGTCGGTGGCGAGGAATATAAACGGAAAGCTAAACGCACCCCAGGTGGTATGAAAGCCGAAAATGGAGATCGGCAGCTGTACCAGATAGTTACTGGAGGTGATCACTAGCAGATGAAATAGCGATAGCCAGACCAGCGCATGTCGGCGCTGAAGCGAAGTAAAGGGCGTCATATTGTACCTTTTTAGCGGTGGGGTGAGGGAACCCAATAATCTGCAAACTCATTGCAGGGGCGGAATGATACTGCTTTCGTGCGTCATTGCAATGGTTGTTTTTCGCGCAATCGTTAACCTGGTTGCGTCGTCGCGCCGTCGGCGTAAACTAGGCGCGTTTTTGACGATGACGAGATGATAATGACCGATTTGTTCTCCAGCCCCGACCATACCTTAGACGCGCAAGGGCTGCGCTGCCCGGAGCCGGTAATGATGGTGCGTAAAACCGTGCGCACGATGCCGGTGGGTGAAACACTGCTGATTATCGCCGACGATCCCGCCACTACGCGCGATATTCCCGGATTTTGCCGCTTTATGGAGCATGAGCTGATTGCCCAGCAGACCGAGTCGCTGCCGTATCAGTACCTGCTGCGCAAGCGCCATTAAGAGTGGGCGAGCGGTGGTGGCCGCTCTCTCCTCCCGCTACCCCGTCTAACCTTGAGCTGCCTCCCAGTTTTATTGTTTACCCTGTAAAGCTACTAGCAAACTTCTTGATGTGAATCGCATAATTTCCCCTCATTTCCCTTCCGGCACCTCAAATAACAATGAAAAAATCACTCTTAGCGCTTTTGCTTTGCCTGGGTACTGCTACGGCGATGGCTGAACCGGTCAATATTACGATTCTGGGCACCTCCGATCTCCACGGTACCTTCGTCCCCTGGGACTATTCGACGGATACTGAAAACCTGGCGGGCAGCCTCAGCCAGATTGCCACTCAGGTCCGCAAGGTGCGCAGCCAGCAGCCGAACGTCATTCTGGTCGACGCGGGCGACACCATTCAGGGTAATTTCGTCGAGACCTTCAAAAACGATAAAACCAGCCCGATGATCCTCGGCTTCAATGCGCTCGACTATGACGTCTGGGTGATGGGCAACCATGAATTCGATTTTGGCCTGACGTCGCTGTCGACCTCGCTGAACCAGTTTAAAGGCTCGGCGCTGGCCGGCAATATTCTGTGGGACAGCGGTAAACCCTATCTCCCCGCCTACAAAATCATTGAACGCCAGGGGGTGAAGATCGGCATTATCGGTATGGATACGCCGATGACCGCGGAATTCGCTAAAGGCACCGACCGCATTAAAGGGCTGAACTTTACCGATCCGGTACAGGCGGTGAAGCAAACCATCCAGCAGATTCAGAGCGAGGTGGATGCCATCGTGCTGGTGGCGCACATGGGGATCGATAACGAGAACCAGCGACCGGGAACCGGCGTCGGCGATATTGCGCGCGCCAACCCCGAGCTGGCGGCGATCGTCGCCGGGCATATGCACGTGAAGGTCGACAAAGAGGTGATTAACGGCGTCATCGTGACCGAGCCGGACAAATATGGCCGCGCGCTGTCGCGTATCGACCTGCAGTTTGAACAGCACAACGGCAAGTATGTGCTGATCAATAAAGACAGCTACACCTATTCCATCAAAGGCATGGCGTCGGATAAGGCGCTGGAAGAGGTCTATCAGCCGTATCACAAAATTCTGCGCGCCAACGCTAACCGGCCGATTGCCCAACTGAGCGGCCAGGATCTGGTGCCACCAGACGCGGTGAAGGGCATTCCGCAGGTTCACATTCAGGATACCGGCATCAGCAAGCTGTATCAGGAAGCCAGCCGCCACTACGCGCCGAAGGCGCAGGTGATTGCGCTGCAAATTGATAACGACCGCCCCAAACTGAATGTGGGCACCATTACGGCGAAAGATATTGCCTTCAACTACCAGTACGCGGGCGGCGAAATTACCGTGTATCAGCTGACCGGCAAAGCGCTGAAAAAGTACATGGAGTGGTCGGCTGGCTACTTTAATCAGCTGCATGACGGTGATGTCACCTACAGCTTTAACCCGCAGCGCCGGGCGTCCAAGTATTCTACCAACGACTTCTTCGACGGCGTCACCTACAAGATTGACCTGCGTCAGCCCGCCGGGCAGCGTATTCGCGATCTGCAAATGGCCGACGGCACGCCGGTGACCGACAGCACGCCGATTCGCCTCGGGATGAACAGCTACCGCATGGGCCATCTGACGCAAAAGGGCGGCGCGCTGGAAGGCATGCAGTTCCCGGTGCTGTCGGATAGCAAAGCGGAATACGGCGAAGAGGCGGGCACCATCCGCAATCTGACCATTCGCTACCTGACCGAGGTGAAAAAAGGCCAGTATCAGGGGCAGGCGGTGCAGCGCTGGCAGCTGGTTGGGCTGGAAGGCTACGATCGTGAACGTAAGATCGTCGAAAAACTGCTGAATGACGGCAAAATCAGCGTACCGATGAGCGACGATGGCCGCTACAGCAACGTGGCGTCGTTCAACGTGAAGGAACTGCTGTTTAGCGACCCACAGGCGAAGCAGCAAAAGCAGGCGGCCTTGCAGGCGGCGCTTGCGGCGGCAAACTCACCGGCGGCGAAGAAATTGGTGAGCGACCAGCTGGTCATTCTTGAGGCGATCAACGCGTAAGCGTTCCGGGTGCCCCCGGCCTACAGTTGTAGGCCGGATGAGGCAACGCCGCCATCCGGCACTTTGCGCCGAACCGCCTGATGGCGCTACGCTTATCAGGCCTACAGGGTATGTAACCCATAGGCCGGGTAAGGTGCAGCCGCCACCCGGTACCAAGGGCTGTGCGGCTATTTCCTGCGCAGCAGCCGCAGCGCGTTCAGCGTTACCAGTACGGTCGCGCCGGTATCCGCCAGCACCGCCAGCCACAGCCCGGTGATGCCCAGCAGGGTGGTGACGAGGAAAATCCCCTTCAGCCCCAGCGCAATGGCGATATTCTGCCGCACGTTGGCGTGGGTGGCGCGCGCCAGACGAATCATCTGCACCAGCCCGGTCAGACGGTTGTGGGTCAGCGCCGCGTCGGCGGTCTCCAGCGCGACGTCGGTCCCGCTGCCCATGGCAATCCCCATTGCCGCCGCTTTCATCGCCGGGGCGTCGTTGATGCCGTCGCCGACCATTGCCAGCGGGCCCTGAGCGTTGAGCGCCGTCACTTCCTTGACCTTATCGGCAGGTAGCAGACTCGCGCGGTACGTCATGCCCAGCTCATCGGCAATCGACTTCGCGGCGCGTGGGTTATCGCCGGTCAGAATCACGCTCTGAATGCCCAGCGCGCGCAGGCCATCGATCGCTTCACGCGCCTCGTTACGCACCGTATCGCGTAGCGCCAGGATACCGAGCAGCGTGTCGTCGCGAGTGACCAGCACCACGGTGTTACCCGCGCTTTCTAACTGCTGAATCAGCGCCTGCTGCGCGTCGGCCGGGAATTTCCCCGCTGCGCAGATAACGATGCGCTGGCCGTTCACTTGCGCTTCAATACCCGAGCCAACCAGCGTTCGCTGCGCTGTCGCCGCGGGGATCGTCAGCTGACGCTGCTGCGCTTCACGCATCACCGCCTGCGCCAGCGGGTGCGTGGAGCCTTGCTCGACGGATGCCGCCAGCGCCAGCAGCGCCTCTTTGTCCAGCTCGGCGGTGGTGATAATCCGCGTCACCTGCGGTTTACCCAGCGTCAGCGTACCGGTTTTATCAAACGCCATCTGGCGAATCAGGCCGAGCTGCTCCAGCGCCGCGCCGCCCTTAATCAACGCGCCGTGCCGCGCTGCGGTGGCGAGGCCGGAGGTTATCGCCGCTGGGGTCGAAATCACCAGCGCACACGGGCAGCCAATCAGCAGCAGGGTTAGCCCTTTGTAGATCCACTCCTCCCACGAGGCGGAGAGCAGCAGCGGCGGCACCAGCGCCACCAGCAGCGCAATGGCCATGATCACCGGGGTATAGACGCGGCTGAAGCGGTCGATAAAGCGCTCGATCGGCGCGCGGCGCTCTTCCGCTTCTTCAATCAGACGCAGGATGCGGTCAATGGCGCTGTCGCCGGGTCTGGAGACTACGCTCAGCTGTACCAGACGGTCGGCGCTGGTGGCTCCCGCAGGCACGCTTTCACCGGCGCTGCGTTCGACAGGGATCGACTCGCCGGTTAAGGCGCTTTCGTCAAAGCTGGCGAAAGGGGTGATCAGCTTGCCGTCGGCGGGCAGACGGCCCCCGGCGGCCACTTCAATCACGTCGCCGGGCTGCAACTCTTTCTGCGCCACGGTTTCACGCTGGCCATTACGCACGCGCACGGCGGTGTCCGGCTTCAGCGCCATCAGCGCGCTCACGCCCTGACGGGCGCGGTTCGCCGCCCAGCCCTCCAGCCGCTCACCGATTAAAAACAGCAGCAGCACCATTGCCGCTTCCGCCGTCGCGCCGATAAACAGCGCGCCGATGGCCGCCACGCTCATTAGCGTTTCAATGGCAAACCAGCTGCCGCTTTTCATCAGCCGCAGGGCCTGGCGGGCGATCGGGTACAGCCCGACCAGCGTGGTGGCGATAAACGCGAGGTTGCCGAACGGGTGATTGAACTGCTCCAGCCCCCAGCTGATCGCCATCATGACCACCAGCGCGATCAGCGGCAGGTTTTCTTTCAGGCGTGATTCTTCAGCAGCTGGCTGCGGCTTACCTTCGCTGCGCAGCGTGTAGCCGGCGGCGGTGACCGCTTTTTCGACCTGTGCGCGAACGTCATCGTCGGCCTCGACCAACAGTTTTTCGGTGGCAAACAGCACCTTTGCCTGCTTCACGCCGGCAACCTGGCTGGCTGCCGTCTCAACTTTTCGGGCGCAGGCCGCGCAGTCCATGCCGTTGACCACCCAGCTATAGCGCGCGTCCAGCCCGCTCTCTACGGCCGATTCGCCGGTGGCGCACTGGCTGTCGCAGCAGCACTCATCCTGCGGCTGCGGCGCGGGAGCGAGTTTGAATGAGGAGAACTGAGGGGCTTTCTTGCCCTGCATCTCTGGAGTCGACATTGTATCCTCCGGTTAATGATCGTGGTCTCATTAAGCGCAGCATACACTCTGGAGTCGACTCCAGAGTCAAGCGGGAAATTACAGATAAAGCGCGCGAACGATAAAGAAGTGCCCGGCAAAGTAGCAGGCGGCGTAAATCGCCGTATCGGCGCGGAAACGGCGGCGATAGTGGCTCACCAGCCAGACCATGTTGCCGATAAGTAGCAGCGCCGCGCCGAAGAAGCCGGACAGGGCGGTGTCGGTTGGCCGCAGGAACCATTGCTCGCCCGCCACCCACACCATCACCAGCGTCATACCGATAAAGGCCAGTACCGGCAGGCGCATCTCCTCCAGCCGCGTCCAGATAACCGCCACCCACAGCGCGCCAATCACCAGCAGCACGACCGGCAGCGGCCAGAAGAAGGTGAAGGTGAGCTGGCTCGTAAACCAGATGGTATACAGCAGGTGCGAGAGGAAAAACGCCCCCACGGCGTACAGCATGCGCTGGCGCGGTAGCTGGGTTAACGCATCGCCCGCCAGCGCGGCGCACAGGCCCGCCAGCACCAGGTAGCTGATGGCGTTAAACATCGGCGCCTGCCAGGCAAGAAACAGGAGTAAAATGAGCGTGATAGGTTTAAACACCCAGCGTTGCCAGGTGGGACCACGGTAGGCGGCATCTACGTAGAGCCAGCCGGAGAAAAATACGGCGATGAACGACCAAAGCATATTAAGTCCCTGTATCTGTTATCATTAATAGGTACTGTGTAGCCAGTCTTGAATGTCCAGTGTAGTAGTGTGGATGACCAGATGACAATGGCTGACCGCGCCCTTTACTATGATTTGCGTAAATTCTTAAGAGAACCAGAAATGAGCAAAATGCCTCTTTTTTTCATCGTGGTGGTGGCGATCATCGTGGTGGCCGCGTCGTTTCGCTACGTGCAGCAACGGCGTGAGAAGATGGACAACGACGCCGCACCGCTGATGCAAAAGCGGGTGGTGGTGAGCAATAAGCGCGAGAAAGTGCTCAACGACCGTCGTTCACGCCAGCAAACGGTAGCGCCTGCGGGCAGCGAGATGCGCTATGACGTGAGCTTTAAGCCGGAGCAGGGCGGGCTGGAAGTGAGCTTTCGCGTCGAGGCGGCGCAGTATCATCAGCTGACGGTGGGCGACAAAGGCACGCTGAGCTACAAAGGCTCGCGCTTCGTGGAGTTTAACGCCGATCGATAAAACGCGGCCTGGCGTGACCAGGCCGGAGAGATTTATTTCTTCTTCAAGCTAGCGCCAATTTTCTTCTGCCACACCAGCAGCTCAAAGACGCCAAACAGGAAGATGCGGATTTGCTCGCCGCGCGTCATCTGCGGGCCGTCTTTCGGCAGCGTGGATTTCAGCAGCGCCATCTGCATGCCGTGCATCAGCACCATAAAGATCAGCGCGACGTTAACGAAAATATTCAGCGGGCGCGGGAACGGCTGGAACAGGTTCAGCAGCAGAAACGCCCATACGCACAGCATCAACAAACGACCCAGATTAATCAGCATCCTTTTCTCCCTGTTTTTCACGTTGGTAGAGACGATAAGCCACCTGACCGGCGATTTTTTCCCGATGCAGATCCCAGCTAGCGGGCACCGGCGGCAGTCCGTTTTCAACTTCGCTTTCGACGTAGATTAGCGCGTCGTCGGCCAGCCAGCCGTTGGTCTCCAGTAAGTGTAACGTCTCTTCCAGTAATCCCTTACGGAACGGCGGATCGACAAACACGATATCGTGCGGCGTGCCGGTCTGGTTGAGGAACGCGAGAGTGTTGGTATTCACCACTTTGCCGTGCGCGGCTTTTAGCGTCGCGAGATTCTTTTGCAGCTGCTGAGCGACCTGGCGCTCCATTTCCAGCAGGGTGGCGCTACCGGCGTAGCGAGAGAGCGCTTCCAGCCCTAGCGCGCCGCTACCGGCGAAGCAGTCCAGGCAACGGGCGTCGACCATCGACGGGGCCAGCCAGTTGAATAAGGTTTCGCGCACCCGGTCGGTGGTGGGGCGCAGGCCCGGACTATCAGGAACGGGGAGTTTACGGCCGCGCCACTGCCCGCCAATAATGCGGATCTGGCCACTGCCGCCGGAAGTTGGTTTTTTCATTTGCTTGCTCTGGTCGCTCTTTCGGCCTGCTATTCTAGCGATCTGCTCTGCCGGGTGAAAGCGGTGAAGCCAGGGAAGTTAAGTGGTAGACTAAGCGACTAATTTCATCATTATTTTAGCCTTCGCGTCGATTATGGCGAAGTGGCGCCATCAAAAACAGCGGGGAGTGTGGTTGCAAATGGCAAAAGAAAAAAAACGTGGCTTTTTTTCCTGGCTGGGCTTTGGGCAGAAAGAACAGGAACAGGTTGTTGAATCAGAAGAGAAAATTGAATCACAGCCGGTAGAGGAAACGCCTGCCGTCGAGCCGGAAATCGTCCAGGAAGAGACGCCGGTCGCTGACGACACCCATACTGTCGCGGAGAGCGAAGCGTTCGCGGCTGAGGTCGTGGAAGTGACCGAGCAGGTTGCGGAAAGCGAAAAAGCGCAGCCGGAAGCGGTCGAAGAGACTCAGCCGGTAGTCGACGCGCAGCCGGAAGCGGTTGAAGAGACTCAGCCGGTGGCCGAAGCGCAGCCGGAAGTGCTGGAAGAGATTCAGCCGGTTGCCGAAGCGCAGCCGGAAGTGGTCGAAGAGACTCAGCCGGTAGTCGAAGCGCAGCCGGAAGTGGTGGAAGAGATTCAGCCGGTTGTTGAAGCACAGCCGGAAGTCATTGAAGAGATTGAACCTGAAGCCGTTGATGAGTTAACCGACGAAGAGCTGGAAGCGCAGGCGCTGGCGACGCAGTCTGAAAACGAAATCGTCGAAGACGAAGCGGCGGTGGAAGACGCGCCAGCCGATGACGCCCAGCAGGAGCAGGAAAAGCCGACCAAAGAAGGTTTCTTCGCTCGCCTGAAACGCAGCCTGCTGAAAACGAAAGAAAATCTCGGTTCCGGATTTATCGGTCTATTCCGCGGCAAAAAAATCGACGACGATCTGTTTGAAGAGCTGGAAGAGCAGCTGCTGATTGCCGACGTCGGCGTGGAAACCACCCGTAAAATCATCAGCAGCCTGACCGACACCGCCAGCCGTAAACAGCTCCGCGACGCCGAAGCGCTGTACGGCCTGCTGAAAGATGAAATGGGCGAAATCCTCGCAAAAGTCGATGAACCGCTTAATATTGAAGGCAAAACGCCTTTTGTTATTCTGATGGTTGGCGTCAACGGCGTGGGGAAAACCACCACCATCGGCAAGCTGGCGCGTCAGTTCGAACAGCAGGGTAAAACCGTGATGCTGGCGGCGGGCGATACCTTCCGCGCGGCGGCGGTTGAACAGCTGCAGGTCTGGGGCCAGCGCAACAATATTCCGGTGGTGGCGCAGCATACCGGCGCGGATTCCGCCTCGGTTATCTTTGACGCCATTCAGGCGGCGAAGGCGCGTAATGTCGATGTCCTGATTGCCGACACTGCCGGGCGCTTGCAGAACAAATCGCACCTGATGGAAGAGCTGAAGAAAATTGTCCGCGTGATGAAAAAGCTCGACGTTGATGCGCCGCATGAAGTGATGCTGACCATTGACGCCAGCACCGGGCAGAACGCCATCAGCCAGGCCAAACTGTTCCATGAAGCGGTCGGCCTGACCGGCATTACGTTGACTAAACTCGACGGGACCGCCAAAGGTGGGGTGATCTTCTCCGTGGCGGACCAGTTCGGCATCCCGATTCGTTATATCGGCGTCGGCGAGCGTATTGAGGACTTACGTCCGTTTAAAGCGGGCGATTTTATTGAGGCACTTTTTGCCCGAGAGGACTAACAATGATTCGCTTTGAACACGTCAGCAAAGCCTATCTCGGCGGGAGACAAGCGCTGCAGGGCGTCACTTTCCACATGCAGCCGGGCGAGATGGCATTCCTGACCGGCCACTCCGGCGCGGGTAAAAGTACCCTGCTGAAGCTTATCTGCGGGATTGAACGGCCTAGCGCCGGGAAAATTCTCTTCGGCGGTCATGACATTAGTCGCCTGAAGAACCGTGAGGTGCCGTTCCTGCGGCGCCAGATCGGCATGATTTTCCAGGATCACCACCTGCTGATGGATCGCACCGTTTTCGATAACGTGGCGATCCCGCTGATTATCGCCGGCGCCAGCGCGGACGATATTCGTCGCCGCGTGTCGGCGGCGCTGGATAAAGTGGGGCTGCTGGATAAGGCGAAGAACTTCCCGATTCAGCTCTCCGGCGGTGAACAGCAGCGCGTGGGCATCGCCCGCGCGGTGGTGAACAAACCGGCAGTACTGCTGGCGGATGAACCGACCGGTAACCTGGATAATGCGCTGTCGGAAGGCATTCTGCGACTGTTCGAAGAGTTTAACCGCGTAGGGGTGACCGTCCTGATGGCGACGCACGATATTGGGCTGATCTCCAGCCGCTCCTATCGCATGCTGACGCTGAGCGACGGCCACCTGCATGGAGGCCTGACGAATGAATAAACGTGAAGCCATCAACCAGATTCGCCAGTTCGGCGGGCGGCTGGACAGAATCCGCCAATCCGTCGGTAAAGGCGGCGATAACCGCAACGCACCGAAACGGCCGAAGCCTGCGCCGAAGCCGAACTCTCGTAAAACCAACGTGTTCAACGAGCAGGTGCGCTATGCGTGGCAGGGCGCGTTACAGGATCTGAAAAGCAAACCGTTCGCCACCTTCCTGACGATCATGGTTATCGCTATCTCCCTGACGCTGCCGAGCGTCTGCTACATGGTGTACAAGAACGTCAACACTGCCGCGTCGCAGTACTACCCGTCGCCGCAGATTACCGTCTATCTGGAAAAAACGCTGGATGACGATGCGGCCGCGCGCGTGGTCGGCCAGCTCCAGGCGGAGCAGGGCGTCGATAAGGTCAACTATCTCTCCCGCGACGAAGCGCTGGGCGAGTTCCGCAACTGGTCGGGCTTTGGCGGCGCGCTGGATATGCTGGAAGAGAACCCGCTGCCCGCCGTGGCGGTGGTGATCCCGAAAATCGACTTCCAGACTACCGACGCGCTGAACACGCTGCGTGACCGGGTATCCCAGATTCAGGGTGTGAACGAAGTGCGGATGGACGATAGCTGGTTTGCCCGTCTGGCCTCGATTACCGGTCTGGTTGGGCGCGTGGCGGCGATGATTGGCGTGCTGATGGTGGCGGCGGTGTTCCTCGTCATCGGTAACAGCGTGCGTCTGAGCATTTTTGCCCGTCGTGACACCATCAACGTGCAGAAGCTGATTGGCGCGACCGACGGCTTCATCCTGCGTCCGTTCCTGTATGGCGGGGCGCTGCTGGGCTTTGCCGGCGCGTTCCTGTCGCTGATTTTGTCGGAGATTCTGGTGATGCGTCTGTCATCGGCGGTCACCGAAGTGGCGCGCGTGTTTGGCACTCAGTTCGAGCTGAGCGGCCTGTCGTTTGACGAGTGTCTGCTGCTGCTGCTGTTGTGCTCAATGATTGGTTGGGTGGCAGCCTGGCTTGCCACGGTACAACATTTACGTCACTTTACCCCCGACTAAAAAAGTTCTGTTATACTCTTCCCCTGCGACGATTTCCGTTCGCAGGGGATGTGTTTTCAACCCCATCTTTCTGCCCTCGCGACCATCGCGTGTCACATTTTGTGCGTAATTTATTCACGCTGTTGCACGGAACTTGTGGATAAACTCACTGTCTGATAAAAGAACGGATGATATTCTCGTTGCTCATAGAGCCTGGCATGTTTGTTGCCTTCGGGGACAAGCCTCCGCCAGTATGAAGTGAATTGAGAGGATTTGAATGACCAAAGAAATGCAAAATTTAGCGTTAGCCCCTGTTGGTAACCTGGAATCTTATATCCGGGCTGCGAACGCATGGCCGATGTTGACGGCTGATGAAGAAAAGGCGCTTGCTGAACGGCTGCATTACCAGGGCGATCTGGAAGCAGCTAAAACGCTGATCCTGTCTCACCTGCGCTTTGTTGTTCATATTGCTCGTAACTACTCGGGCTATGGCCTGCCGCAGGCGGACCTGATTCAGGAAGGTAACATCGGCCTGATGAAAGCGGTGCGCCGTTTTAACCCGGAAGTGGGCGTTCGCCTGGTGTCCTTTGCGGTGCACTGGATCAAAGCGGAAATCCACGAATACGTGCTGCGCAACTGGCGTATCGTTAAAGTGGCAACCACCAAGGCACAGCGTAAGCTGTTCTTCAACCTGCGTAAAACCAAGCAGCGTCTGGGCTGGTTCAATCAGGACGAAGTAGAAATGGTGGCCCGCGAGCTGGGCGTGTCCAGCAAAGACGTGCGTGAGATGGAGTCGCGTATGGCGGCGCAGGACATGGCGTTTGATATGTCTTCCGACGACGAGTCTGAAAGCCACTCCGTTGCCCCGGTGCTCTATCTGCAGGATAAAACGTCCAACTTTGCTGATGGCATTGAAGACGACAACTGGGAAGAGCAGGCAGCTAACAAGCTGACCGACGCGATGCAGGGCCTGGACGAACGTAGCCAGGATATCATCCGCGCCCGCTGGCTGGACGAAGACAACAAGTCCACGCTGCAGGAACTGGCTGACCGTTACGGCGTTTCCGCCGAACGTGTGCGCCAGCTTGAAAAGAACGCGATGAAAAAACTGCGCGCGGCGATCGAAGCCTGATTTATTGCGTCGCGCCCTATGAACCCTCGAATGTGAATTCGGGGGTTTTTGTTTTGTAGGCCGGATAAGGCATAGCCGCCATCCGGCAATCTGCGCCAATCTGCCCGATGGCGCTACGCTTATCGGGCCTACGGGCTCGTTACTCCGATAATCCCACCGTCATCACGCTTTCCTCTGTTTATTTCCCTTTTACCGCTGGCGCGAATGAAGCCGATGGCAAAGACTAAATAAGCGCTAGGTATTTTTCCGTCTTTTAACGGCAGGGGGTTATCGTGAGTAACGAGTCACTGAATCATCGGCGTTTACAGGCGACGCCGCGCGGCGTCGGCGTGATGTGCGGCTTCTATGCGGAGCGCGCGGAGAACGCCACGCTGTGGGATATTGAAGGCAATGAGTATATCGATTTCGCCGCCGGGATCGCGGTGCTGAACACCGGCCATCGTCACCCGCAGGTGATCGCCGCCGTCGAGAACCAGCTGCGCGCGTTTACCCATACCGCCTACCAGATTGTCCCTTATGAAAGCTACGTGTCATTAGCAGAACGTATCAATGCCGTAGCGCCCATTGCTGGAAACGCCAAAACGGCCTTCTTCAGCACCGGGGCTGAAGCGGTGGAAAACGCGGTGAAGATTGCCCGCGCCTACACTAAACGTCCGGGGCTGATTACCTTCGGCGGCGGCTTCCATGGCCGCACCTTTATGACCATGGCCCTGACCGGCAAAGTGGCCCCGTATAAAATCGGCTTCGGCCCGTTCCCCGGTTCGGTGTACCACGCGACCTACCCCAATGCGGCGCACGGCGTTACCGTCGACATGGCGCTGAAAAGCCTGAGCCATATTTTCAAAGCCGACATCGCGCCGGATCAGGTGGCGGCGATTATCATTGAGCCGGTGCAGGGCGAGGGCGGCTTTAACGTTGCGCCGCCCGAGTTTATGCAGGCGCTGCGTACGCTGTGCGACACCCACGGTATTTTGCTGATTGCTGATGAAGTGCAGACCGGCTTTGCCCGTACCGGCAAGCTGTTTGCCATGGAACACCACAGCGTGAAGCCGGATCTGATCACCATGGCAAAAAGCCTGGCGGGCGGCTTCCCGCTCTCTGGCGTGGTGGGCCGCGCCGAGGTAATGGATGCCCCGGCCCCCGGTGGCCTTGGCGGTACCTACGCCGGTAATCCGCTGGCGATTGCCGCCGCGCACGCGGTGCTGGACGTCATCGAAGAAGAAGCCCTCTGTAACCGCGCCAACCATCTGGGCCAGCATCTGATTGAAGTGCTCAATAGCCTGCGCGACAGCTGCCCGGCGATTGCCGACGTGCGCGGCGTCGGCTCGATGGTGGCGGTGGAGTTTGTCGACCCGCAAACCCGCGAGCCGTCGCCGGAATTCACCAAATTGGTACAGGAACGCGCGCTGGCGGAAGGGGTGCTACTGCTGAGCTGCGGTGTGTACGGCAACGTGATTCGCTTCCTTTACCCCCTCACGATTCCTGAGAAACAGTTCCAGCAGGCGCTGGAGGTGATTCGTCGGGCTCTCAGTGAATGAATTGACTCCCCCTGATCCCCTAAGCCACTCCGATGAGTGGCTTTTTTTGTCATTTTTGCGTTACAAATCCGTCAAAATTAACGTGTCAATTCCACAAAAATGGGGTATGTTTTAGCTGAGTATGCTGCTAAAGCACAGGCAGCGTCCCTTAATATTAATATCTTATACTTACCATGCGTCTGATATAAGAATAATGTGCTAAACAACAACATCACAACAATTGCAATAACCATAATAATGGGGAACCTCAGGATGAAAATGAAGGGCAAAGCGTTACTGGCAGGATGTATTGCACTGGCATTCAGCAATATGGCATTAGCAGAAAATATTAAAGTTGCTGTCGTTGGCGCGATGTCTGGCCCGGTTGCGCAGTATGGCGATCAGGAGTTCAGCGGTGCGGCGCAAGCGGTGGCCGATATTAACGCCAAAGGCGGCATCAAGGGCAACAAGCTGGAAATCGTAAAATATGACGATGCCTGCGACCCGAAACAGGCGGTGGCGGTAGCGAACAAAGTGGTCAACGACGGCATTAAGTACGTTATCGGCCACCTGTGCTCCTCTTCCACTCAGCCAGCGTCCGACATCTATGAAGACGAAGGCATTCTGATGATCACCCCGGCTGCCACCGCGCCGGAGCTGACCGCGCGCGGCTATAAGCTGATTCTGCGTACCACCGGCCTGGACTCTGACCAGGGCCCGACCGCCGCGAAATATATCCTCGATAAAGTGAAGCCGCAGCGCATCGCTATCGTCCACGATAAGCAGCAGTACGGCGAAGGTCTGGCGCGTGCGGTGCAGGACGGCCTGAAAAAAGGCGGCGCCAACGTGGTCTTCTTTGATGGCATCACCGCCGGTGAGAAAGATTTCTCCACCCTGGAGGCGCGTCTGAAGAAAGAGAATATCGACTTCGTTTACTTCGGCGGCTATCACCCGGAAATGGGGCAGATTCTGCGCCAGGCGCGTGCCGCTGGCCTGAAAACCCAGTTTATGGGGCCGGAAGGGGTAGCGAACGTGTCGCTGTCTAACATCGCGGGCGAATCGGCGGAAGGCCTGCTGGTGACCAAGCCGAAGAACTATGACCAGGTGCCGGCGAACAAACCGATCGTTGACGCGATCAAGGCGAAGAAACAGGATCCAAGCGGTGCGTTCGTGTGGACCACCTACGCGGCGCTGCAATCGCTGCAGGCGGGTCTGAACCACTCTGACGATCCGGCTGAGATCGCTAAATTCCTGAAAGCCAGCAGCGTCGATACCGTAATGGGCCCGCTGACCTGGGATGAGAAAGGCGACCTGAAAGGCTTCGAGTTCGGCGTCTTCAACTGGCATGCGAACGGTACGGCGACCGACGCGAAGTAATATTTGACGTTTCCCTGCGTCGCTACGCTCGGCCGGGCTACTCTGAATGTAGCCCGGCCGAGGCGAAGCTGACGCCGGGAACAGGCACTATTCCTTAACCCACCCTTTACCCTGCATCGTAAAGCCCAGCGCTTTGGCAAACGCCGCCATCTCCAGACTCTCTTCCGCGCCGGATTTGTTCAGCACCCAACGGTTAATCTGTGGGTTATCGCGCATCACCTCTTCCAGCAGATACTGCCCCACGCCACGGCGACGGGTCACCTCACGCACGCATAAATCGCGCAGCTCGCCCTGATGCTCATTCAGCGTCACGCGCACAGCGGCCAGCAGGCGCTCATTAAAGCGGGCGGCGTACAGGCGGTGGGCGTCGTCGAGCGCCGATTCGGCGGGAACCTGGCCGGGCCAGATTTTGCCAAGGCAGATACGGTCCTGGTCGCTAAAGGTCTCTAAACGGATGATGGTCAGTTTCATGGGCGGTTGGCTCAAATCGTGAAAATGGCGGTCAGTGTACTCAATTTATTTCGCCGCAGGCTTTCTCTTTTTTGCTCTGGCAGCCAGGTGATTCGTTTTTCGATATCTGCACAGGCAGTCTGAAACAGTATGGATCGAAAAATAGACAGAATTTTAACCTAATAACTAGCGTTTTATTCGGCTCTTTGTACCGTTATTTTATGCTGTGTGGTGGACTTTTTTTTGTTTAACTATGGCAAAAATCAGAATATTATCTTTTCTTAATAGACTGAAAAATAGAGATTTTAGTCTGTTTTTAGCCAAAAAGCTGCGCTAACCCATTAAAGATAATGGCAAAAATAGCGTTGTATAGTAAAAGCACAGAATGCTTTTTAACCACTGAATTACAAAATATATACACGCCACGACGTGTAAACACGACATCACGAATGGGGATCCCGAAGTATGAAAAGGAATACAAAAACAGTAATCGCAGGGATGATCGCGCTGGCTATGTCTCACGCGGCCATGGCGGACGATATTAAGGTTGCGGTAGTGGGGGCGATGTCCGGCCCGGTCGCGCAGTGGGGCGACATGGAGTTCAACGGCGCGCGCCAGGCGATTAAAGATATCAACGCCAAAGGCGGTATTAAGGGCGACAAACTGGTGGGCGTTGAGTACGACGACGCCTGCGATCCAAAACAAGCGGTGGCGGTGGCTAACAAAATCGTCAACGACGGCATTAAATACGTTATCGGCCACCTGTGCTCCTCTTCCACGCAGCCGGCTTCCGACATTTACGAAGACGAAGGCATTCTGATGATTTCCCCGGGCGCGACCAACCCGGAGCTGACCCAGCGCGGCTACCAGTACATCATGCGCACCGCGGGCCTGGACTCGTCTCAGGGGCCGACGGCGGCGAACTACATCCTGAAAACGGTGAAGCCGCAGCGTATCGCCATCATTCATGACAAGCAGCAGTACGGCGAAGGCCTGGCGCGTTCCGTGCAGGACGGGCTGAAAAAAGGCGGCGCGAATATTGTCTTCTTCGACGGCATCACCGCCGGTGAGAAAGATTTCTCCGCGCTGATTGCCCGTCTGCAAAAAGAAAATATCGATTTTGTCTATTACGGCGGCTACTACCCGGAAATGGGTCAGATGCTGCGCCAGGCGCGCGCGGTAGGCCTGAAAACCCAGTTTATGGGGCCGGAAGGGGTCGGTAACGCCTCGCTGTCCAACATCGCGGGCGACGCGGGCGAGGGCATGCTGGTGACCATGCCAAAACGCTATGACCAGGATCCGGCAAACAGCGCTATCGTCGATGCCCTGAAAGCGCAGAAAAAAGATCCGAGCGGCCCGTACGTGTGGATCACCTACGCCGCCGTGCAGTCTCTGGCAACCGCCATGGAACGTACCGGCAGCGACGAGCCGCTGGATCTGATCAAAGACTTAAAAGCGAACGGCGCGAAAACCGTGATTGGGCCGCTGTCCTGGGATGAGAAAGGCGATCTGAAAGGATTCGAGTTCGGCGTCTTCCAGTGGCATGCCGACGGTTCGTCCACCGTGGCGAAGTAACCTTCATTTCCCCCCGGCGGGCGTAGATCCGCGGGGGTAGCAAAAGGCTAATTTATGTCAGAGCAGGTTCTCTACTTTGTGCAGCAGATGTTTAACGGCGTTACGCTGGGAAGCACCTATGCACTGATCGCCATCGGTTACACCATGGTGTACGGCATTATCGGCATGATCAACTTCGCCCACGGCGAGGTGTACATGATCGGTAGCTATGTCTCCTTTATGATCATCGCCGCGCTGATGATGATGGGCATCGACACCAGCTGGCTGCTGGTGGCCGCCGGATTCATCGGCGCGATTGTCATCGCCAGCGCCTACGGCTGGAGCATCGAACGGGTGGCCTATCGCCCGGTGCGCAGCTCCAAGCGCCTGATTGCGCTGATCTCCGCCATCGGGATGTCCATTTTCCTGCAAAACTACGTCAGCCTGACCGAAGGCTCGCGCGACATCGCGTTGCCGAGCCTGTTCAACGGCCAGTGGGTCGTCGGCAGCAGCGAAAACTTCTCCGCCTCTATCACTACCATGCAGTTGGTCATCTGGATTGTAACCTTTATCGCCATGCTGGCGCTGACACTGTTTATTCGTTACTCGCGAATGGGCCGCGCCTGCCGCGCCTGCGCGGAAGACCTGAAAATGGCCAGCCTGCTCGGCAGTAACACCGACCGCGTGATCGCCCTGACGTTCGTGATTGGCGCGGCGATGGCGGCGGTAGCGGGCGTGCTGCTCGGCCAGTTCTACGGCGTGATTAACCCGTACATCGGCTTTATGGCCGGGATGAAGGCCTTCACCGCTGCGGTTCTCGGCGGCATTGGCAGCATTCCTGGCGCGATGATCGGCGGGCTGATCCTCGGCATCGCGGAAGCGCTGTCGTCGGCGTATCTGAGCACCGAATATAAAGACGTGGTGTCGTTCGCGCTGCTGATCGTGGTGCTGCTGGTGATGCCGACCGGTATCCTGGGCCGCCCGGAGGTAGAGAAAGTATGAAACCGATGCAATTTGCGATGGCGCTGCTGTCGGCGGCGATGTTCTTCGTGCTGGCGGGCGTGTTTATGGGCGTCCAGCTGCAGCTCGACGGCACTAAACTGGTGGTGGGCAGCGCGGCGGATATCCGCTGGCAGTGGATTTTTATCGGCACCGCGGTGGTCTTTTTCTTCCAGCTGCTGCGCCCGCTGTTTCAGAAAGGGCTGAAGAGCGTCTCCGGGCCGAAGTTTATTCTGCCGGCGATTGACGGCTCGACGGTCAAACAAAAGTTGTTCCTGATTGCGCTGCTGGTGATTGCCGTGGCGTGGCCGTTTATGGTGTCGCGCGGGACGGTGGACATCGCCACCCTGACCATGATCTACATTATTCTCGGTCTGGGTCTGAACGTCGTCGTCGGGCTTTCCGGCCTGCTGGTGCTGGGCTACGGCGGCTTCTACGCCATCGGTGCGTACACTTTTGCGCTGCTGAACCACTATTACGGCCTCGGCTTCTGGACCTGCCTGCCGCTGGCGGGGCTGGTCTCTGCCGCCGCCGGTTTCCTGCTCGGCTTCCCGGTTCTGCGCCTGCGCGGCGACTATCTGGCGATTGTGACCTTAGGTTTCGGCGAAATTGTCCGTATCCTGCTGCTCAACAATACCGAAATCACCGGCGGTCCGAACGGCATCAGCCAGATCCCGAAACCGACCTTGTTCGGCCTGGAGTTCAGCCGCAGCGCGCGCGAAGGGGGCTGGGATACCTTCAGCAACTTCTTTAACGTCAAGTACGACCCCTCTGACCGCGTGATCTTCCTCTACCTGGTGGCGCTGCTGCTGGTGGTGCTGAGCCTGTTCGTGATTAACCGCCTGCTGCGTATGCCGCTGGGCCGCGCGTGGGAAGCGCTGCGTGAAGATGAAATCGCCTGCCGCTCGCTGGGCCTGAGCCCGACGCGCATCAAGCTGACCGCCTTCACCATCAGCGCCGCGTTCGCCGGTTTTGCCGGGACGCTGTTCGCCGCGCGCCAGGGCTTTGTTAGCCCGGAATCGTTCACCTTCGCCGAGTCGGCCTTTGTGCTGGCGATTGTGGTGCTGGGCGGGATGGGCTCGCAGTTCGCGGTGATCCTGGCCGCCGTTCTGCTGGTGGTCTCCCGCGAGCTGATGCGTGACTTTAACGAATACAGCATGTTGATGCTCGGCGGCCTGATGGTACTGATGATGATCTGGCGTCCGCAGGGCCTTCTGCCGATGACCCGTCCCCAGCTGAAACTGAAAAACGGGCAAGCGAAAGAAGGAGAGCAGGCATGAGTCAGCCATTATTATCCGTTAACGGCCTGATGATGCGTTTTGGCGGCCTGCTGGCGGTCAACAACGTGGCGCTGGAGCTGCATCCTCAGGAGATCGTCTCCCTGATTGGCCCAAACGGCGCGGGGAAAACCACGGTCTTTAACTGCCTGACCGGTTTCTATAAACCGACCGGCGGCACCATCAAGCTGCGCGACCAGCACCTCGAAGGGCTGCCGGGCCAGCAGATTGCCCGCATGGGCGTGGTGCGTACCTTCCAGCACGTGCGGCTGTTCCGTGAAATGACGGTGATTGAAAACCTGCTGGTAGCACAGCATCAGCAGCTGAAAACCGGCGTCTTTTCCGGGCTGCTGAAAACGCCTTCGTTCCGCCGCGCGCAGAGTGAAGCGCTGGATCGCGCCGCCACCTGGCTTGAGCGTATCGGCCTGCTGGAGCACGCCAACCGTCAGGCCAGTAACCTGGCCTACGGCGACCAGCGTCGTCTGGAGATCGCCCGCTGCATGGTGACCCAGCCGGAAATTCTGATGCTTGACGAACCGGCAGCCGGCCTCAACCCGAAAGAGACCAAAGAGCTGGATGAGCTGATTGCCGAGCTGCGTAACCATCACAACACCACCATTTTGCTGATTGAGCATGATATGAAGCTGGTGATGGGTATTTCCGACCGTATCTACGTGGTGAACCAGGGCACGCCGTTGGCTAACGGCACGCCGGAAGAGATCCGCAACAACCCGGATGTGATCCGCGCGTATCTGGGTGAGGCATAATATGGATAAAGTGATGTTATCGTTCGACAAAGTCAGCGCCCACTACGGCAAGATTCAGGCGCTGCACGAGGTCAGTCTGCATATTAACCAGGGGGAAATCGTCACCCTTATCGGCGCGAACGGCGCGGGGAAAACCACCCTGCTCGGCACGCTGTGCGGCGACCCGCGCGCTACCAGCGGGCGGATTGTCTTTGATGATAAGGACATTACCGACTGGCAGACGGCGAAAATCATGCGCGAAGCGGTGGCGATCGTCCCGGAAGGGCGTCGGGTGTTCTCGCGCATGACGGTGGAAGAGAACCTGGCGATGGGCGGTTTCTTTGCCGAGCGCGACCAGTTCCAGGAACGCATCAAGTGGGTGTACGAACTGTTCCCGCGTCTGCACGAGCGTCGTATCCAGCGCGCGGGCACCATGTCCGGCGGCGAACAGCAGATGCTGGCGATTGGCCGCGCGCTGATGAGCCAGCCGCGCCTGCTGCTGCTGGATGAACCGTCGCTCGGTCTGGCGCCGATCATCATCCAGCAGATCTTCGAAACCATCGAGCAGTTGCGCGAACAGGGCATGACTATCTTCCTCGTCGAGCAGAACGCCAACCAGGCGCTGAAGCTCGCCGACCGCGGCTACGTGCTGGAAAACGGCCACGTGGTGCTGGAAGACTCCGGTGATGCGCTGTTAGCAAACGAAGCGGTGCGCAGCGCGTACCTCGGCGGTTAACACGGCCCCGGCGGCGCTGCGCTTGGCCGGGCTACGTTTGTGCGTGTTGGAGTAGACGAAACTCTGCGAGAACGCCGCATAATTCATTAAAAGAGCCCTATGGCTCTTTTTTTGTACATATTTGTTGTACAATAAACATGTACAACTCGGGAGGTGTTTTATGCGTACGGTTAACTATAGCGAGGCGCGGCAAAATCTGGCCGAAGTCCTGGAAAGCGCGGTGACTGGCGGCCCTGTCACCATCACGCGTCGTGGGCATAAGCCCGCCGTGATCATCAGCGCCGAAGAGTTTGAGCGTTATCAGACGGCGCGGATGGATGATGAGTTTGCCTCCATTATGGCGGTTCATGGTAATGAACTCAGGGAGCTGGCGGATAAATGACCCTACAAATTATCTCAGCGGAAGAGATAATTCAGTTTCACGACAGGCTGCTCCGCGTTACGCCTGGTGTGACTGGTATGCCTGACCCTGGCCGCGCGGAAGCGCTAATGTACCGGGTGCTTAATCAAATCGAATATGAAGGCGTGACCGATGTATGGCTGCTGGCGGCTATGCATTTGCTGGCCATATCCCGTGGGCATATCTTTAACGATGGTAATAAACGTACCGCCTTGTTTATTACGCTGCTGTTTTTAAAGCGTAATGGGATTTCGCTCGCGGCGAATCCAGATTTTGTTGATATGACGGTCGACGCGGCAGCAGGGCGGCTGACGCTGGAGCAGATTGCCCTTCGTTTACGAGGCTGAGGTATTCCCGGCGGCGCTGCGCTTGGCCGGGCTACGTTTGTGCGCGTTCAATAAAACGATACCCGCGCCGTAGCCCGGGCAAGGCGCCTGCGCCGACCCCGGGAATAACGTCATCCCTATCCGTGTCTCAGCTCCCACTTTCCCTTCTTCGAACCGTCACCGCCTTGCCATCCCTTTGTCGCCTTACTATCTTTTTTTTGTAATAAAAAAGTTATTTTTCTGTCATTCGAGCATGTCATGTTACCCCCGCGAACATAAAACGCGTGATATCGCGCATCCCGGCACAAAAAGAGAGATAACCGATGATATCGTTACGACATACAGCTTTAGGATTGGCGTTGAGTATGGCATTGGCGGGTCAGGCGCTGGCCGTGACCACCATTCCGTTCTGGCATTCGATGGAAGGGGAACTTGGCAAGGAAGTTGATTCTCTGGCGCAGCGCTTCAACGCCGCCAACCCGGACTATAAAATTACGCCGGTGTACAAAGGCAACTACGAGCAGAGCCTGAGCGCGGGCATCGCCGCCTTCCGTACCGGCAACGCGCCGGCCATTTTGCAGGTGTATGAAGTCGGCACCGCCACCATGATGGCGTCAAAAGCGATTAAGCCGGTGTATCAGGTGTTCAGCGATGCCGGGATCAAGTTCGACGAATCGCAGTTTGTACCGACGGTCTCCGGCTACTACACCGACGCCAAAACCGGGCATCTGCTCTCCCAGCCGTTTAACAGCTCCACCCCGGTGCTGTACTACAACAAAGACGCCTTCAAGAAAGCCGGTTTAGACCCGGAGCAGCCGCCGAAAACCTGGCAGGATCTGGCCGCTTACACCGCGAAGCTGAAGGCCGCCGGGATGAAGTGCGGTTACGCCAGCGGCTGGCAGGGCTGGATCCAGATTGAAAACTTCAGCGCCTGGCACGGCCTACCGGTCGCCACCCAAAACAACGGCTTCGACGGTACCGATGCGGTGCTGGAGTTCAACAAGCCGGAGCAGGTGAAGCATATCGCGCTGCTTGCCGATCTGAACAAGAAGGGTGACTTCAGCTACTTCGGCCGTAAAGACGAATCCACCGAGAAGTTCTACAACGGCGACTGCGCCATCACCACCGCCTCCTCCGGCTCGCTGGCCGATATCCGTCACTACGCCAAATTCAACTACGGCGTGGGGATGATGCCGTACGACGCCGAGGTGAAAGGCGCGCCGCAGAACGCCATTATCGGCGGGGCCAGCCTGTGGGTGATGCAGGGGAAAGACAAAGAAACCTACACCGGCGTGGCGAAGTTCCTCGACTTCCTGATGAAGCCGGAAATTGCCGCCGAATGGCACCAGAAAACCGGCTATCTGCCGATCACTACCGCTGCTTACGATTTGACGCGTGAGCAGGGCTTCTATGACAAGAACCCCGGTGCGGATACCGCCACCCGTCAGATGCTGAACAAGCCGCCGTTGCCGTTCACCAAAGGCCTGCGCCTGGGTAACATGCCGCAGATTCGCACCATCGTGGATGAAGAGCTGGAAAGCGTCTGGACCGGCAAGAAAACGCCTCAGCAGGCGCTGGATTCTGCGGTTGAGCGTGGGAATCAGCTGCTGCGCCGTTTTGAGCAGTCGACCAAGTCTTAATCTTATAGCCTGACCCCTCACCCTAACCCTCTCCCCATAGGGGAGAGGGGACCGTTCGGTTTTCTCCCTCGCCCCTATGGGGAGAGGGCCGGGGTGAGGGGAAACCCAACTCAGAGTTTAACTATGTCATCATCCCGTCCGGTGTTTAAATCGCGCTGGCTGCCCTACGCATTGGTCGCCCCGCAGCTGATTATCACCGTTATTTTCTTTATCTGGCCCGCTGGCGAAGCGCTGTGGTATTCGCTGCAAAGCGTCGACCCGTTTGGCCTCTCCAGCCAGTTCGTTGGCCTGGATAACTTCGTCTCGCTGTTCCACGATCCGTACTATCTCGACTCCTTCTGGACGACGATTAAGTTCAGCGCCATGGTCACCGTCAGCGGCCTGCTGGTGTCGCTGATTTTCGCCGCGCTGGTGGATTACGTGGTGCGCGGCAGCCGCCTGTACCAAACGCTGATGCTGCTGCCTTACGCCGTCGCCCCCGCCGTCGCCGCCGTGCTGTGGATCTTCCTGTTTAACCCCGGTCGCGGGTTGATTACCCATTTCCTCGGTGAATTTGGCTATGACTGGAACCACGCGCAGAACAGTGGCCAGGCGATGTTTCTGGTGGTCTTCGCCTCGGTGTGGAAGCAGATCAGCTACAACTTCCTGTTCTTCTTCGCCGCGCTGCAGTCCATTCCGCGCTCGCTGGTGGAAGCCGCCGCTATCGACGGCGCAGGGCCGATTCGTCGCTTCTTCAAGCTGGCGCTGCCGCTGATTGCGCCGGTGAGCTTCTTCCTGCTGGTGGTGAACCTGGTCTACGCCTTCTTCGACACCTTCCCGGTGATCGACGCCGCGACGGCGGGCGGGCCGGTGCAGGCCACCACCACGCTGATTTATAAGATTTACCGCGAAGGCTTCGCCGGGCTGGATCTCTCGGCCTCAGCCGCCCAGTCGGTGGTGCTGATGTTCCTCGTCATCGTCCTGACCGTGGTGCAGTTCCGCTACGTGGAGAAAAAGGTGCGCTACCAATGATTGAGAACCGTCGCGGGCTGACTATTTTCAGCCACACCATGCTGATCCTCGGGATTATCGTGATTCTGTTTCCGCTGTACGTCGCCTTCACCGCCGCGACGCTCGACGACAAAGCGGTGTTTGAAACGCCGATGACGCTGATCCCCGGCGGCCATCTGTTTGAAAATATGAAGGCGATTTGGGTCAACGGCGTCGGCGCCAACAGCGCGCCATTCTGGCTGATGATGCTTAACAGCTTCATCATGGCTTTCGCCATTACCGTCGGCAAAATCACGGTGTCGATGCTCTCGGCCTTCGCCATCGTCTGGTTCCGCTTCCCGCTGCGCAACCTGTTCTTCTGGATGATCTTTATCACCCTGATGCTGCCGGTTGAAGTGCGCATTTTCCCGACGGTGGAGGTGATCGCCAACCTGAAAATGCTCGACAGCTACGCGGGCCTGACGCTGCCGCTGATGGCCTCGGCCACCGCCACCTTCCTGTTCCGCCAGTTCTTTATGACCCTGCCGGACGAGCTGATTGAAGCGGCGCGCATCGACGGCGCCTCGCCGATGCGCTTCTTCCGCGACATCGTGCTGCCGCTGTCGAAAACCAACCTCGCGGCGCTGTTCGTGATCACCTTTATCTACGGCTGGAATCAGTATCTGTGGCCGCTGCTGATCGTTACCGACGTCAACCTCGGCACCGCCGTGGCGGGCATTAAAGGCATGATCGCCATTGGGCAAGGCACCACCCAGTGGAATCAGGTAATGGCAGCCATGCTGCTGACGCTCATTCCTCCGGTTGTCATCGTTTTAGCCATGCAGCGTGCCTTCGTGCGCGGCCTGGTCGATAGTGAGAAATAAAAATGGCTGGTTTAAAACTACAGGCAGTAACCAAAAGCTGGGACGGCAAAACCCAGGTGATTCAACCGCTGACGCTGGACATCGCGGACGGCGAGTTTATTGTGATGGTCGGCCCGTCGGGCTGCGGCAAGTCGACGCTGCTGAGGATGGTGGCCGGGCTTGAGCGGGTCACCAGCGGCGATATCTGGATCGATCGCAAGCGCGTCACCGAAATGGAGCCGAAGGATCGCGGCATTGCGATGGTGTTCCAGAACTACGCACTCTACCCGCACATGAGCGTGGAAGAGAACATGGCCTGGGGGCTGAAAATTCGCGGTATGGGCAAAGCGCACATTGCTGAGAAAGTGCAGGAAGCCGCGCGCATCCTGGAGCTGGATGGCCTGCTCAAGCGCCGCCCGCGCGAGCTCTCCGGCGGCCAGCGTCAGCGCGTGGCGATGGGGCGCGCCATCGTGCGCGACCCGGCGGTGTTCCTGTTTGACGAACCGCTCTCTAACCTCGACGCCAAGCTGCGCGTGCAGATGCGCCTTGAGCTCCAGCAGCTGCACCGTCGCCTGAAAACCACCTCGCTGTACGTTACCCACGATCAGGTGGAAGCGATGACTCTCGCCCAGCGGGTGATGGTGATGAACAAAGGCATTGCCGAGCAGATTGGTACGCCGGTGGAGGTGTACGAGAGGCCCGCCA
>NZ_JBKDZH010000019.1:0-43872 GCF_047971185.1 Kluyvera sp.
CTAATTCCGAGGCAAGTGAAACAGATTAAATAAATCGCCCGACACGAGGTCGGGCGAAGAAAATCAGGAGCCCAGACGGTAGTTCGGGGACTCTTTGGTGATGGTCACGTCGTGAACGTGGCTTTCCTGGATACCCGCACCGCTGATACGCACGAATTCAGCCTTCGTACGCAGCAGGTCGATGGTACCACAGCCGGTCAGACCCATACAGGAGCGCAGGCCGCCCATCTGCTGGTGAATGATCTCTTTCAGGCGGCCTTTATATGCTACGCGACCTTCGATACCTTCCGGCACCAGTTTGTCAGCGGCGTTGTCGCTCTGGAAGTAACGGTCGGAAGAGCCTTTGGACATCGCACCCAGAGAGCCCATACCGCGGTAAGATTTGTAAGAACGGCCCTGGTACAGTTCGATTTCGCCCGGGGATTCTTCGGTACCCGCCAGCATCGAGCCCACCATCACGGCAGCGGCGCCCGCGGCAATCGCTTTAGCGATATCGCCGGAGAAACGGATACCGCCGTCGGCGATAACCGGAATACCGGTGCCTTCCAGCGCTTCAACCGCGTCGGAAACCGCGGTGATCTGCGGCACGCCCACGCCAGTAACGATACGGGTCGTACAGATGGAGCCAGGGCCGATACCGACTTTCACCGCGCTGCAACCCGCTTCCGCCAGGGCGCGAGCGCCTGCGCCAGTGGCGACGTTACCGCCAATGATTTGCAGGTCAGGATATTTAGCACGGGTTTCACGGATACGCTGCAGTACGCCTTCGGAATGGCCGTGAGAGGAGTCGATCAGCAGTACGTCAACGCCCGCGGCAACCAGCGCGTCAACGCGCTCTTCGTTGCCCGCGCCCGCGCCTACCGCCGCGCCCACGCGCAGACGGCCTTTCTCGTCTTTACAGGCGTTCGGTTTACGTTCCGCTTTTTTGAAGTCTTTAACGGTGATCATGCCCAGCAGGTGGAAGCTATCGTCAACCACCAGCGCTTTTTCTACGCGACGTTCGTGCATTTTAGCGAACACCACCTCACGCGATTCGCCTTCGCGAACGGTGACCAGGCGCTCTTTCGGGGTCATGTAGACGCTGACCGGCTGGCTCAGATCGGTAACGAAACGCACGTCACGGCCAGTGATGATACCTACCAGTTCATTGTCTTCGGTCACAACCGGATAGCCCGCGAATCCGTTGCGCTCGGTCAGTTCTTTCACTTCCGCCAGGGTGGTGGTTGGCAGCACGGTCTGCGGGTCGGTTACCACGCCGGACTCGTGCTTCTTCACGCGGCGAACTTCTTCCGCCTGGCGCTCGATAGACATGTTTTTGTGGATAAAACCAATGCCGCCTTCCTGTGCCAGGGCAATTGCCAGGCGCGCTTCAGTCACGGTGTCCATTGCCGCAGAGAGCATAGGAATGTTCAGACGAATGGTTTTGGTCAGCTGAGTGCTAAGGTCAGCCGTGTTCGGCAGAACGGTAGAATGAGCGGGAACGAGGAGGACGTCGTCAAACGTCAGGGCTTCTTTTGCGATACGTAGCATGGGCAATATCTCACCTGGGAGGTTATTAAATATTGCCGCGGCATTATACAGAGCGTAAGCGATTGCATCCACACTTTTTTGCAAAAAAACCTTGCGCTCCTCTGTGAGCATGTTACTTTCGACTGAATAACTTGCTGATTTAGAATTTGATCCCGCTCACATGTTATCCTCACAAAGCCCCGCAATTTTTACCGTTAGCCGCCTTAATCAGTCGGTACGCCTGCTGCTCGAAAAAGAGATGGGCCAGGTGTGGATTAGCGGCGAGATCTCCAACTTTACCCAGCCCTCTTCCGGACACTGGTACTTCACCTTAAAAGACGATAACGCCCAGGTGCGCTGCGCGATGTTCCGCAACAGCAACCGTCGGGTGACGTTTCGTCCGCAGCACGGGCAGCAGGTGCTGGTGCGCGCCAACATCACGCTGTATGAGCCGCGCGGCGACTACCAGATTATCGTCGAGAGCATGCAGCCGGCGGGCGAAGGGCTATTGCAGCAGAAATATGAGCAGCTAAAAGCCAAACTACAGGCGGAAGGCTTGTTCGATCAGCACTACAAGCAGCCGCTGCCCTCCCCGGCCCACTGCGTCGGGGTGATCACTTCGAAAACCGGCGCGGCGCTGCACGATATTCTCCACGTACTCAAACGCCGCGATCCGTCGCTGCCGGTGGTCATTTACCCTACCGCCGTCCAGGGCGACGACGCGCCGGGGCAAATCGTTCGCGCCATTGAACTGGCCAACGCCCGCGGCGAGTGCGATGTGTTAATCGTCGGGCGCGGCGGCGGCTCGCTGGAAGACTTATGGAGTTTTAACGACGAACGGGTGGCGCGCGCTATTTTCGCCAGCCGCATTCCGGTGGTCAGCGCCGTCGGCCACGAAACCGACGTCACCATTGCCGATTTTGTCGGCGACCTGCGCGCGCCGACGCCGTCGGCGGCGGCGGAAATTGTCAGCCGTAACCAGCAGGAGCTGCTGCGTCAGGTGCAGTCTGCCCAGCAGCGTCTGGGCATGGCGATGGACTACTACCTCGCCAACCGCAGCCGCCGCTTTACCCAGCTTTTCCATCGCCTGCAGCAGCAGCATCCGCAGCTGCGTCTGGCGCGCCAGCAAACGTCGCTGGAGCGGCTGCGCCAGCGCATGAGCAGCGCGCTGGAAAATCAAATCAAGCAGGCGAATCAGCGCCAGCAGCGCATGTTGCAACGCCTGAACCAGCAGAATCCGCAGCCGCGTATTCATCGCGCCCAGTCGCGTATCCAACAGCTGGAATATCGCCTGGCCGAAACAATTCGCGCGCGCCTCAGCGAACAACGCGAACGCTTTGGCAATGCCGTCACGCATCTGGAAGCCGTTAGCCCGCTGGCGACGCTGGCCCGTGGCTATAGCGTCACCACCGCCAGCGATGGCAAGGTGTTGAAGCAGGCGAAGCAGGCCAAAGCCGGAGAAATGCTGACCACCCGGCTGGCGGACGGCTGGGTTGAAAGTGAAATCAAAACGGTGACGCCGGTGAAGAAAACGCGCGCGCGGAAAAAAGCCGTTTAATCGTTTAATATAACCGGGCCTCCAGGCCCGGTATCCTCTCGCTTATTCCCCCGCAGGCACCCACTCCACCCGCTTTTTCGATATCAGGCCGTGGCCGTTCTGGCAGAAGAAATCCACTGCGCCGCAGGCTTTTAACACCTCCAGCGGCTTATGGCACTCGGGGCAGCGTGGCTCGAGGGTAAAGGTTTTATCACAGTGCGCACAGTGCGCCTGTTGACCCTGAACCTCCAGCGAGGCCTGACAGGTTGGGCAGATGAATTCCATAGCGACTCCTTAACGTCGTATTGTGCCGCCATTTTATCACGACTCAATGCGCCCCGCGTAACCGCTGCTGAATCTGTAGCAGCGCCTCAACCTCGCCGATGCGCCGCGCCGTGAGCTTCGCCACTTCCTGCGGCGCGCGGTCGAACAGACTCTGCGCGCCGAGGATCTGCTCGCCGAGGCAATGGGCATACACCGCGCCGCAGCGCGTCCAGCTCAGAATCTCGTCGCCGCGAATCAGTTCAACGCGTTCCCCCTGCGGGCCTCGATTCTGGTCGATAATGCGGCCGTCGCGCAGGAAAAGGCGGATGCCCTTGCGCTCAACGCCCGGCCCGGCGTATTTGTTCAGCCATAGATTGACGGCAATACCGCCGAGCGTGCCGAGCAGATGCGCCTCGCCTTCTGCAGTTTGCGTATCGCCCCGCGCAATTAGCTGGCCTAAGCGATCCTTAACCTGCTCAGCGCGCAGCACAATCTCATCGCTGCCGCCCAGATAACGCACCGTCTCACGCATCATCGCCAGCACGTGGGTGCCAATATCGACAATCACCCCGTCCGGATGGCGCAGCTGGCGGGTATCCGGCTCACCGGTGGCAAAATTCAGCGCGATGGCTTCGCCGGCGGCATTATAGCCGCTCGGCTCCAGCAGAAAGCCGTCGATCCTGACAATATCGTCCAGCGAGGTGACCACCGGGCGGTCAACCGCCGCGCCGTTTTGCGGCTGCCAGCGGCCGTCCATGCTCCCCTGTGCCAGACACAGCGCGCCGTCACGGGCCATCCAGTGATCCAGCGCCAGCACGCGTCGAGCGTTATCAGGCAGCGCCAGGCACTGACGCAGCGCGGCAAGCTGGTCCAGCGTGGCGGCAATCGGTTTTTCCACCACAATGCGCGGGATCGTTGAGCGCAGCGCCTGTTCCAGCACCGGCAGATGCGCCAGCGAAACGGTGGTAATAAACAGCGTATCGATAGGCTGCGCCAGCAGCGCGGCAAGGGAATCACAGGCCGTAACGCCCGGCAGGCTGCGCTGCGGATTGCGGTCATAGCCGTAAAGGCAAGATACCGGCAGCGACAGCGCCTTCAGCGCCGGAAGGTAGGCGGTTTCAACTACCGACCCGAGGCCGACAAAACCAATATTCATCGCATCCGACTCACAAACATCAAAAGGGTGGGGAGAAAAACGCCACCGCAGAAACGCGTCCGCGATGACGTATTGCCTTTAGCGTACCGCGCGCAGGCGGTCGAAACCGGCGGCCAGATCGGTTTTCAGATCGTCCATATCTTCCAGCCCCATCTGGATACGCAGCGTCAGGCCGCCGGGCTGCCAGGTGGTCGCGGTGCGGTAATCGGCGCAGTTGAACGGAATAATCAGGCTTTCGAAACCGCCCCACGAATAGCCCATGGCGAAAATACGCATGTGATCCAACATATTCGCCACGCCCGCTTTGGTGAATTCAGGCTTAAGCACCAGCGAAAACAGCCCGGATGAGCCGGTAAAATCGCGCTTCCAGATCTCGTGCCCCGGGCACTCCGGCAACGCCGGGTGCAGCACCCTCAGCACTTCCGGACGCGCCTGTAGCCAATGCGCCATCTCCAGACCGCGTCGTTCAGCCTCTTTCAGGCGCAGATGCATCGTGCGCAGCCCGCGCAGGGCCAGGAAGCAGTCTTCCGCTCCGGGCAGCATTGCCAGCAGATCGTAGGTTTTACGCAGCTGCGGCCACCACGCCTCATTGGCCGACACTAGCCCCATCAGCAGATCGGAATGGCCGCCGAGGTATTTGGTCCCCGCTTCGAGCGAGAGATCGCAACCGTGCTCGTGGGCGCGGAAGAAAATCGGCGTCGCCCACGTGTTATCAATAATGGTGGTAATACCCTGCTTTTTCGCCGTCTGAGTCATCGCCGGAACATCCTGAATCTCAAAGCTTTGCGACCCCGGCGATTCAAGGAACAGCGTAGTGGTATTCGGGCGGAACAGCGTGGCGATCTCCGCGCCGATCAGCGGATCGTAATAGGTGGTTTCAATGCCCATTTTAGTCAGCATACCGGCGCAGAAATTGCGGGTAGGCCGGTAGACGCTATCGGGCATCAGCAGGTGATCGCCCGCTTTGAGCGTCGTCAGCAGGGCCAGCGAAATGGCTCCCAGCCCGGACGGTGACAGCACGGTACCGGCGGCCCCCGCCAGCGCGCTCCAGGCGTTCTCGAGGCTGGCGATGGTCGGCGTGCCCATCGTGCCGTAGTTGAATTCCGCGCGGTTGTGTTCGAGATCGTCAACCGTCGGGAAGACCACCGTCGAGCCGCGATAAATCGGTGCATTAACAAACCCCGCCTGGCGGGTGGTGTCCCGGCCCAGCTGGGTGATTTGCGTGCTGATATTAAAATCGGATGTAGAACGATGACCCATAATTAACCTCGTACCTTTCAGCGGCCGTGCCGACGAGAAATCGTGCTACTCGTTACCCCATTGATTGAGGAATTCCGCAATGTCATCAATGCGCTGGGGTTTAATGCCCGCTTCGGCGGCCATCTCTTGCTGCGCTTCTTCGCTGATCTCTTCGTTATTCATTAAACGGGTAATCAGCAGCTGGAAATAGTGCGCCAGCGCATCGCGCTCGTCGTCGTTCACCGCCTGCGCGGCTTCGGTCGAGTATTCATCGACGATGTCATAAAATTTCAGCGGGATTTCGTTAGTCATAGACAGCTCCTGGAATAAAGACCGGCAAAACGGTGACTATCCTACGTTAGGCGCGGCCAGGTCAACGTACGTTTTCATACGGGCGGCGATTTACTCGACAATCACCTTCACTTTCGGTTTTGACAGCAGAATTTTGATCAATTCGGTGAATTTCACCGGCTTATAAAAATAGTACCCCTGCTGGAAGGTAATGTCGTTTTTGTTGAGATAGTCGAGCTGTTCTCGGGTTTCGACCCCTTCGGCAACGATGCTCAGCGAGAGCTTACGGGCCAGATCCAGCACGCAGTCCAGGATGCGCGTGGAGTCAGGGTCGGCGTTGACGCGGGCGACGAAACTCTGATCTATTTTAATATAATCAATATGTAAATCATGCAGATAAGATAGACCAGAATAGCCGGTACCAAAATCATCCAGCGCGATAACAAACCCATTCTCATGCAGCGTATTCAGCGTTTGCACTAAATCTTCATCCACGTGCAGCGGCTCGCGCTCCGTCACCTCCAGTACCAGGTTCAGATCCTTGCGCTGGAAGCGGGCTTTAAAACGCAAGCACTCGTCCACGAAGCCCGGGCTGGCAATATGCGACGCGCTGAAGTTAATACCGACATGAAAACCTTCCGGCAGCTTGCTTTCGATGGCGTTCATGTTATCCACCACCTGCGCCATCAGGCTGCGGGTGAGCGGCACGATCAGCCCCGACTTTTCCGCCACCGGAATAAACGCCGCGGGAGAAATATAGCCCGCGCGCGGGTGCTTCCAGCGGGCCAGCACCTCAACGCCGCGCAGCGTCCCCTCCCTGCCGTTGACCACCATCTGGTAGAAAGGGACGATTTCACCGTTGGCTATCGCCCGCCGTAGCAGCTCTTCCGGCGTCATCTCCTTATGCAGATATTTATTCAGCGCATAGGCCGTAACGCCGGAGATAAGAGTAATAAAAAACAGAATACCCAGACCATGGGTAATCAAGCGCTGCAGGCTAAATAACGGCGGTTGGTTGTAGACAATACTAAAGGGATATTCAGCCGAACGGATTCGTCCGCTGTAGTGCACGTTTCCGCTTACCACGTCGCCGGACATACCGATCGTAGAATCCCCAACCTGCAAGGCGAAATGCACTCCTTTCAACGGCGCATTCAGCGCCCCTCGAATGTGCTGATCGCTAATGGTCACCAGAATATGGCTATCGGCAAACCGCGTATTATAAATTAGAATCGGTAACCTATTGGATGTTTCACGGGCAGAGGCCAGCAGCAAATGCCCCTCCACCATTGGCGGAATCTGCGAGAGCAGAATACGGTTTCCCGGCAATGACGAACACCAGACCGCGCCATTTTTGACGATAACAATCGTGCGCAAATGCGGCTGCAACGCAGCTTCGGTGCCGAGCCGATATTGCCCTTCCAGGGTGCACCCCTTAATACTCATCGCGACCCGCGTCGCCCGCGCGGCTTCGTTCAGGATAAGGTTAATATTATTCGCCGCATATCGTGCGCCGCCGAGGCTTTCCGCACGGGAAGAATACCAAAGCTGAGTATTCAAAATAACCACCCCGGTCAGAAAGAGACACGCAGCGGCAATGACAGGAAGAAACGCATGGCGCATATCATGTCCTGGGTCTGAAGGTTTATTTTTGACGTTGTGCAGACAGTGACTCGTTTGAGTTAACGAATAAAGAAAGGATGGTCGACAGACGCCAAAATCGCCATTCGCGCAATGACATTTTGCCGCGTTAATAAGAGGAGAAACGTACTCCGGCAAAACCGAAGTACGCAGAAGAATTTACTCCAGCGCCAGCAGCGCGAAGCTCGCCAGCCAGTGCCCGCCGCTGTAGTGGCTGCCGACCACGTGTTCAACGCTGGCCGTCAGATGCCGCGTCACGGCATCGCGTAGCGGTGTTTGCGCCGCATGGCCTGCCGGCAAGGCGCGGGCGATATGCTTCATACACCAGGCACGGCTAAGGTTCAGGCCGTCGAGATGGGCAATTTTCGGGTCGGTACGGTCGCTGACTTCCGCCGGGTTCATCAACGCCGGGACCGACGCCACGTCCGGCAGGAAGGCATCGAACCACGCCGGGAAATCCCCCGCCACTTTGCTCATCAGCAGCGCTTCGGTCAGCGCCCCCGAAATGTACTCGTCACCGCCCGGTTCGTAGTGCGCCGGGTACTGCGTATCGGCAATATAGAAACGGTTGGCGGCATCCAGAATCGCACCTTCCAGCGGTTTGTCTGCCAGCGCGCGAGCATAGTCCAGCCCCAACGCCAGCGCAAAGGCGGTGTTGTAATGTGTGCCAACGCGAATCGGGTAGGTCAGCTTGCTGAGATAGTCGATAAGCCGATCGCGGATATCCTGAGTCAGCGGCGCCAGCGTCGCAAACCAGCGCGCGGCCTGCGGCAGAGAGGATTGTTGCAGCTCCTGCGCCAGCGCCAGCAGCCAGCCGTAGCCGTAGGGGCGTTCAAACGAGGCGCGGAACGGCGCGGTAAAATAGGCCAGCTCCTGAGCGACACTCTCCTCGGTGAGGTGCTCGTCAAACAGCGCGATGATTTCATCACGGCACGGCAGCGCCGGGTAAAGGCGCACGCAGCGCAGCAGCAGCCAGTAGCCGTGCACCGCCGAGTGCCAGTCGAAGCAGCCATAAAACACCGGGTGCAGGGCGCGAGGCGGCAGGACGTCACCATCATCATTCAGCAAGTGCATGATGTGGTTTGGATATTCCTGGCGCAGATAGGTCAAGGGCATACGGGCAAAAGCGTCAGCCTGATGTTGCGTTAATTCCATAACAGCTCCTGAAAAAGTCACCGCGCTTAGCGAAACACGAGGAAGTACATTAAAAAGACGTTTACCACCAGCAGAGGCAGCGCGGTGGGGATCTGAACCTTAATCACCTGATACTTATCTTTCAGCTCAAGCAGCGCAGCGGGCACAATATTAAAGTTGGCGGCCATCGGCGTCATCAGCGTGCCGCAGTAGCCCGCGTACATACCAATCGCCAGCAGCGGCGCCGGGTTGCCGTGGTGAAGATGAATCAGGAACGGCAGCGCAATGCCGGCGCTGAGCACCGGGAAGGCGGCAAACGCGTTGCCCATAATCATGGTAAACAGCGCCATGCCAACGCAATAGATCACCACCAGCATGAAGCGGTTATCCGGGTTGACGAACAGGCTCACCACCTTTTGCACCGACTCGCCGGTATCCGCCACCACAAACACCCCGCCAAGCATGGCGAGCATCTGCGGCAATATCACCGCCCAGCCGATGGTATCCACCAGGCGTCGGGACTGGCGAATGGCGTGCAGCGGCGTGCCGCGCGTCAGCCACCAGCCGGTCAAAATGGCCGCCACGCAGGCGACGCACAGCGCGGCCAGCGTCAGCTGTTTCTGGTCGAGCAGGTAGACACCGCCAATCGACACCCCTTTGAGGAACAGCGTGCCGATGACCGTCACCACCGGGATCATCAACGCTGGCAAAAATAGCCAGTTTTTCAGTCGATTAGACGAGGCAACGCGTTCGCTCTCGCTCGACATTTGGTACTCGCCTTTGCCCACCAGCCCGCAGCCCGCCAGCAGAGCAATGACAATCACCGCACCGCCGATAATCCGGTAGGCCAGCGATTTTCCCAGCTCCTGGACCATCAGGTCGCCGAACAGAAAAATGCCGCCAAACAGGAACCAGAACAGCGCGGTGGTAAAACGTTTCGGGTTGCCGCGATCGCGCAGGGTCATGATAACCAATAGCATCACGACAAAACCGATCAGGTAGTAAACGCGGTTGATGGTGATAAGCGTACTCATTGCATCACCTCCTTCACGCCCTGCGCGTTTCGCCACGCCACCACGTCACGGCGGATGCTGGCGTCAAGGCGCAGCAGGCGAATCATATGAATCACCAGCGCGGAGATGGCGGTCGGAATGGCCCACAGGCCGATATGCAGCGGCTCGATACCGGTAATGCCGTTCTCTTTGAGGAAGGCGTCAATCAGCAGCACCGCGCCGAAGGCAATGAAAATATCTTCGCCGAAGAAAACGGCAATGTTGTCGCAGGCGGCGGCGTGGGCTTTGATTTTATCGCGGATATGCTGCGGCAGTTCGCCGTATTCGTTCAGTGCCGCCCCTTCCGCCATCGGCGCCAGCAGCGGACGCACCGTTTGCGCGTGGCCGCCCAGCGACATCAATCCCAGCGCGGCCGTGCCCTCGCGCGCCACGAAGTAGAGCATCAGAATACGCGCCGAGGTGGCGCTGGCGATTTTGGCCACCCAGGCCTGCGCGCGCTCCTTCAGGCCGTAGTATTCCAGCAGACCAATCACCGGCAGAATCAGAATGAAAGTCGCCAGCGAGCGGCTATTCACAAACTTTTCGCCAAAGGTTTCCAGCAGCATGCCGAAATCCATCCCCACCAGCAGCCCGGTCGCCAGACCTGCAACCACCACCACCAGCAGTGGGTTAAAGCGCAGCGCAAAGCCAATTACCACCACCGGAATCCCGATAAGCGGCATCAGTGTCGTACCGTCCATAAACGTTTACCCTATCAAAGTGTGTGTTGCACGCCGAAGGCTCTTTTTTATCACTTCACCACAGGGTGAAGCGTGCGGCATTGCGGCGAACGATGTTGTGTTGTGTCAGCAGACCGTGCAAATCTACGTAGGCATCATCGGTCTGTGCTAAAAATCTATATCTGAACGACGATAATATGTAAACAATTTATCAATAAAACGTTCTTATATTATCTCTTTTCATTTACATTCTTTGCGAATAGTCACAATTGCGTAAGGACAGTTATGACCTCGAAAAAAACGGCTACACCCACCACAAACGACGATATCAACGAAAGCCGGATCGTCTCCTCGCGTCATCTGATTTCCGAGCGCTGCGCGGAATTATCGGAGCTGGAATACGCGCTGATCATGACCAGCAACGCGTTCAATAAATGGATGGTGCGCTGCATGACCGCCGCTGGAGAGCCGGATATGGGGGCGTTTGACGTATCGCTTTTGCACCACGTAAACCATCGCAATCGCAAGAAGAAGCTGGCGGATATCTGCTTTGTGCTGAACGTGGAAGATACCCACGTGGTGACCTATGCGCTGAAGAAATTAGTGAAAGCCGGCTACGTCACCAGCGAGAAAGTGGGCAAGGAGCTCTATTTTTACACCACGGAAGAAGGCAAAGCGCTGTGCATGAAATACCGCGACGTACGCGAAGCGTGCCTGATTGCGATTCAGGTGGAGAGCGGCATTCCGGGGCATTCGATTGGCGAGACCGCGCAGCTGCTGCGCACCATCTCGTCGCTGTATGATACCGCCGCGCGGGCGGCGGCATCGCTGTAATGAGGCGCTTGCTGGAAACGGCGAGCGCGGCAAACTCAGTCGGCGCGAACGGCAATCTGCCGGGCGTCGAACGCTTCGCGCAGCCGACGGGCAAACGCTAACGCCTGCGCGCCATCGCCGTGCAGGCACACCGTCTGGGCATTTACCGCGGCCCAGACGCCGTCGCGGCTCATCACCCGGCCGTTCAGCACCATCTCCAGCGTGCGCGCAACCGCCTCGTCATCATCATGAATCAGCGCTCCCGCTTCGCTGCGCGGCACCAGCGAGCCATCCGCCAGATAGCCGCGATCGGCAAAGACCTCTTCCCGCGTAACCAGCCCATAGCGAACGCCCGCGCGAATCAGCTCGCTACCGGCTAACCCCACGAGGATCAGCGACGGATCGATGCGGTGAACCGCGCTGGCGATAGCCTCGGCCAGCGCCGGATCTTTCGCCGCCTGGTTGTAGAGCATACCGTGAGGTTTCACGTGCGTTAGCGCTCCGCCCTCCGCGCGGGCGATCGCCGCCAGCGCGCCAATCTGATACAGCATCTGAGCGTAGACGACCTCGGGCGGCAGCTGCATCGCGGTGCGGCCAAAGTTCTCCCGGTCGGGGAAGCTCGGGTGTGCGCCGATAGCCACGCCGTGTTTCAGCGCCAGCAGCACGCTGTGGCGCATGGTCTGCGCATCGCCGGCGTGAAATCCACAGGCAATATTGGCCGAGGTAATCAGCGGCATCAGCGCGCTGTCGTTTTCACAGCCTTCGCCGAGATCGGCGTTTAAATCAATCTTCATCGTTCAACCGCCATTCCAGTTGTTCAAAGTAACGCTGCTGCTGAGCTCGCGCCGCCAGCGCCTCTTCCAGCGTACAGCGCTCAAAGTGCACGGTTTCGCCGAGGCGGATTTGCGCCAGATGGTACATATCCGCTTCAATCACGCAGGCGATACGCGGGTAGCCGCCGGTGGTCTGCGCATCGTTCATCAGCACAATCGGCTGGCCGTTGTGCGGCACCTGCACCACGCCGGGCAGCAGGCCGTGGGAAAACATCTCGCGGGATTCGGTACGCTCCAGCACCTGGCCCTGCATGCGGTAGCCCATCCGGTTGCTCTGCGGGCTAAGCTTCCAGGGCGCGCGCCAGAAGGACTCGTGCGCGGCGGCGGAAAACTCATGATACTCCGGCCCCGGTAGCGCACGCACGCGGTTGCCCCATTGTAGCTGGCGCACGCCGCGGGGCTGGCGAAATTCGCGCGTGGCCGGGCGCAGCGGCAGACGATCGCCCTCCTGCAGGCTTCGGCCAGCAAAACCCCCGAAGCCGGCTTTTAAATCGGTGCTGTAAGAACCCATCACGCTGGGAACATCGAACCCGCCGGACACCGCCAGATAGCTGCGCATCCCGCGTTTCGGCAGCGCCAGCTTCAGACGCTGGCCCGCGCGTACCGGCCAGCGCCAGCCGGACCAGACCGGTTTGCCGTCCAGAGTCGCCGCGCAGTCCGCACCGGCGAGGGCAAACCAGCCGTCGCGATGAAAAACAAAGGCGCACTGCCCGAGCGTGATTTCCAGCACGGCGCTATCGGCGGCGTTGCCAACCAGCAGGTTAGCGATGCGCAGCGCCGCTGAGTCCATCGCCCCGCAGCGGCTGATCCCCGATTGCCGCATACCGTGTCGCCCACCGTCCTGTAGGGTCGTGCTCATCCCTGCGCGAATAATTTCTAACACACCCCCTCCTTAGACGGAACAAAACGTACCCGGTCGCCGGGCTGCAATAACGTGGCAGGCTGGCGCTGCGGATCGAATAAGCGTAGATCGGTGCGGCCGATGATTTGCCAGCCGCCGGGGGTGGGCAGCGGGTAAATGCCCGTCTGGCCGCCGCCAATCCCCACCGAGCCCGCCGGTACGGCAAGACGTGGCTCCGCCCGACGCGGCGTAGACAACGCTGGAGGAAGCCCGCCAAGATAGGGGAAACCGGGCTGGAAGCCGATAAAGTAGGTTATGTAGTCAGCCGCCGCATGGCGTTCAACCACCTGCTGTTCGCTGAGGCCGGTATGCCGCGCCACCTCCGCCAGATCGGGGCCGTATTCACCGCCGTAAATCACCGGAATCTCTACCCGCCGGGCGTCCAGCGTCACCGCCTCACTCTCTTCCCACCAGCGCTGCAGGCGCTCAATAGCATCCAGCGCCATCGTCGCCGGGTCACGAAGCATCACGGTAATATTATTCATCCCCGGAATCACTTCAACCACCTCCGGCACGCCCGCCAGACGCTGCGCCAGCCCCCAAATTCGCTGCTGGCTTTCCAGCGTCAGCGGCGGTTCCAGTTCCAGAACTACCGCGCTTTCTCCTAACAGATAACACCGCGCTCGCTGCACGTTTTCACCTTTATTCAATCTAGGTTGCTGAGGCCGACGGATGTTAAAATCGGCCACCATTTCTATTTACAATTCAGCAATAGCGCAAGCGTGTCAATCACTTCCGCTGGCAGCAACATCAGCACAGGTCATGATCTGGGGAGGGGGAATCAGTTTGGACTGGGGAATTTTGTTCACGCGCTCGACCTGGTAACGAACTGGCCGAGCGCATTATGACTAGTGTGTTACAAAGACCGCAACGGACTGGTTGAGGCGACTCGCCTGGGCTTCCAGCTCCGCTGACGCGGTGGCGGATTCCTCGACCAGAGTCGTATTCTGTTGGGTCACGCGATCCATCTCAGAGACCGCGATACCTACCTGCTGGATCCCTCGGCTTTGCTCTTCAGACGCCGAGGCGATTTCGTTCATAATGTGCGTCACATTGCTGACGGCGGTGATCACATCCCCCATGGTTTTGCCTGCGTTTTCCGCATAGCGCGAGCCGGAAGTGATTTTATTCACCGACTCGTTTATCAGCGTGGTGATCTCTTTCGCCGCCAGCGCACTACGCTGCGCCAGGCTACGTACTTCACTGGCAACCACGGCAAAACCGCGCCCCTGCTCACCGGCTCGCGCGGCTTCCACCGCGGCATTCAGCGCCAGGATATTCGTCTGGAAGGCAATGCCGTCGATAACGCCGGTAATTTCTGAGATTTTCTGCGAACTGTTAGCGATTTCGTTCATAACGTGGACGACATCCTCCACGGCTTTTCCACCCAGCTCCGCCGTTTCCGACGCGCCCGATGCCAGACCGCTCGCCTGCTGGGCATTTTCCGCATTCTGTTTGACCGTCGCCGTCAGCTCTTCCATGCTGGCGGCCGTCTGTTCCAGAGAAGCGGCCTGCTGCTCGGTTCGCGCTGATAAATCGTTATTACCGTTGGCAATTTCGCTGGCGCCATTAAAAATAGCATCGGCGCTGGCTCGAACTTCCCCCACCGTTTTCGCCAGCGCGCTTTGCATCTCGCGCAGGCCAGCGGCAAACTGCCCCATCTCATTCGTGCCCTGGACAGTTATTTTGGTGACAAGATCCCCGCTGGCGATGCTTTTGATATTTTCCAGCAGGTTATTCATTGGGGCGATCAGTATTTTTTTCATACCAACCAGGCTGATCAGGAAAATAGCCAACGTCGCCAACATAACGCTCAGAATGGCCCAGAATGCGGTATTAGATGCCTCTTCCATCTCTGCGGATAAAGCGTCTGATATATTCGAAATGTCTGAAAGGTAGGCTGAATAGGAATCTCGTAATGCGTTCTGGTAGCCCTGTGTGGGGTGGGCGATAAATCCGTTGACATCATTAGCTCTGAGTATACGAAGCAGCTCGGTGAGCTCATATACGTAGGTTTCATAGTCGCGCACGATTGCATTCAGTACCGCACTATTCACTTTGGGGTTCGGCGGCGTCGAAGAATATTCCTGCCAGAGCTGCTGCGCTTTTTTCAATTCTTGCTCAGCAGCGTTGAACAGCGGTGAAGCCTGCTGGCGATACTGCTCTTTCTCATTGGAATCATCGTTGTAATCCGCCAGCATCAGCCTCTGGGCACCACGATTCAACGAGATGCGCGCTTCCAGCAGGGCTGTCCATGCCGCCTCTAGCGTATCCGCCCTCTCGTTCAACCTGACGATGGTTGCGAAAGCGTCATCACTTGAGCTTTGCGCTCTGAAGGAAAGCCCGCCGGATAACATTTGAAGAAATAAGAGGATAGCGAGGATAACAACGATACTCGTTGCTATTTTAATGCGATTTAACATTATATTCACCTAATCGATTAAAAAGACGGCCTGCACATGGGGGTAAAAAGCGCATAGGGAATATACCTGCCAGGCTGACATCCATATTGCTTAACAGATTGCATTAGCATTGTTCACTTGCGGTATACATCCTCCGGGATATATTTCATACAAATGAAAAATCCCCTTATTATTAATATCGGTGAATGAGGGGATTAGCATAAATATAAATTCGTTCGCTGTTGCAACACGGTCTGATTGAGTTCGAAGTACGATGGTATCTTGCTACAGATAAAAAAAAGCCCGCAGAATGCGGGCTTTGGGAATGTGGCAGACTGATGAGGTCTAGCAATTCATCATTTGCTTTTCTTAATGTGCTTAATCAAACGCTTACGTTTACGCATCTGGGTCGGGGTCAGCGTATTGCGCTTGTTAGCATACGGGTTCTCGCCTTCCTTGAACTGAATGCGGATAGGCGTACCCATCACGTCCAGCGATTTGCGGAAGTAGTTCATCAGATAGCGCTTGTAGGAGTCCGGCAGGTCTTTCACCTGGTTACCGTGAATCACCACGATCGGCGGGTTGTAACCCCCGGCGTGCGCATATTTCAGCTTCACGCGGCGACCACGCACCAGCGGCGGCTGGTGGTCTTCCGACGCCATGGTCATGATGCGGGTCAGCATCGCGGTGCCCACGCGACGGGTGGAGCTGTCATAAGCTTCACGGATCGACTCAAACAGGTTACCCACGCCGCTGCCGTGCAGCGCGGAGATAAAGTGCACGCGAGCGAAGTCGATGAAGCCCAGACGGTAGTCGAGGGTCTCTTTCACCTGCTCTTTCACTTCCATGCTCAGGCCATCCCACTTGTTAACCACGATGACAAGTGAGCGCCCACTATTGAGGATAAAGCCCAGCAGAGACAGATCCTGGTCGGAGATGCCTTCGCGCGCATCAATCACCAGCAGACAGACGTTCGCGTCTTCAATTGCCTGCAGCGTTTTGATAACCGAGAATTTTTCTACCGTATCCGTGACTTTACCGCGCTTACGCACGCCCGCGGTGTCGATGAGAACGTATTCACGTTCATCGCGCTCCATAGGGATGTAGATACTGTCACGGGTGGTGCCCGGCATGTCGTAGACCACGACGCGGTCTTCGCCGAGGATACGGTTAGTTAGCGTTGACTTACCTACGTTCGGGCGGCCAACGATGGCGATTTTGATCGGCAGATCCTGCGGGTTGAAGTCGTCTTCCGGCTCTTCCAGCGTTTCACCGTTCTGCTCAGCCTCAAATTTCGCCCAGTATTCGGCGTCTTCGTCCACCTCTTCCGGCGGGTTAACGTCGTCAACGAACGGCAGCAGCACCTGCTCCAGCAGGCTGGTCACGCCGCGACCGTGAGAAGCAGCGATCGGGTGAATTTCACCGAGGCCCAGCGACCAGAAGTCGGCCACGGCCTGATCGGGATCGATACCGTCAGTTTTGTTTGCCACCAGGAAGGTTGGCTTTTCACGGGAACGCAGATGTTTAGCGATGCCTTCATCCGCCGGCATCAGCCCGGCGCGCGCATCGACCATGAACAGCACCACGTCGGCTTCTTCAATCGCCAGCAGCGACTGTTCCGCCATGCGCGTTTCCACGCCCTCTTCCGTGCCGTCGATACCGCCGGTATCGATACAGATAAATTCACGCCCTTCAACTTCAGCACGACCGTACTTACGGTCACGAGTCAGACCCGGGAAATCCGCAACCAGCGCATCACGAGTGCGCGTCAGGCGGTTAAAGAGCGTGGATTTTCCAACATTAGGGCGCCCGACAAGCGCGACCACAGGTACCATGTTAAAGCCTCATTTACTCAAAATCTAAAAATAGCAAACGGCCCCTGACTAAACAGGAGCCGCCAATATCGTTACGACAGCCGAAAATTAACGCGTAATCGCGTAAACCGTGCCGTCCTTCGCCTGAATCAGCAGTTTACCGTCGGCAACCACCGGTTCCGTCAGGAAGCCGGAGCTATCAACCTTCTGCTGCGCTTCAAAGCGCCCGTCGTCCGGGTTAACCCAGTGCATATAGCCTTCGCTATCGCCAACAACCAGGCTGCCGTTATACAGCGCCGGAGAAGTCAGCAGACGGTGCAGCAGATCGCTCTGCGTCCACAGCGTCACGCCGCCATCGGTGGTCAGCGCCAGAATACGGTCGTTCTGATCGACGATGTAGATACGGTTGCCGTCAACGATGAAATCGTTCACCGAGCCCAGCTCGCGTTTCCACATGATCTGGCCGCTGCGCAGATCCAGCGCCGTCAGGTTACCATTGTAGGCTAAGGCGTAAACCACGCCATTGACGATAACCGGCGTGGTATCCACGTCGCTTAAACGGTCGATTTCGGTGGTGCCGGTGGCCTGAGAAATACGCTGCTGCCAAATCAGCTGGCCTTGCTGCATCAGGACCGCGCTGACGCGACCGTTATCGCCGCCCACAATCGCCGCGCCGTAGGCTACAGCCGGTGCAGATTCACCGCGCAGCGAGAGCGCAGGCATATCCAGGTTCACCGTCCACTTCACCACGCCGCTGTTTTCATCCAGTGCCTGCAGCTGACCGTTGCTGGTGTGAACCAGCACCAGGCCATCGCTGGCGGTTGGGCGAGACAGCACTTCGCCCGCGGCGGTAGTCTGCCAGACGATAGAACCATCGCCCGCGTCCAGCGCATACACCTGCGCTTTTTCGCTGCCGATGTACACGTGGCCGCCGGAAACGGTCAGGCCGCCGGAGAGCAGCGCCGGTTTACGCGAGAACCAGCCGTCTTTTTCCGCCAGATTCACGGACCAGACTTCTTTACCGTCGTCCGCGTTCACCGCTTTCACGGTGCCTTTACGGTCGGCGGCATAAACCACGCTATCCGCATAGGCCGGATGCAGGTTGGAGTAGAAATCGCCAATTCCGCTACCGACGGAAATATCCCAGGCGGTAGACGGTGTGAACTGGTTCTCTACGGTCGGCAGCGGAGACATTTTGACCACGTCTTCTTCGCCGCTAAACAGTGAACAACCACTCAACAGAGTGACAGAAAGCAGTCCTGGCAAAAGTAGTTTACGCAATTGCATCGGGTCCCTCTCAGACGGACAAATTATTAATTTTCATGCGCATCATTTCACTGAGCGCCGGTGATGCATCGCTCTTAGCGCCAGCTTCCCACGCCGCACGCGCGCCCTGCTTGTCACCTTTACTGAGCAGGATTTCCCCGCGTAAATCAGCAACAATCGCCGTCCAGCCTTCGCCCTTCACGCCTTCCAGCGTTTTCAGCGCCGCGTCAGCCTGCTTCATTTGCAGCTGAACGCGCGCCAGGCGCAGGTTGATAACCGACTTCAGGTTGTCATCAGAGGCGGCGGCCAGCCCTTGCTGCAGCTGTTTTTCTGCCTGTGCCAGATCGTTTTTATCAACGAAGGCCTGCGCCAGTTCCAGAGAAGCAAACGCCCCGTAGGTGTTTTTGGTCTCAGCGGCGAATTTCTCCGCCGAGGCCATGGCTTCCGGTTTCCCTGAGCTCAGAGCAGAAACGGCATTTTCATAGGCCATGGATGATTCCCGGGCCGAGTCTACCTGATGAGAATTCCAGTAGCGCCAGCCAACCAGCGCACCGATTCCCAGAATTACCCCAACGGCCAGCGCTTTGCCATTTTCAGCAAAGAAGCTTTTCAGCGCCTCAACCTGATCGTTTTCGTTATTAATTTCCACGCAGCCCTTCTCCTGATAATAATGTCCTGGAGATTAACCCAGAATAGTGCGCAAATGCGCGGCAACGCCTTCCTGCGTTACGGTTGTCTGCTCACCAGAGCGCAAATCCTTCACGACAACAGTGGCTTGTTCAACCTCAGACTCACCCAGTACCAGGGCAATACGTGCACCCCATTTATCAGCGCGGGCAAACTGCTTCTTAAAGTTGCCGCCGCCGTGGTTGGTCATCAGTTTCACACCCGGTAATGCATCACGTACCTGCTCGGCCAGGCCCATAGCGGCTGACTGAGTACCGGTACCTGAGGCAACCAGGTATATATCGACAACAGGATCGGCTTTAAATTCCGGATTGACTGCCTGAACGAGTAAAACAAGTCGTTCCAGACCCATGGCGAAGCCCACGGCCGGGGTCGCACGACCGCCCAGCTGTTCGACCAGGCCGTCGTAACGGCCGCCCGCGCAGACGGTACCCTGCGAGCCGAGGCTGCTGGTCACCCATTCAAACACGGTGCGGTTGTAGTAATCCAGACCGCGCACCAGACGCTGGTTCACGGTGTAGGCAATACCAGCGGCATCCAGCTGTGCGCACAGGCCCGCGAAGTGCTCGCGGGACTCGTCGTCCAGATAGTCGCCAAGCTTCGGCGCGTCGTTCAGCAGCGTCTGCACGTCCGGATTTTTGGTATCCAGCACGCGCAGCGGGTTGCTGTACATACGGCGCTTGCAGTCTTCGTCCAGCACCTCGACGTGCTGCTCGAGGAACGCCACCAGCGCATCACGGTAGTTGGCGCGCGCTTCCAGCGAACCGATAGAGTTCAGCTCCAGGCTGACGTGTTCCGCCATGCCCAGCGCACGCCACCAGCGCGCGGTCAGCATGATCAGCTCCGCATCGATGTCCGGCCCTTGCAGACCAAACACTTCGACACCCAGCTGATGGAACTGGCGGTAGCGGCCTTTCTGCGGACGCTCGTGGCGGAACATCGGGCCGATGTACCACAGACGCTGCTCCTGATTGTACAGAAGACCATGTTCGATGCCGGCGCGTACGCAGCCCGCAGTACCTTCCGGACGCAGCGTCAGGCTATCGCCGTTGCGGTCTTCAAAGGTATACATCTCTTTTTCAACCACGTCGGTGACTTCACCGATTGCGCGCTTGAACAACGGGGTCTGCTCTACAATCGGCAAACGGATTTCGCTGTAACCGTAGCTGCCGAGCACCTGTTTCAGTGTGCCTTCAATGCGCTGCCAGATGGCGGTTTCGCCAGGCAGATAATCGTTCATGCCGCGAATGGCTTGAATGTTTTTTGCCACGTTAATTCTCTTTATATATAAAAATGAACCCTCGGCGCAGTCGACGCCCGGGGCTCAATCATACACGGGAAGCAAGCGGCTTCCCATCTCGTTATTTTTCAACCTGCTGAACGTCAATACGACGCGCTTCGTCCAGCACCGACGCCTTCGCGCGGATTCGGGCTTCAAGCTGGCTAATCATATCGTCATTGTCGACGCGATCTTTGCGCACGCCGTCTTCATACAGGCCGCTTTTCTTATTGCCGCCGGTGACGCCCAGCGTCGACACTAGCGCTTCGCCCGGGCCGTTCACCACGCAGCCGATGATGGACACGTCCATCGGGGTGATGATGTCTTCCAGGCGCTGCTCCAGCGCGTTGACCGTACCGATCACGTCGAATTCCTGACGCGAACAGGTTGGGCAGGCGATGAAGTTGATGCCGCGCGCGCGGATGCGCAGCGACTTCAGGATGTCGAAACCGACTTTAATTTCTTCAACCGGATCCGCCGCCAGCGAAACGCGCAGGGTGTCGCCGATGCCTTCAGACAACAGCAGACCCAGGCCGATTGCGGACTTGACTGAACCGCTACGCAGCCCGCCCGCTTCGGTGATCCCGAGGTGCAGCGGCTGATCGATCTGTTTGGCCAGCAGGCGATAGGATTCCACCGCGAGGAATACGTCGGAGGCCTTCACGCTGACTTTAAACTGATCGAAGTTGAGACGCTCGAGATGATCCACGTGGCGCATTGCCGATTCCAGCAGCGCCTGCGGCGTTGGCTCGCCGTATTTTTCCTGCAGATCTTTCTCCAGCGACCCGGCGTTTACGCCGATACGGATAGGAATATTTTTATCGCGCGCGCAGTCAACGACCATGCGGATACGCTCTTCGTTGCCGATGTTGCCCGGGTTAATACGCAGGCAGTCGACGCCGTACTCGGCGACTTTCAGCGCGATACGGTAGTCAAAGTGAATATCGGCGACCAGCGGGACGTTAACCTGCTGCTTGATAAGCTTGAACGCTTCTGCGGCATCCATCGTTGGCACGGAGACGCGGACGATGTCCGCACCTACACGTTCTAACGCTTTGATTTGATTGACCGTAGCTTCGACATCCGTCGTGCGCGTATTGGTCATCGACTGGACGGCGATAGGAGCCCCATCGCCGATTGGCACGTTCCCAACGTAAATGCGTGTGGATTTTCTACGTTGAATAGGAGCCTGGTTGTGCATGAAAAATCTCCCGCATTACGCGTCTGTTATTGTGCCGGTGATTGTTCAGCACTCACGGTCAGGCGCGCAACCTGGTTAGTTCTGATAAAACGACTCAGATCGACCGGTTTACCCTGGAATTCGATCTGCACTGCGGCCGGTGCGCCAATTTTCAGTTTATAAGGCGTCTGTCCGGTCAGATTCAGATTGCCACCTTTACGCTGCAGGCCGCTGAACAGTTTTTTACCGGTCGCGTCAGTCACTTCCAGCCAGCAGTCGGCGGAGAAGTTCATGATCAGCGCGTTCGCATCAGCCACCGGTGCGGCGGTTTGCGCCGGGTCGGTCGGCAGCGCGCCCGGGGTGGCGGTCTGCGGTGCAGGGGGGGTCTGTGCGGTGGTCGTATCGACGTTAGCCTGAGACGGTGCCACGACGGTATTGTTCTGCGCGGTTGCGGCTGGCGCGGCGGCATCTGCCGGCGCGGCGCTATCGCCCGGTGCGGCCGTGCTGGCTTCCGGCGCGGCGGCGGTATCGGTGGTGGCCGGAGACGAGGTCGCGTCTGCGCCCGTATTCAGCGGAATATTTTGTGAATCGCTGCCGTTAGCCTTCAGCTCAACGGAGGACTGGTCGGCCATGGTCGAGATTTCTTCCTGCTGCGCTTTGTGGTTCTGCCACCACCAGGCGACGGTTAACCCCACCACCACGAACAGCACCAGCCAGGTAAAGCTCATCAGCCAGCCGTCGCGTTTTTTGCGACGTTTGCCGAGGGAAAAGCTCTGCATCGGCGCGACTTTCGCCGCGCGAATCGGGGCCTGCTTTTCCATCATCGGCAGCAGCTCTTCCTCGGGAATATGCACGAGGCGAGCGTAGGAGCGGATATAACCACGCAAGAATGTTGAAGCGAGTTCAGCAGGCGCCTTATCTTCTTCAATATCACGAACGGTGGAAACCTTCAGGCACAAGCGTTCTGCAACGGCTTGTTGGCTGAGTCCGAGTTGTTCACGGGCATTACGCAAACGGACACCCGTAGTTTGTGCTTCTTGTTGGTCGTGGTTGGTTTCAGTATTCATTCGCTACAACTGCTGATTCGTGAAATTTAAGGTTCTGATGCGAAGCCGTTCTCGCACCGCGAAACATCCGGTCGTGTTATCGAACAGACAGACAAGCTGCCCGGTATACCCTACTCCAAAACAGCGTAAAAAGCCGTATTCACGCTGCTGATGTAACGCTACATACTGCCTCAATACTTGATGAAACGCACCGTAATTATTAACCAGATCAGTACGTTTCGCCTAATCCTTAAGCACTTAACTTTGCGTGCGCCATTTCTGGCGCACGCGGCACGGTATTACACCGCTTTCACGGCGATAGATTCACCCTGCATACGCTTGCGCATGGTACGTTTGGTACGGTCAATCACATCACCGGCCAGCTGACCACAGGCGGCGTCAATGTCGTCACCGCGGGTCTTACGAACGATGGTGGTAAAGCCATAGCTCATCAGCACCTTACAGAAGCGATCGATCCGGCTGTTGGAGCTGCGGCCATACGGCGCGCCCGGGAACGGGTTCCACGGAATCAGGTTGATTTTGCACGGCGTGTCTTTCAGCAGCTCGGCCAGCTCGTGCGCATGCTCGGTACCGTCGTTGATATGGTCCAGCATCACGTATTCGATGGTCACGCGGCCCTGGTTGGCGTTGGACTTCGAAATGTAGCCGCGAACCGACTCCAGGAAGGTGGCGATATTGTACTTTTTGTTGATCGGTACAATTTCATCACGAATGGTGTCGTTCGGCGCGTGCAGAGAGATGGCCAGCGCAACGTCAATCATGTCGCCGAGCTTATCCAGCGCGGGAACGACGCCTGACGTGGACAGGGTAACGCGACGTTTAGACAGGCCAAAACCGAAGTCGTCGAGCATGATTTCCATGGCCGGCACTACGTTGGTCAGGTTCAGCAGCGGCTCGCCCATCCCCATCATCACCACGTTGGTGATCGGACGCACGCCGGTGGTTTTGACCGCGCCGACGATTTTCGCCGCGCGCCATACCTGGCCGATGATTTCCGACACCCGCAGGTTACGGTTGAACCCCTGCTGCGCGGTAGAACAGAATTTACACTCTAATGCGCAGCCGACCTGTGAAGAGACGCACAGGGTTGCACGATCGTCTTCCGGGATATAAACGGTTTCAACGCGCTGATCGCCGACGGCAATCGCCCATTTGATGGTGCCGTCGGAAGAACGCTGCTCTTCGACCACTTCCGGGGCGCGAATCTCGGCGACCTCTTTCAGCTTACCGCGCAGGACTTTGTTGATGTCGGTCATTTCATCAAAGTCGTCGCAGCAGTAGTGGTACATCCACTTCATCACCTGGTCGGCGCGGAAGGGTTTTTCGCCTAAGTCTTTAAAAAACTCGCGCATCTGCTGACGGTTAAGATCCAGCAGGTTAATTTTTCCATCTTTGTTGGGAACCGCCGGGATGGCGCTCTCAGGCGTGACAATTTGTTCAGACATTTTCTATTCCGGCCTCGTTGTTACACGTTATGGCCCCTGGAGGGTTGATAAAAAGAAGCGCCCCAGGAAAGCGTTCTGCTCGTCCGGGGGCGCTGCATTGTACAAATTCTGGCGCATGGATGCCACGTCTGCACGCGGCATTCATAAAATAAAGTGTAAACGATCCCTTAGCGGGTGCGCGCGCACACTTCGCCTTCGCCGAAGAAGAAGGCGATTTCGCGTGCGGCGGATTCAACGGAATCAGAACCGTGGGTGCCGTTCTCGGTGAAGCTGTCGGCGTAGTCGGCGCGCAGGGTACCGGCCAGCGCGTTATCCGGGTTGGTTGCGCCCAGCAGGTCACGGTGACGTTGAACGGCGTTTTCGCCTTCCAGCACGGAAACCACGATCGGGCCGGAGGTCATGAACTCAACCAGACCGTCGAAGAACGGACGACCGTCGTGCTCAGCGTAGAAACCGCGCGCCTGCTCAACGGTCAGGTGCAGCATTTTGGTGCCAACAATCTTAAACCCTGCTGCTTCGAAGCGAGAGAAGATGCTGCCAATAACGTTTTTTGCCACCGCGTTTGGTTTGATGATGGAAAAAGTACGTTCAATAGCCATGATTACCTCTAATAAAATTTATTCTGTTGTCGTGCATACGCATTGTATGATCTGGCGCGGATTATAATGAGCCTCTGCGCCGTTGCCTATGGATGAAGGTAACATTTTTTTAAAATAAGACACTTTTAAGCAACACAGGAGCGCCTATCCCCTCACTGCAAGGTGACGTTGACCACCGCGGTTTGCCCCAGGTCATCCATCGCCACCAGCTGATAAGCCCCCGCTTGATCCAGCGACAGCGTCAGGCTGTCGCCCGCGCCGCGCTGCGGCTCGCCGTTTAAAAACCACCAGCGTTGGCCTTCTCCGCCGTTGGCGCGTACCACCAGCTGCGCACGGCCTTCACCCGGCAGCCGCTTAATCACCGCCCCGTCACGCAGGCCGCTTAATAGCAGCGGCGCGGCGTTTTGCGAAACCTGCGGCGGGCAGACGCTGGAGGCCGGAGGGATGCGCGCCGCACGCCGTTCGCCTGCGGGCAGCCACGGCTCCAGCGGCAGCGGCCAGACGTCAAGAGTGACCTGGCGCGCATCCGGGCAGTCTGCCGCCACCCGCTGGCCTGCGGCATCGAGCCATAGCGGGAAACGAATCCCCTGTATCCCTTCCTGATCCGGCAGCTGCAACGTTGGCGGTAGGGCGTTATCCAGCACCCAGGTAGAGAGTCGGCGACGGCAGTTAACATCCCCCGCCGGCAGCGGCTGGCCGCCCGGCCAGCAGATTTCCGCCGCGCTTACCGACGCCGGACGCGGGTCGCGCATCGGCGTCTGCCGGGCGCGGGAGAGCAGCAAATTATTCACCTGATTCAGCAACGGCACCGCGCTGGCAAAACCAAACTGCCCGGCGACCGGGGTACCGTCGGGCCTTCCGGTCCAGATGCCGATGCTGTAGCGCGCATTCACGCCAATCGCCCAGGCATCGCGATAGCCGTAGCTGGTGCCGGTTTTCCACGCCAGCGGCACCACCTGCGGCAGCGAGGCGTCCGGCACCGGCTGCGCTTCAGCGGCCAGAATGCGGCGAATAATCCACGCCGCGCCCGGCGACAACAGCGGGCGTTCGACCAGCGGATCGCTGGCCAGCATCCGCAGCTTGCCCACCCTGCCGTGACGGGCGAAGGCGCTATAGGCGGCGGTGATATCCGCCAGACGCGCGCCCGCACCGCCGAGAATCAACGACAAATTCGGCTCCGCCCCGGCCGGTAAAATCAACGGCAACCCGGCGTTACGCAGACGCGCGGCAAACTGCTTCGGCCCGTAGGCGTCCAGCACCTGCACCGCGGGTAAATTAAGCGACCGCACCAGCGCGTCGCTCATGCTCACCGGCCCGTGGAAGCCGCTGTCAAAATTGCCGGGCCGATAATCGCCGATTCGGCGCGGTACGTCCTGGAGCAAGGACGCCGGATGAATCAACGCGCTATCCAGCGCCATACCGTATAAAAACGGTTTCAGCACCGAACCGGGCGAGCGAATGGCGGTGACCATATCCACATGGCCGAAACGGCTGTCGTCGGAGATATCCGCCGAGCCCACCCAGCCGCGCACCTTCATATCCCGATTATCCACGACAATCATCGCCAGCGAACTGCGCGGCGGTAGGCGTGATGTCCAGTTCAGCGCCAGCTCTTCCAGCTGACGCTGTAGCCCGGCATCCAGGGTGGTGACGATTTTCTCCGCGCGGCTGCGGCCCAGCATCGCGCGCGCAAACAGCGGTGCCAGCTGCGGCATCTGGCGTGGGAACAGCCAGACCGGCTCCTCTTTAGCCTCATTAACCGTCGCGGCGGGCCAGACGCCCTGGATCAGCAGACGCTCGAGCACTTTATTTCGTGCCGCCTGAGCCCGCCCGGGCCAGCGGTCCGGGCGCAGTCGACTCGGCGCCTGCGGTAAAACCGCCAGCAGCGCGGCGTCGGCGTAGCTCAGTTTGGCTGGCGGCTTGCCAAGATAGGCCCAGCTTGCCGCCCCAATCCCCTGTAGCGTGCCGCCAAACGGCGCCCGGTTGAGGTATAGCGTGAGGATATCGCGTTTTGACAGGTGCCACTCCAGCTGGAAAGCGCGCCAGAGCTGGCGAAACTTGCCGCCGAAGGTGCGCGGGTGCGGGTCCAACAGCCGCGCCACCTGCATGGTCAGCGTGCTGCCGCCCGAGACCACGCGCCCGGCGGTGAGATCCTGCCAGGCGGCGCGTGCTATTGAGAAGGGATTCACACCGGGATGATCCCAGAACCAGCGGTCTTCATAGTGAATGAGGGCCTCAAGGTAGCGCGGCGAGACCTCTTCAAGGGTCACCGGATAGCGCCAGATCCCTTCGGCATCGGCAAAGCGCCACAGCGGGCTGCCGTCCTCGGCGACCACCACGCGCGCGGGGGTCACCTCGTGCAGCGGCAGCGGCCACAGCTTATCCGCCAGCACAATCGCGCCGCACAAAAAGACGACCGCCCCGGCCAGCCAGCGCCAGACGGGGCGTTTCAACCAGGCTATGCGCATCTTACGGCACGACGATCAGCATATCGTCCGCCGCGCCGACCGCACGCCAGGCGGGCACATACATCGACTCCACCTGGGTTGGCGGCACCTGATAAGTCCCCGGCATCACCGCGCGCGCCAGATAGACTATCGTAACCGGCTGGTTGGCGTTCACCGCCACCGCCGCCACGAAGCGATCATCGCGGAACTCCATATGCTGGATATCCGCCTGCTGCATCTGGTTCAGCCACTCCTGCACTTCGCTGCCGTTATCCTGCAGGTTAGCGCTGCTGTTCGCCAGATTCTGGTTTTCCAGCTCCAGCCCGGCGGGAAGCATATCCACCACCAGCGCGTCCGGCACGTTCTGGCTGGCGTTGATATCCAGCTTCACCAACACCAGTTCGCCGCTGCGCAGCGAGGAGAGCGACTTACGCTGCCCGTCGGTGCCGTAGAACTGGCGCTCAATATGCAGCACGTTGCTGCTGGCCGCCGGGGCGTTTTCCGGGTAGCCGGTGCTGTCGAGGCGCAGCCACAGCGGCTGCTGCCCGCTGTTAGTCACCTGCAGCGTAGAGAGCTGGTCGCCGTCGAGATGGCGCGTCTGCGCTTTATCGCCCTGCAACGGCTGGCTATCCAGCGTGGTTTGAGCCTGCCAGTTCCCCGGCAGATCCAGCACGCCCTTCGCCGCCAGGAACAGCGCGTTGTTCTCCTGCGTCGACAGCCAGCGTTCGCTGAAGGCCTGTTCGGAGAGGGTTTGCAGCAGCGTATTTTGCGCGTCCGGCAGCATCTTGTTCTCTTCGAGCAGAGCGAGCATCAGCGCGTTGTCGCGCAGGTCGCTGCCGTAGTCCGCCAGCCAACGGGTCTGGTCTGAACGTTTGGTGTCCAGCGCCAGCTGTAATGCCTGCTCGCTGCGCGGTGCGTCGCCCATCGCCTTCAGCGCGATCCCCAACTGCATCAGCGGCAGCCCGGAACGCGCCTGCTCGCGGCGTTCCCACAGCTCGCGCAGCGCGCCCAGCGGCGCTTTTTGCTGCCGCGCCAGCACCAGCCCCGCGTAGGCCTGAATGGCGAAACGGCTGGCGGCATTGTCGTCGGTGTAGCGGACGCTCATCAGCCCCGGCTCCTGCAGATAGCGCAGCATCCGGCTGTTGCCGTTGTTAATCGCCGCTGCCGGAACGCTGTAACCCTGCTCCGCCGCGCGCACCAGGAAGTCCATGGCATAGGCGGTCAGCCAGTACTCTTCCGGCCCTTCTTTATCCCACAGCGCGAAGCCGCCGCTCTCTTTTTGCATTTGCAGCAGCCGCGAGATACCGATATCCACCGCCGCGCGGCGTTTGTCGTCGCTGTCACCCACAATGCCCAGCGTTTTCAGCTGCGCGGCGTTGGTGTAAAGCTGCGGGAACAGGCCGCTGGCAGTCTGTTCCAGACAGCCGTACGGATACGCCTTCAGCTCGCGAATATAGCGCGCCAGATTGAGCGGCGGTTTGCCGCTCAGCAGCAGCTGCCCTTGCAACGTCACCGGCGAGAAGGCCGCGTTCTGGCTAGCCGGTACGCTCCAGCTTTCACCGGGTTGCAGCACCGCGCCGTTGTTCACCGTTTGCTCCGAGAAGGCCGGACGCACGCCAATTTTCCACTGTTTATGCAGGTCGGCCAGCGTTTCGCCCGGCAGATTCATCCCCGAGACGGTGACGTTCATCTCGCCATCACCGAAGCCTTCACGGGCGCTGACCGGCACAAACAGCGTGGTGCGCGCACCGGGATCCAGCGTCACCGCCGACGGCTGGCCGCTCTTCAGCGTCAGCAGCCCGGCGGCCGCAATCTGCACGTTCAGCGTCTGCGGTTTATCGGTCAGGTTGGTGACGTCCAGCGTCAGGCGAGCGCTATCGCCACCGGCCATAAAGCGCGGCGTATTCAGCTCGGCCACCACCGGCGCGGCAACCACCACTTTATCTTCCGCGCTGCCGAAATCGTCGCTCGTCCACGCCTGCGCCATCACCCGCAGCTCGCCGTTGAAGTCGCCGATCGGCAGGGTAACGGTGCCCTCCCCGTTATCGTCGAGGGTCACCGGCTGCGCCTGCTGGGCGATAATGGTGACGTGGTTCACCGGCGGTTTGCCGCCGCGGTTCAGCTCGTCACCGTCGCCGCCAAAGCGCAGGCTGGCGAGCCGCCCCTGGCCTTCAATCACCTGGCCATAAATATCATAGATATCCGCGCCGTAGCGTTTCTGGCCGAAGAAAGCCCGCCACGGATCCGGGGTGGCATAATCGGTAATATTCAGCACCCCGCTATCAACCGCAGACAGCAGCACGTTCACCTGTTTCGGCGCAGCGCCGTCCTTGCGCTCAACCTTCACTTTGACGCTCAGCGGCTGGTTTGGCCGCATTTTCGCCGGGCTTTCCAGCGCCACGTTCAGGCGACGCTGTTCGTCGCCGAGCGGCAGATGCAGTACGCCCACCGCCCGTTTCGGCGTGGCGGAGCGCGATTTGTCGCCCGGACGGACCACCAGCGTGCTCAGATAGAGGTCGTGGCGATTCCAGCTTTTATCAACCGGGATAGCGAGATCCAGCCCCTGCGCCGGGACATCAATCTCCTGCCACCACAGCGGGCCATCGCTGGACTCGACCATCGCGTAACCTTTGCCTGCCGCCGGCGCGGCGACGTGCAGCTTGATGGTATCGCCCGGCTGATAGGTTGGTTTGTCGAGCTTCAGGGTCACCCGGTCCGGGCGCGCCGCGCCGCTGCCGTCGCTGTTATCCTGCCAGCTGTAGCCCGCCCAGAAGCGCACGCTGCTAACCGCGTCGTTCGGCGCTTTAACCTCCAGACGATAGGCACCCCACTCCACCGGGAAGCTGACCTTGCCGGTCTCATCCGCCTTCAGATCCAGCGTCTCTTCGCCTTCCACCAGATCTTTTTGATCGAAGCGGGACTGCCAGCCGTCGCTTTCCGACCAGTCCCAGTAGTAGTCACGGCGTTCGCGGATCAGACGCACCTGGAGGCCGGAAACGGCTTTTTTGTCACCGGCAGCGTTGCTGTACACCACGTCAAACGCCGCCTGGCTGTTTTCTTCAACGATCGGCTGGTTCACCGTGGTGTCGGTGCGATAGTCATAGACCGCCTTGCTGGCAAACTGCGGGCGGATCCCCGGCAGTTCGGCGGCGGGCCAGATAGCCTGGCTCACGCGACGGGTTACCGGGCGGCCGCCGGACTCCAGCAGGCTGGCCTGCAGGATCACCTGCAACGGCGAATGCGTTTCCTGCCACTGGGTGGCGGTGGTCACTGCCCCACGCCCTTTGTCATCCAGCCTTAGGCTGATTTCATCCAGACTACGGGAGGTATTGTCTTGCGCAATATCGCCAAACTGGAAGCCCGGCAGCGCCGCAACCGCATCGCGCAGCGGGCGCAGGAACAGTTTCCCCTGCAAACTGTTACCGCTGGCGGGGGCGCCGTACAGATAGTAGCCGGAAACGGCGAAATTGACGTCGTCATCGGGGGCCAGCGGCGTCGTCAGCGACGTCAGGCTCAGCGCCATGCGCTCGGGCATAAAGTCTTCGACGTGGAAATCCCACTCGCGCGGCTGGTTGTCGCCGGTATTGGCGCGGATGTGCCACATGCCGGTCGCCGCGCCGCTGTCCAGCGGATAGGTCAATTGATACAGGCCGTTCTGCGGCTGGCTGACCACGCTGCGCACCACCTGACCGTCGGGTTTCACCACTTCCAGCTTTACCGGCTGGTCGGGCAGCGGCTTACCGTCGCTATCGCGCAGCAGGCCGTTAAGGATCACCGTTTCGCCGGGGCGATAAAGATCGCGCGGGCCAAACATAAAGAACTGTTTGCGATAGCCGGGATCGCCAGCCACGTCGAACTCGGCCAGATCCAGCGCGGGGAGTTTCAGATCCAGCAGCGTCGTTTGCCCGTCTTTACGCGCCAGCAGCAGCGCCGCGTCTTTGTCGGTTTGCAGCGTGGCATGGCCTTTGGCGTCGCTAGTCGCCTGCGCCAGCGTCTGGCCTTTGTCGTTCAACAAGGTCAGCTCAACCGCCGACTGGGCAGCACCGTTTTCCAGGCTTTGGGTGAAGACGTCTAGCTGGCCGTGGTAACGGTGCAGCGAGACGCCGACGTCGCTCAGGGTAAACAGCGTGGCCGCGTTGCTGTAGCTGTACTGCCCCGCCGGGTTCATCACCGCGATATAGACGCCGGACTGCTGTAGCGGCGCGATGTCTTTCAGCGGCAGCAGCAGTTTTTCCCGGGTATTACGTGCCGGGTTGAGGTCAAAGCGGCCGGTGTAAACCAGATCGGCCATCTTCAGCAGCTCATCCGACTCCCAGTTGCTGAGCGAGCTGCGATACTCCCACTGGCTGACGAACGCGGCCAGCGATTCGGGCTTCACGCGGAAGAAGTTCACGTCGACGTGCGGCACGTTGAGCACCATCACCGGCAGCCCTTCCACCACCTTGCCCGGCAGCAGCGAGCCGCGGCTGGCAAAGCCGACGCTGGGTGCGATATCGCGGGTGGTCAGCGTTTTTTCAACGCTGGTGCCAAAAGTAGACTTATTCAGCGCCGCCAGTCCGGCGTCGACGGTCACAATCAGGTCGCGCTTCGGCTCCAGATGGCGCAGCCGCAGCTCTTTGAGATTCGGCGCCAGCTCCCACGCGCCGTCAACCTTACCGTTCTTTTTGTCCACCAGGTGGACGGTTTTGCTGAAATCCTGATCGGGGTTAAGCGGGATAGAAAACGTGAGCACCAGCGTCGCCGCGCCGTCGAGCTGCACTTCAGAGGCGTCGAGCAGGGTGAGCGTTTTGCCCTGGCTTTGCTGGGCGAGTTTTTCAAGCTGGGCGGCGTCGGGTTTCGCCGGCGCAGCAGCGGCAGGCGTCGAGGAGGCGGCGGGCTTGTCGTCATTCTTATTGTCGCAGCCGGCCAGCGTAAACGTCATTGCCAGCGCGAGCGCCAGCGTAGCCAAACGAAAGGGTTTCATCCTGGAACCTCTGACTGGTGAAGTCTGTTTGAGTCGTCAACACAGTATTATGCCCCAGGGAGGCGTTTGCCAGTAGTTCTCTGTGGGATGTTACTGCGATCACAACTCATAACGTAACATGTAACGTTATGCGTACTTTGTTTTTAAAACAATAGGATAGCTGGATTCTCCGCCCCTTCTGCTGCTACCTTTTGCCGGACATGAGGTCCCCTCTATGCGGTTCAACATCGGAGACAATAATGAAAAGAGCCGTTAATGCCCTACAAAATTTTGGTAAGTCCCTCTATGGCCCGGTGCTGATTCTGCCGATTGTCGGGCTGTTTATCGCCTTCGGCAACGTGCTGGGCAACGGTAGCCTGGCGGAATATATCCCTTTTCTCGGCTACTCTGCGGTTCAGCATCTGGGGCAGCTGATTGCCAAATCCGCCGTTTCGCTGCTGGTCAACCTGGCGATGATCTTCGCCGTCGGTATTCCTATCGGCCTCGCCGCCCGCGATAAAGGCTACGCCGCGCTGCTGGGGCTGGTGACGTTTATCGTCTTTATCAACGCCATGAACTTCACCCTGCAATGGCAGGGCGAGCTGGCCCCGGTCGACCAGATGCGCAACGCGGGGCAAAGCATGGTGCTGGGCGTGCAGGTGCTGGAGATGGGCGTATTCGCTGGGATCCTTACCGGCGCGCTCACCGGCTATCTCTACAACCGTTACTCCGGCGTGCAGTTCTCCGGGGCGATGGCGATCTACTCCGGCCACTGTTTCGTCACCATCATCATCCTGCCGGTGGCGATTGTGCTCGGCGTGGTGATGAGCGAGCTCTGGCCGTGGGCGCAGCATGGCATCAGCGCGCTGGCGCTGGCGATTAAAGGTTCCGGCCCGTTCGGGGTGGCGATTTATGGTTTCCTCGAACGCATCCTCGTTCCAACCGGGCTGCATCACCTGGTTTATACCCCCTTCTTGTATACCGAGCTGGGCGGTTCGCACGAGGTCTGTGGCAACCTGTACCAGGGCGCGCGCAACATCTACTTTGCCGAAATGGCCTGCCCTGACGTCAAACAGTTGAGCAGTACCGTGGTGTGGGACGCGCGCGGCATCAGCAAAATGTTCGGCCTGCCTGCCGCGGCGCTGGCGATGTACGTCACCGCGAAACCGGAACGCAAAGCGGCCGCTAAGGCCATTCTGATCCCGGCGGCGCTTACTTCGATGCTGGTCGGCGTCACCGAGCCGATTGAGTTTTCCTTCCTGTTCGTCGCGCCGCTGCTGTTTGTGGTTCACGCGGTGCTGACCGGCATCGGCATGATGCTGTTCTCGCTGTTCGGCGTCCACGCCATCGGCGCCAACGGCATTATCGACTTTATTCTCTACAACCTGCCGCTGGGGACCGAGAAATCCAACTGGCCGATGTACATCGTGGTGGGGCTGATAATGTTCGCGCTCTACTTCGTCATCTTCCGCTTCCTGATCCTGCGCTTCAACATGAAAACGCCGGGCCGCGAGGAGGATGACCAGCAGACGAAGCTCTACAGCAAGCAGGAGTATCAGGCGAAGGGCAATAACGATGGGCTGGGCACCAGCATCATTGAAGGATTAGGCGGGCGCGACAACATCGAGGTGGTCGATAACTGTTACACCCGACTGCGCGTCACGGTGAAAGACGTCGCGCGGATTAACGAGCCACAGCTCAAGGCAACCGGCGCGAAAGGCATTATTAAACAAGGTAATAACGTTCAGGTGGTCTACGGGCTGCACGTCAAAAAAATGCGAGAAGCCGTTGAGACGTTTCTCTGAAGGAGGCTATAACATGTTGAAATCCCCATTTATTCTGGCTATCGCCGGCGGCGGCAGCACCTATACGCCGGGCATCGTCAAAAGCCTGATGGTGCGCCTGAGCGACTTCCCGCTGGCGGAAATTCGCCTCTACGATATTGATGAAGCGCGGCAAAATACCATCGCCCCGGTGGTGGAAAAGGTCATTCGTGACCATAGCCAGAGCATCAGGTTTACCGTCACCACCTGCCCGGAAACGGCCTTTAGCGGCGCGCACTTCGTGTTTGCCCAGATGCGCGTCGGCCAGTACAAAATGCGCGAGCAGGATGAAAAAATTCCGCTGCGCCACGGCGTGGTCGGCCAGGAAACCTGCGGCCCCGGCGGGCTGGCCTACGGCCTGCGCACCATTCTGCCGATGGTGGAGCTGATTGACCTGGTTGAGCGCTATGCGGACCCGAAAGCGTGGATCGTCAACTACTCCAACCCGGCGGCGATTGTGGCCGAGGGCATTCGCCGCCTGCGCCCACGGGCGCGAGTGCTGAATATCTGCGATATGCCGGTGGCGGCGATGCGCAATATGGGGGCCATTCTCGGCGTCGACCGCCATAAGCTCGACGTTGACTACTTTGGCCTCAACCATTTCGGCTGGTTTACCCAGGTGCGGGTCGATGGTGAAGATAAACTGCCGGAGCTGCGCCGCCACGTGGCGAAATTCGGCCTGCTGACCGAAGACGCCGCGCAAACGGACCCGCAGCATGCCGATCCGTCATGGGTGAAAACCTGGCGCAATATCAAGCCGATTATGGACTGTTTCCCGGAATATCTGCCGAACCCGTATCTGCAGTACTACCTGATGCCCAACCAAATCGTCGAGCACCAGAACCCGGACTACACCCGCGCCAACGAAGTGATGGACGGGCGGGAGAAGAAGCTGTTTGCGGCGGCCGTGGAGTATCAGCAAACCGGTATTCTGCCGGATGCCTTCCACGTCGGCGTGCACGGCGAGTTTATCGTCGAAGTGGCCCGTTCTCTGGCCTTCGATTTACGCCAGCGTCATCTGGTGATCGTCGAAAACCAGGGGGCCATCGCCAATCTGCCGGACGATGCGATGGTGGAAGTGCCGGCCTACATTACCGCCAACGGGCCGGAGCCGGTGCGGATGGGCAACGTGCCGCTGTTCCACCAGACGCTGCTGATGCAGCAGCTGGCCTCTGAGCAGTTGTTGGTGGAGGCGACGCTTGAGGGCAGCTATGAAAAAGCGCTGCAGGCCTTTACCCTCAACCGCACCGTGCCAACAATGGAACACGCGCAGGCCATCCTTGATGAGATGATTGTCGCCAACCAGGATTACTGGCCGCAGCTGCAGCACGCCTGGCAAAATGGTGAAGCAACGCGCTAATACGCCGCGGGTCGCTTGTCGGTGTGAGCAAAAACACCGACAATCTCTCTATGATTCATCAATGGAGGGTATTATGACCACTTCGTATTTTGTTGCCGCCGACTGGCTGGCTGAGCACGTTGATGACCCGGAAGTCCAGATTATCGACGCCCGCATGGCCCCACCGGGGCAAGAACATCGCGATCTGCACGCGGAATACCGCGCCGGGCATCTGCCGGGCGCGGTCTTTTTTGATATTGAAGCCCTCTCCGACCACACCTCGCCGCTGCCGCATATGATGCCGCGCCCGGAAGCTTTCGCTGTCGCCATGCGCGAGCTGGGCGTCAGCCGCGATAAACATCTGGTCATCTACGACGAAGGCAACTTGTTCTCCGCGCCACGCGCGTGGTGGATGCTGCGTACCTTTGGCGCTGAGCGGGTCTCTATCCTGGCCAGCGGTCTTGCCGGCTGGCAGCGCGACGACCTGTTGCTTGAGCAGGGTGACGTCAAAACCGCAGAAGGCGAGTTTGAGGCCAAATTCTATGCCGAAGAGGTGAAACGACTCACCGACGTACTGTTGGCCAGCCATGAAGGCACCGCGCAAATCGTTGACGCCCGTCCGGCACCGCGCTTCAATGCCCAGATTGATGAACCGCGCCCTGGACTGCGTCGTGGACATATTCCCGGCGCGCGCAACGTGCCCTGGGGCGATCTGGTGGTTGACGGCGAATTAAAAACCACCGACCAGCTCGAAGCCATCTTTGCCCGCCAGGGCGTCGATCTACATCAGCCGATTATCGTCAGCTGCGGTTCCGGCGTGACGGCGGCGGTAGTCGCGCTGGCGCTGGCCACGCTTGAGGCCGACGACGTGACGCTGTACGACGGCTCCTGGAGCGAATGGGGCGCCCGCGACGACCTGCCGATTGAGCCTGCCCAGTAATGGATAATCGCCTGGCCCCGCTGCTGACGCGCGGCGCGTCGTTAACCCGCGCGGAGTACCGCGTGCTGGCGCATCTGACGGAGCATCCGCTGCTGGTGGGCAAGATCACCGTCCGCCAGCTGGCGCAGGCGACATTTGTCTCCACGGCAACCATTATGCGGCTGTGTCAGAAGCTGGGCTTTAGCGGCTACAGCGAGTTCATCTGGCACTGTAAAAGCCTGCTGGCGGATACGCCGCATATTGCGGCGCATCGCACTGAGTCCTGCGCGGAATTTCCCGAGCTGTTCAACCGCTTTATCGCCAACTACCAGCAGTCTTTTCAGTGGGCAACGGCGGACAAGCGGCAGCAGTTTACCCGCCTGCTGCGCGAGCAGGAGAGCTTCTTTCTCTATGGCGCAGGATTTTCTTATCTCTTTGCCGAGTACCTGACGAAAAAGCTGCAGGTGCTTGGCAAAACGGCCTTTATTTCCGGCCCGGGCGATAGCCGGAACATCTTTCTCAGTAACGCCGCGCGCTACCAGGTGTTTATCGCCGTGTCGCGCAGCGGCGAAACCGAGCAGGTGCTGGATAAAGCGCGCATCGCCCGCAACGTGGGCATGACGGTCGTCGCCTTCACCCGCGCCTCCGCCAATACCCTGGCGGGACTGGCGGATCTGCATTTTGCACTGTATGACGAAGCCGCGCATTTTGCCGCCGAAGCGGCGGATATCACGTCATTTGAGTCCAATCTGGTACTGTTGATGGATTTACTGCTGCTGGAGGCGACGGGATAAATTTCCCCGCTCGTCGGATATTTCACGTTTTTCAGCCACAAAAAAACCGCCTGTAACAGCGGTTATTTTGTGCTGGTCCGGTTCGCGGCCTTTCCAGCAAGCTACATTGCTAAAGCAATGCAGGCACACCATAGTGTGCATCATAGTGGCTTTAAAATCGGACAAAGTCAAGGTAGTAACAAGAGTGACTATTTGGCTGTTGGTGTATAATCCATCCCGGCCCTTTCCGCCGTCTCGCAAACGGGCGCTGGCTTCGGGAAAAGATGTCCCATGGCCGTAAATGCAGGCACACCATAGCGCTTGCTATCGCGGTATTATCGCCAGCGGTGCTGCTGTGATGCGGTCTTCGCATGGACCGCGCAATGAACAGACGATACTTCTGTATCGTGCTGATTGTTTCTGCCGTCTTGTTTCTTCGCACCGACAGCGAACGGAGTCCCTCCGTCAGCGCTGTTAGCGTGATAAGCAACGCGCAGGGCAAGTAAGCCAGGATGCCGCCCTTCGGGGCGGCTTTCCTGAGGTTAGATAATCCGGTTCTGCTTAAAATCGCGCAGGAAGCTGCCCCAGCGTTTCTCATAGAACGGCGTGATATGCGCCAGCATAAAGTGGCTGATGCCCTTCTCGCCTTCCACTACCTGGCAGATATCAATCGGCTCGTCGCCCGGCAGGGTATCGGTCGCGACGCTGCCCGCGGCGTGGATAATCCCTTCGATATCCCCTTCCGCTTCAATCCCGATCAGCAGGTTTGGCTGTTCGTCGGCGTGTTCTTTAATGGAGCACAGAAACGCGCGTTTGACCGTTTTCAGGGTTTTGAACAGCGTGGTGAGCGACTCCACCATCTGCGCCGGCGGCTCGGCCACTTCGGAGAGCAGCAGCGCGCTGCCGCCTTCCAGCACCGTCTGGGTACTGAGCGGATTGCCCTCTTCGCCAATCAGATGGCTGATTTCACGCGGGGTGAATTCTTTGCCGGTCGGCAGTTTGGCGTTGAGGAACAGCGTCTCGCCGAGGGTCATTTCAAACAGCGAGCGTACCGGCATGACGACGAACGCCTGCTCGGTGGTCACCGCCTGTTTTAGCGCTTCCAGTGAAGTAAAGAACGGGATAACGGAGGTGCCGTCATCTTTTTCCCAGTGCTGAAGTTCCAGCGCGCTGTCGTCGACAACCTGCTGGTCATCGGCAGCGGAGCCGGGTACCCAGACGGTGGAATCCAGCAGAGTGCGGAAAAAGGCCGGGCGATGAGCAGGTTCCGTCGCCGCTTGTTCCAGCAGCGTTTCGAGTTCGTTTTTGGTTTCGGACATAGTGGTTCCAGAAGGTGTGGGTATCTCCCCCTCACCCCGGCCCTCTCCCCAAAGGGGCGAGGGAGAAAACCGACTGTCTCCTCACGCCATACGCGAGGGAGAAAACCGGACGGTCCCCTCTCCCCTTTGGGGAGAGGGTTAGGGTGAGGGGAAAAATTTACTCAGCGGTCAACAGATTGGCGATCGTCCGCACGCCCAGCCCGGTCGCGCCCGCAGACCACTGCTCAACGGCTGATTTACGGTAGGTCGCTGAACAGTCGATATGCAACCAGCCTTCGTGATAGTTTTCCACGAAGTGAGACAGGAAGCCCGCCGCGGTACTTGCACCTGCCGGGTAGGCCGCGCTGCCGGTGTTGTTCAGTTCAGCGAAGTTAGACGGCAGCTGGTGACGGTGGAACTCGGCCAGCGGCAGACGCCAGAAGGCTTCGTTTTCCGCGCTAGCGCTTGCCAGCAGGCGGTTCGCCAGCTTATCGTCGAAGCTGAACAGCGCGTGGTAATCATTACCCAGCGCGGTTTTCGCCGCCCCGGTCAGGGTCGCCGCATCGATAATCAGCTCCGGTTTCTGCGCGCTGGCATCAATCAGGCCGTCGGCCAACACCAGACGCCCTTCCGCGTCGGTGTTCATCACTTCCACATTTTTACCGTTGCGGTAGTGGATGATATCGCCCAGCTTAAAGGCGTTGCCGCTGATCAGGTTATCGGCACAGCACAGATACAGTTTTACGCGCTTGTTCAGGCCGCGGGTAATCGCCAGCGCCAGCGCGCCGGTGACGGTCGCCGCACCGCCCATATCGGACTTCATGGAGTCCATAAACGCGCTCTGCTTAATGCTGTAGCCGCCGGAATCGAAGGTGATGCCTTTGCCTACCAGGCAGGCGTAAACCGGGGCTTCTTTATCGCCGGTCGGGTTGTAGTCCAGCGCCAGCAGCACCGGCGGGCGTTCAGAGCCACGGCCAACGGTATGCAGGCCCACGTAGCCCTGCTCACGCAGATCTTCACCTTTAGTAATGCGGTAAGAGACGTTGTCGCACGCCACGCCGCACAGCAGATCCACCGCGCGCTGCGCCAGCTGCTCCGGCCCTAACTCTTCCGCCGGGGCGTTGATGGTGTCGCGCACCCAGTCAATGTAGGTCAGACGGTTATCCAGCTCCTGGCGCTGGGCGTCGTCCAGTTCCGGCCACTGTACCTGGCGAGTGCCTTTTGGCCCTTTGTAGCCCGCCCAGAAGGCCCAGGCGCGCTCAATGTCCCAGCCTTCACCCGCCAGAGCAACGTGCTTGATGCCCATGCCGTCGATTTTGCGCGCCGCGCGTTGGATAAGACCCGCGTCGTCGCGCCCGGTCAGGTGCAGGGTAATCCCTTCATCATTAATGCTATAGGCCGCTTTGTCACCCCAGCGCGCATCGGCTGGCTGGGTAGACAGGGTAATTTTCATCGCTTCTGTCATTTTATTTATCCTTATTAGCAAACGGGCCGCCGAATGGCAGCCCGTTAGGTGACTTATTCTGCTTCATCCAACCAGACTAGCAGAATTGCCTCAAGAATTTTTTCATTTGATGCCTGAGGATCGTCATCAAAATCTTCGAGGTCGCAAATCCACTGGTGCATATCGGTGAAGCGCACCGTTTTCGGATCGGTATCCGGGTAGGCGTCGTACAGCGCTTCGCCGATTTCACGGCTGTCGGTCCACTTCAGTCCCATACTATCCCCTGTTAGTGCTCGCGCGCGTGGTTAATTGTGTAACGCGGAATTTCGATCACCAGATCTTCATCGGTGACGCGCGCCTGACAGCTCAGACGGCTATCCGGCTCCAGTCCCCAGGCTTTATCCAGCATATCGTCTTCGTCTTCGGTGCTTTCCGGCAGCGAGTCGAAGCCTTCACGCACGATGCAGTGGCAGGTGGTGCAGGCACAGGATTTTTCGCAGGCGTGTTCAATCTCGATACCGCTACGCAGCGCGGCATCCAGAATGGTTTCACCGGTCTCAGCTTCCACAACTACGCCATCCGGGCACAGGTCCTGGTGGGGCAGAAAAACAATCTTTGGCATATTAAACCTCGTCCACGGATTGGCCTTTCAGCGCGACACGGACGGACTGGTCCATGCGGCGAGCGGCGAATACCTGGGTTTGTTTGTCAACGTTTTTAATGGCTTGTTCTATGGCGTCAGTGTCGTTGCCCTCAGCCACCGCGCTCAGCGCTGCGGCAGCCTCGTCAATTTCCTGACGCTCTGCGGCGCTTAGCAGCGCGGCATCGGCGGCAAGCGCGCTGTGCAGGCTTTCCAGCACGCGCGCCGCTTCCACTTTCTGCTCGGCCAGCATACGCGCTTTCACGTCCTGCTCGGCATAGCTCATGGAATCCTGAATCATGGTGGCGATTTCGCCGTCGGTCAGGCCGTAGGACGGTTTCACCTGAATCGACGATTCAACCCCGGTGGATTTCTCCATCGCGGTGACGCTCAGCAGGCCGTCGGCATCCACCTGGAAGGTGACGCGAATGTGCGCACCGCCCGCCGGAAGAGCCGGAATGCCGCGCAGCGCAAAGCGCGCCAGCGAACGGCAGTCCTGCACCAGCTCGCGCTCGCCCTGCATCACGTGGATGGACATCGCGGTCTGGCCGTCTTTAAAGGTGGTGAACTCCTGCGCGCGGGCCACCGGGATGGTGGTGTTACGCGGGATAACTTTCTCCACCAGGCCGCCCATGGTTTCAAGGCCAAGAGACAGCGGGATGACGTCGAGCAGCAGCATTTCGCTGTCCGGCTTGTTGCCGACCAGAATATCGGCCTGCACGGCGGCGCCAATCGCCACCACTTTATCCGGGTCGATAGAGGTCAGCGGCGTGCGGCCAAAGAATTCGCCGACACGCTCACGCACCAGCGGCACGCGGGTGGAACCGCCAACCATCACCACTTCCAGCACCTCTTCGGCGTCCACGCCCGCATCTTTCAGCGCGCGGCGGCAGGCCATCAGGGTGCGCTTCACCAGCGCGGAGATGAGATCGTTAAACTGTTCGCGGGTCACCTCGCCTTTCCAGCCCGCCACCTCAACGGTGACGCTGTCGGCATCGCTCAGCGCGATTTTAGCGGCGATGGCGGCATCCAGCAGCTCGCGCTGGACGCGATTGTCGCTGCGATCGGCAATGCCCGCCTGTTCGCGGATGTGGTCGGCCAGCAGGTGGTCGAAGTCGTCGCCGCCCAGCGCGGAGTCGCCGCCGGTGGCCAGCACTTCAAACACGCCGCGGCTGAGGCGCAGAATCGAGATATCGAAGGTGCCGCCGCCGAGGTCATAAACGGCGATAACGCCTTCCTGACCGGAATCCAGACCGTAGGCGATCGCCGCGGCGGTCGGTTCGTTGAGCAGGCGCAGCACGTGCAGGCCCGCCAGACGCGCCGCGTCTTTAGTGCCCTGACGCTGGGCGTCATCGAAGTAGGCCGGAACGGTAATCACCACGCCGTCGAGTTCGCCCTCAAGCGTCTCGGTGGCGCGCGCCGCCAGCGCTTTAAGGATATCGGCAGAAACGCGGATCGGGTTCAGTACACCGGCGCTGGTCACCAGCATCGGCAGGCCGTTTTCACTGGCCTGGAACTGGTACGGCAGATGCGGGTAGCGCGCCTGGATGTCCGCCAGCGAGCGGCCCATCATGCGTTTTACGGAGCTAATGGTGTTAGCAGGATCCTGCGCGGCGTTGGTGCGTGCGTCGTAACCCACGACGTGGCCCTGCGCCTGATAGTGCACCACGGAAGGCAGCAGGTGGCGGCCCTGACCGTCGGCCAGCGTTTCCGCCTGACCGCTACGGACGGTGGCAACCAGGGAATTGGTGGTGCCTAAATCAATACCGACCGCCAGACGACGCTGGTGCGGCGCGGCGCTCAGACCCGGCTCACTAATTTGTAATAAGGCCATCTTAAGCTTCCAGAATCAGAAATCGAGCAGCTTTTCTTCGAGTAATTCAGCGCTGCTTTGGAGTTTATCGAGAAAACGCAGTTTACGCACGGTATCCGCCGCCGCGTCCCACGTTTGCGAATCGAGTTCCGCCACCATCTGCTGCTGGCGTTGGGTGTACATGGTTTTGATGCGCTTAAGCAGCGCTTCCAGACGGTCAGTGTCTTTCGCCTGTTCAATTTCGTCCAGCTCTTCACGCAGCTCAAGCTGTTCCATCAGGAACGCGGTATCGCGCACGGTGTGCTGTTCGCTGGCAAGATCAAAACCGTGTAAGGAGAGCAGATATTCTGCACGCGTCAGCGGGTGACGCAGCGTTTGCCATGCCTGATTGATGTTCGCTGAACGCTGGACCGCCGCGAGCTGTTCAGCTTCGCTGGCGCTGGCAAAACGGTCGGGGTGATTCTGACGCTGCAGGTCCTGGAAGCGTGCCGCGAGGGCCTGAGTGTCTACGTGATAACCGGCTGGCAATCCAAAGAGAGTAAAGTAATCCATGACGATCTCAGGGTTAACTATTTAAAACAAACCCCACGCACAGCGATAAAACCATGGTGGGGTTGGCAGGACTCAAATCAAACGTTAAAGCTTTCGCCGCAACCGCACTCGTCTTTCACGTTCGGGTTGGTGAATTTAAACCCTTCGTTAAGACCTTCTTTGACGAAGTCGAGCTGGGTGCCATCAAGGAACTGCAGGCTCTTACCGTCAATGACCACCTTCACGCCTTTGTCTTCGAAAACGGTGTCTTCTGCCGCTGGCTCGTCAACAAATTCCAGTACATAGGCCATACCCGAACAGCCGGACGTTCTGACGCCCAGACGCAGACCAAACCCTTTACCGCGGTTTGCCAGAAAGGTATTCACTCGCGCTGCTGCACTGTCGCTTAAGGTAATCGACATAAAAACCTCAACTCTTCTTAATTATTTCGCTTCACGTTTGCTTTTGTAATCCGCAATGGCGGCTTTAATCGCGTCTTCTGCCAGGATAGAGCAGTGAATTTTCACCGGCGGCAGTTCAAGTTCGTCGGCGATATCGGTATTTTTAATCGCCTGCGCTTCGTCCAGGGATTTCCCTTTTACCCACTCGGTGACGAGGGAGCTGGAAGCGATGGCGGAACCGCAGCCGTAGGTCTTGAAACGCGCGTCTTCAATGATACCTTCATTGTTGACTTTAATCTGCAACTTCATCACATCGCCGCAGGCCGGTGCGCCGACCATGCCGCTGCCGACGCTGTCGTCGCTGTTGTCGAAGGAACCTACGTTACGCGGGTTTTCGTAGTGATCGATTACTTTTTCGCTGTAAGCCATGATGAATTCTCCATATTGGAGCCGAATTAGTGATGTGACCATTCAATACTGTGCAAATCCACGCCCTGTTTGAACATTTCCCACAGTGCGGAAAGCTCACGCAGACGGCCGATGGAGTTGCGAACCAGATTGATGGTGTTGTCTATCTCTTCTTCTGTAGTGAAACGACCTAAAGAGAAACGATTTGAGCTGTGTGCCAGCTCGTCGGTCATCCCCAGCGCACGCAGCTCGTATGATTGCTCCAGGCTTGCAGTAGTTCATGCATAACCGGAGGATACTGCCAA